>NZ_JBHZTA010000001.1:0-722582 GCF_042879215.1 Kocuria arenosa | reverse complement strand
GCCAGCACCCGGTGGGTGATCGTCGCCCCGATCTGGGACTTGATGTCATCGCCCACGATCGGCACCCCGGCGGCGGTGAACTTCTCCGCCCACTGCTCATCGGAGGCGATGAACACCGGCAGCGCGTTGACGAACGCCACCCCGGCCTCCAGGGCGGCCTGGGCGTAGAACCGGTCGGCCTCCTCCGAGCCCACCGGCAGATACGACACCAGCACCTCGGCCTGCGCGTCCTTCAGGGCCTGGACCACGTCCACCGGCTCCGCCGCGGACTCCTGGACCACCTCCCGGTAGTAGGACCCCAGCCCGTCCAGGGTCGGCCCGCGCTGCACGGTGACCCCGGTGTGCGGCACCGAGGCGAAGACCAGGGTGTTGTTCTGCGAGGCGCCGATCGCCTCGCACAGGTCGAGCCCGACCTTGTCGGCGTCGACGTCGAAGGCGGCCACGAACTCGAGATCGCCCACGTGGTAGTCACCGAAGACCACGTGCATCAGACCCGGCACGGTGGCGGCCGGGTCGGCGTCGGCGTAGAAGTGCACGCCCTGGATCAGCGAGGAGGCGCAGTTGCCGACACCGGCAACGGCCACACGAATGGGATGGTGGGACACGGGACTCCTTTGTCTGGTCGTCTGGGTCCCGTCCCCGGCGCACGCCGGGCGGACTCCCGCACGGGCGCCCGGCGCCCGGCCGGGCAGGACCCAGCGCTCCAGTCTAGTGCCCGCCGGGGGCGGGCCCGTTCCGGCGGACGGCCGGCGGGCTCACAGCGCGCTGAGCAGCAGACCGAGGGCGAGCACGAGGAACAGCACGCCGGCGGCGAGCTCCACGGCGGCGCCGTGCCGCCGGAAGCCCGCGGCCAGCCGCTCGACCGAGCCGACCCACGCGACCGCGGTGAACCAGGCGAGGCCCACCGCCACGAGCAGCGCGAAGACCAGGGCCGTCTCCCACCACAGCGCGCCCGCCGGGACCACGTTGGCGAACAGCGCCACGAAGAAGATGATGGCCTTCGCGTTGGAGAGGTTCGTCACGAGCCCGAGCACGAAGGCCCGTCCGGGGGTGACGGTGCGCCCGGGCGGGGCCTGCGGCTCCCCCGGGACGCTCCCGGGTCCGCCGCCCGCCGGGCTCGGCACCCGGTCCGGCACGGTCCGCGCGGCGAGTCCCGCCCGGATCCCGCTCACCCCCAGCCAGCCGAGGAACAGCGCCCCGGCCACCTGGATGATCCGCTGGAGCGGGTCCGCCTGGCCGATCAGGACGGTCACCCCCGTGAGGGAGAGCGTGATCCACACCAGGTTGCCGGTCATCACACCCACCGCGGTGAGCACGCCGGCCGCCCGGGAGCCCAGCGACGCGTTGCGCAGGATCACCAGGACGTCCGGGCCGGGGGCGACGATCCCGGCGATCCACAGCCCGAGCAGGGCGAGGTACTGCGAGGCCTCCACGGCTACCGGGTCCCGCCGCTCACGCGGTCTTGGAGTCGCGGGCGCCCGCCCAGATGTTGATGTCGGAGTCCGTGGCCAGCCGGTCGATCGCGTCCAGCTCCTCCGGCGTGAAGGAGAGGCGGTGCACGGCGCCCACGCTGTCCTCGAGCTGCTGCGGCGAGGAGGCCCCCACGAGCGCGGTGCTGACCTGACCGTCCGCCTGCTCGCGCAGCACCCAGGCGATCGCCATCTGGGCCAGGCTCTGCCCGCGCGCGGCGGCGATGTCGTGCAGCCCGCGGACCTTCTCCAGGGTCGTGTCGGTCAGCCACTCGGGGTTCAGCGACTTCTCCGCCGCGGCCCGGGAGTCCTCCGGGACCCCCTCCAGGTACCGGTCCGTGAGCATGCCCTGGGCCAGGGGGGAGAACACGATCGAGCCCATCCCCGCCTCCGTCAGGGCGCCCAGCAGGGAGGTCCCCGAGGGGCCGGGGGACTCGATCCACCGGTTGAGCAGCGAGTAGGACGGCTGGTGGATCAGCAGCGGCGTGCCGAGCTCCCGCATGATCTGCTGGGCGCGCAGGGTCAGCTCGGCGTTGTAGGAGGAGATCCCCACGTACAGGGCCCGCCCGGAGCGCACGATGTGGTCGAGGGCCCGCATGGTCTCCTCGAGCGGGGTGTCCGGGTCCGGGCGGTGGTGGTAGAAGATGTCCACGTGGTCCAGGCCCATCCGCTGCAGGGACTGGTCCAGGGAGGACACCAGGTACTTCCGGGAGCCGCCGAAGTGGTACGGGCCCGGCCCCATGGTCCAGCCGGCCTTCGAGGAGATGACGAGCTCGTCCCGGTACGGCGCGAGATCCTGCGCCAGGATCCGCCCGAAGTTCAGCTCCGCGGCGCCGGCCGGGGGGCCGTAGTTGTTGGCGAGGTCGAAGTGGGTCACGCCGAGGTCGAAGGCCCGGCGCAGCGTGGCGCGCTGGGTGTCCAGCGGCTTGTCGTCGCCGAAGTTGTGCCACAGCCCGAGCGAGATCACGGGCAGCTTGAGCCCGGACTCGCCCACTCGGCGGTACGGCATGGTCTCGTACCGGTCGTCGGCCGGGAGGTAGGGGACGTCGGGTCCGTAGGTGCGCACGGCGGCCTTTCGGGGATCGGGGAGGTCGTTCGAGGGACGGTGGTGCTGGCTCAGTAGCGCACCACGGCGGCGCCGTGGGCGGGCAGCGCGGCGACGCCGCCGCCGGTCCCCGCGGTCAGCGACACCTCGCCGGAGCGGAAGAGCACCTCGGCGTCCTGGCGGCCGGGGAACGGGACCCGCGCGGGCTCGGCGCCGAAGTTCAGCAGCACCGCGACCCCGTGGGCGGAGCCCGGGGCCGTGGACCGGCGCAGCACGAACCAGCGGGCGTCCTCGTCGAGGTCGGTGCCGATCGTGGCGAAGCGCGGGTCGGTGAGCTCGGGCACGGCGCGCCGCAGCGCGATGAGCTCGCGGTAGGCGGTCAGCACCCGGGCGTGGTCGTCCCGGGCGAGCTCGTCCCAGTCGAGCTTCGAGTCCGTGAACGTGCTGGGGGCCTGCGGGTCCGGGACCGTGTCCTCGTCCCAGCCCATGGACGCGAACTCCGCCTTGCGGCCCTTCGCCACGGCCTCCCCGAGCTCGGGCTCGGGGTGGGCGGTGAAGAACTGCCACGGGGTGGACGCGCCCCACTCCTCCCCCATGAACAGCATGGGGGTGAACGGCTGGGTGAGCAGCACGGCGGCGCCCAGCACGAGCTGGTCGGTCGTGAGGCTCGCGCTGATCCGGTCCCCCGCGGCGCGGTTGCCGATCTGGTCGTGGTTCTGGATGCACGTGACGAACTGCCACGGGCGCACCCGCTGCTTGTCGACCGGCCGGCCGTGGTGGCGGCCGCGGAAGACCGACATGGTGCCGTCGTGGTAGAACGCGTCCCGCATCACCTTGTCGAGGGTCCCGAGGGCGGCGAAGTCGGCGTAGTAGCCCTGGGTCTCCCCGGTGAGCGCCACGTGGGCGGCGTGGTGGAAGTCGTCGAGCCACTGCCCGGTCATGCCGAGGCCGTGGGCCGTGGTCGGCGTGATCATCCGGTGGTCGTTGAGGTCGGACTCCGCGACGGTGAACAGGGGCTTGCCGGTCTCCACGCCCACGCGCTCCACGAGCTCGGCGATCTCCTCGAGGATGTGCACGGCCCGGTGGTCCTGCAGGGCGTGCACGGCGTCGAGGCGGAACCCGTCCACGTGGTAGTCGCGCAGCCACATCTCGACGTTGTCCAGGATGTAGTCCCGGACCCCGTCCGAGCCCCAGCCGTCGAGGTTGATGAGGTCGCCCCAGGTGCTGGAACCCGGCTTGAAGTAGTCGGCGAACAGGGGCAGGTAGTTCCCGGACGGGCCCAGGTGGTTGTAGACCACGTCCTGGATCACGCCGATCCCGCGCTGGTGGCACGCGTCCACGAAGCGCTGGTAGGCGGCGGGCCCGCCGTAGGACTCGTCCACGGTGTACCAGAGGACACCGTCGTAGCCCCAGTTGTGCTCGCCGTTGAACCCGTTGACGGGCAGCAGCTCCACGAAGTCCACGTCGAGCTCGACGAGGTGGTCGAGGCGCTCGACCGCCGAGTCGAGGGTGCCTTCCGCGGTGAACGTGCCGGGGTGCAGCTCGTAGATCACCGACCCGGCGAGGGTGCGCCCGGTCCACGCGGCGTCCCCCCACCGGTGCGCGGACGGCTCGAACGTGCAGGAGAGGTCGTGCACGCCCTGGGGCTGGCGGCGGGAGCGCGGGTCCGGCAGGACCTCGGAGACCTGGGAGCGCTCCTGCCCCGTGCCCTCGTCGAAGGTCTTGCCCAGGAGGTAGCCGTAGCGCACGGTGCCCTCGGGCACCTCAGCGCCGTCGGGCAGGGTCCACCAGCCGTCGCGGCGCGCCGCGGTGCCCGCCGGGGAGTCCTCGGGCAGGTCCGCGGCGGGGATCATGTCGTGGTCGTCGCCCTCGATCCGCACGGTCACCGTCCTGGCGTGCGGGGCCCAGACGTCGAAGCGGTTCAGGTGCTCACGGGTGTTCATGGAGGTCAGGAGTCCTTCCGGCGCAGCAGCGCCACGGGGTAGTCGGCCAGCAGCCGGGACAGCGCCACGGTGCCCGTGTGCAGACGGCGGGTCAGCACGTCCTCGTAGTCGCCCGCGGGCAGCTCGAGGGTCTCGCCGTCGAAGCCGCCCGCGGCCGCGAGGCCGAGGGGCAGGCGGGTGGCCACGGTCACGGCGCCGCCGCGGTCGAACGCGAACACCTGCCCGGCCAGGGGCCCGGACGCGGTCAGCGGGGTGTAGCCGGTGAACAGCTCGGGACGGTCCCGGCGCAGCCGCAGGGCGCGGCTGGTGACGAGCAGCTTGGCGGCGCCGTCCGGTCCCACGGCGGGGATCCCGTCCACGGTGCCGCCCACGGGGGTGTCCAGGCGCGCCAGCCGGGCGGCCCGGTCCTGGAAGTCGACGGGACGGCGGTTGTCGGGGTCCACGAGGGACTCGGCCCACAGCTCGGAGCCCTGGTAGACGTCCGGGACGCCGGGCATCGTGAGCTGGACGAGCTTGGCGGCGAGCCCGTTCGCCCAGCCGGCCGGGGTGACGTGCGCGGCGAAGCCCTCGACCACGGCCCGCATCTGCGGGTCGTGGTGGACGAGCTCGACGAACCGGGTGAGCCGCTGCTCGAACCCGGCGTCCCCGTCGACCCAGGCGGTGGAGTTGCCGGCCTCGCGGGCGGCCTTGAGGGCGTAGTCCAGCACGCGGTCCTGGGAGATGGGCCAGGCGCCCACCACGGCCTGGAGCACGAGGTTCACGAGCGGGCCGTCGCCCACCGGGGCCCCGGCCTGCTCGGCGAGCTTCTTGACGGTGCCGACCACGCCGGCCCACTGCTCCCCGGCCTCGGCGAGCACGGTGATCCGTGCCCGCACCGCCTCGGAGCGCTTGGTGTCGTGCGTGGACAGCGTCGTCATCGCCAGAGGCTCCTCGGCGGCCCGCCGGGCGAGCTCGGCGTGCGCCTCCTCGGGGGTCACGGCGAAGTGCGACGGGTCGCCGCCGACCTCGGTCAGCGACGTCAGGCGGGGGAAGCGGTAGAACGCGGTGTCCTCGACGCCCTTGGCCATGACCATCCCGGAGGTCTGCTGGAAGCGGCGGGCGAGCTCCCCGAGCTCGGCCTCGTCCGTCGCGTCGACCCCGAGCAGCCCGCCGAGGATCCCGAGCGCGCCGGAGAGGTCCGGGCGCTGCTCCCGGGCCGCCTCGAGGGCCGCCCGCAGGTGCTCGGCGCCCTCGGGCAGGTAGCTGCGGTAGACCGGGAAGTTCGCGAGGATCTCCGCCAGCCCGTCCTCCGCGACGGCCTGCTCCAGGCCGGCGTCCTCGGGCACGAGGCGGGCGAGGCGCCGGACCTCGGCCAGCAGCGCGCCGTCGGCCATGGCGCGCTTGGTGCCGTGGATCATCTCGTCCCAGTGCACGGGCTCGCCGTTCCGCAGCCGGGCGTCCAGGCTCGTGAGCGCGTACTCCCCGGCCGGGTCGGTGAGCAGCCGGTCGATCACGCCGAGGGCGTCGTAGCCGGTGGTGCCCGCGGTGGCCCAGTCGCGCGGCAGCCGCTCGCCGGGCTCGAGGATCTTCTCGACGACGACGTAGGCGCCGCCCGTGAGCTCCTTCAGCTGCTCGAGGTACTGCCGCGGGTCGCGCAGCCCGTCGGGGTGGTCGATGCGCAGACCGTCGACGAGGCCCTCGTCGATCCAGCGCCTGATCTCCGCGTGGGACTCGTCGAAGACCTCCGGGTCCTCGACGCGCACGCCCGCGAGCGTGGCGACGGTGAAGAAGCGGCGGTAGTTGAGCTCGGCGTCGCCGCGGCGCCAGTTCACGAGCTCGTAGTGCTGCCGGTCGTGGACGTCCTGCGGGTCGTCGCCCTCCGCCCACGTGCCCTCGGCCAGCGGGTAGACGTTGTCGTAGTAGCGCAGCGTGCCGTCCTGGACCCGGAGCTGCGCGAGCTCGTCGTCGCCGTCGCCCAGCACGGGGATCAGCACCCTGCCGCCACCGGCCGCCCACTCGACGTCGAAGGCCTTCGCGTACGGCGACTCCTGGCCCTGCGCCAGCAGCGACCACCACCAGGGGTTCTGCTCCGGGGCGGCGACGCCCTGGTGGTTGGGGACGATGTCCACCAGCACGCCCATGCCGCGGGCGTGGGCGGCGTCGGCGAGGGCCTTGAGCCCGGCGGCACCGCCGCGGACGGGGTCCACCTCGGCGGGGGACGCGACGTCGTAGCCGTGGTCGGAGCCGTCGACGGCCCGGAGGATCGGCGACAGGTAGACCCAGTCGGCGCCGAGGTCGTGGAGATAGTCCACGAGCCCCGCGGCACGGTCGAGCGTCAGGTCGGAGGTGATCTGGAGTCGGTAGGTCGAGATAGGTGTGCGCACCGCACCAGTCTGTCGGCCCGGCCCCGGAAACGCCAGCAGGCTGTCGACCCGTGTCCGGGTCGACAGCCTGCCGGGGCCGTCAGGTCACTGGTCCTGCGGCGCCTTCGCGTACGCGGCCACGGAGGCGGCGACCGACGCGTCGGGCTCCTCCTCGGGCGCCTCGTAGGCGCGCAGCACGACCATCGACTTGCCCTCGAGGACGATCGCGGTGCGGGCCTTGCGGATCTGTCCGTCGGCGTACTTGCCCGCGGTGTCGATCACCTCCTCCCACTGCCGGCCGTAGCGCACCGGGGGGAGCTTGCACTTCACGGGCTCCGGGTTGGAGTTGAAGTACACGATGAAGTTCACGTCCGTGATGGGCCGCCCGCGCATGTCCACGCCGGCGATGCCGTTGCCGTTGAGCCACATCCCGAAGGAGCGGGACAGCGGCTCGCCCCAGTCGGCGGGCTTGAGCGGGGCCCCGTCCGTGTTCAGCCACGCGATGTCGGGCATGGGGCGGCCGGTGTCGTCCGCGTCCATCTCGACGGGCCGGCCGTCGAAGAAGTCCGAGCGCCGGAACGTCGGGTGGTCGTGGCGCAGGTGGGTCACGGCGGCGACGAACTCGGTGAGCGGGCCGTCCATGGTGTCCCAGTTGATCCACGACAGCTCGTTGTCCTGGCAGTAGGTGTTGTTGTTGCCGTCCTGCGTGCGGCCGAGCTCGTCGCCGTGCAGCACCATGGGCGTGCCCTGGGACAGGAGCAGTGTCGCGAGGTAGTTGCGCTGCTGGCGGGAGCGCAGGGCGAGCACCTCGGGGTCGTCGGTGGGGCCCTCCACGCCGCAGTTCCAGGAGCGGTTGTGGGACTCGCCGTCGTTGTTGCCCTCGCCGTTGGCCTCGTTGTGCTTCTCGTTGTAGGAGACCAGGTCCCGCAGCGTGAAGCCGTCGTGGGCGGTGACGAAGTTGATCGACGCGAACGGACGGCGGCCGCTGTGCTCGTAGAGGTCCGCCGAGCCCGTGATGCGGGAGGCGAACTCGCCGAGGGTCGCGGGCTCCCCGCGCCAGAAGTCGCGCACGGTGTCCCGGTACTTACCGTTCCACTCCGTCCACTGGGGCGGGAAGTTGCCCACCTGGTAGCCGCCGGGGCCGACGTCCCACGGCTCCGCGATGAGCTTCACCTGGGAGACGACCGGGTCCTGCTGGACGAGCTCGAAGAACGTGGCCAGCTTGTCCACGTCGTAGAACTCGCGGGCCAGCGCGGAGGCGAGGTCGAAGCGGAAGCCGTCCACGTGCATCTCGGTCACCCAGTAGCGCAGGGAGTCCATGATGAGCTGCAGGGAGTGCGGGTGGCGGACGTTGAGGGTGTTGCCGGTGCCCGTGTAGTCCATGTAGAACTTCTGGTCGCCCTCCACCGTCCGGTAGTAGGCCTGGTTGTCGATGCCCTTCATGGACAGCGTGGGGCCCATGTGGTTGCCCTCGGCCGTGTGGTTGTACACCACGTCGAGGATGACCTCGATGTCGGCCTGGTGCAGGGCGCGCACCATGGCCTTGAACTCCTGGACCTGACCGCCGAGGTCGTTGGTGGAGTGGTACTCGTTGTGCGGGGCGAAGAACCCGATGGTGTTGTAGCCCCAGTAGTTGCGCAGCCCCTGGTCGAGCAGGGTGCTGTCCTGCACGAACTGGTGCACGGGCATGAGCTCGATGGCCGTGACGCCGAGCTTCTTCAGGTGCGCGATCACCACGGGGTGGGCCACGCCGGCGTAGGTGCCGCGCTGCTCCTCGGGCACCTCCGGGTGCTGCTGGGTGAGCCCCTTGACGTGGGCCTCGTAGATCACCGACTTGTGGTACGGCGTGCGGGGGGTGCGGTCGCCCTCCCAGTTGAAGAACGGGTTGATCACCACGCCCATCATCATGTGGGAGGCCGAGTCCTCGTCGTTGAACGAGTCCTCGTCGCCGAAGTCGTAGGAGAACAGCGCCTGGTCCCAGTCGATCTGGCCGGAGACGGCCTTGGCGTAGGGGTCGAGCAGCAGCTTGGCGGAGTTGAAGCGCTGGCCCTCGGCGGGGTTCCACGGTCCGTGCACGCGGTAGCCGTAGCGCTGCCCGGGCTGGATCGTCGGGAGGTAGCAGTGCCAGACGTAGCTGTCCTGCGCGGCGACGTCGATGCGGGTCTCGGTGCCGTCCTCGTCGAACAAGCACAGCTCGACCTTCTCGGCGGCCTCGCTGAAGAGGGCGAAGTTCGTGCCGGTCCCGTCGAAGGTGGCTCCGAGGGGATAGGGCTGACCTGGCCAGACTTCCATGGGGGATCTCCTGTCGTACCGCCGGGCAGGGGTCACCGTCAGCGGGCTGGGTTTTGGGGCAAGTGGGATCGATCTTAGCCCGGACCGGAGCCGGCCGCGTCCCGGGGGCGGTCCGCCGGGGCCGGGACCACGGTCTCAGCGGCCGTGACGCAGGACCGCGCGGACGTTCGCGGACAGCGCCGTGGGCGGCACGGGGCCGAGTCCCTCCAGCCGGGACGCGTAGCCGTGCACGGCCACGGCGAGGGCGGCCGCCACCGCGCGGCGGGCGTCCCCGCGGGCCCACTCCCCCGCGGCGGCGAACGCGTCGGGGTCCTCGGCGCACCCGGCGAGCGCCGTGCCCATGATCCCCGCGAGGGTGTCCCCGCTGCCGGCGGTCGCCAGCCACGGGCTCCCGTCGGCCTGGGAGAGCAGCGTCCCGTCGGGGGACGCGACCAGGGTGGTGGCGCCCTTGAGGACGACGACGGCGCCGGTCGCCTCCGCGGCCGCGCGCGCCCACCGGGCGGGCTCGGCCTCGATCGCCGCCCGGTCCGGGGCCTCTCCGCCGGCGCCGAGGGCGGCGAGCCAGGCGAGCACCTGCTCGAGCTCCCCGGCGTGCGGGGTGAGGACCTTCCCCGGGCCGAGGGCGCCGTCAGCGGCCGCCCGGGCCGCCGCGCCGAGCGCTCCGGCGTCGACGACGGCAGGGGTGCCGACCGCGAGCACGGCGCCGATCCGGGACTCCTGGGCGGCGTCGCCCACGGCGCCGGGGCCCACGACCCACGCCTGGACGTGGACGTCGTCGGGGTGGTCCTCGGAGGCGACCACCTCGGGGCTGGTCAGGCACACGAGGGAGCGGGTGGCCGCGTCGCCGAGGTGGCGGACCATGCCGGCGCCGGCGTCCACGGCGGCGCGGGTGCACATCAGCGCGGCCCCGGGGTAGGTCGGGGAGCCGGCCACGACGCCCACCACGCCCCGGGAGTACTTGTGGGAGGCCGCCCCCGGCCGCGGCCACAGCGCCGCGACGTCGCCGGGCTCCAGCCGACGCAGCGCGGGCGCGGGCAGGGCGTGCTCGATCCCCAGGGCCACGGTCCGCACCTCGCCGCACCAGCGGTCCCCCGGCGGCAGGAGGAGCCCGGCCTTGGCCCCGGCGAACGTGACGGTGACGTCCGCGGGCAGGACCGGTCCGGCCACCGCGCCCGTGTCCGCGCAGACGCCCGAGGGGACGTCGCACGCCACGACCGCGGGCCCCCCGCTCCCGGGCCACCGGTCCAGGACCGAGCGGACGAGCACGGCCGCCGGCCCGCGCAGCCCGCCCCGGGCGCCGGTGCCCAGCACGGCGTCGAGCACGAGGTCGGCGCGGAGCACGTGCTCGGCCGCCGGCCCGACGGCGGGACCGCCGTCCCCGGCGTGCAGCACCCGTCCCCCCGCGGCCTCGAGCGCCGCGGCGCCGTCGGGGTGCAGCCGGTCGCCGACCGCCACCGCGAGCACGGAGGCGCCGCGGCGCGCCAGCTCCGACCCCGCCCACAGCCCGTCCCCGCCGTTGTTGCCGGTCCCGGCGAGCACCACCACGCGCGCCCCGGAGACCCGGTCCCGGCGCTCGCGCAGGCGCTCCGCGCAGACCAGGGCCAGGCCGTGGGCGGCGCGCCGCATCAGCGCGGGACCCTCCCCCCGGTCGAGGAAGGGCGTCTCGGCGGCGCGCACCTGCGCGCCGGTCCAGGCGGTGATCACGCCGGCCCCCCGGCCCCGGTGCGCTCGGCGATGACCATGGCCATGGCGATCCCCCCGTCGTGCGTCATGGTGAGGTGCCACCGGTCGATGCCCTGCCGGCGCGCCTCCTCCGCCACCGTCCCCTCGGTGCACAGCTGCGGCGCCCCGGAGGGGTCCTTCTCGATCCAGCAGTGCTGCCAGATCATCCCGGGCGGGGCCTTGAGCGCCTTCGCCGCCGCCTCCTTGGCGGCGAAGCGCGCCGCGAGCGATCGCACGTGCAGGTCCCGCTCGAGCGGCGTGAACAGCCGGGCCACGAGGCCGGGGGTGCGGGCGATCTGCTCCTCGAAGCGGGCGATGTCCACCACGTCGATGCCGGTGCCGATGATCATGGTCCCCAGCCTAACGACCGCCGGCCCGCCGCCCGGGAGGATCCGGGGCGGCGGGCCGGCGGTGGGGCGGAGACGGACTACTCGACGGTGACGGACTTCGCGAGGTTGCGGGGCTGGTCGACGTCGTAGCCCTTCGCCGTGGCCAGCTCGCACGCGAAGATCTGCAGCGGGACGGTGGTCAGCAGCGGCTGGAGCAGCACCGGGGACTGCGGCACGCGGAAGATGTGGTTGGCGTAGTCGGCGACGGCCTCGTCCCCCTCCTCCGCGATGACGATGGTCACGGCCCCGCGGGCGCGGATCTCCTGGATGTTGGAGACCACCTTCGCGTGCAGCGAGTCCCGCCCGCGCGGGGAGGGGACGATGACGAACACCGGCTGGCCCTCCTCGATGAGGGCGATGGGCCCGTGCTTGAGCTCGCCGGCGGCGAAGCCCTCGGCGTGGATGTAGGCGATCTCCTTGAGCTTGAGCGCTCCTTCGAGGGCCACCGGGAAGCCGACGTGGCGGCCCAGGAAGAGCACCGAGGAGGCGTCCTTCATCGACTGCGCGAGCTCCTTGACCCCGGCCTGCGCGTCGATGACCTGCTGGATCTTCGCGGGCATGGCCTCGAGCTCGGCGAGGATCTGCCCGATCTCGTCCTTGTACTTGTTGCCGCGCAGCTGGGCCAGGTAGAGCCCCAGGAGGTAGGCGGCGGTGATCTGGGCCAGGAACGCCTTGGTCGAGGCGACGGCGATCTCGGGGCCGGCGTGGGTGTACAGCGCGGCGTCGGCCTCGCGCGGGATCGTGGAGCCGTTGGTGTTGCAGATCGCCACGACCTTGGCCCCCTGCTCCTGGGCGTGGCGGACCGCCATGAGGGTGTCCATGGTCTCGCCGGACTGGGACAGGGCGACGACCAGGGTCCGCTCGTTGACGATCGGGTCGCGGTAGCGGAACTCGTGGGCCAGCTCGACCTCGGTGGGGATCCGGCACCAGTGCTCGATCGCGTAGCGGGCGACCTGCCCCGCGTAGGCGGCCGTTCCGCAGGCGACGACGACGATCTTGTCCACGGCACGGAGCACCGCCTCGTCGATCTTGAGCTCGTCGAGGACCAGGTTCCCGTCCGGGTCGGTGCGGCCCATGAGGGTCTGCTCCACGGCGGCGGGCTGCTCGTTGATCTCCTTCTCCATGAAGGACGGGAAGCCGCCCTTCTCGGCGGCGGCGGCGTCCCACAGCACCCGGAAGGGCTTGCCGTCGGCGCGGTTGCCGTGGAAGTCGGTGATCTCGTAGTCGTCGGCCGTGATGGACACGACCTGGTCCTGGCCCAGCTCCACGGCGTCACGGGTGTAGTCGATGAAGCCGGAGACGTCGGAGCCGAGGAAGTTCTCGCCCTCGCCCAGGCCGAGCACCAGCGGGGAGTTGCGCCGGGCCGCGACCACGCGCCCGGGGTGGTCGACGTGCACGGCGAGGAGCGTGAACGCCCCCTCCAGCCGGCGGCACGCGACCTGCATGGCCGCCGTGAGGTCCTGGTCGCCGAGGTCGTTGTAGGTGTCGGCCAGGAGCACGGCGGCGACCTCGGTGTCGGTCTCCGAGCGGAACTCGTGGCCCTTCTCGACGAGCTCGCGCTTGATCTCGGCGAAGTTCTCGATGATGCCGTTGTGGATCACGGCGAGCCGGCCGCCGTCGACGACGTGCGGGTGGGCGTTGACGTCCGACGGTCCGCCGTGGGTGGCCCAGCGGGTGTGCCCGATGCCGGTGGTGGAGCGGGGCAGCGGGCTGTCGCGCAGCTCCTGCTCGAGGTTCAGCAGCTTGCCTGCCTTCTTGCGGAAGCCGACGGTGCCGTCCGAGACCACGGCCACGCCCGCGGAGTCGTAGCCGCGGTACTCGAGGCGCCGCAGGCCCTCGACGAGGACGTCCAGGGCGTCGTGCCCGGAGCCGGTGCCGCGCTCGTCCGTCCGCTGGGAGGAGGGGCCCACATATCCAACAATTCCACACATGCGCTTCACAGTACCGCATGGATCCTGCCCGTCCGGGCGTGCCGGACCCGGCGGGGCGGGCCGTGTTCCTGCCTCTTCTGGGGACACGAGCCGGCCCGCCTGTGGGCTCTTCCGTGGGCCCTCCGGTCAGCCCCGGCGGTCCCGGACGGCGTCCGCCACCAGCGCCTCGAGCGGCGGGAAGAGGGGGTGCTCGGCGCTCAGCCCCGTGATCTCCCGGACGGCGTCGGCCGGGGCCCGCGTGTCGAGGAGCTCGCTCAGCCGGACGGCCTCCGGGTCGTCGGCCGGGTCGAAGCGCAGGGCCGCCGCCATGGCGGCCTGCAGCCCGTCGGTGCCGAGGCCCCGCTCCGCCAGCTCTGCGGCCGGGCCCACGAACCGCTCGTGCCGGCCGAGCTTGCGCAGCGGGGCGCGGCCGACGCGCTCGACGGTGTCCGGGAGGTGCTCGTTGGCGAAGCGGTCGAGGATCTTCGCGACGTACCGGCCGTGCTCCTGCTCGTCGAAGCCGTGCTTGGCGACGAGCAGCGCCTGCGTCTCCGCGAGCGCCGCGGCGACACGTTCCCGGATCCCGGGGTCGGCGATCGCCTCCGCGATGCGGTGCCGGCCGGCGCGGTAGCCGAAGTACGCGCACGCGGCGTGGCCGGTGTTGACCGTGAACAGCTTCCGCTCGATGTAGGGCACGAGGTCGTCGACGTACGTCGCCCCGTCGATGGCGGGCTCGCTCCCCGCGAACGGGGTCCGGTCGATGACCCACTCGTGGAACTGCTCCACGACCACGTCGAGACCGCCGCCGTCCTGCTGGGGCACGATCCGGTCGACGGCCGTGTTGGCGAACACCGCCCGCCGGTCGAGGTCCCCGCCCGGGTAGTCGGCGCGGACCGCCTCGGCGAGCAGTTCCGTGGCGGACAGGGCGTTCTCGCACGCCATGACCGCCACAGGGTCGGCGCCGTCCGGACGCGCCGCGATGCCCCGGGCCACGAGCGGCGCCACGAACTTGAGGATGTGCGCGCCCACGGCCGTGGTGACCACGCCCGCCGAGGCGATCTCCGCGACGACGGCCTCCGGGTCGGACGCCGAGTTGACCGCCCGGTACCCCTCGACGACCGTGTCCCGGGACCCGGCGCCGACCTCGTGCACGGTGTAGCTGGGGGTCGTCGCCAGCGCGTCGATCAGCGGGGCCGCCACGTCGGCGAACACGACCTCGTAGCCCGAGCGGTGCATGAGCAGGCCGACGAAGCCCCGGCCGATGTTGCCCGCCCCGAAGTGCACGCACTTCATCAGTCGTTCACCTTCCCCAGCAGGTCGAGCACTTCGTCCGCGGTCCTCGCCTCGTCCAGCTGCCGCACCTTCGCCTTGTTGCCGAAGATCTTCGCGACCCGGGAGAGGATCGCGAGGTGCTCGTTGTCCTTGCCGGCGATGCCGATCACCCAGGTGACGGGCTTGCCGTTCCAGTCCAGGCCCTCCGGGTACTTCACGACCGACAGGGCCGAGGAGCGGATGCTGTCCTTGGCCTGGTTGGTGCCGTGCGGGATGGCGAGGCCGTTGCCCATGAAGGTGGACACCGACTCCTCGCGCTCGTGCATGGAGGCCACGTACTCGTCGGTCACGGCACCGGCCGCGACCAGCAGGCCGCCGGCCTCGTCGATGGCCTGCGCGGCGTTCTGCGCGCCGCCGTCCATCACGATCCGGTCCCTGGTGAGGATGGTGGCCCCGGAGGACCCTGCGCCCTCGTCCGCCGCGGTCACGGTGCCGCCGCCGGAGGGCTCGCCCACGGTGCCGGGCACGGATCCCGCCGCCCCACCGCTCGCCGCGCCCGCCGGGACGGCGGCCCCGTTGCGCTGCTGCACGGCCTCGACGATCTCGTCGTAGCGGGGACTGCCCATGAAGTTGTCCACGGTCACCACCGAGGCGCTGGGCACCTTGGGCCGGGCCCGGGTGGCCAGGTCCTGGTGGGTGACCACGATGTCGAAGTCGTCGGTGAGGTTGGCGATCGCCGCGTTGGTGACCTTCACGTCGCCGAAGCCGGCGGCCTTGACCTTGTTCCGCAGCACCGAGGCGCCCATCGCGGAGGAGCCCATGCCGGCGTCGCAGGCGAACACGATGCGCTGCACCGGCCCGCCCTCGGCCAGCTCGCGGGTGCTGTGCCCGCCGGTGTCGGCACCGCCGCTGGTGCCGACCATCGCGGAGGCCACGGAGGACTTCTTGCCCTTCATGGTCTCCATCCGGGTGGTGGCCTCCGTGAGGTCCCCCTCGCCCTTGTCCTTGGAGGCCTTGAGGATGATCGAGGCCACGAAGAAGGACACCGCGGTCGCGGCCGTCACCGCGATCGCGACGCCCACGTAGCTGTCGGTGGTGGCCTGGGCGAACACGGCGATGATCGAGCCCGGGGCGGCCGGGGCGCGCAGGCCGGCGTCGAACAGGGTCAGGGTGAAGATCCCCGTCATCCCGCCGGCGATCGCGGCCAGGATCAGCGCCGGCTTCATCAGCACGTACGGGAAGTAGATCTCGTGGATCCCGCCCACGAAGTGGATGAGCGCCGCGCCGGGGGCCGAGGCCCGCGCCGCGCCGCGACCGAACACCGTGTAGGCCAGCAGGATGCCCAGGCCGGGGCCGGGGTTGGCCTCGAGCAGGAACAGGACGGACTTGCCCTGCTCCAGGGCCTGGGCGGTGCCCAGCGGGGTGAGGATGCCGTGATTGATCGCGTTGTTGAGGAACAGCACCTTCGCCGGCTCGATCAGGATCGAGGTCAGCGGCAGCAGCCCCCGGGTCACCAGGAAGTCCACCGCCGAGGCGGCCGCGTTCGAGAAGGCCAGCACGGCCGGGCCCACCAGGAAGAACCCGAAGATCGCCATCGCCGCGGCCAGGATGCCGGCCGAGAAGTTGTTCACCAGCATCTCGAAGCCGGGCTTGATCTTCCCGTCCCAGAGTCCGTCGACCTTCTTCATCACCCACGCGGTCAGCGGGCCCATCAGCATCGCCCCGATGAACATCGGGATGTCGGTGCCCACGATCACCCCCATCGTGGCGATCGCCCCGACCACCCCGCCGCGCACGTCGTAGACCATCCGCCCGCCCGTGTAGGCGATCAGCAGCGGCAGCAGATAGGTGATCATCGGCCCCACGAGGCCCGTGTGCGGCTCGCCCTCGGCGTTCTCACCGAACCCGCCCAGCGGACCGAACGGGGTGAAACCCGCCTCGATGAAGAACGCGGTGATCAACCCCCACGCGATGAACGCCCCGATGTTGGGCATGATCATCCCGGACAGGAACGTGCCGAAGCGCTGGACGTGCGCGCGGGCGGCGGTCGACCGGCCGCCCGCCGGTGCTGTGGTCTCTGAGGTCGTTGCCGTCGCCATGGTGCTGTCCTGACTCTCGAACGAGGTGGGGCTCCTCCGGCGGGGCGCCTCGCGCGGGGCGACCGCGTGAGGCAGTTCACAGCCGATGCCGGATCGAGATTCAATCTACACCCGGGTACGACGCCTGTCTCCCGGACGCCGCGGGCGTCCGGGCGCGGTCTAGACTGTGGTCGATGACCGCATCTACGCTGAGCGAACGCGCCTCGCCCTTCGTGGAGCTCGACCGGCAGACCTGGTCGAGGCTCTCCCACGAGATCGACGTTCCCCTCACCTCTCGGGAGATCGAGAACCTGCGCGGCCTCGGCGACCGGCTCGACGTCGCGGAGGTCCGCGAGGTGTACCTCCCCATCTCGCGGCTGCTGACCCTCTACGACGAGTCCTCGAACCGGCTCAACGCCTCGACCAACGCGTTCCTCGGCGAGGAGCACGCCCGGACCCCCTTCGTGATCGGCATCGCCGGGTCCGTGGCCGCCGGCAAGTCCACCACGGCCCGGCTCCTGCGCGAGCTGCTGTCCCGGTGGCCGTCCACCCCCCACGTGCAGCTCATCACCACCGATGGGTTCCTGTACCCCAACGAGGAGCTGCAGCGCCGCGGGCTCATGGACCGCAAGGGCTTCCCGGAGTCCTACGACCGCCGCGCGCTGCTGCGCTTCGTCGCGAAGATCAAGTCGGGGGCCCCCGAGGTGCGGGCGCCCAAGTACTCGCACCACAGCTACGACATCCTGCCCGGCGAGGAGGTCGTGGTGACCCGTCCGGACGTGGTCATCATCGAGGGGCTCAACGTGCTGGCTCCCGCCAAGGTGGGGCCCGGGGACCGGGCCGCCCTCGCACTGAGCGACTTCTTCGACTTCTCCATCTACGTGGACGCCCGGCCCGCGGACATCGAGCGGTGGTACGTGGAGCGCTTCCAGGCCCTGCGCTACTCCGCCTTCGCCGACCCCGGGTCCTACTTCCACCGCTACGCCGACCTCTCCGACGAGGGGGCGGTGGCCACCGCCACCGGCATCTGGCGGCGGATCAACGAGCCGAACCTGATCGAGAACGTGCAGCCGACGCGCGGCCGCGCCCGGCTGATCCTCTCCAAGGACTCCGATCACTCGATCCGGCGCGTGCTGCTGCGCAAGAACTGATGGACGCCCCGCGCGCCGGCGCCCTCGTGCTCGCAGCCGCGGTGCTCGTGGCCGGGTGCGCGCCAGGTCCCGGGGCCGCTCCCCCGGTGCCGCCGGAGCCCTCCGTCACCACGTCCGCCGCCGCACCGGCGTCGGGCCCTGCGCCGGCGTCGGGTCCCGCGCCGGGTCCCGCGCCGTCGTCACCGGGTCCCGCCCGGGACCGGGAACCGCGCCGGGGCCTGGAACCGGTCGCGGACCTGGACGATCCCGCCTCGCTCGCCGTGGTGGTCAACAAGCAGCGGCCCCTGGACCCGGAGGACTGGGCCCCCGCGGCCCTCGAGGACGTCGAGGGCCACCTGCTGCGCCCCGAGGCGGCCGCCGCGGCGCGCGCGCTGCTGGCCGCGGCCCGGGCGGACGGCGTGCCGATCCGGATCGTGTCGGGCTACCGCTCCTTCGCCGAGCAGTCCGGCACGTACGCCGGGTGGGTCGCGCAGAAGGGCCGCGAGGGCGCCGACACGGTGTCCGCCCGGCCGGGCCACTCGGAGCACCAGACGGGCCTGGCGGTGGACGTCGGGGACGGCTCCGGGTGCGACCTGCGCGTGTGCTTCGACGGGACGGCCACCGCCGCCTGGGTGGCCGCGCACGGGCCGGAGCACGGCTTCGTGGTGCGCTACCCCTGGGGCGAGCACGGCACCACCGGCTACTGGTACGAGCCGTGGCACCTGCGCTACCTCGGCCCGGAGCGGGCCCGGGAGCTCGTCCGCTCGGGCGCCGCGACGCTCGAGGAGTTCTCCGGTCTGCCGCCGGCCCCGGACTACGGACCGCCCGCGCCCCGCTGACCGGCTCCGCGCCGGCGCACCCGATCCCGCCGCCGCGAACGCCGGAGGCCCGCGCCGAGGTTCTCGGTGCGGGCCTCCGGGGCCGGGCGGCAGAGCCGGCTCAGACCGTCAGGGACAGCTCGCGCTCCACCACGGAGGCGAGGAACTCCGTCTCGGCCCGGGCGATCTCCTCGGAGGCCGCCTCGACCATCACGCGGACCACGGGCTCGGTCCCCGAGGGACGCAGCAGCACGCGGCCCGTCTCGCCGAGGCGCTGCTCGACCTCCGCGACGGCCGCCTGCACGCCGGGGTTGGAGCCCACCGCGGCGCGGTCCACGCCGCGCACGTTGAGCAGCACCTGCGGCAGCCGGGTCATGACGCGGGCCAGCTCCGCGAGCGGCGCGCGGGTCTGGGCCACACGGGAGGCCAGCATCAGCCCGGTCAGCAGCCCGTCGCCGGTCGTGGCGTAGTCGGACATGATCACGTGGCCCGACTGCTCGCCGCCCAGGTTGTACCCGTGCTCGGTCATGGTCTCGAGGACGTAGCGGTCCCCCACGGCGGTCTCGCGCACGTCGATCCCCGCGTCGCGCAGGGCGAGCTTGAGGCCGAGGTTGCTCATCACGGTGGCCACGAGCGTGTCGTCGACGAGCCGGCCCGCGTCCTTGAGCGCGAGGGCGAGGATCGCCATGATCTGGTCCCCGTCCACCTCCCGGCCGGTGGCGTCCACGGCGAGGCAGCGGTCGGCGTCGCCGTCGTGGGCGATCCCGAGGTCGGCCCCGAGCTCGACGACGGCCCGCTGGAGGGGCACCAGGTGGGTCGAGCCGCAGCCGTCGTTGATGTTCAGGCCGTCGGGCTCCGCGCCGATGACGTGCACGTCGGCGCCCGCGCCGCGGAACGCGTCCGGCGAGACCCCGCTGGCGGCGCCGTTGGCGCAGTCCAGGACCACGCGCATCCCCTCGAGCCGGTGCGGGATGGCCCCCACCAGGTGCAGCACGTAGCGGTCCTCCGCGTCCGTGAGCAGGTGGATGCGCCCGACCCCGGCGCCGGTGGGGCGCCGGAAGTCGCCGGCCTCGAAGACCTGCTGGATCTCGTCCTCCACCCGGTCCGGCAGCTTCCGTCCGCCGTGGGCCAGGAACTTGATCCCGTTGTCGGGGGCAGGGTTGTGCGAGGCGGAGATCATCACGCCGAAGTCGGCGTCGAGGTCGGCCACCAGGTAGGCCAGCGCGGGGGTCGGCAGGACCCCGGCGTCGTGGACGTCCACGCCCGACCCGGCGAGGCCCGCGCTGACGGCGGCGCTGAGGAACTCCCCGCTGGCGCGCCCGTCGCGGGCGACGACCGCCGTGGGGCGCCGCCCCTCGCGTGCGCGGCCGTGGCCGAGCACGATCGCGGCGGCCTGGGCCAGGTCCAGGGTCATGTTGGCTGTGAGGAGGTCGTTCGCGAGCCCGCGCACGCCGTCCGTTCCGAATAATCTAGACATCGCCCCCATCCTACGTTCCCCGCGGCCCGGACGGCGGCAGGCGGGCCACAACGGACGGACCCCGCCCGACACCGGTGTGCACCGGGTCGGACGGGGTCCGTGACGCTGCGGGCGGGCCGGGAGGCCCTCCGATCAGCGCTTCGAGTACTGCGGGGCCTTGCGGGCCTTCTTGAGACCGGCCTTCTTGCGCTCGATGACGCGCGGGTCGCGGGTCAGGAAGCCGGCCTTCTTGAGGGTCGCGCGGTTGTTCTCGAGGTCGATCTCGTTCAGGGCGCGCGCCACGCCGTGGCGCAGGGCACCGGCCTGGCCGGAGGGGCCACCGCCGTGGATGCGGGCGATGACGTCGTAGGCGCCCTCGAGCTCCAGCACCTTGAAGGGGTCGTTGACCTCCTGCTGGTGCAGCTTGTTCGGGAAGTAGTTCTCCAGGGTGCGGCCGTTGACGGTCCACTGGCCGGAGCCGGGGACGACGCGCACGCGGGCCACGGCCTCCTTGCGGCGGCCGACGGCCTGCCCGGAGACGGTGAGGGCCGGGCGCTCGGCGGCGACCTCGGTCTCCTCGGCGGGGGAGGACTCGGAGGTGTAGCTGCTCAGCTGCTCCTCGCCGTCCACGATGTTCTGCTCTTCAGTATTCTGAGCCACGATTTTCCTCGCTAGTTTCTGTCGTAGGCCCGGTTACTGGGCGACCTGGGTGAACTCGAAGGTCTGCGGCTGCTGGGCACCGTGGGGGTGCTCCGGGCCGGCGTAGACCTTGAGCTTGGACATCTGCTGGGCGGCCAGCTTGTTCTTCGGGAGCATGCCACGGATGGCCTTCTCCACGGCGCGGACCGGGTGCTTCTCCAGCAGCTCGGCGTAGGAGCTGGACTTGAGCCCGCCCGGGTAGCCGGAGTGGCGGTAGGCCCGCTTCTTCTCGAGCTTGGAGCCGGTCAGGGCCACCTTCTCGGCGTTGATGATGATGACGAAATCACCGGCGTCCACGTGGGGAGCAAAGGTCGGCTTGTGCTTTCCGCGCAGCAGCGTTGCGGTCTGGCTGGCAAGGCGACCCAGGACGACGTCGGTGGCATCGATGACGTGCCACTGGCGCTGGATGTCACCGGGCTTCGGGGTGTACGTACGCACGTTAGTTTGCCTTCGTTCGGGTTATCTCGGTGGCGCTAGTTGGGATCACGCCGTTTCTCGGTGTGCCGTCCGGGGCTCGGGTGAGGGCCGAGCTGCATCCGGTGCCCGAGACCCCGGTGCACCGGACCGCCAGGCGTCCTGCAACGGGACAGCGGATCCGGGTACACGTGAACCGAGGCGGGACACGCACAACAGCAACCAACGGTACCGGATGGAGCGGCCAAAGACCACTCGGGCCATACACCCGGAGGGTGCGGCGGTCAATCTCCCCGCGGCCGGCCGGGACCGTCGGCGGCTCGGGGCGCGTCGTGCCGGGGCTCCCGCGAAGCGTCGCGGAGACCGCCGCCGATCGGGGCGCGCCGCGCCCGGGTGCGCTCGGCCCGATCCCCCAGGGCGGAGTCCCCGGGGTAGCGGACCTCCTCGAGCACGAGGGCGTGCGGCGGGGCCAGCAGCGCCTTGGCGTCCCGGACCCGCTCCGCGAGCCGGCGGCCGAGCCAGTCGGGGTCCTCGCGGCCCGCGCCCACCCGGGCGGCCGCGCCCACGACCGAGCGGACCATGTGGTGGCAGAAGGCGTCCGCCTCGATGCCCAGCCGCACGAGGCCGTCCCGGTCCCGCTCGACGGACACGTCCAGGACCTCCCGCACCGTGGTGGCGCCCTCCCGCGGGCGGCAGAAGGACAGGAAGTCGTGCAGGCCCACGAGCTCCTGCGCCGCCCGGGCCATCACCGGGACGTCGAGCACGTCCTTCGACCACCACGTCAGGTGCCGGGTCAGCGGGTCCCGGCCCGCCGCGCCGTCGTCGATCCGGTAGCTGTAGCGGCGCGAGACGGCGGAGAAGCGGGCGTCGAAGCCGGCGGGGGCGGCGCCCGCGCGGCGGACGACCACCGCGCCCGGGCACTCCGGCAGGCCCTGCTCGCGGCGGCCGCGGCCCAGGACGTGCGCCAGCGCCCCCGTGAGGCGGCGTTCGAGCGCGCGCGCCGGGTCCTCCTCCCGGCCGCGGGCGAGACCGGCCCACTCCTCCGGCGCCAGGTCCAGGTGCGCCACCTGGCCGCGGGCGTGCACACCGGTGTCCGTCCGGCCGGCCACCGCGACCCGCACGTCCCGGCGGACCAGCACGGCGAGGGCGTCCTCCAGGGCCCCCTGCACGGTGGGCAGGCCCGGCTGGCGGGCCCACCCGGCGAACGGCGCGCCGTCGTAGGCCAGGTCGATCCGCACGCGCACGGGGGACTCGGACGGGCTCATGGTCAGCTCCTGGGAGGGGTGGTCGGGAGGTCGGCGGGCACGACGACGCCGCCGGGGACCAGGTCCCCGGCGGCGTCGTCGTGTCTGTCCGTGAGACGTCCGGTCAGCGCAGCTTCTGCGCGGCGGCGCCACCGGCCGGCTGGAAGCCGGCGGCCTCGGCGTTGGCCGGCGAGTCGAACCAGATCTCGGCGGTGGTCCCCGCGTACCAGCGCGAGCCGGGCACGTGGTACTTCATCGAGTTCTTGTTGCCCTTGACCTCGAAGCCCTCGGGGGCCTCACCGGACTCGAGCGGGGCGCGCGAGCCGGGGAACTCCGCGTCGGAGTGCTCGGCGGCGACCTCGGCGGCCTGCTCGGAGCCGACCTCGGGGGCCTGCTCCTCGGCGGGGATCTCCTCGGTGGCGACCTCACCGGCGGTGGAGTCCGCCGGGGTGTCGACCGGGGCCGCGGGGGCCGGGGCGGCCTTCTCGGTGGCGCGCTCGGCCTCGGCCACGGTGGCCTTGGTCGCGACGGGCTCCATCACGAGCTCGATGACGGCCATGGGGGCGTTGTCGCCCTTGCGGTTGCCGATCTTCGTGATGCGGGTGTAGCCGCCGTTGCGGTCCTCCATCGCCGAGGCGATGGTCGTGAACAGCTCGTGCACCACGGACTTGTCGGTCAGCTGCGCCAGCACGCGACGGCGGGCGGCCAGGTCACCGCGCTTGGCGAAGGTGATCAGGCGCTCGGCGTAGGGACGCATCCGCTTCGCCTTCGTCACGGTGGTGGTGATGCGCTTGTGCTCGAACAGCTGCTGGGACAGGTTCGCCAGCATCAGGCGCTCGTGCGCGGGTCCGCCTCCGAGGCGGGGTCCCTTGGTGGGAGTAGGCATGGTTGTTGATCTCCTGGAAGTGTGTCCCGGCCCGGGCGGGCACCCGTCGGGACGTCAGCGGGAAGGACTAGTGGTCGTCGTCGTCGAACGGGTTCTCGTCGTCGATCGCGGCGGCGCGAGCGGCGAGGTCGAAACCGGGGGGCGAGTCCTTGAGGGACAGCCCGAGGTCGACGAGCTTGGCCTTGACCTCGTCGATCGACTTGGCGCCGAAGTTGCGGATGTCCATCAGGTCCGCCTCGGAACGGCCCACGAGCTCACCCACGGTGTGGATGCCCTCGCGCTTGAGGCAGTTGTAGGACCGCACGGTGAGCTCGAGGTCCTCGATGGGCAGCGCCATGTCGGCGGCCATCGCGGCGTCCGTCGGGGAGGGCCCGATCTCGATGCCCTCGGCGGCCGTGTTGAGCTCACGGGCGAGGCCGAACAGCTCGACCAGTGTGGTGCCGGCGGAGGCCACGGCGTCACGCGGGGTGATGGCCTCCTTGGTCTCCACGTCCAGGACCAGCTTGTCGAAGTCGGTGCGCTGCTCCACGCGGGTGGCCTCCACGCGGAAGGTCACCTTCAGGACGGGCGAGTAGATCGAGTCGACCGGGATGCGGCCGATCTCCGCGTCCCCGGCCTTGTTCTGGGCGGCGGAGACGTACCCGCGCCCGCGCTCGATGGTCAGCTCGAGCTCGAGCTGGCCCTTCGCGTTGAGGGTCGCGATGTGCAGGTCCGGGTTGTGGATCTCCACACCGGCCGGGGCCGTGATGTCGGCGGCGGTGACGACGCCGGGGCCCTGCTTGCGCAGGTAGGCGACGACGGGCTCGTCCTGCTCCGAGGAGACGGCGAGCTTCTTGATGTTGAGAATGACCTCGGAGACGTCCTCCTTCACGCCCTCCACGGTGGAGAACTCGTGGAGCACCCCGTCGAGCCGGATGCTGGTCACGGCGGCACCGGGGATCGAGGACAGGAGGGTGCGGCGGAGGGAGTTGCCGAGGGTGTAGCCGAAGCCGGGCTCGAGCGGTTCGATCACGAAGCGGGACCGGTTGTCGGCCACGACCTCTTCAGAGAGGGTGGGGCGCTGTGCGATGAGCACTGATGTTTCCTTTCAGCGGGCATCCGCTATATGACGCGCGCAAATGGTGGAAAACAGTTGAGGGGTGCGGACCGGTGCCCGGCCCGCTGTCGGCACGCGCACCGGGACCCCGCGGGGTCCCGGTGGGCGTGCTCGCATCAGACGCGGCGGCGCTTCGGCGGGCGGCAACCGTTGTGCGCGCTCGGGGTGACGTCCGAGATGGAGCCGACCTCGAGGCCGGTGGCCTGCAGGGAGCGGATGGCGGTCTCGCGCCCGGAGCCGGGGCCCTTGACGAACACGTCGACCTTGCGCATGCCGTGCTCCTGCGCGCGCTTCGCGGCGGCCTCGGCGGCCATCTGGGCCGCGAAGGGGGTGGACTTGCGAGAGCCCTTGAAACCCATCTCGCCGGCGGACGACCAGGAGAGGACGGCGCCGGAGGGGTCGGTGATGGTGACGATGGTGTTGTTGAACGTCGACTTGATGTGGGCCTGGCCCTGGGTGACGTTCTTCTTGTCCTTGCGGCGGGGCTTGCGGGCAGCCGCTGCGCGAGTCTTCGGGGGCATGGAGATCTCCTACAAAGTTCGGGAAGAGTGGTGGTGGGCCGCTCGGGGGACCGTGGGGTCCTGGCGCGCGAGCGGCAGCGGGCTACTTCTTCTTGCCGGCGACCGTGCGCTTCGGACCCTTGCGGGTGCGGGCGTTGGTCTTGGTGCGCTGACCGTGCACGGGCAGGCCGCGGCGGTGCCGGATGCCCTGGTAGCTGCCGATCTCGACCTTGCGGCGGATGTCGGCGGCCACCTCGCGGCGGAGGTCACCCTCAACCTTGTAGTTGCCTTCGATGTAGTCGCGCAGCTCCACGAGCTGGGCATCGGTGAGTTCGCGCACGCGCAGGTCGCCCGAGATGCCGGTGGCGTCCAGGGTGGCCAGCGCGCGGGTGCGACCCACGCCGTAGATGTAGGTGAGCGCAATTTCCAGCCGCTTTTCGCGGGGGAGGTCGACGCCTGCGAGACGAGCCATATCGGCGGTTCTCCTTGTGTTCCAGAGGTCTGGAGCATCGCTGCCCGGTCGGTGACGTCATGTCGTTCCGCCGGTCCCCGGCCTCTGTGCCGGGGGCACCCGCCTGGATCTCTCCGGTCGGGAGCGGTGCCCTTGTGGATCCACTTGCGTGGGGTGGTCGAGGCTGGTCAGCCCTGACGCTGTTTGTGGCGCGGGTTCTCGCAGATCACCATGACCCGCCCGTTGCGGCGGATCACCTTGCACTTGTCGCAGATCGGCTTCACGCTCGGTTGGACCTTCATCGCATTCCTTCGCGTCGTTCTCTCGAGTGGTGTGCGGCCCGGACGGCCGCCGGTCCTACTTGTAGCGGTAGACGATACGACCGCGGGTGAGGTCGTACGGGCTCAGCTCCACCACCACGCGGTCCTCGGGGAGGATCCGGATGTAGTGCTGGCGCATCTTCCCGGAGATGTGGGCGAGGACCAGGTGACCGTTGTTCAGCTCAACGCGGAACATCGCGTTGGGCAGAGCCTCGACCACAGTGCCTTCGATCTCGATGACTCCGTCTTTCTTGGCCATATCCTCCGCTAACTTCAGGTGCCCGCCGCCGGGGCGGCGAGCAGGGTTTCGGGTGTACGTCGTCGTTAAACGCCGCAGCGGACCCGTACGCGTGCACCATCACCGTTCGTGGTGCACGGTGAGGGTCGGCGTGGTCCGATGTGTGCGGAATCGCTGGAGCACAGACAACCAACAGGACACTCTACGGGATCGGGGGCGCCCCCCGCAACGCGGGAGGCGCCCATGGGGCGCGGGGACGGGTCCGGCGGACCGGGGACGACGGCGCTCAGACGGTCGCGGCGAGCTGCCCGCAGGCCCCGTCGATGTCGGAGCCGCGGGTGTCCCGCACGGTGGTGGGGATGCCGTGGGCCCGCAGCCGCTCCACGAAGTTCTGCTCCACGCCGGGCCGCGACGCGGTCCACTTGGAGCCCGGGGTCGGGTTGAGCGGGATGGGGTTCACGTGCACCCAGCCCCCGCCGCGGGCGTTGAGCTTCTCCCCGAGGAGGTCGGCCCGCCACCCGTGGTCGTTGATGTCGCGGATCAGGGCGTACTCGATCGAGACCCGCCGGCCGGTGGCCTGGTAGTAGTCGTAGGCGGCGTCGAGGGCCTCGTCGACCTTCCAGCGGGTGTTGATCGGGATGAGCTCGTCCCGCAGCTCGTCGTCCGGGGCGTGCAGGGACAGCGCCAGCGTGACCGGGAGTCCCTCCTGCGTGAACTTCCGGATGCCGGGCACGAGGCCCACCGTGGACATGGTGATCCCGCGGGCCGACATGCCGAGGCCCTCCGGCGAGGGGTCGATGAGGCGGTGGATCGCGCCGATCGACGCCTTGTAGTTGGCGAGGGCCTCCCCCATGCCCATGAACACGATGTTGGAGATGCGCAGCGGCTCCTGCTCGGCCCTGCCGACCCGGCCGCCGCGGAGCATCCGCGCGCCCTGCACGACCTGCTCGACCATCTCCGCGGTGGAGAGGTTGCGGGTCAGGCCCGCCTGGCCGGTCGCGCAGAAGGGGCAGTTCATCCCGCAGCCGGCCTGGGAGGAGATGCACATGGTCACCCGGTTGGTGTAGCGCATGAGCACGGACTCCACGGTGGCCCCGTCGAAGCACCGGTGGACGTTCTTGACGGTGTCCCCCTGGTCGGCCTCGAGGCTGCGCACGGTCGTCAGCAGCGGCGGCAGGGCCTGGGACACGAGCTCCTCCCGGCCTGCCGCGGGCAGGTCGGTCATGTCCTCCGGCGCGGTGGCGAACCGGTCGAAGTAGTGCCGGGAGAGCTGTCCCGCCCGGAACGGCTGGTGCCCCAGCTCGGCGAGGAACTCCCGGCGGCCGGCCATGTCGAAGTCGGCGAGGTGGCGCGGAGGCTTGCCGCGCCGCGGGGCGGCGAAGGTCAGCTGACCGGGTCGCGGCTTCACGGTGAGCTCGACGGGCGTCCTGGTGGTGGTGCTCTGCTGCGGCTGCTGGGCCACGGTGTTCTCCTCGCGGTCGCGCGGGTCCGGGGTGACGGAGGGCCGGTTCACGGCAGGTCCTCCGGGATGGGGACGGGGCGCACGCCGAGGGACTCGAGCTCCGAAGCCCCGCCGTCCTCGGCCGTGAGCACCCAGACGCCGTCGGCGTGCAGGGCCACGGAGTGCTCCCACTGGCTGGAGCGGGCCCCGTCGGTGGTGACCACGGTCCACTCGTCGTCGAGCACGCGGGTGCCGATCCCGCCGCGCACGAGCATCGGTTCGATGGCCAGCGCCATCCCGGGGCGCAGGCGGGGCCCGCGGTCGGTGCTGCGGAAGTTCAGGACGTCGGGGGCCATGTGCATCTTGGAGCCGATGCCGTGGCCCACGTACTCCTCGAGGATGCCGAAGCGGTGCCCGGAGACCTTCCGCACGTAGTCCTCCACGGCCGCGCCGATGTCGCCGACGTGCGTGCCGGTGGCCGCCGCCGCGATGCCGTGCCACATGGCGTTGCGCGTGACGTCGGAGAGCTCCGCGTCCGAGGGGTCGGGGCGGCCCAGGAGCACGGTGCGCGCCGAGTCCCCGTGCCAGCCCTCGACGATCGCCCCGCCGTCCACGGAGAGGATGTCCCCCTCCTGCAGCACCTGCTCCCCCGGGATGCCGTGGACCACCACGTCGTTGACGGACACGCACACCGCGGCGGGATAGCCGAAGTAGCCGAGAAAGTTGGAGCTCGCCCCGTGCTCGTCGAGGACGGAGCGGAAGACGTCGTCGAGGGACGCGGTGGTCGCCCCGGGGACGGCGGCCGCCACGGCGGCGTCGAGGGCGCGCGAGGTCACCACCCCGGCGCGCTGCATGGAGCGCAGCTGGGCGTTGGTCTTGTACTCGATCCGGCGGCGGCCGAACATGCGGTCTTCCTTCCGAGCCGCTCCCCCGGTCGGGGAGCTCGCGGCTGTCGTGGGTTAAACGTGAGACCCCCGGGGATGTCCGGGGGTGTCACGGCGTTCGTGGAGCGGGGCGGTGCGTCAGGACAGCGCCGTCATGATCCGCTGGGAGACCTCGTCGACGCTCCCGAGACCGTCGACCTCGCGGACGATGCCGCGCCGGTCGTAGACGTCGACGACCACGGCGGTCTCCGCGTCGTACACGTCGAGGCGGTGCCGGATGACCGCCTCCGTGTCGTCGGTGCGCCCCTCCTTCTGGGCCCGCCCGAGGAGCCGCTGGACGAGCTCGTCGCGGTCGGCGGTCAGCTTCAGCACGGCGTCGAGCTCCTGGTCCAGCTCGGCGAGGATGGCGTCCAGCTCGTCCACCTGCGCGGCGTTGCGCGGGTAGCCGTCCAGCAGGAAGCCGTCGGCGGTGTCCGTCTCGGCGAGGCGGTCGCGGACCATCCGGTTGGTCACCGAGTCCGGGACGAGGTCGCCGGCGTCGATGTAGCTCTTGGCCTCCTGCCCCAGGGGGGTCTGGCCCTTGATGTTGGCCCGGAAGATGTCCCCGGTGGAGATTGCGGGGATGCCGAGCCGCTCCGAGATGCGCACGGCCTGCGTGCCCTTGCCTGCGCCAGGGGGGCCGATGATGAGCATGCGGGTCATGAAGTCTCCTTGCGGTCGGTGGTGGCTGCGGTCCCAGTCTACCGGGACGCCCCCGGCGCCCCCGCGAGGGGGCGGCGGGGACGGGGGTCAGCGCAGCAGGCCCTCGTAGTTGCGCTGCTGCAGCTGCGCCTCGATCTGCTTCACCGTGTCCAGGCCCACGCCCACCATGATCAGCAGCGACGGCCCGCCGAAGGGGAAGTTCTGGTTCGCGTCGATGAGCACGAGCGCCACGAGCGGGATCATCGACACGATGCCCAGGTAGAGGGCGCCCGGGAACGTGATCCGGCTGAGCACGTACGCGAGGTACTTCTCCGTGGGCCGGCCCGCGCGGATCCCCGGTATGAAGCCGCCGTAGCGCTTCATGTTGTTGGAGACCTCCTCCGGGTTGAAGGTGATTGACACGTAGAAGTACGTGAAGAACACGATCATCAGGAAGTACATCGCCATGTAGACGGGGTGGTCGCCGGTGATGAGGTAGGTGTTGATCCAGTTGACCCAGCCGGGGATGTCCGTCCCGTCGTCCGGCATGCCGAACTGGGCGAGCATCCCGGGGAGCATCAGCATCGAGGACGCGAAGATGATGGGGATGACCCCGGCCATGTTGACCTTGAGCGGGATGTAGGTGGTGGTCCCGCCGATCGTGCGCCGGCCCACCATCCGCTTGGCGTACTGCACGGGCACGCGGCGCTGGGACTGCTCCACGAAGACCACGCAGGTGATCACCACGAGACCCACGGCGAGGACCGAGAGGAACACGCCCCAGCCCCGGGTGCGGAGGATCTCGCCCAGCGCGGAGGGGAAGGTCGCGGCGATGGAGGTGAAGATGAGCAGCGACATGCCGTTGCCCACGCCCTTTTCCGTGATCCGCTCCCCCAGCCACATGATGATCGCCGTGCCGGCGGTCATCGTGATGATGATGATCAGCACCGTCAGCCAGGTGTCGTCCGGGATGATCGGCAGGGGGCAGTCCCCCAGCAGCGCGCCGGACCGGGCGAGCGAGACCACCGTGGTGGCGTTGAGCAGCGCGAGGCCGATGGTGAGGTAGCGGGTGTACTGGGTCAGCTGCGTCTGCCCCTGCGCGCCCTCCTCGTGCAGCTCCTGGAAGCGCGGGATGACCACGCGCAGCAGCTGCACGATGATGCTCGCGGTGATGTAGGGCATGACGCCCAGGGCGAAGACCGACAGCTGCAGCAGGGCGCCGCCGCTGAAGAGGTTCACCATGTCGTACACGCCGCCCGTGGTGGTCCCCAGGGCGAGGCACTGCTGCACGTTGCCGTAGTCGACGCCCGGCGCCGGAATGAACGTGCCCAGGCGGTAGAGCACGATGAGGGCGAGGGTGAACCCCAGCTTGCGTCGCAGGTCGGGGGTTCGCAACGCCCGTCCGAAAGCGCTGAGCACATGTCCTCCTAGAGACTGGGTCCGACCGGCATCCGGTGGCGGGGAGTGTGGTGGTGCGGGGGCTCGGTCCGGGGTCCGCGCACCCGGGGGGCGCGGACGACTCCGGCAAGTCTAACGAACGCGTCGGCCCCGGGACTCACCCGGGGCGCGCGCCGACGGGGCGGGTTCGTGCCCGCCGACGGATCAGGCCCCGCCCACGCTGGCGTGGACGGGGCCTGATCCAGGGGTGCCGCGGGGCCGGGCGTGCGCCCGGCCCCGCGGCCCGCGCTCACAGCGCGGTCGTGCTGCCGCCGGCGGCGGCGATCTTCTCCGCGGCGGAGCCCGAGAAGGCGTGCGCCTTCACGTCGACCGCGACCGCGATCTCGCCGGAGCCCAGCACCTTGACGGGCTGGTTCTTGCGCACCCCGCCGCGGGCCACGAGCGACTCCACGGTCACCTCGCCGCCCTCCGGGAAGAGCTCGGTGAGCTTGTCCAGGTTGACGACCTGGTACTCCACGCGGAACGGGTTCTTGAACCCGCGCAGCTTGGGCAGGCGCATGTGCAGCGGAAGCTGCCCGCCCGCGAAGCCCGCCTTGACCTGGTACCGGGCACTGGTGCCCTTGGTGCCGCGGCCGGCGGTCTTGCCCTTGGAGCCCTGGCCGCGACCCACGCGGGTCCTGGCGGTCTTCGCGCCCTTCGCCGGACGCAGGTGGTGCACCTTGAGGGCGTGCACCTTCTCGGTGCTCTGAACGGTGTTCTCAGCAGTGTTCTCTGCCATGGTTACTTGGCCTCCTCGACCTTGACCAGGTGGGCGACGGTGTTGACCATGCCCGCGGTCACGCCGTCGGCCTTGCGGACCACGACGTTGCCCGGCCGCTTCAGGCCGAGGGACCGCAGGGTGTTCCGCATGTTCTGCTTCTGGCCGACCACCGACCGGACCTGCGTGATGCGCAGCTCCGTGCCGTCGGGCTGGATACGCTTGCCGGACATCAGGCACCTGCCTTCTGGATCGAGCGCAGCAACGGACCGGGGACGACCTCGTCGATCGGCAGCCCACGGCGGGCCGCGACGGCCGCCGGCTCCTCGAGCTGGCGGAGCGCCTCGATGGTTGCGTGCACGATGTTGATCTGGTTCGACGAGCCGAGGGACTTCGACAGCACGTCGTGGATGCCGGCGCACTCGAGCACGGCGCGGACCGGCCCACCGGCGATCACACCGGTACCGGGGGTCGCCGGGCGCAGCATGACGACGCCTGCGGCGGCCTCGCCCTGCACGCGGTGCGGGATCGTGCGGTCCTCGATGCGCGGGACGCGGAAGAAGTTCTTCTTCGCCTCCTCGACGCCCTTGGAGATCGCGGCCGGCACCTCCTTGGCCTTGCCGTAGCCCACACCGACCATGCCGTTGCCGTCGCCGACGACGACGAGGGCGGTGAAGCTGAAGCGACGACCGCCCTTGACGACCTTGGAGACACGGTTGATGGTCACGACGCGCTCGAGGAACTTGTCCTTCTCCTCGTCGCGGCCGCCGCGGCCACCGCGGCCGCCGCGCTCACCGCGGCCGCCGCGCTCACCGCGGCCGCCGCGCTCGCCACGGCCCCCGCGGTCGCCGCGGGAGTCCTGGGAGCGGTTGGCCTCGGTGGTCTGCTGGGCCCCGGTCGCCTCCGTGGAGGCAGTGCTGGCTTCGGTCACCTGGGTTTCCTTCTCGTTGTTCTGCTCGCTCACAGTGCCAGACCTCCTTCGCGGGCGCCGTCGGCGACAGCCGCCACGCGACCGTGGTACTTGTTGCCGCCGCGGTCGAACACGACGGACTCGACACCGGCGGCCTTGGCGCGCTCGGCGACGAGCTCACCCACGCGCTTGGCCTTCGCGGTCTTGTCCGCGTCGGCGCCGCGCAGGTCGGCCTCCATGGTGGACGCCGAGGCGACGGTGACACCCTGGGTGTCGTCGACGACCTGGACGAACACGTGGCGGGCCGAGCGGTTGACGACCAGGCGCGGGCGCGCTGCCGTGCCGGCCAGGTGCTTGCGCACCCGGACGTGGCGGCGGCTGCGGGCGGCGGCCTTGGACTTGCCCTTGATCTTCAGAGCCATGGTTACTTACCAGCCTTTCCGGCCTTGCGGCGGATCTGCTCGCCGGCGTACCGCACGCCCTTGCCCTTGTAGGGCTCGGGGGCGCGGAGCTTGCGGATCTTGGCGGCGACCTCGCCGACCTGCTGCTTGTCGATGCCGTTGACCGAGAGCTTGTTGACGCCCTCGACGGCGAACGAGATGCCCTCCGGGGCCTTGAAGGTGATCGGGTGGCTGTAGCCGAGGGCGAACTCGAGGTCCTGGCCCTTGGCCTGCACGCGGTACCCGGTGCCCACGATCTCGATGCCCTTGGAGTAGCCCTGGGTGACGCCCTGGATCATGTTGGCGATCAGGGTGCGGGTGAGGCCGTGCAGCGAGCGGGACTCGCGCTCGTCGTCGGGTCGGGTGACGGTGAGGGTGCTGTCCTCGAGCGCGACCGAGATCGGGCTGGCAACGGTGTGCTGCAGCTCGCCCTTGGCGCCCTTGACGGAGACGACGTTGCCGTCGACGTTGATCTCCACACCGGCCGGCACAGAGATGGGGAGACGTCCGATACGTGACATGTTCTCTTCCTTTCTGTTCCGGGGTTACCAGACGTAGGCGAGGACTTCGCCGCCCACGCCCTTCTTCGCGGCCTGCTTGTCGGTCAGCAGCCCGGAAGAGGTGGACAGGATGGCGATGCCCAGGCCGCCCAGGACCTTGGGGAGGTTGGTGGACTTGGCGTAGACGCGCAGGCCCGGCTTGGAGATGCGCCGGACGCCCGCGATGGAGCGCTCCCGGTTGGGGCCGAACTTCAGGGACAGCGTGAGGGTCTTGCCGACCTCGGCCGCCTCCTCCTTGTAGTCCGCGATGTAGCCCTCGGCCTTGAGGATGTCCGCCACGCGAGCCTTGAGCTTCGAGTACGGCATGCTCACGGAGTCGTGGTAGGCGGAGTTGGCGTTGCGCAGACGCGTCAGCATGTCCGCGACAGGATCTGTCATTGTCATTTTGGGGGCACGTGCCCTTCCTCGTCCCGGTTTCCGCCGGCGCCGTGCGGCGCGCGAGCAGACCTGGAACGTAGCGAGATTAGTTGGAGTTGAAGGGGAAACCGAGCGCCTTCAGCAGCGCGCGGCCCTCGTCGTCGGTCTTCGCGGTGGTGACCACCGTGATGTCCATGCCGCGGACCCGGTCGATGCGGTCCTGGTCGATCTCGTGGAACATGGACTGCTCGGTGAGGCCGAAGGTGTAGTTGCCGTTGCCGTCGAACTGGCGCGCGGACAGCCCACGGAAGTCACGGATGCGCGGCAGGGCCAGGGTCACCAGGCGGTCGAGGAACTCCCACATGCGGTCGCCGCGCAGCGTGGTGTGCGCGCCGATCGGCATGCCCTCGCGGAGCTTGAACTGCGCGATGGACTTCTTCGCCCGGGTCACGAGCGGCTTCTGGCCCGTGATGGCGGTGAGGTCGCGGACGGCGCCGTCGATGAGCTTCGAGTCCTTCGCGGCGTCGCCGACACCCATGTTCACGACGACCTTGACGACGCGCGGGATCTCCATGACGTTGCCGTAGCCGAACTGCTCCTGCAGCGCGGGCACGACGGTCTCCTGGTACTTGTCCTTGAAGCGCGGGGACACGCTGATCTCGGTGGTTTCGGTCATCACAGGTCCTTGCCGGTGCTCTTGGAGACGCGGACGCGGACGGTCTTCTGGCGCCCGTCGCGCTCCACGGTCTCGGTGCGGTGGCCGACGCGGGTCGGCTTGTTGGTCTCCGGGTCCACGAGCGCCACGTTGGACACGTGGATCGGGGCCTCGACCTTGTCGATGCCGCCGGCTTCGCCCTGCATGGAGGCCTTGCGGTGGCGGGTGATCACGTTGATGCCCTCCACGACCACACGGGACGTCTCGGGGATGACGCGCAGGACCTTGCCCTGCTTGCCCTTGTTGTCCTTGCTGCCGGAGATGACCTGCACCAGGTCGCCGGTCTTGATCTTGAACTTCGCCATGGTCAGAGCACCTCCGGGGCCAGCGAGATGATCTTCATGAACTTCTTGTCGCGCAGCTCACGGCCCACGGGGCCGAAGATGCGGGTGCCCCGGGGGTCACCGTCGTTCTTCAGGATCACTGCGGCGTTCTCGTCGAACTTGATGTAGGAGCCGTCCGGACGACGGCGCTCCTTCTTGGTGCGGACGATGACGGCCTTGACCACGTCGCCCTTCTTCACGTTCCCGCCGGGGATCGCGTCCTTGACGGTGGCGACGATGATGTCGCCGATGCCTGCGTAGCGACGTCCGGATCCACCGAGAACACGGATGGTGAGGATCTCCTTCGCACCCGTGTTGTCGGCGACCTTCAGTCGCGACTCCTGCTGAATCACTGATTACTCCTGTCGTCACGCCGGTTCCAACACCGATCGAGAGCACGGTGCGGGCCTTGCGGAACAGCTTGTCGGATGATGTGCCCTCCCCCGGCGCGCACGCCGGACCGGGCCCAGCCCTCCATGCCAGGAGCATCTGAACCCGCCACCAGGTGGCACGGGGGCGCCCTGCACGCGGTCATTATGCGCTGGCACGAAGAGCTGTGGGATGCACGGGCAGACGTATCGGCCCATACAAGCTCACCAGCCTAGCACAGGCGGGACGCCCGTCCGTGCGGGGCGGTGGACGGACGACGGCCCGCCCCTTCGTGGAAGGGACGGGCCGTCGCGGCCGTGGCCGGCTCTAGCGAGCTCGGGTCACTTGGCCTTCTCGAGGATCTCCACGATCCGCCACCGCTTGGTGGCGGACAGCGGGCGGGTCTCGGAGATCAGGACGAGGTCGCCGACACCGGCGGCGTTCTGCTCGTCGTGGGCCTTGACCTTCGAGGAGCGGCGCATGACCTTGCCGTACAGCGCGTGCTTGACGTTGTCCTGCAGCTGGACGACGACGGTCTTGTCCATCTTGTCGGAGACCACGTAGCCACGGCGGCTCTTGCGGTCACCGCGCTCGTCGGCCTGCTCGGCCTCGTTGTTGATCTGCTCGGTCACTTGGCGTCCTCCTCGGAGGTGGTCTCGGCGGTGGTCTCGGCGGAGCCCGCCTGGGGCCGGATGCCGAGCTCGCGCTCGCGCAGCACCGTGTAGATGCGGGCGATGTCGCGCTTGACGGCCTTGAGGCGGCCGTTGTTCTCGAGCTGACCGGTTGCGGACTGGAAGCGGAGGTTGAACAGCTCCTCCTTGGCCTTGCGCAGCGCCTCACCCAGAGAGTCCTTGTCGAGGGCCGCGAGGTTCTCGATGCTCAGATCCTTGGATCCAACAGCCATTCTCATTCACCACCTTCGCGACGCACGATGCGTGCCTTCATCGGGAGCTTGTGGATCGCCAGGCGCAGGGCCTCGCGGGCGACCTCTTCGGAGACACCGGAGAGCTCGAACATCACGCGCCCGGGCTTGACGTTGGCGACCCACCATTCGGGGGAGCCCTTGCCGGAGCCCATGCGGGTCTCGGCGGGCTTCTTGGTCAGGGGGCGGTCCGGGTAGATGTTGATCCAGACCTTGCCGCCACGCTTGATGTGGCGGGTCATGGCGATACGCGCGGCCTCGATCTGACGGTTCGTCACGTAGGCCGGCGTGAGCGCCTGGATGCCCCACTCACCGAAGGCGACGGTGGTGCCGCCCTTGGCAGCGCCCGACCGCTTGGGGTGGTGCTGCTTGCGGAACTTCACACGACGTGGGATGAGCATTTACTTACCACCCTCTGCGTTGGTCGCTCCCGCGGCCGGAGCCGGGGAGGCGGCGGAGTCGGTGCGCTCACGGCGTCCGCCACGGTCGTTACGGTCGGGACGACGACGGTCGCCGCCGCCGCCGCCGCCGCGACGCTCGCCCGGACCGCCACGACGGTCGCGTTCGCCGCCGCCACGGCCGCGGGAGGGAGCGGCGGCCTGCTGGGCCGCCAGTTCCTTCGCGGTGAGGTCGCCCTTGTAGATCCAGACCTTCACGCCGATGCGGCCGAAGGTGGTCTTGGCCTCGAAGAACCCGTAGTCGATGTTCGCGCGCAGGGTGTGCAGGGGCACACGGCCTTCGCGGTAGAACTCCGAGCGGCTCATCTCGGCGCCGCCGAGGCGGCCGGCGCACTGGATGCGGATGCCCTTCGCGCCGGCGCGCTGCGCCGACTGGATGGCCTTCTTCATGGCGCGGCGGAAGGCCACGCGGGAGGCGAGCTGCTCGGCGACGCCCTGGGCGACCAGCTGGGCGTCCACCTCGGGGTTCTTGACCTCGAGGATGTTCAGCTGGATCTGCTTGCCCGTGAGCTTCTCGAGCTCGCCGCGGATGCGGTCGGCCTCGGCGCCGCGGCGGCCGATGACGATGCCGGGGCGGGCGGTGTGGATGTCCACGCGCACGCGGTCCCGGGTCCGCTCGATCTCGACCTTGGAGATGCCGGCCCGCTCCATGCCCGTGGACATGAGCTTGCGGATCTTGATGTCCTCACGGACGTAGTCCTTGTAGCGCTGGCCCTCCTTGGTGGAGTCCGCGTACCAGTGCGACACGTGGTCGGTGGTGATGCCCAGCCGGAACCCGTGCGGGTTGATCTTCTGTCCCACTTAGCGGACCTCCTCGCTGTCAGGGCTCGCCACGATCACGGTGATGTGGCTCGTGCGCTTGTTGATGCGGTAGGCGCGGCCCTGGGCGCGCGGCCGGAACCGCTTCATGGTCGGACCCTCGTCGACGAAGGCCTCGCTCACGACGAGCTCCTCCTCCTTGTACGGCAGGCCGTCACGGTCCGCCAGCTGGCGCGCGTTCGCGACCGCCGACTGGAGGACCTTGAACACCGGCTCCGAAGCAGCCTGGGGGGCGAACTTCAGAATCGCCAGAGCCTCATTCGCCTGTTGGCCACGAATCAGGTTGACGACGCGCCGGGCCTTCATAGGCGTCACGCGGATGTAGCGCGCAGATGCCTTGGCTTCCATTGCTTTCCTTCTCTCGTCTTCTCGAAGTGCTCACGCTGCGGGATCCCGGAGGATCAGCGGCGCTTGCCCTTCTTGTCGTCCTTCACATGGCCGCGGAAGGTCCGCGTGGAGGCGAACTCGCCGAGCTTGTGCCCGACCATCGACTCGGTGATGAACACGGGAATGTGCTTGCGTCCGTCGTGCACGGCGATCGTGTGCCCCAGCATGTCGGGGATGATCATCGAGCGGCGGGACCACGTCTTGATGACGTTCTTGGTGCCCTTGTCGTTCTCCTTGGCGACCTTCAGGAAAAGGTGCTGATCGACGAAAGGGCCCTTCTTCAGGCTGCGTGGCATGTGTCAGGCTCCTTAGCGCTTGTTCTTGCCGGTGCGACGACGGCGGACGATGAGCTTGTCGCTCTCCTTGTTGGGGCGGCGGGTGCGGCCCTCGGGCTTGCCGTTCGGGTTGACCGGGTGACGGCCACCGGAGGTCTTGCCCTCGCCACCACCGTGCGGGTGGTCGACGGGGTTCATGACGACACCGCGGACGGTCGGGCGGACGCCCTTCCAGCGGTTGCGGCCGGCCTTGCCCCAGTTGATGTTCGACTGCTCGGCGTTGCCGACCTCGCCGACCGTCGCGCGGCAGCGCACGTCGACGTTGCGGATCTCGCCGGAGGGCAGCCGGAGCTGGCCGTACTTGCCCTCCTTCGCGACGAGCTGCACGGACGCACCGGCGGAGCGGGCGAGCTTGGCGCCGCCGCCCGGACGGAGCTCGACGGCGTGGATCACGGTGCCGACGGGGATGTTGCGCAGCGGCAGGTTGTTGCCGGGCTTGATGTCGGCGCCGGGGCCCGACTCGACGACGTCGCCCTGCGACAGCTTGTTCGGCGCGATGATGTAGCGCTTGGAGCCGTCCACGAAGTGCAGCAGCGCGATGCGCGCCGTGCGGTTGGGGTCGTACTCGATGTGCGCGACCTTGGCGTCGACGCCGTCCTTGTCGTGGCGACGGAAGTCGATGACGCGGTACTGGCGCTTGTGCCCGCCACCCTTGTGCCGGGTGGTGATGCGGCCGGTGTTGTTCCGGCCGCCCTTCTTGGGCAGCGGCCGGACCAGCGACTTCTCGGGGGTCGTGCGCGTGATTTCTGCGAAGTCGGCAACGGAGGAGCCGCGACGGCCCGGGGTTGTCGGCTTGTGCTTACGGATAGCCATGTGTCAGTTCCTCGTTAAAGTGGTCTCCGCTCAGGCGAGCGGACCGCCGAAGATGTCGATGGTGCCTTCCTTCAGGGTCACAACGGCACGCTTGGTGCCCTTGCGCTGACCCCAGCCGAAGCGCGTGCGCTTCCGCTTCCCGGCACGGTTGATGGTGTTCACGGACTCGACCTTGACGCCGAAGATCTGCTCCACGGCGTACTTGATCTGCGTCTTGTTCGAGTCGGGCGCCACGAAGAACGTGTAGCGGCCCTCGTCGATGAGCCCATAGGACTTCTCCGAGACGACCGGCGCGATGATGACGTCCCGGGGATCCTTGATGGTGGTCGCGCTCACTTGGCGTCCTCCTGCTTCTTCTTGCTGGCGGCCGCCACGAAGGACTCGAACGCGTCCTTGGTGAAGACCACGTCGTCGGAGACCAGCACGTCGTACGTGTTGAGCTGGTCCGCGTAGAGGGTGTGCACGTCGTCGAGGTTGCGCACCGACAGCGCGGCCACGTCGTCCGAGCGGTGCAGGACGACCAGCAGGTTCTTGCGGTCGGAGAGCCCGCGCAGCGTCGCCTGGGCGGCCTTCGTGTTGGGGACGGTGCCCTCGACGACGGCCTCCACGACGTGGATGCGGTTGTTGCGCGCCCGGTCAGACAGGGCTCCGCGCAGGGCGGCGGCCTTCATCTTCTTGGGGGTGCGCTGGCTGTAGTCCCGCGGGGTCGGGCCGTGCACCACGCCGCCACCGGTCATGTGCGGGGCGCGGATCGAGCCCTGGCGGGCGCGGCCGGTGCCCTTCTGCTTGAAGGGCTTGCGGCCGGCGCCGGAGACCTCGGCGCGGTTCTTGGTCTTGTGCGTGCCCTGGCGGGCCGCGGCCAGCTGCGCGACGACGACCTGGTGCAGCAGGGGCACGTTGGTCTGGACGTCGAAGATCTCGGCGGGCAGTTCGACGTTGACGGTCTGAGTTGCCATGGTCTGATCAGGCTCCCTTCACTGCGGTGCGGACGAGGACGACCGAACCCTTGGGGCCCGGCAGGGCGCCCTTGATGAGCAGCAGGGAGTTCTCGGCGTCCACGGCGTGAACGGTGAGGTTCTGCGTCGTGTGACGGACGGCGCCCATGCGGCCCGCCATGCGCATGCCCTTGAACACGCGAGCGGGATAGGACGCGCCGCCGATGGATCCCGGCTTGCGGTGGTTCTTGTGGGCACCGTGGGAGGCGCCGACGCCGGAGAAGCCGTGACGCTTCATCACACCGGCCGTGCCCTTGCCCTTGGTCTTGCCGATCACGTCGACCTTCTGGCCGGCCTCGAAGAGCTCGACGGAGAGCTCCTGGCCCAGCTCGTAGGTGTCGGCGTCGGCCGTGCGCAGCTCCACGACGTGGCGGCGCGGCGTCACGCCGGCCTTCTCGAAGTGGCCGGCCAGCGGCTGGGTGACCTTGCGGGGGTCGATCGCACCGAACCCGATCTGGACGGCCGAGTAGCCGTCACGGTCCTGGTTGCGCAGCTGGGTCACGACGTTGGAGTCCGCCTTGACGACGGTCACCGGCACGAACTTCCCGTTCTCGTCCCAGACCTGGGTCATGCCGAGCTTCGTGCCCAGCAGGCCCTTCACCTGGCGTTCGAAAGTGGTAGTCATTGGGATGCGATCCTCTTTACAGCTTGATTTCGATGTTCACGTCAGCCGGCAGGTCGAGGCGCATGAGCGAGTCGACGGCCTTCGGCGTGGGGTCGATGATGTCGATCAGCCGCTTGTGCGTGCGCATCTCGAAGTGCTCACGGCTGTCCTTGTACTTGTGCGGCGAACGGATGACGCAGTACACGTTCTTCTCGGTGGGCAACGGCACGGGGCCGACCACCGTGGCGCCTGCGCGCGTCACCGTCTCAACGATCTTCCGGGCCGAGACGTCGATGACCTCGTGGTCATAAGACTTCAGCCGGATGCGGATTTTCTGTCCCGCCATGGCGTCGTGACTCTCTTTCTTGAACGTACTTCCCTGTGACGGAGCCGAGGGCTCCTTGTGCATGGCGCCACCTGAGTGGGCGCCCCTCCACGCAGACTGAATCCGGAAGGATCCGGGTTCCTCACCCTGCTGGAGCTCCGACCCCCGAACTCGGGCGTGTCGCCTCGTGCGGGCACGAGGGCGCACCGGGTCCGTTCCTCGGGGCGGGCTGTATGTGGTCCGTCCGTGGCAGCTCCCAGGAGCTGCTGGCTCCCGGTTCTGCTTCGGAACCCGATGGTGTCCTGGGGTCTGCCGGTTCGAACCGTTGGGAGCACACGTCGGCGCTTGAACAACGTCCTCCATCCTGCCAGAGATGGCAGACCGGTGCAAACGCACGGCCTCGGCCGCCGGGGCGAACGGCGTGGGCGGCGGAGCGGAAGCCGTGGGGCTCCCCCGCCCCGTGCCCGCGCCGGCGCTCGGGCCCCGGTCCCGTCCGCGCGCCGGCCTCCGGACGGACGGTTGCCCTGCCGTCGAGCGCCAGCCCGGGCGCGGAGGTTTCCGTGCGGGAGCCCGACCGCTCCCGGAACGCGCGGAACCCCCCGCCGCTGCGCGAGCGACGGGGGGTTCTGCGCAGATCGAGCAGTCCGGGGACTACTTGATGATCTTGGTGACGCGGCCGGAGCCCACGGTGCGGCCACCCTCGCGGATGGCGAAGCCGAGGCCCTCCTCCATGGCGATCGGCTGGATCAGCGCGACCGTCATCTCGGTGTTGTCGCCGGGCATGACCATCTCGGTGCCCTCGGGCAGCGTGATGACACCGGTGACGTCGGTGGTCCGGAAGTAGAACTGCGGACGGTAGTTGGAGTAGAACGGGTTGTGGCGCCCGCCCTCCTCCTTGGAGAGGATGTAGACGTTGGCCTCGAAGTCGGTGTGCGGGGTGATGGAACCCGGCTTGCACACGACCTGGCCGCGCTCGACGTCGTCACGCTTGAGACCGCGCAGCAGCAGGCCGCAGTTCTCGCCCGCCATGGCCTCGTCCATCTGCTTGTGGAACATCTCGATGCCGGTGACCGTGGTCTTCTGGACCGGGCGGATGCCGACGATCTCGACCTCGGAGTTGATCGGCAGCGTGCCACGCTCGGCACGGCCGGTCACCACGGTGCCGCGACCGGTGATGGTGAAGACGTCCTCGATGGGCATGAGGAACGGCTTGTCCATCTCACGGATGGGGTCGGGCACGTTCTCGTCGACGGCCTGCATGAGCTCCTCGACCTTGGCGACCCACTCGGGGTCGCCCTCGAGGGCCTTCAGCGCCGAGACGCGGACGACCGGCGCGTTGTCGCCGTCGAAGCCCTGGTCGGCGAGGAGCTCGCGCACCTCCATCTCGACGAGGTCCAGCAGCTCCTCGTCGTCGACCATGTCGGACTTGTTCAGGGCCACCAGCAGGTAGGGCACGCCCACCTGGCGGGCGAGCAGCACGTGCTCGCGGGTCTGGGCCATGGGGCCGTCCGTGGCGGCGACCACGAGGATGGCGCCGTCCATCTGCGCCGCACCGGTGATCATGTTCTTGACGTAGTCCGCGTGGCCCGGGGCGTCGACGTGCGCGTAGTGGCGCTTCTCCGTCTGGTACTCGATGTGCGCGATGTTGATGGTGATGCCGCGCTGCTTCTCCTCCGGAGCGGAGTCGATGGCACCGAAGTCGCGCTTCTCGTTCAGGTCCGGGTACTTGTCGGCCAGGACCTTGGAGATGGCAGCCGTGAGCGTCGTCTTGCCGTGGTCGACGTGGCCGATGGTGCCGATGTTGACGTGCGGCTTGGTGCGCTCGAACTTGGCCTTCGCCATGGTTGTTCCTCCTAGAACATTTGTCGTAGTTTGCTCAGCACTTCCCCACCGGGTGTTGTCGGGGGGAGCTTGAGGCGCTCAGCAGTACTGAAACCTCTGCAAGTCTACTTTGGCTGTACTTGTTTGATGAAATTCCCGGCCGGGGGCCGAGGGGTGGTGCCTACTCGCCGCGGTTCTTCTGGACGATCTCCTCGGCGACGGCCTTGGGGACCTCCGAGTAGCTGTCGAACTGCATGGAGTACACGGCGCGGCCCTGGGTCTTGGACCGGAGGTCGCCGATGTAGCCGAACATCTCGGACAGCGGGACGAGGGCGCTGACCAGCTTGATGCCGCTCACGTCCTCCATCGACTGGATCTGGCCGCGGCGGGAGTTCAGGTCGCCGATGACCTCGCCCATGTACTCCTCGGGGGTGCGCACCTCGACCGCCATGAGCGGCTCGAGGAGGACGGGCTGCGCCTTGCGGGCACCTTCCTTGAACACCATCGAGCCGGCGATCTTGAACGCCATCTCGGAGGAGTCGACGTCGTGGTAGGCGCCGTCGAGCAGGGTGGCCTTGACGCCCACGACCGGGTACCCGGCGAGGATGCCGAGACGCATGGCGTCCTGGATGCCGGCGTCCACGGAGGGGATGTACTCGCGCGGGACGCGGCCGCCGGTGACCTTGTTGTCGAACTCGTAGAGCTCCTCGGCGTCCAGCGGGATCGGCTCGAAGGCCATCTGCACCTTGGCGAACTGGCCGGAGCCGCCGGTCTGCTTCTTGTGCGTGTAGTCGATCTTCTCGACGGCCTTCTTGATCGTCTCGCGGTAGGCCACCTGCGGCTTGCCGACGTTCGCCTCGACCTTGAACTCGCGCTTCATGCGGTCCACCAGGATGTCCAGGTGGAGCTCGCCCATGCCGCCGATCTCGGTCTGGCCGGTCTCCTCGTTGAGGGACACGGTGAACGTGGGGTCCTCGGCGGAGAGCTTCTGGATCGCGATGGAGAGCTTCTCCTGGTCGCCCTTGGTCTTCGGCTCGATGGCCACCGAGATGACCGGGGCCGGGAAGGACATGGACTCGAGCACGATCGGCTTCTGCAGGTCGCACAGGGTGTCGCCCGTGGTGGTGTCCTTGAGCCCGATCGCGGCGTAGATGTGTCCGGCCTGGACGGTGTCGACCGGGTTCTCCTTGTTGGAGTGCATCTGGAACAGCTTGCCGATGCGCTCCTTCTTGCCCTTGGTGGAGTTGAGCACCTGGTCGCCGTTGCCGGCCTTGCCGGAGTACACGCGGATGTAGGTCAGCTGCCCGTAGAACGGGTGGTTGGCCACCTTGAAGGCGAGCGCGGAGAACGGCGCGGTCGAGTCGACCGGGCGGGAGAGGATCTCCTCCTCGTTGTTCAGCGCGTGGCCCTCGACGTTCGGCACGTCCAGCGGGGACGGCAGGAAGTCGATGACGGCGTCGAGCATCGGCTGCACGCCGCGGTTCTTGAACGCGGAGCCGCAGAGCACGGGGTACGCCTGCGAGGTGATGGTGAGCTTCCGGATGCCGGCCTTGATCTCGTCGAGGGTGAGCTCCTCGCCGCCCAGGTACTTCTCCATGAGCTCGTCGTCGGCCTCGGCGACGGACTCCACCAGCTGGTTGCGGTACTCCTCGGCCCGCTCCTGCAGGTCAGCGGGGATCTCCTCGATCTCGTACTTCGCGCCGAGGGAGACGTCGCCCTTGGAGTCGCCCGGCCAGACGAAGGCCTTCATGGTGAGCAGGTCGACCACGCCGGTGAACTCGGACTCGGAGCCGATCGGGAGCTGCATGACCAGCGGCTTCGCGCCGAGGCGGTTGATGATGGTGTCGACGGTGAAGTAGAAGTCGGCGCCCAGCTTGTCCATCTTGTTGACGAAGCAGATGCGGGGGACGTCGTACTTGTCGGCCTGGCGCCAGACCGTCTCCGACTGGGGCTCGACGCCCTCCTTGCCGTCGAAGACCGCCACGGCGCCGTCGAGCACGCGCAGGGAGCGCTCGACCTCGACCGTGAAGTCCACGTGGCCCGGGGTGTCGATGATGTTGATCTGGTTGTCGTGCCAGTAGCAGGTCGTCGCGGCGGACGTGATCGTGATGCCGCGCTCCTGCTCCTGCGCCATCCAGTCCATGGTGGAGGCACCATCGTGGGTCTCGCCGATCTTGTGGGAGATACCGGTGTAGAACAGGATGCGTTCGGTGGTGGTGGTCTTCCCGGCATCGATGTGCGCCATGATGCCGATGTTGCGGACCTTCTTGAGGTCGGTAAGCACGTCAAGTGCCACGGTGATTCCCTTTCGGAGATGGTGCCGGCGGCCTGTCGGCCCGGGTGGGGCCGACAGGCCTGGAAGATTCTACCAGCGGTAGTGGGCGAAGGCCTTGTTGGACTCCGCCATCTTGTGGGTGTCCTCCCGGCGCTTCACGGCGGCACCGAGACCGTTGGACGCGTCCAGGATCTCGTTTTGCAGACGCTCGGTCATGGTGTTCTCACGGCGGATCTTCGAGTAGCCGACGAGCCAGCGCAGGGACAGCGCCTGGGCGCGGCCCGGCTTGACCTCGACGGGCACCTGGTAGGTGGCGCCGCCGACGCGGCGGGACTTCACCTCGAGGGCCGGCTTGACGTTCTCCAGGGCCTTCTTGAGGGTGACGACGGGGTCGGCACCGGACTTGGCGCGGACGCCCTCGAGGGCACCGTAGACGATGCGCTCGGCGGTGGACTTCTTGCCGTCCTGGAGGACCTTGTTGATCAGCTGCGTGACGACCGGGGAGCTGTAGACCGGGTCGACGACGAGCGGGCGCTTGGGAGCGGGACCCTTACGAGGCATTACTTCTTCTCCTTCTTGGCGCCGTAACGGGAACGGGCCTGCTGGCGGCCCTTGACACCCTGGGTGTCGAGCGCGCCGCGGACGATCTTGTAGCGGACACCGGGGAGGTCCTTCACGCGACCGCCGCGGACGAGCACGATGGAGTGCTCCTGCAGGTTGTGGCCCTCACCGGGGATGTAGGCCGTGACCTCCACGCCGCCGTTGAGCTTCACGCGGGCGACCTTGCGCAGCGCGGAGTTCGGCTTCTTGGGGGTGGTGGTGTAGACGCGGGTGCACACGCCGCGCTTCATGGGGCTGCCCTTGAGTGCGGGCGCCTTGGTCTTGACGACCTTCGGGGTCCGGCCCTTGCGGACCAGCTGCTGGATTGTAGGCACAGTGTCTCCTGATCGGACGGGACGCGTCAGCGGCCCGCTGGGTGTTCGGCTCCCCGCGACCGGCCGGGGCCGGGAGCGGGTGCGGCGCACGACGTGCGCCCGCAGGGCGGGCACCACGGTCGCCGCGCCGAAGGTAGCTGGGCAGACGAAAAGGATGGCATTTCGGTACACACCGCGTACCGGAGGACCGAGTCCGTTCTGCCATGATTTCTTCGGCCTCCAGGGGCGCGGGCGCCGGGGGATGACCGTTCAATTCCTCGACAGCCTATCAGACCCCGGCCGGGGCGGGGAAACGGGGCCGACCGGTCAGCGCCCGGTCGCGGCGAGGTCTGCGGAGATCCGCCGTGCGCACTCGAGCAGGGGCGGCACCACGTCGTCCACGGGGTCCCCGGCGCTTGCGCCGGGCATCCCCACGCGCATGGAGACGTTCACGGCCGCGACCACGCGCCCGGTGCCGTCGGTCACGGGGGCGGCGACGGAGCGCAGCCCGATCTCGAGCTCCTGGTCCACGAGGGCCCAGCCCTGGGCGCGGACCCGTCGCAGGTCGGCCTCGAGGGCCGCGCGGTCGGTGAGGGTGTGCTCGGTCAGGCGTTCGATCCGCGCCGTGCGGAAGTACTCGGCGAGCTGCTCCGGGCCCAGCCCGGCGAGCAGCACCCGGCCCATGGACGTGGCGTGGGCGGGGAACCGGGTGCCCACGGCGATCGCCACGGTCATGATCCGGTGCGTGGAGACGCGGGCGACGTAGACGATGTCGGAGCCGTCCAGCACGGAGGCGGACGTGGACTCCTCGACCCGCGCCGAGAGCGTCTCGAGGTGGGGGGCGGCCAGGGCCGGCAGCGGCTGCGAGGAGAGGTAGGAGTAGCCGAGCTGGAGGACCGTGGGGGTGAGCTCGAAGAGCCGCCCGTCGGTCCGGACGTAGCCCAGCTCCTCGAGCGTGAGCAGGAACCGGCGGGCGGTGGCGCGGGTCAGCCCGGTGCGCCGGGCCACGTCGCTGAGGGTCATCCGGGGGTGCCGGGCGTCGAAGGCCGTGATCACGCCGAGCCCGCGTGCCAGCGACTGCACGAACTGTCCGGGGGCGCCCCGCTCCCCCGCCGGGGCGGTCGGGTCCTGCTCGGTCATCAGTGGCCTCCTGCGGGCCTCGTCCGGGGTGCGGCGGCCGGTGCCGGCCCGCCGCACCCGCGGGATCGGTGCTGGGCTCAGCGGGCAGGCCGCAGCGGGACGTCGACGATCTGCTGGAGCTCCTCGAAGCTCGTGCCGAAGGTCTCGCGCACCGCCACGCCGTCCTCCTCGATGAGGAACACGGCCTGGTCGGTGTAGATCCGCGAGACGCAGCCGACGCCGGTGAGCGGCATGGTGCACCGCTCCACGAGCTTGGACTGGCCCTTCTTGGTCTGCAGGGACATCATCACGAAGGTCATCTTCGCACCCGTGGCCAGGTCCATGGCCCCGCCCACGGCGGGGATCGCGTCCGTCTTGCCGGTGTGCCAGTTCGCGAGGTTGCCCTTGGCGTCCACCTGGAAGGCGCCGAGCACGCAGCAGTCGAGGTGCCCGCCGCGCATCATGGCGAAGGAGTCCGCGTGGTGGAAGTACGAGCAGCCCGGCGTCTCGACCACGGGGATCTTGCCGGCGTTGATGAGATCGGCGTCCACCTCCTCGCCCTGGGCCTCGGGGCCCATGCCGAGCATGCCGTTCTCGGTGTGCAGGGTGACGTCGTCCTCGGCGCTCAGGTAGTTGGAGACCAGGGTGGGCTGGCCGATGCCGAGGTTGACGTAGGACCCGGCAGGGATGTCCCGGGCCACCACACGGGCGAGCTCCTCCGGGGCGAGCGGGGTCTCGGACGTCCGGGGCACGGTGTCCACGGTGTTCTCGCTCATCTCAGCTGTCCTCTCGGGGGTCGGTCTGGGCGGGTGCGTCGATCCGTACGACGGTGTCCACGTAGATGCCCGGGGTCACGACGACCTCCGGGTCCAGCGCGCCGCGCTCCACGATCTCCGCGACCTGCACGATGGAGGTGGTGGCGGCCGCGGCCATGATCGGGCCGAAGTTGCGCGCCGTCTTGCGGTAGACGAGGTTGCCGGCCCGGTCCGCGACGTGCGCCTTGGTCAGGGAGAAGTCGGCCTTGATGGGGTGCTCGAGGACGTAGTGGCGGCCGTCGATCTCGCGGACCTCCTTGCCCTCCGCGAGCGGGGTGCCGTAGCCGGTGGGGGTGAAGAACCCCCCGATGCCGGCGCCGGCGGCGCGGATCCGCTCGGCGAGGTTGCCCTGGGGCACGACCTCGAGCTCGATCTGCCCGGCCCGGTACTTCTCGTCGAAGTGCCACGAGTCGGACTGGCGCGGGAAGGAGCAGATGATCCTGGCCACGCGGCCCAACTGGATCAGCCGGGCCAGGCCGACGTCGCCGTTGCCGGCGTTGTTGTTCACGACCGTCAGGCCGGTGGCGCCGTGGTCGATGAGCGCGTCGATGAGCTCGACGGGCTGGCCGGCCACGCCGAAGCCCCCGATCATGACGGTGGCGCCGTCGTGGATGCCGGCCACGGCCTGCGCGCAGCTCTCTGCGATGTTCAGCATGCGATGTGCCTTCCTTCGGTGGTCTTCTCCGCCCGGTGCCCCGGGGGCCTCAGGCGTTCTGGTTCTCGAGCACGACGGCGAGGCCCTGGCCCACGCCGATGCAGATGGCCGCCACGCCCCAGCGGGCCCCGGAGGCCCGCAGGGACTTCGCGAGCGTGCCGAGGATGCGGGTGCCGGAGGCTCCGAGGGGGTGGCCGATGGCGATGGCGCCGCCGTGCCGGTTGACGATCCCGGGGTCGATCCCCCAGGCGTCGACGCACGCGAGGGACTGGGCGGCGAAGGCCTCGTTGAGCTCCACGGCGGCGACGTCGTCCCAGGTGATGCCGGCGCGGGCCAGGGCGAGGTTCGCGGCCTCGACCGGGGCGAAGCCGAAGAACTGCGGCTCGTTGGCGGCGGCACCGCGGCCCGCGATGCGGGCGAGGGGGGCCAGTCCGGTCAGCTCGGCGGCCTTCTCGGAGCCCAGCAGCGCCGCCGACGCCCCGTCGTTGAGGGGCGAGGCGTTGCCGGCGGTGACGGTGCCGCCCTCCTCCGCCGGGCGGAAGACGGTCTTGAGCCCGCCCAGCTTCTCGACCGTCGAGGACGCGCGGACGGACTCGTCCCGGGTCAGCTCGGTGTCCGGGACGGGCACGGTGAGGTCGTCGTAGAAGCCCTCGTCCCACGCCTGCTGGGTGAGCTGGTGGGAGCGGAACGCGAACTCGTCCATCCGCTCGCGGGTGATGCCGTGCCGCTCGGCGAGCTGCTCGGTGGCCTCGCCCAGGGACACGGTCCACTCCGGCTTCATCCGCTTGTTGACGAGCCTCCAGCCGAGCGTGGTGGAGGCCAGGGTCAGATCGCCGGCCGGGTAGGGCTTCTCCGTCTTCGGGAGGACCCAGGGGGCCCGGCTCATGGACTCGACCCCGCCGACGAGCATCAGGTCGGCCTCGCCCGCGTTGATCTGCCGGGACGCGATGATCGCCGCGTCCAGGGAGGACCCGCACAGGCGGTTGACGGTGGTGCCGGGGAGCTCGACGGGCAGGCCGGCCAGCAGCGTGCCCATGCGGGCGACGTTGCGGTTCTCCTCGCCGGCGCCGTTGGCGTTGCCGAGCACGACCTCGTCGATCGCGGCCGGGTCCAGGCCGGCCGCGCGCCGGACCTGCTCGCCGATCACCAGGGCGGCCAGGTCGTCGGGGCGCACGCCCGCCAGGGCGCCGCCGAAGCGGCCGAAGGGGGTCCGCACGGCGTCGTAGATGTAGGCCTCGGTCATGGTGTTCCTCACTTGCGTCGTTGCACGTCGGTCACGGGGTGTCGGGAGGGGAGGTCAGGTGGCCGGGGGCGCGGGGCGGCCGCGGCCCTCGGCGTCGAGGGCGTCGAGCACCTGCTTGGCGTGCTTGAAGGCGTTGTTGGCGGAGGGCACGGAGAGGTAGATCGCCGACTGCAGCAGGATCTCCTTGATCTCGTCCCGCTCCAGGCCGTTGCGCAGGGCGGCGCGCACGTGCATCTCGAACTCCTCCCAGTGCCCGGCCGCGATCAGCGCGGTCAGGGTCACGGCGCTGCGCATCCGCCGGTCCAGTCCCGGCCGGGTCCAGATCTCGCCCCACGCGTAGCGGGAGATGAAGTCCTGGAACTCGGCGGTGAAGGCGTCCTTGCCGGCCTCGGCACGGTCCACGTGGGCGTCGGAGAGCACCTCGCGGCGCACGACCATGCCGTCGGCGTGCGCCTGCTGCTCGGTGCGCTGGGGGTCGGTGCTCATGCTCGTGCTCCTTCGGCGTCGGCGGGGTGGGCGGTGAAGTGCCCGGCCAGCAGGCTGGCCACGTCCTGCGGGGCCTCGGCCGGGAGCAGGTGGGCGGCGCCGTCCAGGACGACGGCCCGCCCGCCGACGGCCTCGGCGAGGGCGCCCACGGCCCCGGGCGGGGTCGCGGCGTCGTGGGCTCCGGCGACCGTGAGCACGGGGGCGCGCACGCCGCCGAGCCGCTCGCGCAGGTCGAAGGCGCCGAGCGCCTCGCAGGCCCGGGCGTAGGAGAAGCGGTCGGCGTCCTGGAGGTCGTGCAGCAGGCCGGTGGTCGTGACCGCGTCCCGCTCGATGAACCCGGGGCCGAACCAGCGCTGGGCGGATCCCACCACCTGGGTGGGCGTGCCGGCGGCGGCGACGAGCCGTGCGCGCTCGGCCCAGCCGGCGGGCTCGCCCACTTGGGCGGCGGTGCCGAGCAGGACGGCGGCGCGCACCCGGTCGGGGGCGTCGACGAGCAGCTGCTGGCCCACGCAGCCGCCGATCGAGTTGCCGGCGTAGTAGAACGGATGTTCCCTCATTGCGTCGACGTCGGCGTCGGCGCGGTGGCGGTCCAGCGCGGCCAGCACTCCCTGCGCCAGCTCCGCCATGGTGAACGGCTCGCCGGCGGGCGCGGAGACCCCGTGGCCGGGCAGGTCCCAGCCCAAGACGTGGAAGTCCCCCTCGAGCCGGCGCACGACACCCGACCAGAGGGAGGTGACGGACGTGCCCAGGGAGGGGCCGAGCACGACGAGGCGGGCCTGGGGGGACGGGGCCGGCCGGCCGGGGAACCGGACGAGGGCGAGCTCGGGAACGGTCATGCGGTGCTCCTGGAACGGGTCGGGGCTGAGGTCTCGGCGGACGCCCCGGCGGTGGCCTCCGCGGCCGAACGGTCGTTCGCGGAGCGGTGTGCCCGCTCGAGCGCCCGGTCGATCAGCAGGTCGTTGGCGCCGAGGTAGCCGGCGGGGTCCAGCAGCCCGGCGACGAAGGCCTCGTCCACCGGAGTGCCGTCGGGCCGGGCGGCGCCCCCGGCCAGCGCGAGGAGGGCGCTGACCATGCCGTCGCGGTCGGTGGCGTGCTCGCGCACGGCGTCCTGCACCTGCTGCTTGCCCGTGGCGCCACCGGCCCGGGGCACGAGCGGCGCCAGGGCGGCGCTGATCCGCTCGGCGAGCACGGCGGGGCCGGAGGCGTCGAGGTTCGCGCGCATCCGTGCGGGGTCCACCACGAGTCCCTGCGCGAGCTCGGCGGCGTGCGACGACGCCGCGACCGCGAGCCGGGCGAGCTCCCGCAGCGCGGCCCACTCGGCGTGCCAGGCCCCGTCGGGGCGCTCGTCCACGTACTGGCCGGCGGCGAGGTGGACCTGCGCGAGCAGCTGGGGGGCGCTCAGCGCGGTCCGCTTGAGCAGCACCGACAGGACCGGGTTCTGCTTCTGCGGCATCGCCGAGGACACGCCCCGGCCCTCGGCGGCCGGTTCCCGCAGCTCCCCCAGCTCGGGGCGGGCGAGCAGGAGGACGTCGTTGGCGATCCGCCCGAGGGCCGCGCACACGGCCGCGAGGGTGCCGGCCGTGCGCAGGACGGGGCGCCGGGTCGTGTGCCAGACGTGCGGAGGCAGGGCGAGGCCGAGCTCGTCGGCCCAGTGCCCGGCCAGACCGAGGGCGCGCTCGGCGGCGTCGGGGGCGTCGGGGAAGAGGGCGAGGCTCGCGGCGAGGGAGCCCGCGGCGCCGCCGTAGGACACGGGCAGGCGGCGCAGCTCGGCCAGGTCCCCGTCCAGGTCCTGGAGGCCGGCGAGCCAGCTGGAGGCCTTGAGCCCGAAGGTGGTGGGCAGGGCGTGCTGGGTCAGCGTGCGGGCGGTCTGCACGGTGGCGCGGTGGGCGTCGGCCAGGGCGGCCAGCGCGTCCCGGGCGGCCGCCAGGTCGCGGGCCAGGGGCTCCGCGGCTCGGTGCAGGACGAGCATCATGGCGGTGTCCATGACGTCCTGGCTGGTGAGGCCGCGGTGCACCCAGCGCACCGCGGCGGGATCGAGCTCCCCGAGCCGCCGGCGGTAGTCGGCAAGGAGCGGGATGACGGGGTTGCCGCCGCCCTCGGCCCGGCGGGCGAGGTCGGCGGCGTCGTAGTCCCCGGCGCGGGCGGCGCGGCGGGCGGCGTCCGCGGCCTCCGCCGGCGCGAGGCCGGCGGCCGACAGGGCGGCGACCCACGCGGCCTCCACGTCGAGCAGCGCCTGGAGCACCGCCGTGTCGTCCGTGCGCGCGGCGCCGCGGTGGGTGCCGGGGCTGAGCAGGCCGACGTCGGTCATGCGGGTCCTCCTGGGGGTCGTTCGGTCACGGGGTCGCTCACCGGGCGCAGAGCGGGCCGGGCGCTGCGCAGGGGCTCCGGCCGCACCGGCCGGAGCCCCTGCGCGCGGGTCACGCCTCGAGGTTCGGGTAGGTGAGGAAGACGGTCTCCCCCTCGCCCTGCAGCCGGAGGTCGAAGCGCAGGGAGCCGTCGGCCTCGCGCTCGGCGACCAGGGTGCGGCGCCGGTCCTCGGGCAGAGAGCGCAGCAGCGGGTCGTTCGCGAGGGCCGCGGTGTCCTCCGGCAGGTAGATGCGGGTGAACAGCCGGTTCGTCACGCCCCGGGCGAAGACGGTCAGCGTGATGAACGGCGCCTTGCCGGGCTCCGTCGGCCCCGGGTCCACCGTCGTGAAGGTGTAGTGGCCCTCGTTGTCGACGGACGCGCGGCCGAAGCCGGTGAAGGTGTAGCCGTCGCGCACGAGCGAGCCGGTCGCGGTGGGGACCGCACCGTGGCCGTCCGCCTGCCAGATCTCGAGCATGGCGTCCGGCACGTGGTCGCCGTGGCCGTCGGTGACGGTGCCGTGCAGGCGCACCGCCTGCGGGTGCCCGAGCGGGACCAGCAGCTCGCCCTTGTCGTAGGGCAGCGCGTAGCCGAAGAACGGCCCGATCGTCTGGCCGGGGGTGGCCGGGAGCTGGGGGTGAGCGGGGGTCTCAGACATTGGGGTCGCCTTCCGTCCAGGTGCGGTTCGAGCCGCTGAGCACGATGTCCCAGGTGTAGCCGAGCAGCCACTCGTGCTCGGACGCGTGGTGGTCGTACTCGGCCACGAGCCGCCGGCGGGCCTCGGGGTCCACGATGGACTGGAAGATCGGGTCCAGCGCGAACAACGGGTCCGAGGGGAAGTACATCTGGGTGATCATCCGCTGGGTGAAGTCCGTGCCGAACAGGGAGAAGTGCACGTGCGCGGGCCGCCAGGCGTTGTGGTGGTTCTTCCAGGGGTACGGGCCGGGCTTGATGGTGACGAACTCGTAGGAGCCGTCGTCGCCGGTGAGGCACCGTCCCACGCCCGTGAAGTTCGGGTCGATGGGGGCGGGGTGCTGGTCCCGCTTGTGGATGTAGCGCCCGGCGGCGTTGGCCTGCCAGATCTCCACGAGCTGGCGGCGCACGGGCCGGCCGTCGCCGTCGAGGACCCGGCCGCGGATCTTGATCCGCTCGCCGATCGGCTCCCCGCCCGACTGGACGGTCAGGTCCGACTCGAGCGGGTGCACGTCCCGCTCACCGAAGGCGGGGGCGTGCAGCTCGATGGTCTCCGGGTCCGTGTGGTGCAGGTCCTTGGTGGGGTGCCGCAGGATCGAGCTGCGGTAGGGCGCGTAGTCCAGCCGCGGCTGCGTCTCGGTGCGTCCCGAGGCGGCGTAGTCCTCGCTGACCCGCGCCATCTCTCGGTCGAGGTCGGCCTGCGTGTCCGCCGCGTCGTCGGGGCCCTTCGGCGTGAGGTGCACGAAGGACTCTCCCGCCCCCTGGTCCTGGTCGGTCATGGTTCAGCTCCTTGTGTTGCGAGGTGGCTGCCGCACCGGCGGGCGTGGTGCCCGCGGTGGCCGGCGCGTCCGCGACGAACTCTCCGAGGCTAGCGCATCCGGTGCAGCATTCGCACATGTGTTCGTTGTGCGAACTTCTTGTGGGGTCACAGTGCGGGGGGCGGGCGTCAGCGGTCGTCGGGCCAGCCCGTGTAGGACTCCGCGAAGTAGGCGGCGCCGCGCTCGGAGCCGGTGATCGCCCCGAACTCGCCGCGCCGGCGCTTCTGGTTGAAGGGGTTCTCCCCCGGCTGGGTGTGCATGAGGTGGGTGGCCCAGTAGGAGAAGTTCTGCGCCTTCCACACGCGCTCCAGCGCCGTGGCCGAGTACCCGGCCAGCCCGGTGCCGTCGCCCGAGCGGAAGAACTCCACGAGCGCCGGGGCGAGCACGCGGACGTCGCAGAACGCGAGGTTCAGGCCCTTGGCTCCGGTCGGGGGGACGGTGTGGCCGGCGTCGCCGACGAGGAACAGGTTCCCGTGGCGCAGGGGCTCGCAGACGTAGGAGCGGAACTTCAGCACGGTCTTGTCGAAGATGCGGCCCTCCTGGAGCCGGAGCCCGTCGGGGCCCTCGACGCGGCGCTGGAGCTCGGCCCAGATCCGCTCGTCGTCCCAGTCGTCGACGTTCTCCTCCGGGTCGCACTGGAAGTACATCCGCTGGACGGTCTCGCTGCGCTGGGAGACCAGGGCGAAGCCGTGCTGGGAGTTCGAGTAGATGAGCTCCGGGGCGCTCGGCGGGGCCTCGGCGAGGATGCCGAACCAGGCGAAGGGGTACTCGATGAAGTTGTCGGTGCGCTCCTGCTCCGGGATCGCGCGGCGGCAGACGCTCTGCGAGCCGTCGGCGCCCACGAGGATCTCGCAGCGGATCTCGAGGTCCTCGCCTGCGGCGTCAGTGAAGCGGATCCCCGGGCGGTCGGTGGTCAGGTCGACCACCTCGGTGTCCGTGACGGACCAGCGGACGTCGCCGCCGTCGCGCTCCCGGGCGTTGGCCAGGTCCAGGAACACCTCGTTCTGGGGGTAGAGCCACACGGACTCGCCGACGAGCTTCTTGAAGTCGATCCGGTGGCTCTCCCCCTCGAAGCGCAGCACGGTGCCCTCGTGCTCGTGGCCCTCCGTGAGCACCCGCCCGTCGACCCCCTCGTCGACGAGCATGCGCACGGTGGGCGCCTCGAGGATGCCGGCCCGGTGGGTGGCGTGGATGGTGTCCTTGTCGCGCCGCTCGACGACGATGCTGTCGATGCCGGCACGGCCGAGCAGGTGGGCGAGCATCAGCCCGGCCGGGCCGCCGCCGACGATGCCGACCTGCGTGCTGAGAACGGTGCGCTGTGCGCTCATGAGTGCTCCTGGTGATACGACGGAAGTCGTGTCCAGTGTCTCAGCGGCCTGTGGGCGGCACCACAGACGTCCCGTTGAACGATACGGGCGGAGTGGTGCGCGCGGGGTGCGGCCGGTTCAGCGGGTCGCGTCCCGCAGCGTCCGACGGATGCCGTGCGCCGCGGTGTGCAGCGCCTGCACGATCGCCCCCGCCCGCGCGGCCGGGTCGCCCGCGGGGGTGATGACCCCCAGGCCCGCCACCACCTGGTCGCCGCGCCCCCGCACCGGGACGGCGATGCCCGCGGTGCCGGCCTCCAGGTAGCCGGTCTGCAGGGCGTGGCCCGCGCCGCGGATCCGCTCGAGCTCCGCGGCGAGCAACCCGGGATCCGTCGGCGAGAGCTCGGTGAACGCGGCGAGGGGACCCCGCAGGTACTCCTCCTGGTAGTCCTGCGGGGCGTGCGCCAGCAGGACGAGGCCCGTGGCCGAGAGGTGCAGGGGCAGCCGGCCCGCCACCTCCGACCGGACGGGCACCGCCCGGGGGTGGGAGAGCCGTTCCACGAGCAGCACCTCGCGGCCCTCCACGATGCCGAGCTGCACGTGCTGGCGCAGCACCGCGTGGATGTCCCCCATGAACGGGCGGGCGGCGCGGGCCAGCCCGAGCTCGCGGGAGGAGCGGCTGGCCAGCTCCCACAGCCGGGTGCCGACCACGTAGTGCCCGCCCTCCACCCGCTCGAGCCAGCCCTGGCGGGCCATGTCGCGGGCGAGCCGGTGCGCGGTGGCGGTGGGCAGCCCGGCGAGGACCGCGATCCGGCCCCCCGTCAGCCGGGACTCCTCGGCGGTGAACGCCGCGAGGATCCGGTCCGCCCGCTCGAGCACGGACTCCCCGGTGGGTGAGTTCGCCATGGTCCTCCTCGCGCTCCTTCCTGGTGGGCGGCCGGGCGTCGCGGCCCGCCGTGGGACGGGGGCAGCCCCGCCCCGGAAGACGCTGCTTCCGGAACGGGGCTGCCGTGGTGACCACGAGAGTGATCAGGTCCTGCAGGGGCGCCGACCTCAGTTGGAACCGAAGTCGTAGTCCTCCAGCGGGATCGCCTGGAACTCGGCGGGAGTGGAGTTCTCCTCCGCGTAGCTGAAGTCCGAGAACGAGCCCGGCTCCGTGAACAGCGAGGCCTTCGCCTCGTCCGTCGGCTCCACGTCGATGTTGTTGTACCGCGCGAGCCCGGTGCCGGCCGGGATCAGCTTGCCGATGATCACGTTCTCCTTGAGGCCCACCAGCGGGTCGGACTTGCCCTCCATGGCCGCCTGCGTGAGCACGCGGGTGGTCTCCTGGAAGGACGCGGCCGACAGCCACGAGTCGGTGGCCAGCGAGGCCTTGGTGATGCCCATCAGCTCCGGACGGCCGGCGGCCGGACGGTTGCTCTCGGCCACGGCCCTGCGGTTGGCCTCCAGGAAGCGCACGTTCTCGACGAGCTCGCCCGGCAGCAGGTCCGTCTCGCCGGACTCGATGATCGTCACGCGGCGCAGCATCTGCCGCACGATGACCTCGACGTGCTTGTCGTGGATGCCCACGCCCTGGGAGCGGTACACGCGCTGCACCTCGTCCACGAGGTGCTTCTGCGCCTGCCGCGGACCGCGGATGCGCAGCACCTCCTTGGGGTCGACGGCGCCCGAGACCAGCTGCTGGCCGACCTCGACGTGGTCGCCCTCGGTCACGAGCAGCTTGGCGCGGCGCAGCACCGGGTACCCGATCGCCTCGTCCCCGTTGTCCGGGGTCACGACGAGCTTCAGGGCCTTCTCGGTGTCCTCGATGCTGACCCGCCCGGCGACCTCCGAGATCGGCGCGACGCCCTTGGGCGTGCGGGCCTCGAAGAGCTCCTGGATGCGGGGCAGACCCTGGGTGATGTCGCCGTCCGAGGATGCCACGCCACCGGTGTGGAACGTGCGCATGGTGAGCTGCGTGCCCGGCTCGCCGATGGACTGCGCGGCGATGATGCCCACGGCCTCGCCGATGTCCACCAGCTGGTTGGACGCCAGCGAGCGGCCGTAGCACGCCGCGCACACGCCCACCGCGGACTCGCAGGTCAGCACGGAGCGCACGCGCACCGTGTCCGCCCCGCCCGCGAAGAGGGCGCTGATGAGCCCGTCGGAGAGGTCCGTGCCGGCCTCGGCCAGGATCTCGCCGTTGGCGTCCACCACGTCCACCGCGAGCACGCGGCCGTGCACGGTGTTCTCGATGTCCTCGTGCAGCACGCGGGAGCCGCTCTCCTGCACGTCGGCGAGCGGGAGGTTCAGGCCGCGCTCCGTCATGCAGTCCGCCTCCCGCACGATGACGTCCTGGGAGACGTCGACGAGACGACGGGTCAGGTACCCCGAGTTCGCCGTGCGCAGCGCGGTGTCGGCCAGGCCCTTGCGGGCACCGTGGGTCGCGATGAAGTACTCCAGCACCGACAGGCCCTCGCGGTAGGAGGACTTGATCGGGCGGGGCATGATCTCGCCCTTGGGGTTGGACACGAGCCCGCGGATGCCGGCGATCTGGCGGACCTGCATCCAGTTGCCCCGGGCGCCGGAGGACACCATGCGGTTGATGGTGTTCAGCGGGGACAGGTTCGCCTGCATGGCGCGGGCGACCTCGTCCGTGGCCTTGGTCCAGATGTCGATGAGCTCCGAGCGGCGCTCGTCGTCGTCGATCAGACCGCGGTCGTACTGGCCCTGGATCTTCGCGGCCTGCGCCTCGTAGCCCTCCATGATGGCGGGCTTCTCCGGCGGGGTCGCGATGTCCGAGATCGCCACGGTCACGCCCGAGCGGGCCGCCCAGTGGAAACCGGCGTCCTTGAGCTCGTCCAGCGTGTGCGCCACGGTGACCATCGGGTACCGCTCCGCGAGATCGTTGACCAGCGCGGACAGGTGCTTCTTGTCCGCGACGGCCTCGTCCCAGGGGTAGTCCTCGGGCAGGGTCTCGTTGAACAGCACCCGGCCCAGCGTGGTCTGCACCAGCACCGGCTGACCCGGCTCCCAGCCCTCGGGGGCCTCCCAGCCCTCGAACGGCACGAAGTCGTCCAGCTCGATCCGGCACAGCGCGTTGAGGTGCAGCTTCCCGGCGTCGTGGGCCATGATCGCCTCGGCCACCGAGGAGAACGAGCGGCCCTCCCCCTCCTCGCCCTCGCGGACGGTGGTGAGGTGGTACAGCCCGATGATCATGTCCTGCGAGGGCAGGGCGATCGGCTTGCCGTCCGAGGGCTTCAGGATGTTGTTCGAGGACAGCATCAGGATGCGCGCCTCGGCCTGGGCCTCGGGGGACAGGGGCAGGTGCACGGCCATCTGGTCGCCGTCGAAGTCGGCGTTGAACGCGCCGCACACGAGCGGGTGGAGCTGGATGGCCTTGCCCTCGACGAGCTGCGGCTCGAACGCCTGGATGCCCAGACGGTGCAGGGTGGGGGCACGGTTGAGCAGCACGGGGTGCTCGGTGATGACCTCCTCGAGCACGTCCCACACCTGGGGGCGGTAGCGCTCGACCATGCGCTTGGCCGACTTGATGTTCTGCGCGTGGTTGAGGTCCACGAGCCGCTTCATCACGAACGGCTTGAACAGCTCGAGCGCCATCTGCTTGGGCAGACCGCACTGGTGCAGCTTCAGCTGCGGGCCGACCACGATGACCGAGCGGCCGGAGTAGTCGACGCGCTTGCCGAGCAGGTTCTGCCGGAACCGGCCCTGCTTGCCCTTGAGCATGTCGGACAGCGACTTCAGCGCCCGGTTGCCCGGCCCGGTGACCGGGCGGCCGCGGCGGCCGTTGTCGAACAGCGAGTCCACGGCCTCCTGCAGCATCCGCTTCTCGTTGTTGACGATGATCTCCGGGGCGCCCAGGTCCAGCAGGCGCTTGAGCCGGTTGTTGCGGTTGATCACGCGCCGGTAGAGGTCGTTGAGGTCCGACGTGGCGAAGCGGCCGCCGTCGAGCTGGACCATCGGGCGCAGTTCCGGCGGGATCACCGGGACGGCGTCCAGGACCATGCCCAGCGGGGAGTTGTCCGTGGTCAGGAACGCGTTGACGACCTTGAGCCGCTTCAGGGCACGGGTCTTGCGCTGGCCCTTGCCGGTGGCGATGGTCTCCCGCAGGAACTCGGCCTCCGCCTCGAGGTCGAAGGTCTCGAGGCGCTTCTTGATCGCCTCGGCGCCCATCGAGCCCTCGAAGTACATGCCGTAGCGGTCCACCATGACGCGGTAGAGCGCCTCGTCGCCCTCGAGGTCGTTGACCTTGAGGTTCTTGAAGCGGTCCCAGACCTGCTCGAGGCGGTCGATCTCCAGGTTGGCGCGCTTGCGCACGTTGGCCATCTGGCGGTCGGCGGAGTCGCGGAGCTTGCGCTTCTCCGCGGCCTTGCCGCCCTCCTCCTCGACCCGGCCGAGCTCGGTCTCGAGGTCGCGGGCGATCGCGGCGATGTCGGAGTCGCGGGTGGACTCCATCTGCGCCTTCTCGCGGTCCACGGCGGCCTGCAGGTTCGGCAGGTCGTCGTGGCGGGCGTCCTCGTCCACCGACGTGATCATGTACGCCGCGAAGTAGATGACCTTCTCCAGGTCCTTCGGGGCGAGGTCCAGCAGGTAGCCCAGCCGCGAGGGCACGCCCTTGAAGTACCAGATGTGGGTCACCGGAGCGGCGAGCTCGATGTGGCCCATCCGCTCACGGCGCACCTTGGCCCGGGTGACCTCCACGCCGCAGCGCTCGCAGATGATGCCCTTGTAGCGCACGCGCTTGTACTTGCCGCAGTAGCACTCCCAGTCCCGGGTGGGACCGAAGATCTTCTCGCAGAACAGGCCGTCCTTCTCGGGCTTGAGCGTGCGGTAGTTGATGGTCTCCGGCTTCTTGACCTCGCCGTAGGACCAGGTCCGGATGTCCTCGGCGGTCGCAAGACCGATCCGCATGAGGCCTAGTGAAGATTCGTTGGACATGAGGGTCCTTTATCTCTTTCTCTAAGAAAAGTTGACGTCTCGTCGGGGTGGAACGAGAGGGATCAGACCTCTTCGACCGAGCTGGGCTCGGAGTGCGAGAGATCGATGCCCAGTTCCTCGGCCGCCCGGAAGACCTCGTCATCCGAATCGCGCATCTCGATGGTGTTGCCGTCCGCCGAGAGCACCTCGACGTTCAGGCACAGTGACTGCATCTCCTTGATGAGGACCTTGAAGGACTCGGGGACACCCGGCTCGGGGATGTTCTCGCCCTTCACGATGGCCTCGTAGACCTTCACGCGCCCGTGCACGTCGTCGGACTTGACCGTCAGCAGCTCCTGCAGCGTGTAGGCGGCGCCGTACGCCTCGAGCGCCCAGACCTCCATCTCGCCGAAGCGCTGGCCGCCGAACTGCGCCTTACCGCCCAGCGGCTGCTGGGTGATCATGGAGTACGGGCCGGTGGAGCGCGCGTGGATCTTGTCGTCCACGAGGTGGTGGAGCTTCAGGATGTACTGGTAGCCCACCGACACCGGGTCCGGGAACGGCTCGCCGGAGCGGCCGTCGAACAGCCGGGCCTTGCCGGACCGGTCGATCAGCCGCACGCCGTCGCGCGTCGGGTTGGTGTGGTCGAGGAGGTCGAAGATCTCCTCCTCGCGCGCGCCGTCGAACACCGGGGTGGCCACGTTCGTGGGGCCGGACTGCTTCGGGAAGTTCGGCAGCCGGTCGAGCCACTCGGGGTCGCCCTCGATGTTCCAGCCCTGCTTCGCGAGCCAGCCGGTGTGCACCTCGAGGACCTGCCCCAGGTTCATGCGGCCGGGCACGCCCAGCGGGTTGAGGATGATGTCCACGGGGGTCCCGTCCTCGAGGAACGGCATGTCCTCCAGAGGCAGGATCTTCGAGATGACGCCCTTGTTGCCGTGGCGGCCGGCGAGCTTGTCGCCGTCCGTGATCTTGCGCTTCTGCGCCACGTACACCCGGACCACCTGGTTGACGCCCGCGGGCAGGTCGTCGTCCTCGTCGTCGCGGTCGAACACGCGCACGCCGATGACGGTGCCGGACTCGCCGTGGGGCACCTTCAGGGACGTGTCGCGCACCTCGCGGGACTTCTCGCCGAAGATCGCCCGCAACAGGCGCTCCTCCGGGGTCAGCTCGGTCTCGCCCTTCGGGGTGACCTTGCCCACGAGGATGTCGCCCGCCTGGACCTCCGCGCCGATGTGGATGATGCCGCGCTCGTCGAGGGCGGACAGCACCTCCTCGGACACGTTCGGGATGTCCCGGGTGATCTCCTCGGCGCCCAGCTTGGTGTCGCGGGCGTCGATCTCGTGCTCCTCGATGTGGATCGAGGTGAGCACGTCCTCGGAGACCATGCGCTGGGAGAGGATGATCGCGTCCTCGTAGTTGAGGCCCTCCCAGGACATGTAGGCGACCAGCAGGTTCTTGCCCAGGGCCAGCTCGCCCTGGTCCGTCGAGGGGCCGTCGGCGATGACCGAGCGCTCCTCGACGCGCTCGCCCTCGGAGACGATGACGCGCTGGTTGTACGTGTTGCCCGGGTTGGAGCGCGTGAACTTGTTGATCGGGTAGACCGTGGTCGTCCCGTCGTCGTTGAGCACGCGCACGAGGTTCGCCGAGACCTCCTCGACCACGCCGGCCTTGCGCGCCAGCACGGAGTCCCCGGCATCCAGGGCCGCGTAGCGCTCCATGCCGGTGCCCACGAGCGGGGCCTCGGACTCGAGCAGCGGCACGGCCTGGCGCTGCATGTTGGCGCCCATCAGCGCGCGGTTGGCGTCGTCGTGCTCCAGGTACGGGATGAGGGCGGTCGCCACGGACACCATCTGGCGCGGGGAGACGTCCATGAACTGCACGGCGGTCGGGTCGACCAGCACGGCCTCGCCCGAGCCGTCGGCGGCGCGCGCCAGCACGGCGTCCTCGGCGAACCGGTTGTCCGGGCCCAGCGGGGCGTTGGCCTGGGCGATCGTGACGCCGCGCTCGTCGTCGGCGGTGAGGTACTCGACGTCGTCGGTGACCAGGCCGTCGACGACCTTGCGGTACGGGGTCTCGATGAAGCCGAACGGGTTGATCCGCCCGTAGGTCGCCAGCGAGCCGATGAGGCCGATGTTGGAGCCCTCAGGGGTCTCGATCGGGCACATCCGGCCGTAGTGCGACGGGTGGACGTCACGGACCTCCATGCCGGCGCGGTCGCGGGAGAGACCGCCCGGGCCGAGCGCGGACAGGCGGCGCTTGTGGGTCAGGCCCGCGAGCGGGTTGTTCTGGTCCATGAACTGCGACAGCTGCGAGGTGCCGAAGAACTCCTTGATCGCCGCCACGACGGGACGGATGTTGATCAGGGTCTGCGGGGTGATCGCCTCGACGTCCTGGGTGGTCATGCGCTCGCGCACCACGCGCTCCATCCGGGACAGGCCCGTGCGGATCTGGTTCTCGATCAGCTCGCCCACGGCGCGGATGCGGCGGTTGCCGAAGTGGTCGATGTCGTCGACGTCCACGACGACCTCGCGGGGCTCGCCGTCGCGCACGCCCTTCATGGTGCCGCCGCCGGCGTGCAGGGTCACGAGGTAGCGGATCATCGCGACGATGTCGTCGACCGAGAGCACGGAGGCGTCCTCGTCCTCGAACGCCTTGTCGAGGCCCAGCTTCCGGTTGATCTTGTAGCGGCCCACCTTCGCGAGGTCGTAGCGCTTGGAGTTGAAGTACATGTTGTCGAGCAGCGCCTGCGCGGCGTCGACCGTGGGCGGCTCCCCCGGGCGCAGCTTGCGGTAGATGTCCAGCAGCGCGTCCTCGCGGGACTCGACGGTGTCCTTCTCGAGGGTCGCCCGGATGGAGTCGAACTCCCCGAACTCCTCGAGGATGCGGGACTCGCTCCAGCCGAGGGCCTTGAGCAGCACGGTCACCGACTGCTTGCGCTTGCGGTCGAGGCGCACGCCCACCTGGTCGCGCTTGTCGATCTCGAGCTCGAACCACGCGCCGCGGGACGGGATGATCTTCGCGGAGTAGATGTCCTTGTCCGAGGTGCGGTCCTGGCCGCGCTCGAAGTAGGCGCCCGGCGAGCGGACGAGCTGGGAGACGACGACACGCTCGGTGCCGTTGATGACGAAGGTGCCCTTCTCGGTCATCAGCGGGAAGTCGCCCATGAACACGGTCTGCTGCTTGATCTCGCCCGTGTTGTTGTTCATGAACTCGGCCTTGACGTACAGGGGCGCCGAGTACGTGGCGTCCCTGTCCTTGCACTCGTCCATCGTGTACTTCGGGTCGTAGAACTCCGGCTCCGAGAAGGACAGGGACATGGTGCCCTGGAAGTCCTCGATCGGGGAGATCTCCTCGAAGATGTCGGACAGGCCGGAGGTGCGGGCGATGCCCTGCTCCCCGGTCTCGATGGCCTGCTGGACGCGGGCCTGCCACCGCTCGTTGCCGACGAGACGGTCGAAGCTGTCCGTCTGGAGGGCCAGCAGGTTCGGCACGTCCAGCGGTTCATGGATCTTGGCGAAGGAGATGCGGCGCGGGATGTTCCCGTCGGCCGGTCGGTTAGCGGTTACGTTCGAATCGGTGCTCGAGGCGACCAAGATGGATTCCTTCCACAGACCTGCAGTTGAATCGCGCAGTTCCCGAATCGGGGATACGGGTGGGCGAGGGCCGGCTGACTGACGATGCTGGTTCGCTCCCCGGGGCGCCCACCGCTATATGAAGGCACGCAGAATGAGGGACAACGCAAAGATCCAGCATAGACCCGAAGCGCGGCTCTGTCCACACGAGTGGTGGACGCGGGCGTCCACCACTCGTAGGATGGGAGATTTTCGTGCTCCGGGTCTCAGAGCCCCCACGCGAGGAGCGCACGGCCGCGACGCCGGGTCGGCGCCGCGCCCGCCTCGACCCGGCCGCTCACCGGGTGGTCTCCACGATCCCGCCCTCGACGGTCTCTGCGGCCGTCGCCGGGGCCACGGAGGAGGCCTCGACGGTCTCGTCGGCGGGCGGCGGGCCCTCGACGGCGAACGCCTCGATCGGCGGGCAGCTGCAGACGAGGTTGCGGTCGCCGGCGGCGTTCTCCACCCGGCCCACGGGCGGCCAGAACTTGGTCAGGCGCAGCTCGGGCAGCGGGTAGGCGGCCCGGGAGCGCGGGTAGGTCCGGTCCCACTCGTCGGCCGTGAGCACCTCCGCGGTGTGCGGGGCGTGGCGCAGGACCGAGTCCTCGAGCGCCACCTCGCCCTCCGCCACGGCGGTCATCTCCGCGTGGATCGCGCGCATCGCGTCCACGAACCGGTCCAGCTCCGCGAGGTTCTCGGACTCCGTGGGCTCCACCATGAGCGTGCCCGCCACGGGGAACGCGAGGGTGGGCGCGTGGAAGCCGTAGTCGACGAGCCGCTTGCACACGTCCTCCGCGGTCACCCCGGAGGCCTTGGTGAGCGCGCGGAGGTCCAGGATGCACTCGTGGGCCACGAACCCGCCGGGGCCGGTGTAGAGGGTCGGGAAGACGTCGGCGAGCCGGGTGGAGACGTAGTTCGCGCTGAGGATCGCGGTGCGCGACGACGCGGTGAGCCCCTCCGCGCCCGTCATGGCGATGTACATCCAGGTGATCGGCAGCACCCCGGCCGAGCCGTAGCGGGCCTGGGACACGGGGAACGTCCACTCGTCGCCGTCCACCGCGCCGGGGTCCCCGGGCAGGAACGGCACGAGGTGCTCCGCGACGCCCACGGGGCCCACGCCCGGTCCCCCGCCGCCGTGCGGGATGCAGAAGGTCTTGTGCAGGTTGAGGTGGGAGACGTCCCCGCCGAAGCGGCCCGGCCGGGCCAGGCCCATGAGGGCGTTGAGGTTGGCGCCGTCGACGTAGACCTGGCCGCCCGCGGCGTGCACGGCGGCGCACACGTCGGTGATCTGCTCCTCGAACACCCCGTGCGTCGAGGGGTAGGTGACCATGATGCCCGCGAGCTCCTCCCCCACGGTCCCGATCTTCGCGGCGAGGTCCTCCATGTCCACGGAGCCGTCCCCGGCGGTGGCCACGACCACGACCTTGAGGTCGGCGAGCACCGCGGAGGCGGCGTTGGTGCCGTGGGCCGAGGACGGGATGAGGATCGTCTTGCGCTGCCGGTCGCCCCGGGAGAGGTGGTAGCGGCGGATCGCGAGCAGCCCGGCGAGCTCGCCCTGGGACCCCGCGTTGGGCTGGACGGAGACCGCGGCGTAGCCGGTGATCTCCGTGAGCCAGGCCTCGAGCTGGGTGATGAGCTCACGCCAGCCGGCGGTCTGCTCCTCGGGGGCCAGCGGGTGGATCGAGGCGAGCTCGGGCCAGCTGATGGGCTCCATCTCGGCGGCGGCGTTGAGCTTCATGGTGCAGGAGCCCAGCGGGATCATGGTGCGGTCGAGGGCCAGGTCCTTGTCCGCGAGGGCGCGCAGCCAGCGCATCATCGCGGTCTCGGAGCGGTGCAGGGTGAACACCGGGTGCATCAGGTAGGAGTCGGTGCGCAGCAGCTCGGCCGGGAGCTCCCAGTCGGCCCCCGCGCCGCCGTCGTCCGTGGCCGCAGCGGCGAACGCGGCGAGCACGGCGTCGACGTCCTGCTCGTCGTGGGGCTCCCCGACCGACACGGACACGTGGTCCGCGTCGGCCCGGCGCACGTTGATCCCGCGCTCCGCGGCGGCCGCCACGACGGCGTCGGCGCGCCCGGGGACCTCGGCCAGCACGGTGTCGAAGAACCGGTCGTGGACCACCCGGACGCCGGCGGCGACGAGCCCGGTGGCCAGGCGGGCGGCCAGCGCGTGCACCCGGTCGGCGATGGCGCGCAGACCGTCCGGGCCGTGGTAGGCGGCGTAGGCACCGGCCACGATGGCCAGGAGGGCCTGGGCGGTGCAGATGTTGGAGGTGGCCTTCTCCCGGCGGATGTGCTGCTCACGGGTCTGCAGGGCCAGCCGGTAGGCGGGACGGCCGGAGGAGTCGGTCGAGACGCCCACCAGGCGCCCCGGCAGGTTCCGCTCGAGGCCCTTGCGGCAGGCGAGGAACGCGGCGTGCGGCCCGCCGAAGAACAGGGGCACCCCGAAGCGCTGGGCGGAGCCCACGGCGATGTCCGCCCCCTGCTCCCCCGGGGAGCGCAGCAGGGTGAGGGCCAGCAGGTCGGTGGCCACGGCCACGAGCGCACCCCGGGCGTGCGCCGCCTCGGCGGTCTCGGCGAGGGGGACCACCTCCCCGTCGACGCCCACCTGGCTCAGGACCACGCCGAAGAGGTCGCCCTCGGGCAGCCCCTCGGCGAGGTCGGTGACGACCAGCTCGATGCCCACGGCCCGGCAGCGCCCGCGGAGCACGGCGAGGGTCTGGGGCAGCGTCCGGGCGTCCACGACGACGCGCCGGCTCGAGGCCTTCCGGTTGGACCGGCGCATCATGAGCACGGCCTCGGCCACCGCGGTGGCCTCGTCCAGGAGGGACGCGTTCGCCAGATCGAGACCGGTGAGGTCCATGACGGCGTTCTGGAACGTCAGCAGCGCCTCCAGGCGGCCCTGGGAGATCTCGGGCTGGTACGGGGTGTAGGAGGTGTACCAGGCGGGGTTCTCGAGGATGTTGCGGCGCAGCGCGGGCGGGGTCACGGTGTCCGCGTAGCCCTGCCCGATCATCTGGGTCATCACGCGGTTCTTCGCGGCGACCCGGCGCAGGGCCGAGAGCGCCTCGTGCTCCGACAGCGGAGGGGGCAGCTGCAGGGGTTCGTCCGAGGCGATGGCGGCGGGGACCCCGCGGGCGACGAGCTCGTCGAGATCCGCGGCGCCGACGACCTGGAGCATGCTCCGGATCTCGGCGGCGTCCGGTCCGAGGTGGCGTGGCAGGAAGGACAAGGTCAGCTCCTCGTGGTTCGGGACCCCGTGGGGCCCGTCCGACCTCCCCGCTGAAGTTCCTGACCGGAGAGGTCTCACCGGCCGGTGCGGACCGCCTGCACCGTCGGCGGTCTCCCGAGCGGGCCGGCGGCGGGGGCGGTGACCTCTTCAGCGTGGCCTGCTCGCAGCGTACCGGGGACCGGGAGAAGCTCGGGAGAGCCTGCTCCCTCGGCGCCGCCCGGGACGCGGACGACGTCGGACCTCTCGCTGCGCGTGGGCGGCCGATGTGGTTGTGCGCCCAGTCTCCCACAGACCGGCCGAGCACGGCACGAGGCCCCGGACGCCGTGCGTCCGGGGCCTCGCAGGAGCGTTCGGGAAGGAACGCGTCCGGGTCCTGCTGGGGTCCTACTTGAGGGTGACGGTGGCGCCGGCGCCCTCGAGGGCCTCCTTGGCCTTCTCGGCGGCCTCCTTGGTGGCGCCCTCGACGACAGCCTTGGGGGCCGAGTCCACGAGGTCCTTGGCCTCCTTGAGGCCGAGGGAGGTCAGCGAGCGGACCTCCTTGATGACCTGGATCTTCTTCTCGCCGGCGGCCTCGAGGACGACGTCGAACTCGGTCTGCTCCTCGGCCTCCTCGGCGGCGGCGGCCGGAGCGGCGGCACCGGCGACGGCCACGGGGGCGGCTGCGGTGACGTCGAAGGTCTCCTCGAAGGCCTTCACGAACTCGGAGAGCTCGATGAGGGAGAGCTCCTTGAACGCGTCGATCAGTTCAGCGGTGGTGAGCTTGGCCATGGTTGTGGCTCCTTTTCGATGGTGTGCCCCGGCCGGGTTCGTCGGCGCGGGACGGTCTGGTTCCGTGGTGAGAATGTGCCTCGCGGCGGGGGTGCTGGTCAGGCGTCCTGCTCCTCGACCTTGGCGCGCAGCGCCTCGGCCGTGCGGACGGTCTTCGACAGCGGGGCCTGGAACAGCGCCGCGGCCTGGGACAGGGACGCCTGGGCGGCACCGGCCACCTTGGCCAGCAGCACCTCGCGGGACTCGAGGTCCGCGAGCTGCTTGATCTCCGCGTCGCTGAGGGCCTTGCCCTCGAGGTAACCGCCCTTGACGACGAGCTGCGGGTTCGCCTTGGCGAAGTCACGCAGGCTCTTGGCGGCCTCGACGGGGTCCCCCGAGATGAAGGCGATCGCGCTCGGGCCGGCGAGCTGGCCGTCGAACGCGTCGATGCCCAGCTCCTTGGCCGCGATCGCGGTCAGCGTGTTCTTCACCACGGCGTATTCGGCGTTCTCACCGAGCGAGCGGCGCAGCTCCTTGAGCTGGGCCACGGTGAGGCCGCGGTACTCAGTCAGGACAGCGGCGTCCGAGTTGGAGAACATCTCCTTCAACTCGGCGACCGCGGCTGCCTTTTCCGGGTTCGCCATGGTACTCCTTCCGGTCTTCGATGCCGGCCGCTGCCGGAAGGTCCCGGGCACAGAAAAAGCCCCGCGCAGATGCCCGGGGCTCGGCGTCGCGGCCCGTGCAGGACGGGACGTGCTCGCTGTGCTGGTTCACCTGCGCTGGCGGTTCCTGGCGGAACTCTTACGGCTGTCCTCCCGTACCGCGCACTCCGAAACGAGGCGCACGAGGCAGAAGAACAACGACCGGCGGTCTTTGGTACGCCCCAGGCTACCGGAGGGCCAGGCCCCGGCCAAATCGGCTCCGGAGCGGCCCGGGAACCGCCCGATGATCTTCGCAGCCGGGCCGGGGGCCGGCCCGGCATCCGGCTCAGGCCGAAGGGAAGTCGCGGGTCCAGACGCCGCTGCGCCCGGCCACGCGGAAGCCCAGCCGGGCATTGACCCGGCTCATCCGGTCATCGCCGCTGTGGCTCCAGGAGTAGACGGTGCGCACGCTCGGGGCCAGCCGCTCGAGCTGCTGCAGGTTGGCCAGCTTCAGCCGGGTGGCGAGCCACCGGCGGCGGTGCTCGCGCAGGACCACGGTCTCGTCCTGCATCCCGATCGGCGGCTCCTCCCCCGCCAGGACGATCTCGGTCATCCCGACGAGCCGTCCGGTGGGCTCGTGCTCGGCCACGGCCACGAGGGAGAGGTTGCCCGCCTCGGCGCGCAGCTGGTCGGTCCGACGCACCCGCTCGGCGTCCCAGGGGTCGTGCTCGACGGCGGCCACCGGGGCCAGGAAGGAGTCGGACGCCATGCGCGAGTGCAGGGCCGCGAGCTCGTCGAGCCGCTCCTCGGGGGCCGGGCCGCTCCAGATGTGGATCCGGTACGGCTCCTGCGCCGGCGCGGCCTCGACCTCGCGCAGCAGGGCCTCGACACGCTCGGGCGGCAGCGGCACGTCCAGCACCCCGAAGTCGCTGACCGACTCGAGCCGGTAGCCGGCGCTCAGGGCGAAGCGGGTCTGCCGGTTGGACACGGGCAGCCGGCCCGACCCGTCGGCGGCGTCCACCCACTCGACCATCCCGGGCGTGATCACCGGGAAGACCCCGGTGACGCTGCCGTCGCCCTGGATCTCCTCGGGGCCGGGGTGCTCGGTCTGGATCCGCAGGTGCCGGCGGGACTCCCCGACGGCCAGCTGCTCGGCGGCCGCCAGCAGCTCGCTGCCGGTGCCCTGCGAGGTGACGTCGGGGTCCACGTCGACGGTGATGTGGGCGGAGTCGGTGAGCGTGACGAGGGGCATCCGCACCTCGGCCCGCCCCGCGAGCCGGTCCTTCGCCCAGGCGAGCAGGACGACCACGCGCTCGAAGGGGTCCAGGAGGTCCCGGTAGAGCTCCTGGGCGTCACCGGTGAGATCCGAGATCCCCCACACGTGCTGCCGGGACCGGCGCACGAGATCGGCGACGCGCCCCAGGAGCTCCTGCGCGGCGTCGTCGAACTCGTCAGGGATGCGCATCTGCTCGATCCGCACTGGGGGGTGCTCGCTCACGTGGGGGATCTCCGTTCCGTGGGCGCCGGCGGACGCCCGTCGGCTGCTGGGTCGTGGGAGGGGTGGTCCCGTCGGACGGGAAGGGGCCCGGCCGCATCGGCCGGGCCCCCACCCGTCGGAGCCCCGCGGGCTCCGGTGCACGGCGTCAGGCGCCGACGACGACCTCGGTGGCGTTCGGGTCGACCGGGATGCCCGGGCCGAACGTGGTCGAGACGGTCGCCTTCGTGATGTAGCGGCCCTTCGACGCGGAGGGCTTCAGGCGCAGGATCTCCTCGAGAGCGGCGCCGTAGTTCTCCGCGAGCTTCTCGAGCTCGAAGGACGTCTTGCCCACGATGAAGTGCAGGTTCGAGTGCTTGTCGACGCGGAAGTCGATCTTGCCGCCCTTGATGTCGTTGACGGCCTTGGTCACGTCCATGGTGACGGTGCCGGTCTTGGGGTTCGGCATCAGGTTGCGGGGGCCGAGGACCTTGCCCAGCCGGCCGACCTTGCCCATCATGTCCGGGGTCGCCACGGCGGCGTCGAAGTCGGTCCAGCCGCCCTGGATGCGGGCGATCAGGTCGTCGGAGCCGACGTAGTCGGCCCCGGCCTCCTCCGCGGCGGCGGCCTTGTCGCCGGTCGCGAAGACGACGACGCGGGCGGTCTTGCCGGTGCCGTTGGGCAGGTTCACGGTGCCGCGGACCATCTGGTCGGCCTTGCGGGGATCCACACCGAGGCGGAGGACGACCTCCACGGTGGAGTCGGTCTTCGCGGTGTCGAGCTCCTTGGCCAGGGCCACGGCCTCGGCCGGGGCGTACAGCGTGTTCTCGTCGATCTTGGCGGCGGCCGCCTGGTATGCCTTGCTGCGCTTTGCCATCTGCTTCTTCTCCTTGTGCAGTTGTGGTCTGCGGGCCGCGCTCGGCCCTGCCACGTCAATAACGGTGGGTGGTGTCAGCCGAGGCTGATCACTCGACCTCGATGCCCATGGAGCGGGCGGTGCCGGCGATGATCTTCGCGGCGGCGTCGAGGTCGTTGGCGTTGAGGTCTTCCTTCTTGGTCTCGGCGATCTCGCGGACCTGGTCCATGCTGAGCTTGCCGACCTTCTGGGTGTGCGGGACACCCGAGCCCTTGGCGACGCCGGCGGCCTTCTTGATCAGCTGCGCGGCGGGCGGGGTCTTCGTGACGAAGGTGAACGAACGGTCCTCGTAGACCGTGATCTCCACCGGCACGATGTTGCCGCGCTGGGACTCCGTGGCCGCGTTGTAGGCCTTGCAGAATTCCATGATGTTGACGCCGTGCTGACCGAGGGCCGGACCCACGGGGGGCGCCGGGTTGGCGGCGCCTGCCTGGATCTGCAGCTTGATCAGGCCGGAGACCTTCTTCTTCTTGGGAGCCATGTGCTGGTCCTTCTTCTGCTGGACGTACCGGCGCACAGGAGCGTACGGCGGTGGATGGCCGCCGTGGCGCGGCGGCCGGGCGGCCCGGCGGCGAAGCATGCACCGCGGGGCCGGGAACTGGGGCGGGCCGGAGCGGCCCGCGGGGCTCAGATCTTGGAGACCTGGTTGAAGCCGAGAGTGACGGGGGTCTCGCGCTCGAAGATCGACACGAGGACGACCAGCTGCTGGGACTCCACCTTGATCTCGGAGATGGTGGCGGGGAGGGTCTCGAACGGGCCCTCCTTGACGATGACGGACTCGCCGACCTCGAAGTCGACGTCGATCTGGGGCTGCGCGCTGGGCTGGGCGGCGGAGTCGGCGCCCGCGCCCTGCGGTGCCTCGAAGACCGGGTTGAGCATCTCGAAGACCTCGTCGAGGCGCAGCGGCACGGGGTTGTAGGCGTCCTGGCCGACGAAGCCGGTGACGCCCGGGGTGTGGCGGACCGCGCCCCAGGAGGCGTCGGTGAGGTTCATGCGCACCAGCACGTAGCCGGGGATCCGCACCCGGCGCACGATCTTGCGCTGGGCGTTCTTGATCTCGACGACCTCCTCCATCGGCACCTCGATCTGGAAGATGTCGTCCTCCATGTTGAGGGACTGGATGCGGGTCTCGAGGTTCGTCTTCACGCGGTTCTCGTAGCCGGCGTAGGTGTGGATGACGTACCAGTCACCCTCCTGGCGGCGCAGCTTCGACTTGAACTCCTCGACGGGGTCCACGGCGGGAGCCGCGTCCTCGGCGGCGGGGGCCTCCTCGTCGACCGGTGCCTCCCCGTCGGAGGGGGCCTCGTCGGCGGCCGGCTCGGCGGGAACCTCGTCGGCGACCGGGGCCGCCGCGGCGTCGTCCGGCTCGTGGGCGGCCGCGAAGTCGTCCTCCTGCACGGAGGTCTCGGCCTCCGGCAGCTCCGGAGCCTGCTGGTCGACCTCGGCCGGTGCCTCGGTGCCGTTTTCGAGCTCGTGCTCGGTCACTGGTTCTCCCTCAAGTTCTTTCGTGGATGTCGTGCTCTGCTGGGTCACGGTGCCCGGCCGCGCCGGTCCGTGCGCCGCCCGGATCAGCCGGCGGCGTCCCCCTGCCCGAAGATCCACAGGGCGGCCTGGCCGAACGCCAGGTCCAGGACCGAGATGAGCACCATCATGAACGCGACGAACACGAGGACGACCAGGACGTAGTTGACCAGTTCACGCCGGGTGGGGGTGACCACCTTGCGGAGCTCCCCGACGACCTGGCGCAGGAACAGGAACAGGCGCCCGAAGACGCTGCGGGGGCTCTCCGCCCCCTGCTCCGGGGGCTGGCCCGACGCGCGGCCGGCGGTGGTCTGCGACATCGGCTCTCCCTGTGTGGACTCGTGCGTGCCGCGCAGTGCTGCCGGCCCGCCGTCGCCGCGGCGGCTCCCGGCACCCCGGTGAGGGGCGCCGGGGACCACCCCGGACTGGAGCAGGGCAGACAGGACTCGAACCTGCAACCTGCGGTTTTGGAGACCGCTGCGCTACCAATTGCGCCACTGCCCTACGTGCCTCGCGGCCTCCGCCGGCGTCGGAACGCCGGCCTCGATCGCTCGGACCCGGTCACCGACTCTACCATCCGGCCCCGCCGCGACGGCGCGGCCGAGCAGGCGTCGATGACACCAGTGGACCATCCTAGGCGACCCGGGCGGCGGGGTGCAATCCGGGCGGGCGCGGCGGCCGGGGGGACGGGCCCGCGGTCCGGACCCCCGAGTAGCATGGGGGCGTCCGCACCGCCGTCCCCGCACCCGGCGGAGACCGTCCGTTCCCCTCCAGGAGGCCCCCGGTCATGACCACGTCCCGCATCTCCCGGCGCGTCGGCGCCATCGCAGAGTCCGCGACGCTCGCCGTGGACGCCAAAGCGAAGGCGCTCAAGGCCGCCGGCCGGCCCGTGATCGGCTTCGGCGCCGGGGAGCCCGACTTCCCGACCCCCCAGTACATCGTGGAGGCCGCCGCGGCCGCCCTCCAGGACCCGGCGAACTTCCGGTACACGCCGGCGGCGGGCCTGCCCGCGCTGCGGAAGGCGGTGGCCGAGCAGACCGCCCGGGACGACGGGTACGCGGTGGAGCCCTCCCAGGTGCTCATCACCAACGGTGGCAAGCAGGCCGTGTTCCAGGCCTTCGCGACGGTCGTGGACGAGGGCGACGACGTGCTGCTGCCCGCCCCGTACTGGACCACCTACCCCGAGGCCATCAAGCTCGCCGGCGGCAACCCGGTCGAGGTCTTCGCCGGACCGGAGCTCGGCTACAAGGTCACCCCCGAGCTGCTCGAGGCGGCGTGGACCGAGCGCACCAAGGCGCTGCTGTTCTGCTCGCCGTCGAACCCCACGGGCGCCGTGTACTCCCCCGAGGAGACCGCGGCCGTGGGCCGCTGGGCGGCGGAGAAGGGGATCTTCGTGCTGACCGACGAGATCTACCAGCACCTCACCTACGACGGCGTGCCCTTCACCTCGATCGCCGCCGCCGTCCCGGAGCTGGGCGAGAACGTGGTCATCCTCAACGGCGTGGCCAAGACGTACGCGATGACCGGCTGGCGGGTGGGCTGGATGATCGGGGCCCCCGACGTCATCAAGGCGGCCACGAACCTGCAGTCCCACCTGACGTCCAACGTCAACAACGTGGCCCAGCGGGCCGCGCTCGCGGCCGTGTCCGGGCCCCTCGACGAGGCCCACCGGATGCGGGAGGCCTTCGACCGCCGCCGCCGGGTCATGGTCGAGGCCCTCAACGCCATCGACGGCGTGGAGTGCCCCACCCCGACCGGCGCGTTCTACGCCTACGCGGACGTGCGCGGTCTGCTCGGCCGGCGGTTCGGCGACGCGACGCCGCAGACCTCCGCCGAGCTCGCCGAGCTGATCCTGGAGGAGGCGGAGGTGGCCGTGGTGCCCGGCGAGGCGTTCGGCCCCTCCGGCTTCCTGCGCCTGTCCTACGCCCTCGGCGACGACGACCTCGCCGAGGGCCTGCGCCGGCTCCAGGAGTACCTGGGCGGCGCCGCGTGAGCGCCGCGACGGACGTCCTGGGCACCGCCGTGGCCGCGGCGGAGCAGGTGCCCGCGGCGGCGCTCGTGACCGCGGGACTGATCGGCGGGTACGCCACCGCCCGGGCGACCGGCGTCCGTCCCCTGGGCGGGGTGGTGCTGGCCGCCGCGGGTGCGGCGGCCGCCCACACGTGGTGGCGCCGCGGCGGGCCGGGGACCACCGCGGCGCTCGGCGGGCTCTACGTCCTGGGCTTCGGGCTCTCCCACCCGCTGGCCAAGCGGATCGGGGCCTGGCCCTCGGTCCTGGCCGTGACCGCCGTCAACGCCGCCGCCAACACCGTCCTGGTGGACCGCCCCGGTCGCTGACCCCCGACCGTCCTGCGCCGCCGTCCGGCCCCGGATGGGGACGGGCGGCGGCGTCGTCCCGTGCGCCCGGACCGCGGCTCAGTCGCCGACGGCCTCCAGGCCGCGGCGGACGATCAGCGGATCGGTGGGATAGACCACGTCCGGGTCCTTGTCCTCGTAGTCGAACTGGTCCAGGAAGAAGCGCAGCGCGTTGATCCTCGCCCGTTTCTTGTCGTTGGACTTCACCGTGGTCCACGGGGCGTGGTCGGTGTCCGTGCGCAGGAACATCTCCTCCTTCGCCTCGGTGTAGTCCTCCCACCGGTCCAGGGAGGCCAGGTCCATGGGAGAGAGCTTCCACCGGCGCACGGGGTCGATCTGGCGGATCGCGAACCGGGTGCGCTGCTCGTGCTGGGTGACGGAGAACCAGAACTTGGTGAGGTGGATGCCGGAGTCCACGAGCATCTTCTCGAAGACGGGCGCCTGGGCCATGAACTGCTCGTACTGCGGGTTCGTGCAGAAGCCCATGACGCGCTCGACGTTGGCGCGGTTGTACCAGGAGCGGTCGAACATGACGATCTCCCCGGCGGTGGGCAGGTGCTGGATGTAGCGCTGGAAGTACCACTGGCCCCGTTCCCGGTCCGAGGGCTTCGTGAGGGCGACGACGCGGGCCGCGCGCGGGTTCAGGTGCTCGGTGAACCGCTTGATGGTCCCGCCCTTGCCGGCGGCGTCCCGGCCCTCGAACACGATGACGTGCTGGAGGTCGTGGTCCTGTCCCCAGTACTGGAACTTCAGCAGCTCGATCTGCAGCTGGTACTTCTCCAGCTCGTACTCCTCCCGGCTCATCCGCTCGTCGTACGGGTAGTCCTCCCGCCACGTCTCCACCGCCGAGCCCCCGGGATCGATGAGGTCGGGGTCCGGGGACTGCCCGTCCCGCACCGTGTACCCCTGGTCGACCAGCTTGTCGATGAACTCCCGCAGGTTCTCCCGGGCCGGTTCCTTGTCCTCGTTCAACGCCACCCCTCCTTCCGGGCCCGGTGGGGCCCTCCCCGGCAGTCTAGGCCCGGGGCGGCGGGCAGCGGTGCCGGAGCCAACACGTCCGGGGCCGCCCCCGCCGCCGGGGCCCGGACTCACTAGACTGGGCCTGCCGGAGCACGTCCGGCCGCCACGCACGCCCCGCCCACCCGGAGGAGACTGTACGGATGAAGATCGGACTGCTGACCAGCGGCGGGGACTGCCCCGGGCTCAACGCGGTGATCCGCGGCGCCGTGCTGCACGGGATCAAGACCTACGGCCACGAGTTCGTGGGCTTCCGCGACGGCTGGCGGGGGGTGCTCGAGGGCGACATCATGGACCTGCCCCGCACCCGGGTCCGAGGTCTGGCACGGGAGGGCGGGACCATCCTGGGCACCTCCCGCACCAACCCCTACTCCGGGCCCGGCGGAGGGCCCGAGAACATCGGGGTGATGCTCGAGCGCCACGCGATCGACGCGATCGTCGCCATCGGCGGGGAGGGCACGCTGGCCGGGGCCAAGCGCCTGGCCGACGCCGGGCTGCCCGTGGTCGGGGTGCCCAAGACCATCGACAACGACCTGCAGGCCACCGACTACACGTTCGGCTTCGACACCGCCGTGTCCATCGCCACCGACGCCATGGACCGGCTGCGCACCACCGGGGAGTCCCACCACCGGTGCATGGTGGCCGAGGTCATGGGCCGCCACGTGGGGTGGATCGCGCTGCACTCGGGGATGTCCGCCGGCGCCCACGCGGTGCTGATCCCGGAGCAGAAGGTCTCCATGGACCAGGTCTGCGCCTGGGTGCAGGAGGTCTACGACCGGGGCCGGTCCCCGCTGGTGGTCGTCGCGGAGGGGTTCATCCCCGAGGACCGGGAGGACGTGCTGGCCGGGAAGGGCACCGAGGCCGACGGGCGTCCGCGCCTGGGCGGGATCGGGGAGTACGTCACGCAGGAGATCGAGCGGCTCACCGGGATCGAGACCCGCAACACCACGCTCGGGCACATCCAGCGCGGGGGCGCCCCCACGGGCTTCGACCGGGTGCTGGCCACCCGCTTCGGGATGTCCGTGGTCGACCTGGTGCACGAGAAGCAGTGGGGCCGGATGGTCGCCATCCGCGGCACCGACATGGTCCGCGTGGACTTCGCCGAGGCCCTCGAAGGCCTCAAGACCGTCCCCCAGGACCGCTGGGACGAGGCCCGCGTCCTCTTCGGACGCTGAGGCGGGCGGCGACCCCGGGTGCGCGGTCCACGGGCTCGCGCACCCGGGGTTCGTGGCTCGGGCTCGGGCTCGGGCTCGGGCTCGGGCTCGGGCTCGGGCTCGGGCTCGGGGCGGAGTCTACGGGCGCGCGTCCCGGGCGCCGCGGAGGAAGCCCGTCTGTCGGCCGACCACCTGGCCGGCGTCCGGGGGGACGACGACCTGCTGCGCCGCGGCCCACCGCTGCTCACCGTCGGTGACGACGAGCTGGGCGGCGGGGTCGACGGTGCGCTTGAGCACGGCCAGCGCGACGGGCCCCTGCTCGTGGTGCAGCTGCACGGAGGTGACGCGCCCCACCGTGCGCTCTCCCGCGACCACGTCGGCTCCCGCGGCGGGCAGCGTGTGCTCCGAGCCGTCGAGGTCGAGCAGCACCAGCCGGCGGGGCGGGTGCCCGAGGTTGTGCACCCGCGCGACGGTCTCCTGGCCCTTGTAGCAGCCCTTGGACAGGTGCACGGCGGTGCGCAGGAGGTCGAGCTCGTGCGGGATCGTCCGTTCGTCCGTCTCGGCGCCCCAGCGCGGGCGCCACGCGGCGATCCGCAGCGCCTCGGCGGCCCAGGAACCGGCGAGCGGGAGGTCGAGGGTCAGGGCGTCGAGCTCGTCGCGGGGCACGAGGTGCTCCCACCAGGTGCGCTCCTCGCCGGGGTGGGGGCCGTCGAGGACGGCGTAGCTCCATCCGCCCGGGGCGACGTGGGGCCAGGGGTCCCGCCACACGACCGTGGCGGGCAGGCCGGGCACGGGGCCCGTGGCGCCGAGCACGGCCCACTGCCCGGTGCGGTCCTCGATCTCGACGCGCAGCGCGAAGCGCATGGACTCCAGCCACGCCACGAGGGGCGCGGTCTCGTCGGCCTCGGTGAGCAGCCAGGTCGTGGCGCCGTCGTCCACCACGTGGGGGGCGTGCTCGATCCGCCCCTGGACGGACAGGAAGAGGGTCTCGGCGCTGCGACCGGGCTCGAGCCCGGTGAGCACCTGCGAGGAGAGCGTGGTGAGCCAGCTGAGCCGGTCGGGCCCGGTGACGGTGACGACGCCCTTGTGGGAGAGGTCCACCACGGTGCCGGGGGTCCGCACGAGGGAGCGCTGCTCCCGCAGCGGGTCGCCGTAGTGTGCGGCCACCCCGCGGTCCAGGCCCTCGGCCTCGACGGCGCCCGGTCGGTGGAGCAGGGGGGAAAGGTGCTCGGTCACGGAGGTCAGCCGATCTTCCGCAGCTGCGCGGAGGCGTGGGTGGTCAGGGGCTCGCCGAGGGCGGCCATGTCCCAGGCCCAGAACAGGTCGCCGTGGACCAGGCCGTACATGCGGGTCGAGGAGCTGTACTCCTTGGCCCCGCGGGCCCGGATCACGGCGTCGGTGGCGAGATCGATCCGGGGGCCCTTGATCTGCCCGGCGTAGAGCTCCGCGACGCCACCGGGGTGGGTCAGGGTCACGAGGACGTCGAAGCCGCCGTCCGTGTTGCGCATCCGCTCCACGTCCTCGGCGCCCTGGAGCACGGGCACGAGGTCCGGCGGGAGCATCCCGGGGCCCACGTCCCCGTCCTCGAGCGTGCGGTCGAGCTGCCAGAAGCCCTGTTCCACGGTGGCCGGGCGCATCGGCTGCCCCTCCTCGTCGAGGAGCGTGGTCTGCGCCTGGTACTCGAGGAACGGCAGTCCGTTCTGCTCGAAGGTCACGCGCTGCCGGAACGGCCGCTGCTCGACCTCTCCGTAGCCCATGAAGCCGTCGCCCTCCCAGGTGCCCAGCAACCAGGCGAACGGGACGAGCTCCGGCAGCAGATCCGAGGGGATCTCGATCGGCACGGGACTAGTGCTGTCCCTTGAACAGACCGAGGACCACCTTCAGGGAGATCCCGGCGATGAACAGGCCGGAGATGCCGAGCAGGGCGAGGTAGAAGATTTCGAGTGCAAGCATGGCCCTAAACTACCACGGTGCTCACCAGCCGGGCAGTGAACACGGCCCCCACCCCGAGGAACGCCACGGGGGTCACGCCGAGGACCACGACGCCCCGCTTGGGCGAGCTCTTCGGGGCCGCCGCGATGACGCGGCCGCCCACGAGGGCCACCAGCGCGGCCAGGACCGCCCCGACCATCACGAGCAGGGCCGGGTCCGGGCCGCTGGCCCGGTAGTCGCCGGCCAGGGCGATCCAGCCGGAGGAGCTGACCGCCGCGAGCACTCCGGCCGTCGAGGCGATCGCGGACTCGAGCCGGTGCTCGGCGCCCTCGCCGCGCACCAGCTCCGCCGCGAACACGGTCATCAGGGCCACCCCGACGACGGCGGGCAGCCACACGAGCTGCTGGCCCGGCAGGAACTGCACGAGCAGGGCCGCGACGACACCGGCGGCTGTCATGATCACGTTGTGGCGGTGCCTCGCCGCGATGCCGGTGGCCGCCGGCCAGCCGAACCCGATGACCACGGACATCCCGAGAGCCAGCAGCAGCGGCGCGGGCCCGGCGACCGCGACCGCGAGCAGGGCCGCCACGAGGCCGACCACGCTGCACACGGCGATCATGGCGTATCTCATGGCGATCGGGTTCCTGCACTGTCGAGGGTCGGGACGTGCGCCCGGGCGGACACGAGCAACGATAGCGGCTCGCCGCGGGGCGCGGGCGGAGTGCCGGGGCGGGGTGGAGCGCCGGGAACAGGGCGGACCGCCGGGCGGATCCGGGCCGGGGACGCTCCGGGCCGGGGGGCTCGCGGGGCCGGTCGCCCACCCGCACCTATACTGACAGCTCAGTCCGTACGCCAGAGTGGAGAAGCACGAGTGTTCCAGATCCTGATGCTGACCGACGCGGACGGACCTTCGGCATCGGTGCTCCCGGCCCTCGACCTGCTCAACCACAAGGTCTCGGTCGCCCCGACGCGGACCGCGTCCGGGAGTCTGGACGGCCGGTCCCCGGACGTGGTCCTGCTGGACGGGCGCACCGATCTGATCACCGCCCGCAACCTCGCGCAGCTGCTCACGGCCAAGGGGCTGGCGGCGCCGCTGCTGATGGTGCTCACCGAGGGCGGGATGGCGGCCGTGGCCGCGAACTGGATGGTCGACGACGTCGTGCTCGACACCGCCGGCCCCGCGGAGGTCGAGGCGCGGCTGCGCCTCGCCTCCTCCCGCACGGCCGAGGTCCCCGAGGACGACACCCGCATCCGTGCGGGCTCCGTGGTCATCGACGACGCCGCCTATTCCGCGCACGTCAACGGCCAGCCCCTGAACCTGACCTACAAGGAGTTCGAGCTGCTGAAGTACCTGGCCCAGCACTCGGGTCGGGTCTTCACCCGTGCCCAGCTGCTCAGCGAGGTCTGGGGCTACGACTACTACGGCGGCACCCGCACCGTGGACGTGCACGTGCGGCGCCTGCGCGCCAAGCTGGGCGCCGACCACGAGCACCTGATCACCACGGTGCGTAACGTGGGCTACAGCTTCGCCACGACGCGGGCCCGGGAGAGCTGAGCACGACCACCCCGGTCCGCGCGCCCCACACCGTCCCGCAGGAGGTCCCCATGTCCCAGCCCGTGCCGTACGACCTCGACCGCCCGGACGTCCCGCCGGCCGAGGAGATCCTGGAGCTCGCGTCCCGCGCCGCCGCCGCGGACGGCGACCCGCCGTTCTCCGACCAGACCCTGGTGGACCTCCGCTCGGCGCAGGACGGCCGGGTCCGCACCGTCCTGGCGCGCTCTCGCGGCGGGGAGCTCCTCGGCGCGGCCGTGCGCGTGCCCGAGCCCGACGGCGCCCACCTCGTGGAGCTCGTGGTCGGCCCCGGCCACCGCGGTGCCGGGATCGGCGCGGCGCTGGCCGACGCCGTGTCCGCCGGGACCACCGGCACGGTCCGCGCCTGGGCGCACGGCGGGCACCCCGCGGCCGCCGCGCTCGCCGCCCGGCACGGACTGGCCCCCGTGCGGGACCTGCACCGGCTGCTGCGCCCGCTGCGCGGCGCGGCGGACCTGCCCCTCCCCGAGACGATGCCCGCGGGCTTCCGCCTGCGGGCGTTCGAGCCGGGCAGGGACGAGCAGGAGTGGCTGCGGGTCAACGCCGCCGCGTTCGCCGCGCACCCCGAGCAGGGCCGGATGACCCTCGACGACCTCCGGCTGCGGGAGGCGGAGCCGTGGTTCGACCCCGCCGGCTTCCTGCTCGCCGTCCGGGAGGACGACCCGGGGACCGTGGCCGGCTTCCACTGGACCAAGGTCCACGCCGGCGACGCCGAGCGCGGCCCCCTCGGCGAGGTGTACGCCGTGGGCGTGGCACCCGGGCACCAGGGCACGGGACTGGGCCGGGCGCTGACGGCCGCCGGCGTCAACCACCTGGCCCGACAGGGACTGGCCGAGGTCATGCTCTACGTGGACGGGGACAACGCCGCCGCCCTGCGGCTGTACGAGGCGCTGGGCTTCCGGCCCTGGCACCTCGACGTGATGTACGCCGGGACCCTCCCCGGCTGACCCGCCCGCCCTTCCCGCGCCCGGACCGCCCGGACCGGACACGACGAGACAGGACCGTGATGACCACGCACCAGCAGGACACCCATCAGCCCGCGCCGGCCCCGGGCGCGCCCGGCGCCCCGGCCGCCGGGCCGGAGACCGCACCCCTCGCGGGCCCCGACGAGCCCCCCGGCCCCGACGCCGCCCGGGGCCACGGGGACCGGGACCGGATCGACGACCCCGTGCCCGCGGCCCGGCAGGTGCTGGAGGGCCGGCACGGACCCGAGCGCTTCCTGGACCGCGAGGCCAGCTGGGTCGCGTTCAACTCCCGGGTCCTGGAGCTCGCGGAGGACCCGGACCTCTTCCTCCTGGAGCGGGTGCACTTCCTGTCCATCGTGGCCTCCAACCTGGACGAGTTCTTCATGGTCCGGGTGGCGGGGCTCAAGCGGCGCATCGCGACGGGCATCGCCCGGCCGGCCGCCTCCGGGCACTCCCCCGCGGAGCAGATGGCCACCATCGCCGCGCGCGCCCACGAGCTCCAGGAGCGGCACGCGCGGGCCTTCCACGACCTGGTGCGGCCCGAGCTGACCCAGCAGAACATCCACCTGGTCGGGTGGGAGGAGCTCGACGCCGCCACCCGGGAGCGGCTCACCGGGGACTTCCGCCGGCAGGTGTTCCCCATCCTCACGCCGCTGGCCGTGGACCCGGCCCACCCGTTCCCCTACATCTCCGGGCTGAGCCTCAACCTGGCCGTGATGGTCCGCAACCCGCAGTCGGGCAAGCGGCTGTTCGCCCGTGTGAAGGTCCCGGACCAGCTGCCCCGGCTGCTGTCGGTGGACGGGTCCCGGGCGTCCCGCCTGCCGAACGGCCAGGCCCGGTTCATCCCGCTCGAGGACGTCATCGCCCGGCACCTGGACGACCTGTTCCCCGGGATGGAGGTCGAGGAGCACCAGGTGTTCCGCGTGACCCGCAACGAGGACCTGGAGGTCGAGGAGGACGACGCCGAGAACCTCCTGCAGGCCCTCGAGAAGGAGCTGCTGCGCCGCCGCTTCGGTCCCGCGGTGCGCCTGGAGGTCACGGACAGCATCAGCACGGAGGTGCTCGAGCTGCTCGTCTCCGAGCTGGGCATCGACGAGTCCGAGATCTACCGGCTGCCCGCCCCGCTGGACCTGCGCGGGCTGGGGGTCATCGCCGGCATCGACCGCCCGGAGCTGCACTACTCCCGCCACGTGGCCCACACCTCCCGCTACCTCAACGCCGCGGAGACCGCCAAGGCCGCGGACGTCTTCGCCGCGACCCGGGCCCGGGACGTGCTGCTGCACCACCCCTACGACTCGTTCGCCACGAGCGTCCAGGCCTTCCTGGAACAGGCCGCCGCGGACCCGAGGGTCCAGGCCATCAAGCAGACCCTGTACCGGACCTCGGGGGACTCCCCCATCGTGGACGCGCTCATCGACGCCGCCGAGGCCGGCAAGCAGGTGCTGGCGCTCGTGGAGATCAAGGCCCGGTTCGACGAGCAGGCCAACATCTCCTGGGCCCGGAAGCTCGAGCAGGCCGGGGTGCACGTGGTCTACGGCATCGTGGGGCTGAAGACCCACTGCAAGCTCTCCCTCGTGGTCCGCCAGGAGGAGCACGGGCTGCGCCGGTACGTGCACATCGGCACCGGCAACTACCACCCCTCCACCGCGCGCTTCTACGAGGACCTGGGGCTGCTCACCTGCGACCCGGAGGTCGGGGAGGACGTCTCCCGGCTGTTCAACCAGCTCTCCGGCTACGCGCCCAAGACCACCTTCCAGCGCCTGCTCGTGGCGCCGCGCTCGGTGCGCTCCGGGCTCATCGACCTGGTCGAGGCCGAGATCCGCCACCACCGGGACGGCCGGCCGGCCCGGATCCAGGTCAAGTGCAACTCGATCGTGGACGAGGCTGTGATCGACGCCCTCTACCGGGCGTCGCAGGCAGGGGTGCCCGTCGACGTGGTGGTCCGCGGGATCTGCGCCCTGCGCCCCGGGGTGCCGGGGCTGAGCGAGAACATCCGGGTCCGCTCGGTGCTGGGCCGGTTCCTGGAGCACTCCCGGGTCTTCGCCTTCTGCAACGCCGACGAGCCCCTGGTGTACATCGGGTCGGCGGACATGATGCACCGCAACCTGGACCGCCGGGTGGAGACCCTGGTGCGGATCACGGACCCCCACCAGGCGGAGGCGCTCGTGCGGCTGCTGGCCCGCTACGTCTCGGACGCCACGGCCAGCTGGCACCTGGACGCCGAGGGCGTGTGGACCCGCCACCACCGGGACGCCGAGGGGAACCCGCTCGTGGACGTCCAGGACCACCTCCTGCGCAGCCGGGCCCTCGGCCGGCCGACGATCTAGTCGGCGGTAGCATCGTGGGGGTGCCACCCGACGGTCCGGACCGCGGGCCCCGGCACGCCCGTGCACCACGGACAGGGGACGAAAGAGGGGCCATGCCCAGGACCGCAGAGAAGACCGCCGAGCAGAGCACGGACGAGAGCACCGGCTGGGCGGGCGCGAGGACCGCCACGAAGACCGCCCCCGGGAGCAGGCGGCCCGCCGACGTGCTCGCGGCCGGGTGCCTGTGCTGGCGCCGGACGAGCGGCGGCCTGGAGGTCCTGCTCATCCACCGGCCGCGCTACGACGACTGGTCCTTCCCCAAGGGCAAGCAGGACGACGGCGAGACGCTGCCCGAGACCGCCCACCGGGAGGTCAGCGAGGAGATCGGCCTGCTCCCGCGCCTGGGGGTGCCCCTGCCCACGATCCGCTACGACGTCAAGGACGGCAGCAAGGACGTGCACTACTGGGCCGCGGAGTTCGGTCCCGGCGCGCGGCCCGAGCCCGACGGCCGTGAGGTCGACGCGGTCCGCTGGGTCGGGCCCGACGAGGCGCACCGGATGCTGACCAACCCCTCCGACCGAGAGCCGCTGGCGGCCCTCGTGGACCTGCACGAGCGCGGGGACCTCGCCACCCGCCCGGCGATCGTCGTGCGCCACGCCAAGGCGAAGCCGCGCTCGGCCTGGTCCCGGGCCGAGGGCGACCGGCCGCTGGCCGCGACCGGCAAGCGCCAGGCCCTCGCCGTGACCCGCCTGCTCCGGGCATGGTCCCCCGAGCGGGTGCTCACCTCCCCCTGGCTGCGCTGCCTGTCCACCGTGGTGCCGTACGCGCGGAAGGCCGGCGTCCCCGTGCGGGAACGCCCGCAGCTCACGGAGGCCTCCCACAAGCGCCACCCCAAGAAGGCGGCCGCCGTGGCCCAGACCATGTTCGACAAGGACACGCCCGTGGCGCTGTGCACGCACCGCCCGGTGCTGCCCACCGTCCTCAAGGTCATCGCCCGGCACGCGAGCCCCGAGCTCGCCGCGCTGCTCCCGGCCAAGGACCCGTACCTGTCCCCCGGCGAGATGATCGTGCTCCAGGTCTCCCGCCGGCACCGCCGGCGGGTGGTCTCCGTGGAGCTCGTGAAGCCCTTCGACGACTGACATCCGAAGAAGCGTCCTCCGCACCGGCGCCGCGACCCATGACCCGCGGCGCACCGTCCCGGCACGAACGACCCGCCACGAACCTCCCAGCCACGATCCTTCCCGAGGAGCCCCGCATGACCTCCCCCGACCCCGGTCCCGCCCCGGTGCCGACGCCCTACGAGGACCTCCTGCGCGAGGTCCTCGAGCAGGGCGCGCACAAGTCCGACCGCACGGGCACCGGGACGCGCAGCGTCTTCGGGCGCCAGATCCGCTTCGACCTGGCGGAGTCCTTCCCGCTGCTGACCACGAAGCGCGTGCACTTCAGGTCGCTGGCCCTCGAGCTGCTCTGGTTCCTGCGCGGGGACTCGAACGTGCGGTGGCTGCAGGAGCGCGGCGTGTCCATCTGGGACGAGTGGGCGGACCAGGACGGGGAGCTCGGACCGGTCTACGGCGTGCAGTGGAGATCCTGGCCGACTGCCGACGGCGGGTCCATCGACCAGATCGCCAAGGTCGTGGAGCAGATCCGCACGAACCCCGACTCGCGGCGCCACGTGGTGACCGCGTGGAACCCCGCCGAGGTGGACGAGATGGCCCTGCCGCCGTGCCACGCCCTGTTCCAGTTCTACGTCGAGCCCCGGGAGGACGGGCCGGGCCGGCTGTCCTGCCAGCTGTACCAGCGCTCCGCGGACATGTTCCTGGGCGTGCCCTTCAACATCGCCTCCTACGCCCTGCTCACCGTGATGATCGCCCAGCAGACCGACCTCGAGCCCGGGGAGTTCGTCTGGACCGGCGGGGACTGCCACGTCTACGACAACCACGTGGCGCAGGTCCGCGAGCAGCTCTCCCGGGAGCCCTACCCCTATCCTCGGCTGCGGCTCGCCCGGCGGCCGGCCACCGTCTTCGACTACGAGTTCGAGGACTTCGAGGTCCTCGGCTACCGCCACCACCCGGCGATCAAGGCCCCGGTGGCCGTATGACCGGCGCGCCGGACCGGGCCCGCCCGTCCGCCCCCACCGGGACGGTGGGGGCGATCTGGGCGCAGACCGCCGACGGCGTCATCGGCCGCGCCGGGGCGATGCCGTGGTCGCTGCCGGAGGACATGGCCTTCTTCCGGAGCACGACGACCGGCCACCCCGTGATCATGGGCCGTCGCACCTGGGAGTCCTTCCCGGAGCGCTTCCGGCCCCTGCCCGGGCGGACCAACATCGTCATCACCTCCTCCCCCGAGCGGGTGGACCGGGACGCGGCTCCCGGCGCGGTGCTGACCGCGTCCTCGTACGCCGAGGCCGTGCGCCTGGCCCGGGCGAGCCCGGGCGCCGAGCGCATCTGGGTGATCGGCGGCGGCGAGGTCTACCGGCAGGCCCTCGAGGACGCCGAGCACCCCGTGACGGAGGCGCTCGTGACCGTCATCGACCTCGACAGCGACGGGGACACCCACGCCCCGGAGCTCGACGACGCATGGGCCACCGAGCCGGTCGTGGGCCCGTCGGTGTCCCGCACCGGCCTGGGGTACCGGATCGACCGGCGCACGCGCGACCGGGGCGGGCCCGGCGGAGCGGCGGCGGTTCCGGTGGCCCGGCGGCTCCGGTAGCGTGAGCTGCACCACGACCAGGAGGACCACCGTGACCGATCGGCACCCCGACCCCACGATCCGGGACGACGAGCAGCTGCGCGTCGTGAAGAACACGGACCTCGACCGCTACGAGCTGTGGCGGGGGGAGCAGTTCATCGGCTTCGAGGGCTTCCAGGACCACGAGGACGGCACGGTCGAGCTCCAGCACACCATCATCGGTGAGCAGTTCGGCCGGCAGGGCTATGCGCGCACCCTCGTCACGCTCCTGCTCGACGGCTTCCGGGAGCAGGGCGTCGCGGTGCGCCCCACGTGCACCTACGTCCAGGACTACCTCCACCGCTTCCCGCAGTACGGGGACCTGGTGATGCCCGGCCTCGAGCTGCCGCCGGCGCAGAAGGTGAAGGAGAAGCGGCGGCGCTGGGCCCTCCACCGCGCCCAGTAGACTGGGGGCCATGACTTTTCGCTCGGGTGATTCGGTAGGGTTCGTCGGCTGGCGGGGCATGGTGGGCTCCGTGCTCATGCAGCGCATGCAGGAGGAGGAGGACTTCGGGGGGATCACCCCGGTGTTCTTCTCCACCTCCAGCGCCGGCCGCCCCGCCCCGTCGTTCGCCGGGGACGCCGGCACGCTCCAGGACGCCTACGACCTCGAGACCCTGGCGAAGCTGCCGATCATCGTCACCGCGCAGGGCGGGGACTACACCAAGGACGTGCACGGGAAGCTGCGCGCCGCCGGCTGGGACGGGCTGTGGATCGACGCCGCCTCGACCCTGCGGATGAACGACGACGCGATCATCGTCCTCGACCCCGTCAACCGGGACGTCATCGACCGCGGTCTCGCGAGCGGCGTGAAGGATTTCGTGGGCGGCAACTGCACGGTCTCCTGCCTGCTCGTGGGGCTCGGCGGGCTGTTCCGCAACGACCTCGTGGAGTGGGCCACGTCGATGACCTACCAGGCAGCCTCGGGCGGCGGGGCCCGGCACATGCGCGAGGTGCTGGCGCAGTTCGGCGAGCTCCACGGGGTCGCCGCGGACGAGCTGGCCGACCCCGCCTCCGCGATCCTGGACATCGACCGCAAGGTGCTCGCCGCCCAGCGCGGCGACGCCCTCGACACCTCGATGTTCGGCGCGCCCCTGTCCGGCTCCCTCATCCCGTGGATCGACGCCGACCTCGGCAACGGGCAGTCCCGCGAGGAGTGGAAGTCCGCGGCCGAGACCAACAAGATTCTGGGCCGCACGGACCGGTACGCCCAGGACTGGGTGCCCATGGACGGGCTGTGCGTGCGGATCGCCACGATGCGCTCGCACTCCCAGGCCCTCACCGTCAAGCTGCGGGAGGACCTGCCCGTGGACGAGATCGAGCGGATCATCGACGCCGACAACGAGTGGGCCACCGTGGTGCCCAACACCAAGGAGGACTCGATGCGGGACCTCACCCCCGTGGCGACCTCCGGCACCCTGGACATCCCTGTGGGCCGGATCCGGAAGCTCACCATGGGCCCGGGCTACATCAGCGCCTTCACCATCGGCGACCAGCTGCTGTGGGGCGCGGCCGAGCCGCTGCGCCGCATGCTGCGCATCGCCACCGGCACCCTGTAGCCGGTGGCGGACACCTCGATCCCGCCGGGGCTGTCGCTCGACGCGGGTGACGCGCGCCCGCCCTCCGAGCAGCTCAGGCACCGGGTGCAGCAGGGCCGCGCGGACGGCACCCTGCCCGCGGGCACCCGGCTCCCGCCGGTGCGGCGGCTCGCCGAGGCGCTCGGTCTCGCCGCCGGCACCGTGGCCAAGGCCTACCGCGAGCTCGAGGCCGCCGGGGTCATCGAGACGCGGGGCCGTCAGGGCAGCTTCGTGCGCGCCGCGGACCGGACCGAGGAGCTGGCGGTGCAGGCCGCCCGTCGCTACGCGCACGAGATCGCGGACCTCGGGCTCTCGGCCGAGCAGGCCCTGGAGCTGGTGGCCGCGCAGCTGCGCCGCTCCGGCTGACCCGGAGCGCACGGTCCCGCCTCAGGCGCCCGGGGCCCGCAGGTGACGGGGACCGAGCACGAGGTTGCCCGGCCCCGCGAGGGCCCGACGGTGGCGCCCCTCGGCCGTGCGGGCCAGCCACCACCGCCAGCCGCGCATTACCAGCCGCTTGGCGCGCTGGTTGAGCCGGTGCGCCCAGTGGAACTCGGTGCCCAGGACACCGAGACCCAGGAAGATTGCGAGCCACCCCGGACCGGGGAGGACGAGCATCGCGATCCCCAGCAGCACGAGGGTCACCCCGACGATCGTGACGACCGTCTTGTAGACGATGCGCAACAGCGGGTGATGGACGGTCCAGCGCCGGAAGCGCCGGAGGCCGCGGCGCACCCGGCCCTCGGAGCTCTCCCCCTGGGCGATCTCCTCCTCGAGGCTGCTCACGGCCGCCGCCTCAGACCGCCGTGCCCACGATGACGGGCTCGGCGACGAGGTCAACCCCGTAGACGGTCGCGACGCCGTCGCGCACCGTCCGGGCCAGCGCCATGAGGTCCTGGGCGGTCGCGCCGCCGCGGTTGGTCAGGGCGAGCGTGTGCTTGGTCGACAGCGAGGCGCGGCCCCCGGCGACCGCGTCGCCGTCGAGGTCCAGGAGCTCGTTGCGGGTTCCGGGCAGACCGAAGCCCTTGCCGAAGCCCGCGTGGTCGATGAGCCACGCGGCCGAGAGCTTGACCCGGTCCTCGAGCGGGCGCCCCGCGGCGTCCACCACGGGGAAGCGGGGGGCGTCGGCGGGCAGCCGCTCCCCCAGGGCGTCCGCCCGGAGGATGGGGTTCGTGAAGAACGATCCGGTGCTGTAGGTGTCGCGGTCGTCCGGGTCGAGGACCATGCCCTTGCCCGCGCGCAGGGCCAGGACGGTCTCCCGCACCCGCGCCAGCGGGGCGCGCTCCCCCACCTGGACACCGAGCCGGCGGGCGAGCTCGCCGTAGCGCACCGGGGCGCTCTCGGTGCCGTGCTCGAGCCGGAACCGCACCGCGAGCACCACGTGGCGCGGCGAGCCGGCCACCGTGCTGCGCTTGAGGGCCGAGTCCCGGTAGGAGAACGCCAGGTCGGCGGGGGTGAACTCCCGCACGCGCCGCTCCTGGCGGTCCCAGGCCCGCACCAGTTCGACGGTCTGGGCCACCTCCTGGCCGTAGGCCCCCACGTTCTGCACCGGGGTGGCGCCCGTGGTGCCGGGGATCCCGGACAGGGCCTCGATGCCCACCAGCCCTTCGGCCACGGCCTGCGCGACCAGCTCGTCCCACGAGTGGCCGGCCTGGACCTCCAGGAGGGCGGTGCCGGGATCGTCGGTGAGGACCTCGACGCCGCGCGAGAGCACGTGCACCACGGTGCCCGCGAACCCGGCGTCGGCCGCGATGAGGTTGGAGCCGCCCCCGACCACGAGCACGTCCCGCCCCGCGGCGTCGGCCGCCGCGACGGCGTCGACGACCGCCTGCTCGGACTCTGCCCGCACGTAGTGGTGGGCGGGCCCGCCCACGGCGGCGGTCGTGAGGTCTGCGATGCGAGGGGACGTCATGGCGAGCAGTTTATCGGGCGGTCCGCGGCGCCCCGGCCGGGACTCACGCCAGCCGCACCACGGCCTGGGCCTTGACCAGCACCTTCAGCGGGGCGGCGGTCGCCGGGTCGGCTCCCTCCGTGGCGAGGTCGGGGGCGGTCACCGTGAGGTCGACGCGCACGGTGCGGGCGTCGTCGTCGAGGGCGCCGACCTTCCCGGAGACAGTGAGGGCCGTGGAGGCCTCGACCGCGGTCCCGAACCGGTTGGGGACGACCACCGGCTTGGTGAAGCGCGTCTGGTAGTCGACCACCGCGCCCGGGTCGCCGACCCAGTCGGTCACGAGCTGCACGGCGGCGCCCATCGTGAGCATCCCGTGGGCGATGACGTCGGGCAGGTCCACGGAGCGGGCGAACTCCTCGTTCCAGTGGATCGGGTTGAGGTCCCCGGAGGCCCCCGCGTACCGGACCAGGTCCGCGCGGGAGAGCTCGATGCGGCGCTGCCCGATCTCCTGGCCCTTCTCGAGGCTGTCGAAGGCGATGCTCACGGTCACTGGTCCTCTCCTCGCACGAGCAGGGACGACACCGCGGTGGCGACGTGCTCGCCGTCCGCGGCGCGGATCTCGGCGCGGGACGTCACCATCGCGCCGGAGCCCATGGCCCGGACCTGGTCCACGTGCAGCTCGGCCACGAGCTCGTCCCCGGCGACGATCGGGCGGTGGTGGGTGAAGCGCTGGTCGGCGTGGACCACGCGGGAGAAGTCGATGCCGGCCTCGGGGTCGGCGATCAGCGCGGCGTCGGCGCGCTGGGCCACCACGATCGCGAAGGTGGGGGGCGCCACGAGGTCGGGGTGGCCGAGGGACCGGGCCGCCTCGACGTCGTGGTGTGCGGGGTGGCCGGCCTGGACGGCGCGGGCGAAGTCGCGGATCGCCTCCCGCCCGACGCTGTAGGGCTCGGCCGGCGGGTAGGTCCGCCCGACGAGATCGGGGTTCACGGGCATGGCAGCTCCTCGCTCGACGGGGCCGCGCGCAGGCGGCGGGAATTCGACCAGTCTACGGTGGCGCTCCCGGCCCGCGCGGCGGCGCAGCCCGGTGCACGTACACTCCTGACCCATGGACCTCATGGACGTGGGCCGGATCGTCGTCGGGCTGGTGCTCCTGGTGGCGGGCGGGGAGCTCCTGGTGCGGGGGGCGTCCGCGCTCGCCCGGCGGGTCGGCATCTCCTCCCTCGTGGTCGGGCTCACCGTGGTCTCCGCGGCCACGTCCGCGCCGGAGCTGGCCGTCACCGTCGGGGCCGTGCTGCGCGACGAACCGGGCCTAGCGGTGGGCAACGTGGTCGGCAGCAACATCGTCAACGTCCTGCTCATCCTCGGGCTCTCCGCACTCGTCCTTCCCCTCGCCGTGAAGCAGCGGCTGGTGCGCTTCGACCTGCCCCTGATGGTCGTCCTGTCGATCGGGCTGCTGCTCGTGTCCCTCGACGGGCGGATCAGCGCGGTGGACGGGTCGATCCTCCTCTCGGCCGTGGTGGTGCACACGGTGCTGACGGTCGTGGTCAGCCGGCGCGGGGCCCGCGTCCCCGCGGCAGCTCCACCCGGTGGCCGCGGAGCGGGCGACGCCGCCGGCGGTGCCGAGGACGCCGGGACCGAGGACGATCCGTCCCCGGCCTCGGTCCCCCGCTCCGTGCTGCTCGTGGTGCTGGGGATCGCCTCGCTGGTCGTCGGCGCCACTCTGCTCGTCGAAGGCGCGGTGTACATCGCCACCACCCTGGGGGTGAGCAGTCTGGTGGTCGGACTGACCGTGGTGGCCCTCGGAACATCGTTGCCCGAGCTGGCGACCTCCGTCATCGCCGTGCGCCGCGGCGAGCGCGATCTGGCCGTGGGCAACGTGGTGGGCAGCAACATCTTCAACATCGGGGTGGTGCTCGGCCTGCCCGCGCTGATCTCTCGCGAGGGCATCCCCGTGTCCAGTGCCGCGGTGGCCTTCGACCTCCCCGTGATGCTCGCCGCCGCGGTCGCTCTGCTGCCCATTGCGTTCACCGGGTTCGCGGTGGCCCGCTGGGAGGGCGCGCTCTTCGTGGGCCTGTACCTGGCCTACACCGCCTACGTCGTCCTCGCCGCCACCGCCCACGATGCGCTGGAGGGGTTCACCGCGGCCATGGCCTGGTTCGTGCTGCCGCTGCTCGCGGTGACCTTGGTCGCCTTCACGGCCTACGAGATCGGGCTGCGCCGGGGCCGCCGGGGTCCCGGGCTCTCGCCGTGACCACTCCGCCCGGCGGGACCCGTCGGGTCCCGCCGGGGCGGGAGCCGGAACGCATCGCGCCCGGGGACGACAAAAGCCCGTGACCGGAAGGTCACGGGCTTTTCGCCGTAGCGGTGGACGGGCTCGATCCGTCGACCTCACGATTATGAGTCGTGCGCTCTAACCAGCTGAGCTACACCGCCAGAGGGATGGGACACCGCGGCTGACGGCCTTGACGGCCGGGCCACGGGATCTCATCACGAGAGCCCCGACCGGGAATCGATCCCGGGACCTCCATCTTACCAAGATGGCGCTCTACCACTGAGCTATCGGGGCAACGACGAAGACTCTACCAGCACGTTTCGGCAGAACCAAAATCGCCGGACACCCCCGTCCGGCACTCGCGGGGCCGTCCCGTCGACCCTGGTCGGGAGCGGTTTTCGGGCCCGGCGGCGCCGTTCCCGCCCGCCGGTGCCCCGGCCGGGGGCAGGCGCGGCGGGCCCCGGCGCTCAGTCGTCCCGGTCGTCGTCCAGGTCGTCGTCCAGGTCGTCGCCGCGGTCGTCGTCCCGGGCGTCGTCGCGGTCGTCGTCGAGGGGGGCGGGCTGCACGGGCAGCGGGACCTGCGCCGGCGGAGCGGGGACGGGTGCGGCCGGCGGGACGGGGTCGGGTGCCACCGCCGGAGGGAGCGGGGCCGGCGGCTGCTCGACGGGCGGGACCGGCGTGCCGGAGTCCCGTCCGCCCCGGGCACCCGTCCCCGGGGCGTCCTCCCCCGCGCCCGTGGAGCCGGTGGAGCCGGTGGAGGACGGTGACGACGACGGGGCCTCGGCGCGCCGGACGGTGCCGGGCGACGGGTCCGGCACGGGGGTGCCGCTCACCGAGACGCCGTCGCGCACGACCTCCACGCGGTCCGTGCCGCTCGCCGCGTTCCACAGCAGGAGCGCCAGTCCCGCGACGACCAGGAGGGAGACTGCCGACCAGAGGATCCTCATGCCCCCCAGTGTCCCGGAACCGGTTGAGGGGGGCATGAGAACATGAGAGCCCTCTCAGGAACGCAGCCCGTCGAGCAGGTCCTGGGCCACGCCGCGCCCCTGCGGGCGGAACGCGTAGACGCAGGCGAGCCGCAGCCGGGTCGCCTCGGCGTGGAGGGCCAGACGCGCGGGGTCGGCGCCCAGTGCCCGGGACACCACGCTGACGGCCTCCTGTCCCGCCGCCCGCAGCGCGGGGTCGAGCAGGCCCTGCGCCGCCCGCAGCTCCAGGTGCACGGAGAGGTTCGCGAGGTCCAGCTCGGGCTCGCCGAGCGCCGCGGTGTCGAAGTCCAGCAGACCCAGCCGTGCGCCGTCGAAGAGCAGCTGCTTGTCGTGCAGGTCCCGGTGCAGCACCACCCTGGTCCGCCGGGCGGCGGGCAGGGCGGAGAGCTCCTCCCCGATCCGCCGCGCCAGTGCCGCGGCCGTTCCCGGCGGGGCCTCGAGCAGGCCGGGGAACGCCTCGAGGTGAACCGCCCAGCGGGCCAGCGTGCGGGCCTCGTCCTCGGCGGCGTGCTCCGGCAGCTCCGCGCCCGGCACGGCGGTGGCCAGGGCCGGCCAGCACCGTGCCCACTCCTCCCAGGCCGCACGGTACGCGTCCGTCTGCCCCGCCGCGCCCAGCTCGTGCAGACTCCGGCCGCGCAGCACGGAGAACTCCACCCGGTCCTCGGCCCGGGACAGGACCGCGGGCACGGCGAAGCCCGCCGCCGTGCCGAGTCCGTGCAGCCGGTCGGACCGCTCGGCGACCCGCGGCGCCTGGGCTCGGGCGAGGAACTTGACGAAGCGGTCCGGGGTCCCGACCACGGCACGGCGGCGGTGCCGGTGCACGACCACCCGGCCGCCCGCCGCAACCGCGGCGGCGAGTCCCGGCAGGCGGGGATCCTCGCCGTGGGGCAGGACGCGGACGGTCCACGGCCGTCCCGGACCGGGGGTCGCCTCGCCCGCCCGGACGCGTCCGTGCTCGTCCTCGAGCTCGAGCACGATCCGGGGGGAGTCCGCGGGCCAGGCGCGGCGCACCCGCAGCGGACGTCCGTCGGCATCCGGCACGCTCTCCGGGATGCGCACCGGGCCGGTCCCCCGGACCCGCACCGGGTTGTCGTCCGGGACGCGCGTCGGGTTGGCGGCCGGGACGCGCGCCGAGTCGGCTCCGGCGCCCACCTGGCCGGCCTCCGGGACGTGCACCCGGTCCGCGCCGGCGCGCACCGGACCGGAGCGGGCGGCGCCCACCACCACGGACGGCGCGGCCACCGGCGCCCGCCCCGCCTGCGCCACCAGCCGCTCGGCGAGCGCGAGCCGCTGTTCCGTGCGCTCCCGCCAGTCGGCGGCGGTCGAACGGAACGGCTCCATGCTGCGGGCCAGGACGTGGAACGCGGCCCAGGCCAGGATCTCGGACCACGGCGGGAGCGCCGCCCCGGACCCGTAACCGCGCAGCAGTGCGCCGGTCAGGGGGAGCTCGTCCGGTCCGGCGAGTGCCTGCCCGGCGCCCGTCCCGAGGGTCTCGGCGGCGAGGAGTTCGACGGCGAGGAACCCGCCGAGGTCGTCGGCCGCCGCGCCGGTGCGCACCCGGTCGAGGTCGGCGAGGCGGAGCTCCGGCACCCCGGGGCGCCCGGAGCGGCGCACGAGCACCTGGTCCGCGGAGAAGTCCCCGTGGAGCAGGCGGGCCGCGGCTCCGGCGCGGCCCGCGAGGGCCTCGGCGACGGCTCGGCCGGCGACGGCGCAGCGCGCGGCCGACCGCGGGTCGAGGGCCGACAGGTCGGCGGCCAGGGAGCGCAGCTTCCGGTCCGCGTCGAGAGGAGCGCCGACCCGTGCGGAGCCGAGGAGCGACGGGCCGCGCACGTGCAGCTCCGCCAGGGCGGTGCCCGCGGCGGCGGCCGCGAGCACGGGCCCGCCGTGGCCGGGTCCGTCCGGGTCGGCGGCGTGGGCCGCGAGGTCCCCGTCCCCGAACCACGGGTAGTGCAGCACGTGCGGTGACACCGGGAGGCCCGGGACGGGCACCGGGGCGAGCACCCGGAGCCCGGCGGCGGCGAGCCGGGTCAGCAGCAGCGGGTCCGCCGGGGCGGGACCGGCGGTGAGCTTCGTGACCGGGCCGGGCCCGTCGTCGTCGGGACCCGTGAGGACCGCACGGCGGCGGGGATTGTAGCGCAGCAGCCGCGCGGGGTCCCCCGGCCGCCCGAGCCTCCCGGCCCGTTCCGGCCCGAGCACGGCGAGCGCGCGCCGCAGCGCAGGGTCCGTGCCGACCGTCCCCACCGCCAGGCGGTGACCGGTCCGTCCCGGCAGGTCCGCGACGAGCACGGGCGCGGCGCGGCCGTGCTCGTCGCGCGCGCCGAGGTCCAGGACCTTCTCGAGCTTGTCGCGCCCGTTCCCGGCGGGGGCGTAGGCCGCGACCCAGTGCACCGAGCCCGTGGTCCCGACGTCCACGCGGGCCACGACCGAGACGCCGGGCTTGTAGCGCAGGTGGCTGGTCCGGAGCGGACCGCCCAGCTCGTGGCCGAAGAGCTCGGTGAGCCGGCCGGGGTCGAGGACCGTGGCGAGCGCGGGCAGGCTCTCCCAGGAGTCCGGCAGGGGCGACGTCACGAGCGGACCTCCCGGCGGTCCTGCGCCCGCTGCTGCTCGACCCACGCGGTGAACACGCCGTCCGGCCGGGCGAGCAGCTCCTCGGGGGTTCCGTCGAGCAGGATGCGCCCGTCCTGGACCCACAGCACGCGGTCGGCGGCGAGCGCGAGGGCGGCGTCGTGGGTCACCGCGAGGGAGGTGCGGCCGCGGACGAGACGGTCGACGGCGTCCAGCACGTCCCGGGCGGACCGGGGGTCCAGCCCGGTGGTGGCCTCGTCGAGCAGCACGACCGGCGCGTCCCGCAGCAGGGCGCGTGCGATGGCGAGCCGCTGGCGCTGCCCGCCCGAGACCGTCGAGCCGCGCTCCCCCACCGGGGTGTCGTAGCCCTGCGGGAAGGACATCACGAACTCGTGGGCCTGGGCCGCGGCCGCGGCGGCCTCGACCTCGGCGTCGGTGGCGCCCGGGCGACCGAGCCGGATGTTCTCCCGCACGGTGCCGTGGAACAGGACGGAGTCCTGCAGCAGCAGGGCCGTGCTGCCGCGCACCGTGCCGAGGCTGAGGCCCCGCAGGTCGTGGCCGTCGAGGGTCACGGAGCCGGTGACCGGGTCCATCATCCGCACCAGCAGGGAGACGAGGGTGGACTTCCCGGACCCGGAGGGGCCGACGACGGCGACGTGCTGGCCCGCCGGGACGACGAGGTCGAGGTCGCGCAGCACGGTCCGCCCGCCGCTGCCCGGGTCTCCGTACGCGGCGTCGACGAGGTGGAAGGCGATCTCCCCGCGCACTCCCGGCAGGACCAGGGCGTCCGGGGCCTCGCGCACGTCCACGGGCTCCTCCACGAGGTCGGCCACCCGTTCTCCGGAGGCGGCGGCGCGGGCGATGCGCCCCGTGTACTTGGCCATGTCCCGCAGGGGCTTCATGCACGTCTTGAGGTAGGTCGTGAACAGGACGAGGTCGCCCAGGCTCATGGCCCCCTCGAGCACCCGCAGGCCGCCGCCGAAGATCACGGCCGCGGTGGCCACGCCCACGATCACGTCCGTGGCCCGCTCGAGCGCGGCGGCCAGACGGCGGGACTGCACGCCCTGGGTGAGGGCCTGCCGGTTGGAGCGGCCGAAGGACTCGGCCAGGTGCTCCTCCAGCCCGTAGGCCTGGACCGTGCGGATCGCGCCGAGGGACTCGTGGGCGGTGTTCGCCAGCGCGCCCTCCCCCTGCCGGGTCCGGCGCGAGGCCTCGGTGATCCGCCCGGAGGACCCGCGTCCCACGAGCAGGAAGGCCAGGATCGCCACGACCACCACGGAGGCGAGGAGCCAGTCCAGGAGGAGCATCACCGTGCACATCACCACGAGGGTGATGACGTTGGCCAGCAGCGGCAGGCCCGCGGTCACGGCCACCTCCTGGAGCTTGCCGATGTCCGAGACGAGCCGCTGGACCGTGTCCCCGGCCCGGGAGACCGAGTGGTAGCGGTCGGAGAGGGCCTGGACGTGCGCGAACACCCGTTCCCGCAGGGCGGTGGAGACCCGGGAGCCGACGAGGGCGAACGCGACCGTGGCGAGGTAGTTGGCGAGCGCGCGGAAGCCGACCACCGCGATCGTGGCCAGGCCGGCGGCCAGGAGCAGCTGCCACGAGGCCTCCGGGATCCACGGGTCGACGTTGTCGGCGCCGAGGGTGAGGGAGATCGCGTCGACGACGATCTTCAGCGGCCAGGGCTCGAGCACGCGGAAGGCCACCTCCGCCAGCAGCACCACGACGCCGCCCGCGGCGAGCAGCCGGTGCTCGCGCAGGTGCGGGGCGAGCAGCCCGAGGGTGCGGCGCAGGGCCCGGCGGTCGAGCCGCTTCCCCCCGCTCACCGCGGCGCTCCCCCGGGAGCCGGGCGCGGCGCGGCGCTCCCGCCGAGCCGCGTGCCGGTGACGTCCGTGCCGGCGACATCCGTGCCGGCGAGGTCCGTGCCGGCGAGGATGCCGTCGAGCACCGCGGTCCAGGAGCGCCGGGCGACCGCGTCGTGACGGCCGGCGCGCCCCATGGCACGCCGCCGCTCGGGCTCGGTCACCAGCGCGTCGACGGCCCCGGCCAGCGCGGCGGGGTCCGAGGGCTCCACGAGCAGCCCGGTGACCCCGTCCTCGACGGCGGCCGGGACCTGGCCCACGCGGGACGCCACGACCGGCAGGGCCGCGGCGGCGTACTCGTAGATCTTCAGCGGCGAGAAGTACTGGTCCGCGGCGTGCCGCGTGGCGGGATAGGGCGCGACGGCCACGGCGCAGTCGGCCAGCAGCTCCGGCACCTCGGCGGGAGCCACCGCGCCCGTGAACTCGACCTCGACGCCCAGCCCGCCGGCCAGCTCCTGGAGGGACGCCCGCTGGGGGCCGTCCCCCACCACGCACAGGCGCCACTCGGCGCAGGCCACCGCGCGGGCGTGGAGCAGGTGCTCCACGCCGTGCCAGGGCTTGAGCGTGCCGACGAACACGACCACCGGCGGCACAGGGTCCGGTCCCCGGGCGGCCGAGTCGCGGCACGGAGGGATGCGCTCCACGTTCACGCCGTTGGGGGCGACCAGGACCTGGCCGGCGGTTCCGCCGGCGGCCGCAACGGTCCGCTCCACCCAGCGGGCGACCGGCTCGGAGACGCAGGCCGTGCGCTCGGCGGCGGCGACCTGCGCGGCGAGCGCGGCGCGGGCGGCGGCCTCGTCCACGAGGTCTCGGTGGGTCCGCTGCTCGTCGATGAGGGGGGCGTTGACCTCGAGGACGCCCGGGACGCCCAGCGCCCCGGTGATCCCGGCGAGGGCGGTCGAGAACAGGGAGTACCGCTCGTGGACCGCGTCGGCGCCGTCGGCGACGACCCGCTCCGCGATCCGGCGGGCGGCGTCCGCCTGGGCCCGCTCCCGGGCGGCGACGAGGGCGGCGCGCCCGGGGGCGGGCCCGGAGGGGGCCGCCGGCACCGGGACGTGGACGACCGGGACGTCGGCGAGGTCGTCGGGGACGTCGTCGCCGACACGGGTCGCATAGAGGCGGACGTCGGCGCCCCGGGCCCGCCAGGCGCGCAGGATCTCCTGGACGTGGACGGAGGCGCCCTTCGTGCCGAACACGGGGACGCCGGGGTCGGCGCAGACGTAGGCGAGGCGCATCAGCGGTCGGCTCCTTCGGTGACCGGGACGAGACCCGGGGCGGGGACGCGCGCGGGGACCGGGGCGAGGCCGGGGGCGGGGACCTGGGCCAGGTGCCGGCCGGGAACCGACAGGGCCGGAACGGGCGGGGGCAGCAGCGCCCGCAGCGCGGCGGCCTGGCCGGCGGAGTCGTGGTCCCGGGCGACGAGCGCGCGGGCGGCACGGGCGGCGCGCACCCGGTCGAAGCCGGGGTCGGCGACCGCGGCGAGCGCGCCGAGGAGGGCGTCGTCGTCGTCGGCGGGCACGAGGATCCCGGTGCGCGGCGCCGCGGTGCGCACCACTTCGGGGATGCCGGTGACGTCGCTCGCGATCACGGGCACGCCCATGGCCATCGCCTCGAGCAGCACGGTGGGCAGGCCGTCGGCGTTGCCGTCGGCGCCCACCGTGCACGGGGCCGCGAAGACGTCCGCGGCGCGCAGCAGCCGCCCGATCTCGGCCTGGGTGCGGGGCCCCACCAGCTCGACGACGTCCTCGGCGCCGAGCTCCGCGACCAGGGCGCGCAGCGGCCGGTCCAGCTCGCCGCCGCCGGCGATGGTGACGGACAGCCGCCCGCCGCGGTCCCGGTACCGGGCTGCCGCCCGCACGAGGCGCTCGAAGCCCTTCTTCTCCACGAGCCGGCCCACCGCCACGACCCGCAGGGCCTCCCCCACGGGCGCGGGGTCCCGGTAGGGGAAGCGGTCGAGCTCGAGGCCGTTGCGCACGAGCCGCAGCCGGTGCGCCTGCGCGGGGAACGCCGCCGCCAGGTGCCGCCGGTTGTACGCGGAGATCGCCACCACGTGGTCCGCCCGCTCGATGGTGCGGCGCAGCCGGGCGGGGTCCACGGACTCGTGGAAGATGTCCTTCGCGTGGGTCGTCACGGAGAACGGCACCCCCGTGAGCCGGGAGGCGATCTCCGCGACGTGCGCGGCAAGGGTCGCGAAGTGCGCGTGCAGGTGGGTGATGCCCTGCTCCACGACGCGGGTGGCCAGCGCCACCCCTTGATGGACCTCCGAGGCCTCCGTGCCGGCCAGCTCCGGCAGCAGGGCGGCGAAGCGGGGCCCGAAGCCGGGGACCACCTCCGCCGCGCGGGCCAGGACCGACCAGCCGGCAGAGGCCCGCTCGGGACGCTCCACGTGCTGGACCGGTGCCTGGACGCGGGCGAGCTCGGGGTGGAAGCGCGGGTCGGTGCTGTGCCGCAGGGCGAAGATCGTGAGGTCCTCGCCCTGGGCCTCCCGGGCCAGGACCTCGGTGACGACGAACGTCTCCGAGAAGCGGGGGTAGACCTTCAGCACGTAGCCGATGCGGTGCCCGCTCACCGGAGGTCTCCGGCCCGGGCCGGGACGGCCGCCGCCGGCACCGGTGGTGGACCGGCGGGCAGGAGCCGCGCCGCGAGGACGGGCACGGTGTGCAGACCGTCGAGCGCCAGGTGCCGGCGCAGCCGCACGGTGCCGACCACGCGGTGCAGCCAGCCGCTGAGCGCGGTGCTGGTGAGGGCGTCGGCGGTCAGCACGTCCACCGCGCCGTGCGCCTGGAGGGCGCGGGCCCGGATCAGCTGCTCCTGCCGGGGCCGGTCGCGGGGCACCAGGAGGGCGGGGGTGTTCGTGGTGAGGATTTCGGCGACCGAGTTGTAGCCGCCCATGGACACCACCGCGCTCGCGTCGACCACCTCCGCGAGCGCGTCGGGGACGGAGGGCAGGACGAGGGTGCCCGGCACGGCGGCGGCGTGCACCTGCTCGGCGTGCTCCTCCGGCATCTGCGGACCCGTGATCACCACGTGCCGGTGGCCGTGGGGCACCCGGGCGCGCGCGGCCGCGAGCGTCAGACGGTGGCCGTCGGAGCCCCCGCCGGCCATGGTCAGGACGTAGGGGCGGTCCACGCCGCTCGTGCGCCTCCCCGTCGCCCGGCCGGTCGCGAGGTAGCCGGTGTGGCGGACCAGGTCGGCGAGCTCGGCCGGGATCTCGCCGGAGACCACCGGGTCGTGCACCGCACGGTCGCCGTACACCCAGATCTGGTCGTAGACGTCGCGCACGGAGTGCAGGTCCCCGAGCGCCGCCCACTCGCGGGACGCGGCCGCGGGCTCGTCGAGGACCTCGCGCAGGCCGAGGACCACGACCGTGCCGGGGCTCCGGTCCCGCAGCCTCCGCAGCGGACCCAGCAGCTCCTGGTCCACGCCCCAGGCGTGGCGGTCGACGACGACGAGGTGCGGGCGGAAGCCCGTGAGGGCGGCGTCCACCATCCCGGAGCGCAGTGCGGTCAGATGGGGCATGCCCACGGAGAGGTTGCGGGGCGCGTAGCCGCCCGCCCCTTTGCGGATCCCGGGCAGCACCACCCAGTCGAAGCCCTCGGGCCGCCCGTAGGAGGTGGCGGCGTCGATGCCGGTCAGCAGCATGCCCGTCACCGGGCGCCCGGTCAGCGCCGGCAGGTGCTGGGCGAGGGTCCGGGCGAGGGCCAGGTTCCGGCGGGTGTGGCCCAGACCCTGGGAGTCGTGCGAGTACAGCACCACCCGCAGCTCGTCGTCGCTCATCGTGTCCTCCTCGGGGGAAGGCGCCGGTGGGTCCGGCGCCGGTGCAGCTGCCGCCCACTGTGGCCGAGGGACATGATGAGAACATGAGCCGTCGATGAAAAGGTTCTCATCTGCGGAGTGGTCCCTGTCTCCTTCCGGGGCCGCCCGTTGCGGCCGTTCCGCCCGTGGAACGGTCGCAGTCCGCCGGCCGCCGGTCGGCATCGAGGACGCCTCGTGCAACGGCCGGTGCGCTCAGTGGCGCGGAGGACCCGAACGCCGGTCACCGGCCCCGCGAAGAGCGCGTGGTGGTGAGCCGGCCCGGCCGGATGTCCTCTGAGGTGTGGCCATGGCCGAGTCCACCCGCCCCAGTGTCCTGGCAGACGCCCGTGCGATCGCCGCTGCCGACCCCGCCGGGCAAGGCACCGCGACCACCCTGCTCAGCTGTCCGGGCCTGCACGCCGTGGCCGCCCATCGACTCGCCCACCGCCTGTGGTCCACCCGGTGGGGCCAACCCGCGGCCCAGGCCGTCGCCACGCCGTGGTCGGGGACGGAGTGCTCATCGGTTCCGGGGCCAAGGTCGTCGGCCCGGTCATGCTCGGGCCCAGGGCGAGGATCGGCGCGGGCGCCGTGGTCACTCACGATGTACCTGCCGACACCACGGTCGTGGGCATCGACGAGTGATGCGCCCGGACCGAACCCGCTTCGTCCTGCAGGCACCGCAAGCCGTCCCCGCAGGAAAGGTCGGTCCTGGCGATCAGGTCATGGAGCGGTTCTCCAGCATCACGTGCACCGAGCGGAGCGGCTCCGCTCACTCCAGTTCGATGAACAGCACCCGGGTATCCGTGGTTCCCACGTGGTGACCCACGTGGTTCTGGGCCGGCAGCCATTGCACGTGGTGGGCAGCCATCTCGACCGCACGAGCAGTGCCGTCGACGGTGATCTCCCGCTGGAGCGCGCTGAGGGTGACCATCACGCTGTCCCCCTGGTGATGCTCATGGGTCCTGTCGCCGGGGTGGTCCCGGTACTCCAGCATCCTCATCTGCTCGTTCTCGAGAACCACCCTGTAGAGGTGCGGGTCAGTCGTCATCGGGGCCTGTGCCATGGTCGGCTCCCGAAAGGTGCGGCTCCCGTCGCTGTGCATCGGAGGATCGGAGCCTGCGAGCCCGCACGATACGCCTTGCCCTCGGGCAGAACAGCGCCATCCCCACGAGCTCATCGACGCCTGGGCCCCACAGGCAACGGCGGCGATCGGCGCTGCGCAGACAGCCCGGTGCCAGTGGGGAACCGGCGGCGACATGATGGCCGAACCAGGCGCCGCCGCCACCGTGCCGACAGCACCACCCCTCAGTGCTCAGGTCACCCGGCGGCCGCCCCCGAGTCGCCCGACCCATGGGTCCTCACGGAACCCCTGCTGCCATGCAGACCACGTGGGTGCCCAGGCTGTGGTCCTGACTCCGGTCCACGTTCTGGGCGGTGAGTGGGACACCTGCAGTGGCGCTCCTGACCGAGCAGTTCTACGAGTGGATGACACCGTCGCAGGCAGCCGACGCTCTCGAGGAACACCTCACCGAGCGTGGCCCGGTGTTGGAGCACCTGCGCTCTGAACTTGCCGGTCACGCCCTCTGCCCGGACGAGGTGCTCGACGGCACGCTCGACTCCGTCGCATCGGTGTGGGAATGGGTCACCGACCGGGTCGCCGAGCTCGGGGTCGACCCGAGATCGCTGGCCGAGGACCCGACCCGGCCCGGCTGGCCCAGCTGGGCACGGCACGGGATGCTCGTGGACCCGCACCCACCCGCCGAGTCCCTGGCACTGGCGGACGGGTTCGCCTCCTACCTGGGGCAGATCATCACCACCGCCGTCCCCGAGGCGCACTGGCAGAGCGGTCATCACCGCATCAACGACTTCCCCGTGCTCCACCGCCCGGTGCTCGCCGGCGCCGAACACCAGGTCTTCCTGCTCGGCCTGCCGATCTACAGCGCCTACCAGTCCGACCACGGCCGCGACCCGATGACCGGGACCGAGATGGTCGACCACCTGCGGCGGACGATTTCCGCGCTGCGTGGGCAAGGCCCGGAGTCGGTCTCCGGTCCCGCGCGGGCCTGCTCGCCGGGCGGGGCACCGGCTCGGACTTCCTCTTCACCGACTCGGGCCGGTGAGCACATCCCGCCCCCAGGTGTCGACGCGTGGCTCGTGGCGCCATTGAGGTCCTGGGTCGAGCAGCGATGGGGGTCGGGGTCGGCTCCGCTTACGGCAGGTAGCCCGGGGCCGGTTCCAGCCCGAAGAACTCTTCCATGGTGTCGACGTCGGGCTCGCCGGGCTTCCGGTGCGGGTCGTGGGCTGCCGCCTGCATCTCCTCGGCCAGGTCGGTGCCGACGTAGCGCAGGTGCCAGGGCTCGTAGGCGTAGCCCGTGACGTCCTGCTCGTTCTCCGGGTAGCGAATGATGAACCCGTATTCCCAGGCGTGCTCGGCCACCCAGGCCCCGACGGGAGTCTCATCGAAGCAGTCCTGAAGTGCGCAGGTTCCGTCGGCGTTGGCCACGTCCATGGCCAGCCCGAGCTGATGCTCGCTGTAGCCGGGACGGGCTGCGATGGTGTCGGCGGTGGCCTGCCCGTACTGGGCCACGTAGCTGTCGTAGAGGCTCGCCTGGTGGGCGTAGGAGCGGTACCCGCTCACGGCCACGAGGTTCACCCTGTCGGCTTCCGCGGCCTTGGCCATCCGCTGGTAGGCCTTGGCCGCCTCGGTGCGCAGGTGCTCGGTCTGGATCCGGATCAGGTAGTCCGGCACGTAGCTGGGCGGGTCCAGCGGCCGATGCTTGTTCACCACCACCGTGACGCTGGCGGCCGAGTCGATGTCGTAGTCCGCCGGTGCCGCGACCGCCGCCGACGGGGCCATCAGCCCTGCCGCCAGGCTCAGTGCCGCCGCCCCACCCAGAAGTCCGCTCAAGTTCTTCATCATTGCCACGCCCCCCGCGTGTCCAGAACAAGGTCTGCGTCAGCATACCCGCATGTCCCCTGGGCATATGAGTTGCCTTACAGGAGCACATCGTCCGGGCCGGGTGTGTCTGCGATGGCGTCTCCCGTCGGAGGGGCGCTCAACCGGTCCCTGTCTCCACCGGTCAGCGCACAAGCCCTCACTTCCACGTGGACCTGTAGAGGTCCTCAGGGGATTCACGGCTCATCAGCCTTCGCCCGCAGTTCTGCCTTTCACTTGAGTACTCCGCCAGGTTTGCCGGCGGAGTACTCAAGCTCATGGGCTACTGGACGGCGCTGTGGGCGTTCACCCGGCCATGGGCCCAGGAGGTGCCGGTGCCAGGGATCTTGTCGGCGGTTGACTCGACCTGGGCGCGGACGGAGGTGTGGGTCGCACCGGGATCGGAGCTCCAGACCAGCGCGGCAGTGGCAGAGACGATAGCTGAGGACACCGAGGTGCCGTTGCCGATGTCATAATTCGGGGATCGGTTGTTCTGCGTTCCCAGCACGAACGTGTGGTTCGGGAAGGTCGAGTAGACGTTGACCCCGGGCGCTGCGACGTCCACCCAGCTGGCTCCGTAGGTGGAGAACGAGGCTCTGACGTCGTTGTTGTCGGTAGCGGCCACGGCGATCACGTTGGGGTAGGCGCCCGGGTAGATCTTGGTCTGGTTGCCGCCGTTGCCGGCGGCGGCCACGAGCACCGTCCCCTTGTTCCAGGCGTTGTTGACAGCACTTTCCAGAGTGCGTGAGGAGCGCACGCCGAGGCTCATGTTGATCACCTTCGCGCCGTTGTTCACCGACCAGTTGATGCCGTTGGCCAGACCGGAGCTGGAGCCGATCCCGCTGTCGTCCAGGACCTTCCCGTCCAGGACCTTGCACCCCGGGCAGGTGCCGGCCACACCTACCGTGTTGTGGGTGGCGGCGACGTGACCGGCCATGTGCGTTCCGTGGCCGTACTTGTCGTCACCGGCCACGCCATTGGTGAAGTTGGCCCGTGCCACGACATTGGGGGTGATGTCTTCGTGGTCGCCGTCGACACCGGAATCGAGGACGGCCACTTTGATGCCACTACCGGTCGTGACGTTCCACGCCTCGACGGCATCGACATCAGCGTCCAGCTTGCCGCCGGCCACCACGATGTCGCCCTTGGTGTTCGTGAATGATTGCCCCTCGTTGTGCAAGGCGTACTGCCGCGAGAAGTACTTGTCGTCTGTCAGGGCAGTCACCATGTGGTCCGGCTCGGCGTACTCCACTGCCGGATTCCGGCTCAACGCTTCGATGAGTCGCAGCTCTTTCCCTTCCGGCACCCTGATGAGGTGAGCGCCCGTGCCCCCGATCTCGGGCCCTTGCTCCAGGCCATGCTGGCGCAGCACGCCTGCTGCCGCTTCCTGGTCGCGGAACTTCACCATGATCTGCCCCGCGACGTGTGGCACCTCGGGTGCCGCGTCGGCCGGGACGGCGAAGGTCATTGCGCTGACCCCCAGCATGGCCGCTACGAGAGTCGCCAAAATCTTCTTCTTCATGATGAAGCTCCGTTGAGTGGTTCCAGCAGTCGATCACTGTACGAAGAACTGTTCCGTTGCTGCGCCTGTCACCGCACCACACCAAGCCGCTCAAGCCACGCAGTTCGAGTTCTCCCCTGGGACCGACGAGATCAGGGCCTGGGCGAGACAGCCTGTGCGCTGCTGTGGGACGGTGGGCGATCCGCCTCGCGTAGGCCCAGCTTCCTCCGGACGGCACGTACTGTCGAGACGCCGGCGACCAGAGCAGGAAACTCCGACCAACGATGGCCCGGGAGTGACGGGTGAGCCCTGCCAGGCGGAACCTGCCGGGGGTCTCTGAAGTGACCCCGACGGCCGCTAGCCGGGGAACATCTCCTGCCCCTGTCGCACCACTCGGTAGATCGTCCGATCAGCTTCCCCACGTCCACCCCGTCTGTCTCGCAACCCACGCTGAGCATCCGATTGTAGGGGGATGGATAACGCACACGGATGCGAGACAGGCCGAACCGCGGAAACATGCGGCCACGAATATCTTGGAGGAGACGTCTCGCATCCCTTGGCTTGGGAGGGGTCGATGCTCGGGTCAGCTTGCTCCGGTCCATGCGAGCGGCACTCACGCAACGGCACCGATCCTCGGTGGCGCGGACGCCGCGTCGGGCGCCGACGGTGTCGCCGGCCACTGTTGTCCGCGATCCAGACGGGGCGACGAAGGAGTGCCACCGGCCCACCGGCTCGAGGGGGCGGCCCCCTGCTCGCGGAGCTTTTCTGGCGGGACAGGCACGAGGACGGTAGGTGGATCGACCTTCCGTCTACCGGGCAGCAGGGTCGACGTAGCACGCAGGGTGGACGGTCGGGGGACCGGACCGCTCGGCGTGGATCGTGTCAGTCAAACCGGCCAGGGGGCTGAGGAGGGCACGCCGGCCGTGGCAGATCTCGCCTCCTGTGGAAGCACTCCCAAGACCTGCGTCCCCGCCGCCCCGGAGGAGCTGGAGGCCCACGGCTGCCTCGCTCGCCTCGCCGAGATCGCCCCGCACCTGGCCGAGGCACTGTCCGCCAGGACCCCTCCACGGAAGACTGGAAGCTGCGTGATCGAGCCCCGCCACGACGGGGCGACCCGAGCACGCACCTCCTGGTCGCGAGTGTGTGCGCACCGGTGGTGCTGCCGCCCCGGTCGGCCCGCGGTCCTCAGTGGCCGAGGGTGTGACTGGGTGTGGCGCCGTAGATCTGGCGGTAGTAGTGGGCGAAGCGGCCCCGGTGGGTGAAACCCCAACGGGCTGCGATTCTCTGCACCGTGTCCCCGACGGTGGGGTCACCGGCCTCCAGGTCGCGGTGGGCGGCCTCCAGACGGGTCCGGCGCAGGTACTGCGCCGGGGTCAGCCCCAGCGGGTCGTTGGAGCGGAACGCCCGCATCAGCGCGGCCGTGGTGGTTCCGGCCGCGCGGGCGGCGTCCTCGACGGTGATCGGGTGCCCGGCGTGGTCGTCGATGAACTGCACCGCCACCCGGTAGCGGCGGGTCTGGGCCTCCATGGACAGGTACCGGACCTCACGGTCCCCGGCCAGCGGGAAGCACTCCAGCAACCCCACGGCCAGGAAACGAGTGAGCTCGGCGCGCACCAACGGCTCGGCGTAGGCCTCCGAGCCCACCACACCGGCCCCGTAACGGGCCAGACCCGACCAGTACCGTCCCCACCGGGACCCGGCCGGGGTGCAGGAGTCGAAAGCCACCGGGGTCCTGGTGCCGTAGACGGTGTCAGCGACCTCCTGCACCAGCTCCACCGACAGGTGCGCCAGGGTCACGTCCGCGTCCTCGATCACCGTCAGGGACGGATGTTCGGGGCGGAACAGCACCGAGGAGCCCGCAGCGGCACTACCGCTCTGCCGGCCGATCTGCCAGTCGTACCGGACCCCGCGCACCTGGGCCACCGTGAAGGTCTCGGTGTCACCCCACAGGGACATCGTCCCGCCCACATGGACCGCCGACACCGCGAGCCGGTCGTCCCCGGCCCGGGACAGAGAATAGGAGAAATCCGGGTCCGTGGAGCCGTACCCGAAACGCATCCCGGTCCGCTCCCCCAGACCGGCCAGCACCTCGGGGTCCGCGATCGTCAGCTCCTGCCGGAACACCTCCCCCATGAGACCACCCCACCTCCTGCCGAGGACGCACCCTGCGGCGCCCGGCTCTGAGTGTCCATTGTCCAGACCGGCCCTCACCCGCGCACCATTGTGACCCGCCACTTCCGGCGTCCCCGCCTTCCACCGGACGAGGACCTGCGGGCAGATGTCTCTCACAGCTTGGCGAGCCGGTATCCGGCGCCGCGGACGGTGACGATGCGCTGCGCGCCGAGCTTGTTGCGCAGATAGCGGACGTAGACGTCCACCACGTTGGACGAGCCGTCGAAGTCGTAGCCCCAGACCTTGTTCAGCAGCTGCTCGCGGGTGAGCACCTGGCCGGGGCTCTCGAGGAAGGCCCTGGCCATGGCGAACTCCCGGGCGGAGAGCTCGATCTGCCGGTCCTCGAGCACCGCGCACCGGGTCCCGACGTCGAGGCCGAGCCCGCCGTAGCGCAGCGCGTCGGCGGCCGGGTCGGCCACCGCGCGGTCGCGGAGCCGGGCCCGGACGCGGGCCAGCAGCTCCTGGAAGCGGAACGGCTTCGCGAGGTAGTCGTCCGCCCCCTGTTCCAGCCCCGCGACGGTGTCCTCGACGGAGTCGCGGGCGGTGCACATGATCACGGGGATCGAGAAGCCCGTGGAGCGCAGCACCGAGAGCACCTGGAACCCGTCCATGCCGGGCAGGCCCACGTCGAGGACGAGCAGGTCGAACTCCCCGGTGCTCGCGTAGTCGAGGGCGCTCGTGCCGTCCTCGACCACCGTGGTCGTGTAGCCCGCGGCGCGCAGGCCCTTCTGGATGAAGCGCGCGATGCGCTCCTCGTCCTCGGCGATGAGGATGCTGGCCATGGGTCGCCTCTACTTCCTGGGGGGTGCGGTGGGGACGTCGGGACCGGGCACGGGGACCGGGAACGGGGCGGACCCGGACACGGTGGGACCGGACACGGTGGGATCGGACGTCGTGGAACCTGACACCGCCGGATCGGGGGCCGGGCCCGGGGCCGCGGCGGGCAGGGCTCCGGGCAGGCGGAGGGTGAAGGTGGCCCCGTTGCCGGGGCTCGAGCGCAGTCCTACGGTCCCGCCGTGGCCGTGGGCGATGGCCGCCACGATCGCGAGGCCGAGCCCGGAGCCCTCCACGGTGCGACCGGTCTCGGCCCGGCCGAAGCGCTCGAAGATCCGCTGCTGGTCCTCCGGGGCCACGCCCGGGCCGGTGTCCCGGACCCACACCTCGAGGGTGCGTGCGGGGGCGTCCTCGCCGGCCGCGGCGGGCCCGGTGGCCCAGGCGGCACCCAGTGCCACGAGGTCCCCGGGGGCGGAGAACTTCACCGCGTTGGCGGCGAGCTGCACCACCGCCTGGGTGAGGCGCTGCGCGTCGGCCACGACCTGCCCCTCGACCCGCGCCTCGAGTTCCCAGCGCCGGTCCCCCAGCGCGCGCAGCCGGTCCACGGTGTCGTCGAGCCAGGCGGGGACGTCCACGGGGCCGGGACGGATGAAGTCGGCGCGCTGGGCCTTGGCGAGCAACAGCAGGTCCTCCACGAGGCGGTTCATCCGCTCGATCTCGTCGAGGAGCATCGCCCGGGTCTCCTCGACGTCGGCGGGGTCGTGCTGGTCCATCAGCTCGAGGTTGCCGTGCAGGATCGTCAGGGGTGTGCGCAGCTCGTGGGCGGCGTCGTCGAGGAACTGGCGCTGCTGGACGAAGGCCGCCTCGATCCGGCCGAGCATGCCGTTGAAGTTCACGGCGAGCTGGCCCACGTCCGAGTCGTCCTGCGTCACGGGCACGCGCCGCCCCAGGTCCTCCGGGCTGATCTGTTCCGTGGCCCGGCGCAGACGGGTGATCGGGGCGGTGACCCGGCCCACCAGGACGTAGGCCACCAGCCCCGCCACGACCGTCGTGAGGGCGGCGATGCCGAGATAGCGCCACAGCGAGTCCAGGACGATCTGGCGCTGGGCGCTCATGTCGAAGCCGACCACGAGGTAGCCCTGGCGCGGGTCCTCGTCCAGGACCACGGAGATGACGCCCAGCCGGAGCATGCGGCCGTCCTGCTCGTGGTCGAAGACGACGGTCTGCCCGGGCCGGGCCCGTTCCACGGCCGCGCCGAGCGTGGCGGGGTCGTCGAGCTGGAACCGGGACCGGTCGGCGTGCTCGAACGCCGGCTCGCCGCCCACCAGCGCGAGGATGCTCTCGTGCTCCCCGGGCACCGTGGTGGTCATGAAGGTGTAGAAGAGCTGCGGCAGGTCCGTGAACGGTTCCTCGGCCGTGGCGTTCAGGTCCTCCGAGAGGGAGGCGTCCGGGCCCAGCGGCCCACGCTGCGCGAGCCGCTGGAGCTCGCCGGCCTCCTGGACGATGTCCTGGCGCACGGACTCGTCGAGGTCCACCAGGCGCAGGTAGTGGGTGATCCCTCCCACGGCGAGGAGCGCGACGGCCAGGAAGGCGATGGTCGTGGCGAGCACCCGGCTGCGCACGGACCGAAGCTCCGTCCGCACCCTGTCCCACCGCGCGCCCGCCATGCGGCCCAGCCTATCGACGGCACGTGAGAGTAAAATGAACGGAGGGGACGGGCCGTGCGGCCCGTCCCCTCCCTCGGCGCGGGGGTCCTGCCCCCGGGCTCAGTACTTCTTGCTGCGCGGCTTGCGGAACGGCTTGTCGCCGTCCCGGTCGCCCGCGGAGAACCCGGACCGCTTGCCCTGGTAGCCGCCGCGGGAGTCGTCGCCCCGGGCACCGCCGCCGCGGCGGGGCCGGTCCTGGTAGGAGGACGAGGTGCTGCGGGGCCGGCCGCCGGCGCCCGGGCCGCGGTCGGCCTCGAGCTGGATGAGCTCCCCGTTGATGCGCGTGCGGGAGAGCCGGTCCAGGGTGGAGGCGGGCAGGTTCTCGGGCAGGCCCACGAGGGTGTGGGTCGAGCGGATGTCGATCGCCCCGATCTGCTCGCCGCTCAGGCCGCCCTCGTTGGTGAGGGCTCCCACCACGGAGCCCGGCGAGACGCGGTGCCGGTGGCCGACGGACATCCGGTAGGTGGCCATGCCCTTCTCGGTGCGCGGTTCGCGGCGCGGCCGGTCGTCGCCGTCCCGTCCCGGGCGGTCCCGGTCGCGGGTGCGCTGCACCGGCTCGGGCAGCTCCTCCACGAAGAAGGGCCGGCCGTCCTGGGCCATCACGGCGATCGCGGCGGCGATCTCCACGGCGTCGACGTCGTGCTCACCCTGGTACTGCTCGACGAGCTCGCGGAACTGGGCGAGGTCCTCGGACTCCATGGTGTCCGTGATCTGCTGGGCGAACTTGTCCTTGCGGGTCTGGTTCACGTCCTCCGTGGAGGGCATGCGCATGAGCTCCACCGGCTGGCGGGTGGCCTTCTCGATCGCCCGCAGCAGGTACTTCTCCCGCGGGGTCATGAACAGGATCGCCTCGCCGGAGCGCCCGGCGCGGCCGGTGCGCCCGATCCGGTGCACGTAGGACTCGGTGTCGTGCGGGATGTCGTAGTTGACCACGAGCGAGATGCGCTCGACGTCGAGGCCGCGGGCCGCGACGTCCGTGGCCACGAGGACGTCGATCTTGCCGTCCCGCAGGGCCTCGACCGTGCGCTCGCGCAGGTTCTGCGGGATGTCGCCGTTGATCGCGGCGGCCGCGTAGCCGCGGGCCTTGAGCCGGTCGGCGACCTCCTCGGTGGCGGCCTTGGTGCGCACGAAGACGATCACGCCGTCGTAGTCCCCGACCTCGAGGATGCGGGTCATGGCCTCCATCTTGTGGGAGCCCATGACCTGCAGGTAGCGCTGGCGGGTGTTGGTGCCCGTGGTGGTCTTGCCCTTGACGGCGATCTCCTGCGGGTCCCGCAGGTACTGCTTCGCGATCTTGCGGATCGCCGGGGGCATGGTCGCGGAGAACAGCGCGACCTGCTTCTCGACGGGCGTCTGCGAGAGGATCTGCTCGACGTCCTCGGCGAAGCCCATGCGCAGCATCTCGTCGGCCTCGTCGAGGACCACGTACTGCAGGTGGGACAGGTCCAGGGACCCCTTCTTGAGGTGGTCGATCACGCGGCCGGGCGTGCCGACGACCACCTGGGCGCCGCGGCGCAGCCCCGCCAGCTGCGGGCCGTAGGGGGAGCCGCCGTAGACCGGCAGGACGGTGAAGTCCTCGAGGTGGGTGGCGTAGGAGGAGAACGCCTCGCCGACCTGGAGGGCCAGCTCGCGGGTCGGGGCGAGGACCAGGACCTGGGTGTCGCGGGAGACGCCGTTGACGTCGGAGAGCTCGGCGAGCCGGGACAGCGCGGGCACGGCGAAGGCTGCGGTCTTGCCGGTGCCGGTCTGGGCCAGGCCCACCACGTCCTTGCCCTGAAGCAGCACCGGGATGGTGGCGGCCTGGATCGGCGTGGGGTTCTCGTAGCCGACCTCGTCCAGGGTGGCGAGCACCCGGGGGTCGATGCCGAGCTCGGCGAAGGTGATGGTGTGCTCCTCGGCGGTGCCGGAGGTGCTGGGGGTGTCGACGGTCATGGAGAAGTGCCTCGTTATCTGTGCGGGTGGCGGCCCGGGAGCATGCCCAGGGGCGTCGGCCACGGTCGTGGTGTCCGGACGTCCCTGCCAACCACTTGGAGCCCCGTTCGGGAACGGGAGCGTCGGACACGGCGCGACACGGGCCGCGGCCGAACACGATGCGCGGACGGCATCGCGTTGCACGAGAAAGTGAGGGAGTGACCGGATTCGGTCCGCCCAGTCTAGCGCACCCGGCGGCGCGGTCATCCCAGCCGGCGCACCACCACGAGGTGCTTCTCGTCACGCACCTCGGTGTAGCCGGTGCCGTAGCGCCGGCCGGCCCAGTCGGCGACGTCCCCCGGCGGGTGCCCGCCCCACGCGGCGCCGAGCCGGTCGACCACCACGTACTCGGGGGCGGGATCGCCCTCGGACCCCAGCCAGTGCACCTGCGCGCCGGGCACGAGGTGGTGCAGGAGGGTCAGGTCCGTGGCCACGCTCGCCCCCTCGGGGACGGCCGCGACGACCGCTGCCTTGGCGTCCGCCCGGGGGTCCGGCCGGTAGGCGGCGGGGTCCACGAGGTCGGCCAGCGGGCGCCCCGGGACCAGCAGGAGGGCGACGGCGAGCGCCAGCGCCGGCGCGACCCGGGCGAGCCGCCGGAACCGTCCGCCGCGCAGCCGGAGCACGGCGTCGAGCAGCGCGACGACGACGACGGGCATGAGGACGGCGCTGTAGTGCCAGCTCGTGCCCCAGTAGCCGTGGTTCGGCGAGAGCATCCGCCAGATCAGCGTGGGCAGCGCCACGAGCGCCAGCGGCGAGCGCACCGCGACCACCGCGCCCACGGCCAGGACGGTCAGCCAGGTGAGCGCCTTCTGGCCCGGGACCACCAGGGAGACCAGCGCCCCGGCGGGGTCCGCGGCCGCCGCCGCGAGGTCCAGCCGGTCCGCGTACGCGAACCGGCCGTCCGGGCTGAGGGCGGGCAGCACCACGGTCACCGCGAGCGCCGACCAGGCCGAGCCCCACGCGGCGAGCGCGAGCCCCAGCGCCACCGGGCGACGGTCCCCGTCCGCCTCGCGGTGCGCCCGCCAGGCGAGCACCAGGCCGAGCACCGCGACCGTGACGCCCAGGTCCTCCTTGACGAACGCGACGGGGGCGGCCCACAGCGCGGACGCCGTCCACCGCCGCTCCACCAGGCAGCCGAGGGCGAGGACCAGGAGCGGCAGGGCGAAGGCCACCTCGTGGAACTGCGCCGCGACCGCGGCCTGCAGCCCGAAGCTCAGCCCGTAGGCCAGTCCCAGGGCCGCGCCCGGGCCCGGGCCCAGCGCCCGGGCCGCGAAGCCCGTCAGCGCCCCCGCGGAGACCGCCACGAGGAGGTCCTGGAATACGAGCAGGGTCAGCGCGGAGGGGAACAGCGCGTAGACCGGGCCCAGCAGCGCGAGGATCGGGTGGAAGTGGTCGCCCAGCAGGTTGGCGCCGTGGCCCTTGAGGTGCACGACCGGGCCGTCCCCGGCGGCGTAGGACTTGGCGAGCTGGGTGAAGATCCCCAGGTCCCAGGACGGGACTTCCCAGCGGTGCCACTGGAGCAGGGACCACCACACGTACAGGACGAGCACGAGGAGCCCCACGCCCAGCGGCACCAGCCGCGCCCGCCCGGTGAGCGGCACGGGACGGGCCGGCGGTGCGGCGCGACGGAGCGCGGTGGCGGGCATGGCCTCCTCGGTGGCGGGGGGCGCCGTCGGACAGGACTGCCATCATGGTCTCATGGCCGTCACCGCTCCCCCGTCCGCCCGCCGGCGCCCGGTGACCCCGGACGCCGAGCTCGTGTGGGACCCGGAGGGCGCGCTGCACCTGGGCCAGACGCTCGGCGTGCTGGGCCGAGGCAGCGCCGATCCCCTGGTCCGGGTCGCGGCTCCCGACGTCGTGTGGGTCACCGCCCGGACCGCGGCAGGCCCGGTCACCGCCCTCTTCTCTCGCACCGGCGCTGGTCGTCCCCTGCAGCGGCCCGTGCTCGTGCGCGCGTGGGGGCCCGGCGCCGAGGAGTTCCTGCTGGAGGCCCCGCGCTGGTCGGGCGCGGAGGACGCCTGGGAGCGGTTCGAGGCCTCGGACGCCTTCCGCGCGCTGCCCCACCGGCTGAGCGCCGCCCGGCACCACCACCCTGGGCTGCGCCTGCCCTCGACCGGCCGGGTGCTGGACCGGGCCGTGCTCTCGGTGCTCGAGCAGCGCGTCACCGTGCGCGAGGCCGTGGCCGCGCACCGGCAGCTCGTGCGGCGCTACGGCGAGCCCGCGCCGGGCCCGGCCCCGGAGGGCATGCGGATCACCCCGACCGCCGAGGCGTGGTGCCGGGTGCCCGTGTGGGAGTGGCACCGGGCGGGGGTCGACGGTGCCAGGGCGGCCACCGTCCGGCGCGTGGCCGGACGGGCCGCCGCCCTGGAGCGCCTGGGCCGGGCCCCGCTGGACGCCGAGCTGCACCGGGGCCTGCGCTCGATCCCCGGGCTCGGGCCCTGGACGGTCGCGGAGATCGTGCAGTGCACCCACGGGGACCCGGACTCGGTCAGCGTCTTCGACTTCCACCTCGCGGACACGGTGTGCTGGTTCTTCGACCGGCGCCCCGGCGACGACCGCCGGATGCTCGAGCTGCTGGAGCCGTGGCGGGGTGACCGGCAGCGGGTGGTGCGCCTCCTGCGGGCCTCCGGCTTCCGCAAGCCCTCGTTCGCCCCGCGGCTGCACCCGGAGGACCACCGGCGCCGCTGAGCACCGCTGGGTGCCGGTGGGCACGGCTGGGTGCCGGTGAGGACATCCTGTCCTTGCTGGCACCGGCGCACCGGTGGGAGTTCAATGGGGCCATGACGACCGAACACGTGATCAAGGAGCCGCACGGTGCCGGCTACACCGAGCGGATGAACAAGCTGCGGGCCGGGGTCCTGGGTGCCAACGACGGCATCGTCTCGGTGGCCGCGGTCGTGGTGGGCGTGGCCGGCGCCACGACGAGCACCAGCGCCGTCCTCCTGGCCGGGGGCGCGGCCCTGGTCGGTGGAGCCCTGTCCATGGCCCAGGGCGAGTACGTGTCCGTGTCCAGCCAGTCGGACTCCCACCGGGCCCTGATCGAGAAGGAGAAGCAGGAGCTGATCGACATGCCCGAGGCCGAGCTCCTGGAGCTCGCCGAGATCTACGAGACCAAGGGCCTGTCCGTCGGCACGGCCCGGCAGGTGGCGCTGGAGCTCACCGAGCACGACGCCCTGGCCGCGCACCTCGACGCCGAGCTCAACATCGACGCGGAGGACATCGTCAGCCCGTGGGGCGCAGCGGTCGCGTCCGCGCTGTCCTTCCTCGTCGGAGCGCTGCTGCCCATGCTCGCGATCCTGCTGCCGCCGGAGGCCTGGCGGATTCCCGTCACCTTCGTCACGGTGCTCGCAGCCCTCGCGCTGACCGGCTGGCTCGGGGCGCGCCTCGGGGACACGCCGCAGCGGGGGCGCGCGGTGGTGCGCGTGGTGGTGGGCGGGGCGCTGGCCCTCGTGGCCACCTTCGCGCTCGGCTCGCTGCTCGGCGTCACCGGTCTCGTCTGATCCCCTGCCGCCCGGACCGGTCCCCGGTCGTGGGCACGGGACCGGGCACGGGCACGCCGGGAACGACGACGCCGGGCCCCTCCTCCGAAGAGGCGGGGCCCGGCGCGGTGGTGCGGCAACGGTCCCGCGGTCAGGCGTTGGGCGCGTCCTGGGACTGCTTGGCGACCTCGGCGCGGACCTCTTCCATGTCAAGACCCTTGACGGCGTCGATGACCTGGTCGAGGGCGGAGGCGGGCAGGGCGCCCGGCTGGGAGAAGACGAGGATGCCCTCCCGGAAGGCCATGAGCGTGGGGATCGACGAGATCTGGGCCGACGCGGCGAGCATCTGCTGCTCCTCGGTGTCGACCTTCCCGAAGACGATGTCCTCGTGCTTCTCCGAGGCGGCCTCGTAGGTCGGGGCGAACTGCTTGCAGGGTCCGCACCACTCGGCCCACCAGTCGAGCAGGACGATGTCGTTCTCGGCAATGGTCTGGCCCAGGGTGTCCTGGGTGATGTCAACGGTAGCCATGCCCTCCAGCGTAGAGGCAGAGCCGTCCGGGGGCACAGGATTTCACTGCCGGCTCAAGACCGGGTGGCGCGCGGGAACTAGACTGGGCGTCCGGGTCGGGCCTGCGGCCCGGGCTCCGGGACCGGGCGACCGGACCGGAGCCGGATCCCGTGCACGCCGAGGTGCGCCATGAACTTCGAGATCGGCATCTTCTCGCTGGGCGAGGTGGTCCCGGACCCCGTCACGGGCACCCGACCCGACAGCCGTCAGCGCCTGCGGGACATCATGGAGCAGGCCGAGGCCGCGGAGCGCGCCGGGCTCACCGTGATCGGCGTCGGCGAGAACCACGGGACGGACGTGGTCGCGGCCTCCCCCGTGGTGCTCCTGTCCGCCATCGCCGGCCGCACCCACCTCCTGCGGCTCACCACGGCCGTCTCCGTGCTCACGGCCGGGGACCCCGTGCGGCTCTACGAGCAGATCGCCATGCTGGACAACATCTCCGGCGGGCGGGCCGAGATGATCGTGGGCCGCGGCGCCTCCCAGCGCGTGCTGTGCGCCCTCGGCCTCGGGCGGGAGGACCACGACGCCCTGTTCGAGGAGAAGCTGCGCCAGCTCCTCACGGTCCGCGAGACGGATCCGGTGACCCTCGTCGGCCCACTCCCCCGGCACGGCGTGGAGCTCGACCTCGAGCCCCGCCCGCTGCAGCCGTGCCTGCCGATCTGGCTCGGCAGCTCCGGCACGCCGGCCTCCGTGGCCCGCGCCGGGGCTCTCGGGCTGCCCCTCGCCCTGCTGCGCACGCACGGTCCCTTCGCCGAGGCCGTGCCCGTCGTCGAGGCCTACCGGCGGGCTCTCGAGGAGTCCGGCCACGACGGCGACACCCCGGTGGGCCTCAACGTCCCGGGCTTCGTGGCGCGCGCCCCCGCGAAGGCGCAGGAGCTCAGCCACCCCTACTTCGCCGCGGGGGCCCGCAGCCACGGGCCGGTCCACCCGGCGGACCCCCGCTGGTCCCGGGAGGAGTACGAGCGGGAGTGCGGCCCTGACGGGACCCTCGTGGTGGGGGACGTGGACGAGGTGGTCGCCAAGATCGTGGCGCAGCAGCGCGCGCTCGGCCACGAACGCCTCCTGCTGCGCATGGACGCCGGCGGCGTCCCGCACCACCTGGCGCTCGAGTCGATCACGCTGCTCGGCGCCGAGGTGGTGCCGCGGGTGCGCGCGGCCCTGGGCTGACACCCGGCAGCGGCGCCCGGCCGTGAAGCCCGGCAGCGAGGCCCAGGGCGCGGGTCTCAGGCCTGCGCCGGGGACGCCGTGAGCACGACGTTCTTCCCCCAGAGGTCCTCGGTGTAGCAGCTGACGATGACCAGACGGTCCGGGACGATGCGCCAGATGTCGCTGTCCTTCAGGGTGTTCTTGTCGTGGGTGACCACCGAGTCCACCACGTACTCCAGGGTCCCGGCCGCGGTCTCCAGCTCGATCTCGCTGCCCACCAGTCCGGGGTCGCTCAGCCGGTTGAACGGGGCGTCCCGGTCCTCCCAGCTGTGGCCGGTGATGTACGTGGTGTTCTCCGAGCCCTCGCCCGGCATGCCGTAGGGGGTGAGCCAGTAGCCGTCCAGGGTGTCCGGTGGGACCAGCAGCTCCGTGGCCAGCTCCTGCTCGCTCGGCGTCAGGGGCAGGACGGTCACGTCGAGCTGGGCGTCCTCGACGGCCAGCCGCACGGGCGCCGCCGCCGCCGGACGGTCGGAGATGGTCGTGGCGGGCGGCGCGTCCGTGGCGGCCGCGGTGGGAGGTGCCGCCGAGGCTGCCTGGACCGGGGCGGTCGCCGTCGCGGCCGGGGAGCCGGTGCCCTCCGCGCCCCAGGGATCCGTCAGCAGCACGGTGGACAGGACCGCCGCGGCGCCGAGTCCGCCGACGGCGGCCCAGCGCGTGCCCGCACGACGGCGCGGCGCGGTCTCCTGCTCGGGTGCGTCCATGCTCTGGTCCTTACGGGGTCGGCTCGGCAGATGGCTGCGCCCTGGTGCCGCGCGGGCGCGGCACCAGGGCGGTCAGCGGATCGGGATCAGGCGCGCCCGCGGCGCACCCGAAGGGCCACGGCCCCGGACACGGCCGCACCGGCGGCCAGCAGGCCGGCCAGCACACCCGTGCTGAGCCCGCTCTCCTCGGCGGTCTGCATGTTGATGCCCTGGTTCACGCCGGAGTCCGTGCCGGTCCAGTCGTCCGAGCCGGTCCCGGTGCCCAGGACGTCGCAGTTGCCCTGGAAGAGCGCCACGAGGTCGGCGCCGTCCTCCATGAAGACCTCGCCCTGGGCGCGGGCGTCCACGGCGGCGGTCTGGAAGTTGGCAGCGGCGGCGGAGCTGGCCGCGTAGGCCTCGGCCACTGCCGGATCGCTGCTCGAGGCGGCGTAGGACTCCTGCAGGCGCAGGATCTCGTTCCAGGCGGCCTGGGCGCGGTCGATGGTGTCGTCGTTCACGACGGCGTCCTCCAGCACGGCCTGCTGGGTCTGGAGCTGGCCCAGGACCGCCTGGTCCGTGACGAGCGAGTTGAAGTGCGTGCCCGCGTCGTAGAGGTGGTCGGCCGCGGTGACCAGGTTGGTCACCGCGGTGCTGGCGGCGGGGGCCACACAGGTGTCGGCGTGGGCGGCGGGGGCGCCCAGGAACAGGCCTCCGGCCAGGACGGCAGCCGACGAACCCGCGGCCACCCACTTCTTCACAGCAGTCATATCGGTCTGTCTCCTCAATCGTTCAGAACCCCGGGCCTGCCCCTGGGGTACCAGCGCGCGGCACAGTCCTTCCCAGCGTCCTCGGCGGTGCACACCGGCGGGAGCGCTGCAGGGTCGGTCGTGCTGCTGGTCATCCGGAGTAGGGGGTCCCGACGTGCCGGCTCGGGGAGTGCTGGCACGTGGCCGGATGATGCTGTCGCCTCAAGCTACAAGGATATTCATGTTCTTAGCAATTGTTAAGGCTGGAACGGCGGGGCGGCCTCGTCCCCGTGTCCCCGCAACAGGGGCTCTCTGCGCAGGATGCCGCAGGAGCGGCAGCCCCTCCCCCATGCACGAGCGCGGGCTCCGGGGCCATCCTGGCAACCGCGGGCGTCCCACCGGCGAGGGACTGCCCGACCCCGTCGTGACCGGGCACGACGATGGCCCCGGTCCGCGGACCGGGGCCATCGTCGTGGAGCTCGTGGCAGATGAGGGATTCGAACCCCCGTAGGCATTGCCAGCTGATTTACAGTCAGCCCCCTTTGGCCGCTCGGGTAATCTGCCGGGGTGCTGCCGCCGGACCTTCCGGCCCGGTGGTGGCCGCCCCCGCGTGCGGGAGCAGTTCAACAGTACAGAACATCGGCCGTGATGCGAAATTGCCGGGACCGGCTCAGTCGGCGAGCCGCTCGCAGACCTGCTGGAGGAACTTCTCCGCCTGCTCCGCGGTGATCTCGCCGTGCGTCACGGCCTCCGCGAGGTCCTCGGCGACACCGATCAACCGCTGCGCCACCTCGGGGTCGATCCGCTCGGTGGCCGAAGCGCCTGTGCCCGGACGGGGCGGCGGCGCCGTGCCGCCGGTGGTCGCGACCGCCGGGCCCAGCCCGATGCCCATCAGCAGGACCGCCGCCAGCGCGGTGGCCGCCACGGCGCTTCCGTGCCAGGTCCGCCCCGAGCCGGGCGTCACGTCGTCGTGACCCTCGGATGTGCTCATGCCGCCATCCTGGGAGACGGACCTGGACGGACCCTTGGGCTCAGGTCACGAAACGGTGACGGGGCCCTCCCGGTAGGCTGGTTCACAGTCCCGCGGGCCGCACGCCGCCCGTCCACCGTCCCAGCCCAGGAGGCAGCATGGCCAGCGATTCCTCGTTCGACGTCGTCAGCAAGGTCGACAAGCAGGAGGTGTCCAACGCCCTGAACCAGGCGCAGAAGGAGATCGCCCAGCGCTACGACTTCAAGGGCGTCGGGGCGGAGATCGACTTCTCCGGCGAGAAGATCCTCATGAAGGCGAACTCGGAGGAGCGCGTCAACGCCGTCCTCGACGTCTTCCAGTCGAAGCTCGTCAAGCGCGGCATCTCCCTGAAGTCCCTCGACGCCGGGGAGCCCTTCGCCTCCGGCAAGGAGTACCGGATCGAGGCCTCCGTGAAGGAGGGCATCGCCCAGGACCAGGCGAAGAAGATCACCAAGCTCATCCGCGACGAGGGCCCCAAGGGCGTGAAGGCCACCATCCAGGGCGACGAGCTCCGGGTGTCGTCCAAGTCCCGCGACGACCTCCAGGACGTCATCACGCTGCTCAAGGGCTCGGACCTCGAGGTGGACCTGCAGTTCATCAACTACCGCTGACCCGGGCCGTGCGCCCCGGCCGGCGGACCGGGAACGGACAGCGCTACCGGGCGGCGTCCTCGCCGGCCCAGGCCTCCGCGTAGAACTGCGGGGAGTGCGAGTCCAGCAGCTCGGCGTAGGGATCCGGCTCCATCGCCTGCGCCGAACCAGTCGGGACGCCGGAGGCGAAGGCGGACACGCCCAGCCCGGCCTCATGGTCCTCCAGGGTCAGGCCGGCGGCCTCCAGGATCGTGGGGTACATGTTCAGCTGGTCCACGCGGGGACGCAGCGTGCTGTTCCCGTCCTCGCCCGGGATCCAGATCCGGTTGAAGATCGTGCGGTTGTCGTGGTCGTCGAGCTGCTCGTGGAAAGCGTCGCCGGCGCTCATGTGCTTGAGGTGGTCGCCCATGATCACCACGGCGGTGTCGTCGAGGTAGCCCTTCTCCTCCATGTGCTCCACGAATCCGGCCACCTGGGTCATGGAGCAGGAGAACACGGAGGTGACCTCGTCCTCCGTGTCCACGGTGCAGTAGTCGTAGACGTGCACCGGCTCGTGGGTGTCCAGCGTCAGCACGGAGAGGTTGAACGGCCGGCCGGTCCTCTCCGCCTCGGCGTGCAGCTCGTCGATCTCGTCCTTGGCGTGGGCCATGAGGCGTTCGTCGCTCAGGCCCCAGTCGCTGCGGAAGTTCTTCTCCGGCTCGCCGGCGGCCCGCCAGTCGGAGAGGTCCTTGACCTCGGAGTAGCCGTGGCTGCCCAGGAAGTCGTCCTTCGCGGCGAAGGAGGCGTTGGCCCCGCCCAGGAAGACGTTGTGGTAGCCGTGCTCGTCCAGCACATCGCCCAGGCAGGTGGCTCCTCCCAGGTAGGTGCCGACGTCGCCGCTGAGCTCGTCGGAGGCGCCGCTGCCCGCGGCGGAGCCCACGCCCTTCAGCGGGACGCCGCACTGCGTCGAGGTGAGACCGGCCATGGTCCAGCCTCCGCCCTGGTACTGCCGGAGATCGTCCACGCTCTGCCAACCGTCCGAGGCCTTGGTGACCTCCTTCAGAGGGACGAACGCGTCCTTCTCGAAGAGCTGGTCGTCCGCGAGGGTGGCCTCGCCGGACTCGAGGTAGATCAGCACCAGGTTGCGCTTGCGCTCGGCGCTGGTGACGGTCGGCTCCACGTAGTAGTCGCCGAGGTCGTACGCGGAGTTCGTCGCCCTGAGGTAGTCCGCCACGCCCACCGTGGTGGCGAAGGCCGTGGTGCCGCCGACGACCACCGCGGCCACCAGAGCGGTGGAGACGGTGCGCATGATCCACTGCGGGCGACCAGGACGCGTGTCGTCGCCGTTGCGGCGGCGCTCGCGGCGCCGGGAGGACTGCCACAGGGCGATCCCGACGGTGACGAGCAGGGGCACGACGCCGATCCCCAGGACGCCGATCCAGACGATGGCTCCGCCCCCGCCGTCGATCTCCACGGAGACGAGGTTCAGGAGCATCTGACCCACGGAGATCCTGCCCCAGAAGAAACGGATGCCGGCGGCGGCGATGAGCAGCGCGAGCCCCGCCCAGATCAGGACGTAGACCCAGGTGCGTCCCACGACGACGCCAACCCGTCGGATCACGTGCGGAATCCGGCCGGACATGGCAACACCTCGCGTTCCGGATGCCCGCGTGCTCGTCGAGCACCCTTGACACCCAACCCGTTCTCGGGCCCGTAGAAGACTAGTACGGCTACGCTACCCGTTCACCAGTGGTTCACCAGTGGTTCACCCGTCGCTCGATCGGCCCGGACGCTGTTCGTCGACCACCGCCGAGCTCCTTCCACACGTCCTCCCGCACGACACCTCTCGTTCGACGACGGAGCCGCCGACCTCGCGAGGTGGGCGGCTCCGTCGTCGTCGGTGGGCCGGATCAGCGGCGGCCGATCCCCGCCATGCCCTCGAGCCGGGCCACACGGTCCGCGGTCGGCGGGTGGGTGCGGAACAGGCTTGCCGCACCGCCGCCCCGGAACGGGTTGGCGATCATGAGGTGCGAGGTGTTGACGAGCTTCTGGTCGGCGGGGTTCAGCGGCCGGGCGGTCGTGCCCATCTCGATCTTGCGCAGGGCCGAGGCCAGCGCGAGCGGATCCCCGGTGAGCTGCGCGCCGTCCTCGTCGGCGTCGTACTCGCGCGTGCGGGAGACCGCGAGCTGGATGACGGTCGCGGCGAGCGGCGCCAGGAAGGCCAGGAGCAGCCCCACCAGGGGGTTGCCGCGGTCCCCGCCCCGCCCGCCGCCGAAGATGGCCGTGAACTGGAGGAACTGCGCGGCCGAGGTGATGATGCCTGCCACGGCCGCGGCGATCGAAGACGTGAGGATGTCCCGGTTGTAGACGTGCATCAGCTCGTGGCCGAGCACGCCCCGCAGCTCGCGCTCGTCGAGCATCTGGAGGATGCCCTCGGTCACGCACACCGCCGAGTTCTCCGGGTTGCGCCCGGTGGCGAACGCGTTGGGGCTCATCGTCGGGGCGATGAACAGGCGGGGCATCGTCTGGTTCGCCCGCTGCGACAGCTCTCGCACGATCCGGTAGTACCCGGGTGCCTGCTGCTCGGTGACCGGGATGGCGCGCATGGAGCGCAGCGCGAGCTTGTCGCTGTTCCAGTAGCTGTACGCCGTGGACGCCAGACCGATCAGGGCGAAGACCCAGATGAAGACGCTGCTTCCCGTCCCGCTCGCCACGACCCATCCGATGGCCAGCAGCACCGCCCACAAGCCGCCGAGGAGCAGGACGGTCTTGAGCCCGTTGTTGTGGTTGTGCATCGGGGGTGTGGCTCCTTCATCGGGGACGCGAGTCTTCCGATGGGCACAACCCCGCCGGCGGCGCCCGTCTTCCCGGGCCGGGCGAGCTCCAGGGATCTCCCAGCCGGCTCCGGGCCTCCTGTCGTTCCGGCCGGGGTGCGCAATCCGCGGACAGCCACCGGGGGGGGGTGGGAGCGGTGACACCGCCGGCACCCGTGCCGGCGGTGTCACCGGCACGGGTCCTCAGGTCGCCGGATCCTCGTCAGTCGGAGGCACGGTCGCCGAAGGCACGGTCGCCGGAGCCTCCGTCGCCGCACCCTCCGTCGCCGGGAGCTCCACGGGCGTCTCGGCCACCGGCGCTTCGGTCGACGGAGCCTCCGTCGTCGGAGCCTCCGTCGCCGGGAGCTCGACGGGCGTCTCGACGACCGGACTCCCGGGCGCCGGCGTCTCAGCTGCCGGGGGCTGGTCGACCGGGGTGTCCCCGGCCGGGGTGCCGCCGTCGCCCGCGGGCGGCGACGCGGGGGCGCTGCCCCCGCCACCGGCTGCCGACGAGCCGCCGGTGACGCCGCCGCCCGAGGACTGCGCACCCGACGGCTCTGCGCCCGACGCCGCGGGCCGCGGCGCAGGGCCGTCGACCTGCATGCTCCCCGGTGTGCGGGGGGCCGCCTCGGTGCGAGGGCCGGTCGACGCACCGGGCTCGGCGCCGGCCTGCCGCGAGCCGGCGGCCGTCCCGTCCACCGTGGCGGCGGTGGCGAGCGTCCCGCCCGCGCGAGCGGTCCGGGCCTCGGCCGCGGCTTCGGTCAGGGGACCGGGGGACGGTTCGGAGGTCGGCAGGGAGAGCACCCCGCCGGCACCGCGGGGCACCGCGGCACCGGGACCGGCGCCGCGGGCCATCGTCACCGCGTCGTCGTCGGCCCCGGAGGGGGTGGGAGGCGCGGAGGCGGAGGGTGTCGTCGCACCGGAGCCGCCGACGCGTCCCGCGGCCTGTGTCGTCCCGTCGCCGAGACCGTCGAAGCCCGACAGGGCGACTCCCGCGAGCGCCGCGGCGGCCGCCAGGGCGCCGGCGCCGAGCAGCACCTTCCGGCCCCGTCGGGTGACGTGGACGGCGGCGAGGGCTCCTCCGGCCACGTCGGTGCCCGGAGCCGCTCCCAGTCGTCCGGCGCTCATCCGTCCTGCGGTCCGGACCAGCTCCACGAGCTCGTCGGTCCGGGTGCCTCTCAGCGGCACCCCGGCGAGCACGGGCAGCAGCCAACCGCGCAGGCCTGCTTCGGTGTCCTGGAGGTACAGGTGGTCGGCCGTGCAGCGGGAGCACTCGTCGAGGTGGAGCTGCACGGCCTGCGTCCGCTCGGCGGACAGGCCGCCGCCGGCGAAGGCGCCGAGGTCGGCCGCGCAGTCCGCGCACCCGGGGAGGGTCGCAAGGTCCTGACGGGCCCGGCGGTAGGCGGCCCGCAGCCCGGCGCGGGCCTCGAGGTGCAGCGCGGTGGTGGCGGCCGGGCTCAGCCCGAGCACCGCGGCCGTCCGCTCGAGTCCGAGGGCCTCGATCTCGAGGTACCACAGCGCGGCCTGCCAGGACGTCGGAAGCCCGAGGTAGATGCCGGCGACCGTCTCCGCCGCGCCGTCCCGCTCCGCGCCGGCCCGGCCGACGACGGCGACCAGCCGTGCCCGCAGGAACACCCCCGGACCGTCCTCGTCGCCGCCCGCGTCGCCGATCTCCACGAGGACCTGGTCGAAGGCCGTGCCCGCCAGCTGCTCCGCGTCCTGGCGGCTCGGCGTGTGGAGCCGGGCCACGACCACGGCCGTGTGCCAGTGCCGGTCCCGCAGGTCCGGGAAGGCGTCGGGGTGCTGCGCCCGCACCGCGGCGAGCAGCTCCTCGTCGGTGCGCGGGGTGCGCCCCTCGGTCGTGCGCGTCATGGGATCTCCGTCGGTCTCGGGAACGCTCGGGCACCTTGCGGTGCGGGCGACCCGGGAGCGGTGCCGCGAGGTCGCGGCCCCCGGCATGACGATGACGACGCGCACGCCGACGGCGCGCGGCTTCTCGGACTGTGGACCCCCCGGTCCCCCGACCCCATGGTAGAGCGCCTCGACGGGGCTCGGCACGCCCCCCTGTCACGAGGGGTTCCCGTTCGTAACACAGGGTTGCCGGATGGCGCCGGGCTGTCGGGAGGCGCCGGCGGGGATCTGGCTCAGCGGGGAGCGCGGTCCTCCCGGTGCTCGGCGCCACGGTCCGGGCGACCGGGCTTGCCGTCCTGACCCCGATGGTGGTGGTCGCGGTCAGGACGACCGGCGTGCTCCCGCTCGTGGGACCGGGCGTCGCTCCAGCCGGACTCCCACTGTCGCCGCGAGTGCTCGCGGGGGGTGTCGGCCCCCTGGTTCGCGCGCTGGTGTCCGTGCCCGGGAGCGGCACCGGGACGCGCGGGATCGTTCGGAGGATCGATGGTCAGGGCCGGGGGCACCGGCGCCTGGAACGGCGCGGGACTGGGGGTCACGGTCGGCAGGGAGATCCGCGGCGCCGGCGTGGGTGAAGGGGTGCGCGCACCCCGCGCCGGTGAGGGAGCATCCGCCTTCTCTGCCGGCGGAGCGCTCACAGGAGCGTCCCCGGTGGACGTGTCCCGCGCGGCGCCACCGGTCGACGCCGCGCCGGGCGTGCCGGCCTCCGCGGTCCGGGACCCGCCCGGCACGGAAGCCGGCCGTCCCTTGCCCGTCCCCGGCTGGGCCGCTCCGCCGCCCCCGGAGGGATCCGACGCGCCCACGGGGACGCCGTCGGCGTCGACCGCAGCCCCGCCCGCGTCGTCGCCGGTGCGGTCGGCGTCGGCCACGAGCGCCGCGGCCTCCGGCCCGGCACCGCCCTGGAGCGCTCCGGCCGCGGAGTCGACCGGAGCGCCGGGCGGGTCCTGCTCGGCCGCGGCGCCGTCCGACCCGGACGAGCTCCCGTCGCGCTCCGACGCGGAGGCTCCGGCCGCGGCGTCGTCGTCCGCGCGCTCGGTTCCGGCCGCCGGGTCGTCCGCGCGTGGCCTCTCCAGGTCCTCGGCGGTGCGCGGCGCCTGCTCGGCGGCGAGGCTGCCGGCGCCCCGGACGGGGTCGTCCCCGCCGGACACGGCCACCGCGGCGACCGCCACGGCGGTCGCCAGGGCCCCGGCGCCCAGGAGGACCTTCGCCCTGCGGCCCGACCACGAGGAGGTCCCCGTGGCACCGTCCGGACGGGACGCGGAGGCTCCCGCTCCGGCGGCGACGGCGGCAACCCCCGCGGCGGCGCCCGCACCGGCCGCGGCGGCGCCCTTTCCGGCACCTGCTCCAGCGGCCGCGCCGGGCTCGGCACCAGCGATGCTGTTGGTGAGCTCGAGGGCCTCGGTGCCCCACAGGGGCAGGCCGGCCAGCACGGGGAGCGTCCAGGTGCGCAGGCCCGTCCCGACGTCCTGACGGCTCAGGTACTCGGCGGTGCAGCGCGCGCACCCGTCCAGGTGCGCCTTGACGTCCCGCCGGCTCCGCTGCCCGCGGGTGCCGCGGACGAAGTGGGGCAGCTCGCCGGAGAACTCCGCGCAGTCCGGTCCCGCCGCCCGGTCCGCAGCCGCCTGGCCGTAGAGCCCCCGCAGCCCCCGGACCATGTCGCGATGCAGACCGGCGGCCGCGACCGCGCCGAGCCCCAGCGCCGCGGCGGCCCGGCGGGCGCTGTGGCCCAGCACCTCGGTGCGCCAGAGGAAGGCCTGCCACTCGGCGGGCAGGCCGCTGAAGACCCGGACCAGGGACGTGGGGTCCGCGGGATCGTCCGGCAGCGCAACCGGCCGCGTGCCGCCGTCGGCCTCCCGCCCGACCATCCACACGACGAAGGCGCCGAGGAAGGCACGGGGGCCACCGCCCTCGCCGACGATCTGCTCGATCCGCCCGAGGGCCGCCGCGGCGACGCTCTCCGCCTCCTCCGCGCTGCCGGTCCGCGACCGCGCCACCGCGAAGGCAGTGCCGTGGTACCTCTCCCGCAGCACCCCGAAGGCGTCGGCGTCCCCGGAGTGGACGGCGTCGAGGAGGACGTCGTCGCGGGGCGCCTCCGACTCGCCGGTGGGGCCGTTCGAGCGGGCGTGGGCAGGACGCGTCATGTGTGTCTCCGTGGTGGTCGCGGTCGTTCGGGAAGAAAGAGCTTCGGGAACGTCCCGTCCGGCCCGCGGGCGCGCACGCCACGACGACGGCGCCGGATCCCCATCCCCCTCGCACATCGTAAGCGCAGGTCAGAGACCGGTGAAAGCCGATGACCGCCGGGGCGACCAGAACGGTCACGAGGGGTTGACCATGACGAGCACACTGGGCGCGGACGTGCACCGCTATTGTGAGTCCATCGTGATAACGCTACGGTGGAAGGATGCAGACAACGGAACGCCCCGCACCGGACACCGCCCGGGCCGCCGCGTGGTCGGACCTGCTGCGCTCCCACGGCCGCCGGGTCACCAAGCAGCGGCTGGCCGTCCTCGACGCGGTGGACCGCCGCCCGCACTCCACCGCGGACGACGTCCTCGCGGACGTCCGCACGGTGCTGCCGGCCATCACGCTCCAGTCCGTCTACGTGGTCCTCTCCGACCTCACGACCGTCGGCATGCTCCGCAAGTTCGAGCCGCCCGCGTCGCCGGCCCGGTACGAGACCCGCACCGGGGACAACCACCACCACGCGTACTGCGTGCGCTGCGGAACGGTCGCCGATGTCGACTGCGCCGTCGGCCACGCCCCGTGCCTCACGCCCTCCGAGCACCACGGCATGCAGCTGCTCACCGCCGACGTCGTCTACCAGGGCATCTGCGCCGACTGCCTCGCGGCCGGGCCGGCCCCCGCGCAGGCCTCCCCCACCACGGACTGAACGGCCCGCCCGGTCTCAACTCCCGTCCGGACCCTGTTCGGTCTCTCCGCCGGCGGCCCCCGCCCGCCCCGTCTCCGTCTCCACGAGGGCCAGGAGATCCCGGACCTGGTCGGCGGTCAGCGTGGCCACCGGAGGGTGGGCGTTGATGCTGATCTTCCGTGCCCCGGCGTCGAGGGCGAAGCGCAGCGCCTGGCGGGCCGGTGCGGAACGGACCTCCAGGGTGGTGTCCAGCACGGCGATCTCGGGCGCGGACGTGAACAGCATGAGGGTGTCCGGCGCGGCGCCCTCTTCCTGCGGCTTCGCGTAGACGGGCACGGCCCGCCCGTCCTGCAGGCGCGCGCCGAGCAGCAGCACCGCGTCCGGGGCCAGGAGCCCGGCGAGCAGCTGCGACATGTTGTTCTCGAGCATCGCGGTCTTCACGGCGTCGTTGCGCGGGGCCCGCATCGCCCACTCGACCTGGGGCCGGCTGATCCGGCAGCCCTGGCGGGCCGGGTCGATGACCAGGTGGTCGTGCTGCGGGTCGTCCGCGAGCATCTTGAGGACCTTCACGGCGGACTCGCGCAGCAGCACGGGCTTCCCCCCGTCCGGGTGGTGGCGGTCGAACATGGCCTGGGCCTCCGCCGCCGAGGTGTACGCGGCGAGCGACCGGGTCCCATCCGGCTCCCCCAGGGTCTGGACGCGCAGGGTGGACCCCGGCCCCACGGTCTGCCCGCCCGGGCCCTCCACGAGGTCGCTCGCCGTGACGTCCAGCAGCAGGGAGCCCGCCATGCACTGGCGGATGACCTCGATCATGGCCTTGTTGTCCGGTGCGCTCGCGAACCGGTCGACGGCCGCCCGCACCAGGGGGTGGACGACCCCCTCGGGGTCGGCCGGCTGCTCGGCGCCCGGGGCGAGGACGGGCAGCTCGACGCCGTCCCGCTGGGCGAGCTCGGCGGCCCACGCCGGGATCCGGGCACGGGTGCGGGGAAAGCGCTCGAGGTGCGCCAGGACGTCCTGGGCCGTGAACGGCCCCTCGGTCCCCCACTGGCCGGGCTCGCCGTCGAGGTCGTAGGTCCCTCCGATCCGGTGGGTCGGCTCGGGCCAGCCCTCGGCGAGGATCACGACCGTGGCGGTGAACCACGTCCCGCGCCCCGGGACGTGGACGTTCTCCCGCAGCTGCTCGACGGCGGGGACGACGGCGCTGTCCTCCTTGATGGGCCCGGCCGTGCCGGGCACCACCTCCTGGCCGCGCTGCTCGCGCACGCGCAGGTGCACGCGCCCGCCCTGGAACTTGAGGTCCACGACCATCCGGTCCCATCCCGGCTCCGTGCGCAGCACGGAGAGCACCCACGAGCCGATCGTGTTCAGCAGCTCCTGCCGCTCCGGTCCGGGGGGCGGGGTGGCGGGGGTCTCGCTCATGCGGTGGCTCGTTCCCGGCCCGCGGGGGGCCTGCTCGGATCGTGGTGGTCACGGGGCGGGCGCGGGGCCGGACGCGGCGCCGCCGGGCCCCGGCGGTCTCGTCCCCACCCTACCCAAGCGGTCCCCGGCCGCCGCGGGCGCAACGGCCGTCCGGCACCCCGCCGACGCACCGGGTGACGCCCGCGGTGACGCTCCCGCACCCGCGAGGGTTGCTAGCCTGGACGCATGACGAAAACGCTGCAGGACCTGATCGACGAGTCGATCTTCATCTCCACCGAGTACCAGGCCAGGCTGGCCGAGCTGACCCAGGGCGCCGGGTGGGACGTCGACTTCTCCGCGCCGGCGTTCACCCTGCAGACCGAGCCCCCCGTGACGCTGACCCCCTATCTGCTGGGCACCGAGTCCGCCTCCCGCGGGTCCTGGATCTGGTCCTGGCAGGAGCTGGGCCACTTCCCGGCCGAGGTGGTCTCCGCCGCGGTCCAGGCCCGCGAGGCCGGGGAGCATCTGGGCGTGGACGAGCTGTCCACCGACGAGCTGCCCGTGGCGGAGGGCCTGGCCCGCCGGCTGACCCTGGCGGCCAAGGCCGTGACGGGCGTGTACGCGCACTACCCCGCGGGAGCGGGCGGCGGCGTCACCGCGTGGCTGCTGCTGGACGGGCCCGAGTTCGAGCTGCCCGAGCTCACCGTGGAGCGGATGATGCGGGTCATCGCCGAGGCCCTGACCACGGACACCGCGGTGGACCACAACCTCGCCGTCGACTCCTACGCCAAGCTGCGCGGCGCCCACATCGAGTGGGACACCGCGGCCACGTGCGTGGTGACCGTCCGGGACGGCGCGCAGCGGTTCTGGTTCGACGACCACCAGATCTCCGGCGTCGAGCCCGCCGAGCCGGCCGTGGGTCCCGAGATCCTGGTGGATCTGGCCGCCGATGCCCGGGACCGCGCCGCCACCCTGCGCCAGGAGCGCGCCGCCGCCGAGGCCACGGCCGCCCGGCAGGAGGCCGAGCCGCGGCGCGCCCCGGCGCCCGCGGAGGCCCCGGTGCCCGCGGAGGCCCCGCAGGAGCGGCCCGAGCCGATCGAGGTGCCCGACTTCGTCGAGACGGAGCACGCGCGGGAGCAGCCCGAGCCGGTCGAGCAGCCCCGGGAGGCCGAGGAGCCAGCCGCCGCGCACGCCGGTGCCGCCGAAGCCGATCTCCCGTTCGACCAGGAGCCCTCGGACCGGGACGTGCGCCCGGGCCGCGTGAGCACCACGGTGGTGCCCGGCCCCGAGCCCGTCCGGCCGGCCCCCGAGGAGGTGCCCGAGCCCGCCGCCGCGCAGCACCGGGAGCCCGTCGAGGAGCCGACGGTCGAGCGCGAGGTGGAACGCGAGGTCGTGGCCGGCCCCGGTGTCCCGGGCAGCGCCGGGACGGAGCCGGTGGTGGAGGGCGAGGAGACCGCCGAGGAGGAGCAGGGCGATCGGAAGAAGGGCTTCTTCAGCCGATTCTTCGGCCTCTGATCCCCGGCGGTACCCTCGAGCGTGACCGCATACAACACCGCGCCCGGCCCGGATCCCGACGAGCAGTCGAGGACCCGGGACGGTCTGCTGGCCGGCTTCGGGGCCTACGGCATCTGGGGCTTGCTGCCCCTCTACTTCGTCGTCCTGGAGCCGGCCACCCCCCTGGAGATCGTGGCGCTGCGCGTGCTCTTCTCCCTGGTGTTCTGCCTGGCGCTGCTGGCCCTCACACGGCAGCTGGGCGCGCTGGGCCGGGCGCTCCACTCCCCCCGCACCCTGGCTGCGCTCGCTCTCGCGGGCCTGCTCATCGGGATCAACTGGTTCCTCTACGTGGTCGCGACGACCACAGGGCACACCATCGAGGCCTCCCTGGGCTACTTCATCAATCCCCTCGTGGCCATCCTGCTCGGCGTGGTGGTGCTGCGGGAACGGATGCGGGCCCTGCAGTGGACGGCCGTGGGGGTCGGGTTCGTCGCGGTCGTGGTCATGGCCGTCTTCTACGGCAGCGTGCCCTGGCTGTCCCTCGGCCTCGCCTTCTCCTTCGGCCTCTACGGGCTGGTCAAGAACCGGGTGGGCGGGTCCTTTCCCGCCGTCGTGACCCTGACCGTGGAGACGATGGCCCTGACTCCCGTGGCGGCCGTGGTCGTGGCGGTGCTCGCGGCGGACGGCTCGCTGACCTTCGGCACGGAGGGAACGGGCCACGCGCTGCTGCTGCTGGCCGCCGGGGTGATCACGGCCGTGCCGCTGATCCTCTTCGGCGCCGCGGCGAGCCGACTGCCGCTGAGCACCGTGGGCATGATCCAGTACCTGACGCCCATCATGCAGTTCCTGCTGGCCGTGCTCGTGCTCGGCGAGCAGATGCCGGTGGTGCGCTGGGTGAGCTTCTGCTTCGTGTGGCTCGCGGTGCTGCTTCTCGTGCTGGACGCGGTGCGCGCCCCGCGGGTCCGCCGCGCCTGAGCCCCGTGCTCGGCTCCGGGGCCGGGGCCCGGGACTCGGCCCCGGCCCCGGCGACCGGCCCCGGCCGCCGGATGCCGGGGCGCTCCCGCCGGACACCCCGCCGAGGCGCAGGAGGCCCCCGGCGCCGTGCGGCGCCGGGGGCCTCCTGCTGTCCCGGGACGGGACCCGGTCCGGATCAGGTGGTGCGGACGTAGTCGTCGCTGCCGAAGCCCTGGTCGCTCTCGTCGACCTCCGGCGTGCGCCGGAGGTGGAGCACGGCGGCGATGAAGCCGCCCCACACCGTGCACACGGCGACGATGAGCATGATGATGGCGGGAGTGGTCATCGGGGGTCCTCCTGGGATCCGGTGGTGCTGGACGGGTCGCCGGAGCTCCAGGGCGCCCGGCCGGCCTCCTCGGCGGGGACCTCGGCGTGCCGGCCCGTGGACCCGGCCGCGCTCTCGGCGAGGGAGCGGTAGGAGAAGTCCTGGTCGAGGGCCGGGGTGCGCAGGGCGGTGTCCGACCAGCGCGAGAGCGGCTGGCCGCCCTGCAGCCGGCGCCGGTCCACGGAGGCGTCGACGATGGCCGGCGACGGGCTCAGGTCCGAGGCCGCCGACCCGGCCGGCCACGGCAGCCGGGAGAGCAGCAGCGCGACGACGACGATCGCGAGGGCCGTGCCCCAGCCGAACGTGTTGACGAACCACGCGGGCATCTCGCCGTAGCCCTCCGCCAGGGTCGTGGTGAGCGTGTTGATGAGGATGTAGCCGAGCATGATCGGGGTGATGCCGCCGACCACGACCATCCAGGTGCGGCCCAGCTTGAAGGAGGACACCGAGTTCAGGTGGTCCCGCAGGGTGGGCAGCGCGGAGAAGCCGGCCGTGAGCAGCATGATGGAGACCAGCGCCGCGGCGACGATGCCGAACTGGTTGACGAAGTTGTCCGTGACGTCCAGCAGGTTCAGCCCCGTGGTGGTGGTGAACAGGGCCAGGGAGATCAGCGCCATGGGCACCACGACGGCCACCACGGCGGTGCGCCGGCGCAGGCCGAGCTTGTCCTGGGCGGCCGCCACGACGACCTCGACGATCGACACGAGCGACGTGAAGCCCGCGAAGGTGAGGGTCGCGAAGAAGAGCACGCCGATGAGCGTGCCGAGCGGCGCCTGCGAGATGATCGTCGGGAACGCGATGAACGCCAGGCCGATGCCCGAGGTGGCGACCTCGTCCACGCCCACGCCGGAGACCCCGGCCATGAAGCCCAGCGCCGCGAAGACGCCGATGCCGGCGAGGATCTCGAAGCTCGAGTTGCCGAACCCGACGACGAGGCCCGAGCCGGTGAGATCCGTCTTCGGCTTGAGGTACGACGAGTAGGTGATCATGATGCCGAAGCCGACCGAGAGCGAGAAGAAGATCTGGCCGTAGGCGGCGACCCACACGGCGCTGTCCGCGAGCGCCGCCCAGTCGGGGGTGAAGAAGGCGTTGAGACCGTCGGTGGCGCCCGGCAGCGTCAGGGCGATGACCACGATGGTGAGGAACATGAGCACCAGCAGCGGGATGAGCACGAGGTTCACCCGGCCGATGCCCTTCTGCACGCCCAGCAGCAGCACCACGAGCAGCGCGATCCAGGCGACCGCCGTGACGGCCAGCACGTTGGGGACGAAGTCGAGGCCCACGCCGACCTGCTCGGAGGTCTGCAGGACGTCCGAGAGGAAGAACGTGGCGGGGTCGTCGCCCCAGGCCTTGCCGAACGAGAAGTAGGTGTACAGCATCGCCCAGCCGAGGATGACGGCGTAGTAGACGGCGATCACGAAGCTGATGCCCATCTGCCACCAGCCGATCCACTCGGTCTTGGGGTGCAGGCGGCGGTAGGCCAGCGGCGCCGAGGCGCGGAAGCGGTGCCCGATGCCGTACTCGAGCATCAGCAGCGGCAGACCGGCCGTGAGCAGCGCGACGAGGTACGGGATCAGGAACGCCCCGCCGCCGTTCTCGTAGGCGATGTAGGGGAAGCGCCAGATGTTGCCGAGGCCGACGGCGGAGCCGATCGCGGCCAGGATGAAGACGGTGCGGCTGGAGAACGCCTCGCGGGGCGCGGCGGCACGGCCGGGTGGGGACTGTGGGGTCATGGTCGTCCTCGGGTGCGGGAAGTGGTCTGCGGACGGCTACAGGCTAGCCCGTGGGGCCGCAGGAACCACACCCGGGGCGACGGGCCCGGGACCACGTCGCGGGGCCTGCTCAGGCCTCGCGGTGGACGACGGCGTGCGCGAACGCCACGAGCGCGCGCTTGGCCACCGTGTCCGGCAGGGGCTCGAGCGACGCGATGGCCGCGTCGGCCCACTCCCGGGCGATCCGCCACGCCTCCTGCGTGGCCCGGTGCTCCGAGACCGCGGCCACGGCCCGGGCCAGGGACTCGTCCGAGGCGAGGTCGGCGTCGAGGAGCTCGAGGACGCGCACCGCCTCGGCGTCGCCCTCCCCCGCCATCCGGCGCAGGATGAGCACCGGCAGGGTGGGCACCCCCTCGCGGAGGTCGGTGCCCGGCGACTTCCCGGAGACCTCGTCCTCGCCGGTCACGTCGATCACGTCGTCGGCGAGCTGGAAGGCGATGCCGACCTTCTCCCCGTACTCGACCATGACGTCCACGACGTCCTGCTCGGCCCCGGCCAGGACGGCGCCGAAGTGCCCGCACGCCGCGATGAGGGAGCCGGTCTTGCCCGAGAGGACGTCGAGGTAGTGCTCCAGCGGGTCCTGCCCGTCGCGCGGGCCGACCGTCTCGTGCAGCTGGCCGAGCACGAGCCGCTCGAACGTGTCCGCCTGGATCTTGAGGGCGCGCTGGCCGAGCTCGGAGACCATCGACGAGGCGCGGGCGAAGATGAGGTCGCCGGTGAGGATGGCCACCGAGTTGCCCCACACGGTCTGCGCGGTGGCGACGCCGCGGCGCAGCGGCGCGGAGTCCATGACGTCGTCGTGGTAGAGGGTCGCCAGGTGCGTGAGCTCGACGACGGCCGCGGACTCGAGGACGGCGTCGTTGATGCCGCCGCCGATCTCCCCTGCCAGCACGGTCAGCAGGGGTCGCACGCGCTTGCCACCGGCCTGGAGCAGGTGGCGGGAGGTGACGTCGGCCAGGTGGTCGGCGCTGCGCACCGCCTCGTCCAGCCGATCCTCGATCCGGGCGAGCGACCCCAGCACGACCGGGCCCAGCCGGTCGTCGGACGCGATGAGGTCGAAGCCGGCGGGCAGCTTCACCTGATCGGTGCCGGGACCCGCGGCGGGGCCGTCGGCGCTCGAGGAGGAGGATTCAGTCACGGTCCACCACTCTAGCGAGTTTTCGGGGGGCGGGTGTTGCCGGTCGCGGGCGTCAGGGCGTCCAGGAGGGAGACCACGCGGTCCTCCCACGTGGCGGCGGGACGGTCGGAGAGCTCCGTCATGACCCGGACCACGAAGCGCATCAGCGCGGGCACGGCCATGCCGGTGCGCACGGCGGCCGTCATCACGGCGGGGCTGCCGATGAGCTGGGCCAGGACCCGGCCCTGCGTGAAGTGGGCGCCCCACTCCTGCCGCACCCGGTCGGGGTAGCCGGCGAGCACGAGCTCCCGCTGGGCGGGGCCGTTGGCGGCCGCGGCCGCCACGACGTGCTCGGCGGCGTAGCGCGCGGACTCCATCGCGTTGGAGATGCCCTCCCCGTTGAACGGGGAGACGAGGCCCGCGGCGTCGCCCAGCAGGAGCATCCCCGGCACGTGGTGCGGGGTGCGGTTGAAGGCCATCGGCAGGGCCGCGCCGAGCACGCGGCCGCGGCGGTGCTCCTCGTCGAACGTCCACTCGGCGGGCATGGACGCGGTCCAGTCGGCGAGCACCTTCCGGTAGTCCAGGGCCCCGAACGCCGGGGAGGTGTCCAGGATCCCGAGCCCCACGTTGGCGGTGCCGTCCCCGACGCCGAAGACCCAGCCGTAGCCCGGCAGCAGCGCCCGGTGCGGGTCGGTGCCGTCGGTGAGCTCGAGCCAGCCCTCCATCCAGTCCAGGTCCGAGCGCGGGGACTCGAAGTAGGCGCGCACCGCCACCCCCATCGGCCGGTCGTCCCGCTTGTGCAGCCCGGCGGACACCGCGGTGCGGGAGGAGGTGCCGTCGGCGGCGAGCACGACGTCGGCGCGGTGCTCCTCGGTCTCGCCGGTGCGCCGCCCGGCGGCGTCGAGGACGTTGGCGCGGGCGCCGACGACCCGGCCGGAGCCGTCGCGCAGCACCCCGGTCACGGCCCGGCGCTCGAGCACCCGGGCCCCGGCGGCGCGGGCGTGCCCGGCCAGCTGCTCGTCGAAGCCGAGCCGGGTGCGCACGAGCCCGTAGGGCGGGAAGTCGCTCAGCTCGGGCCACGGCACCTCGACGCTGCGCTCGCGGGCCACGAGCCGCAGCCCCCGGTTGCGGGCGTAGCCGAGCTCGGGCCCGTGCTGGAGGCCCATGAGCTGCATCTCGCGCACGGCGCGCGGGGTCAGTCCGTCACCGCAGACCTTCTCCCGCGGGAACGCGGTCTTCTCCAGGACGGTGACCTCGATCCCGTGCGCCGCGAGCCAGTACCCGGCGGTGGCGCCGGCCGGCCCGCCGCCGAGCACGAGGGCCCTCATCGGGCGGGGGCGTCCGCGGCGGGCTTGACGGCCCGGTGCACGGCCACGATGCCGCCGGTGAGGTTGCGGTACTGCACGCCGGTCCAGCCGGCCGCGAGGATCTCGGCGGCGAGGTCCTCCTGGTCCGGCCACGCCGCGATGGACTCGGCGAGGTACCGGTAGGCCTCCGGGTTGGACGCCGCGCGCGCGGCGATCCCGGGCAGCGCCTTCATGAGGTACTCCGTGTAGACGGTGCGCAGCGGGGCCGCCGTGGGGGTCGAGAACTCGCAGATCACGATTCGGCCGCCCGGGCGGGCGACCCGCAGCATCTCGGCGAGCGCGCGGCGGTAGTCCTGGATGTTGCGCAGCCCGAAGGAGATCGTCACGGCGTCGAAGGACGCGTCCGCGAACGGCAGGCGCGTGGCGTCGGCCTGGACGAACTCGATGTCGGGGCGGCGGGCGCGGCCCACCTCGAGCATCCCGAGCGAGAGGTCCGCCGCCACGACGTCGACACCGGCGTCCGCGTACGGCTCGGACGAGGTCCCGGTCCCGGCGGCGAGGTCGAGGACCTTCTCCCCCGGAACGGCGCCGACGGCCTCCGCGACGACCCTGCGCCAGCCGCGGGTCCGCCCCAGCGAGAGGATGTCGTTGACGAGGTCGTAGCGCGGCGCCACGTCGTCGAACATGGCGGAGACTTCGTGCGGCTGCTTGGACAGGTCTGCTCGGTTCACCCGGTCATTGTCGCACCTCGCTCCGACGCCCCCGCCCGGGCCCTTCCCCCCGGCAGCTCTTGCGCTCTTTCCGGTGGCCCCGCCCGCGGCAGCGGGGCCCGGGGCTGTCGGGCGGGCGGCTTAGACTGGTGGGCGATGTCCTCCACCGCCCCCGCAGCCGACCCCGCAGCCGTCCCGTCGGTCCCCGTCCTGCACGCTCTCACCGTGCCGCTGTCCGCGCTGGGCGCGGACCCCGGGACCCCCCCGGACCTGCGGGAGCTGCTCGTCGGGCCGGACCTGCTCACCTGGACGGTGGACGGGCGCGGCCTCGTGGCCTGGGGCTGTGCCGCCGAGCACACGGTGCGCGGCGCGGACCGGTTCACGGCCGCGCGCGTGTGGTGGGACGACCTGGCGGCCGCCGCCGTCGTCGAGGACCGCGTGGGGGTGCCGGGGACCGGGCTCGCGGCCTTCGGCGCCTTCACGTTCGCGACCGGCTCCGCCGTGGACTCCGGGCTCGTCGTCCCGGAGCTGCTCGTGGGCCGCCGGGACGACGTCGCGTGGGCGAGCCTCGTGGTGGTCGCGGCCCCCGGGGCCCCCTTCGCGCTGAGCGCCGACGACGTCGCGGCCGCCTGGCTGCGCCGGGTCGGCTCCGCCCCCGGCCGCGCGCCCGCTCCGAGCGGACCGCCCGCGGCGCCGGCCGTGGTCCGGCTGTCCTCCGGCACGCTGGGCGAGCACGAGTGGACGGAGGCGGTGCGCGACGGCGTGGAGCGCATCCGCGCCGGCCGGATGGAGAAGCTGGTGCTGGCCCGGGACGTCGTGGCGCGCACTGACGCCCCGCTGGACGCCGTGGCCGTGGTGCGGGAGCTCGCCCGGCGCTACGAGCAGTGCTGGACGTACTGCGTGGGCCTCGGCGGGGACCCTGCGGGCAGGGGCCGGCTGATGGGGGCCACCCCCGAGATGCTGGTGCGGGTCCTCGACGGCGTCGCCCACGCCCGCGTGCTCGCGGGCACCCTGGACCGGGACGCCGCGCCCCCGGACGAGGACCCGCACGAGTACGCCGCGCGAGTGCTCGGCGAGTCCGAGAAGCAGCAGCACGAGCACGGGTTCGCGATCGACTCCCTCGAGGCGTCGCTGGCCCCCTACACCGACGCCGTCACGACCTCCCCGGAGCCGTTCATCCTCGAGCTGCCCAACGTGTGGCACCTCGCCTCGGACGTCACCGCGGCACTGCGGCCGGGCCCGGCCGGGGACCCGCCGTCCTCCCTCGAGCTCGCCGAGGCCCTGCACCCCACCGCCGCGGTGTGCGGCACGCCCACGGCCGTGGCCGCCGCCACGATCCCCGAGCTGGAGCAGATGGACCGGGGACTGTACGCGGGCCCCGTCGGCTGGCTCGACGCCGCCGGCAACGGGGACTGGGGCATCGCCCTGCGCGGGGCGGTGCAGGAGGACGAGCGCACGGTCCGGCTCTACGCCGGGTGCGGCATCGTGGCCGCCTCCGACCCCGAGTCCGAGCTGGCCGAGACCTGGGCGAAGCTGCGGCCCATGCTCCAGGCCCTGGGGCAGCGGGCCGCCGGGGCGCCGGAGCGCCTCGTGCCCGCACCGGGGCTGTCCGCGGGCTGAGCCGGACGCGGGGATCGCACCGTATCCTGGTCCCCGAACACGGTCGGGGTCACCACCCCGCAGGGCCGGCCCCGAGCCCGGCCCGACCGCGCCGACCACCACTGCTCCCACCGGAGGAACCCCGCATGCCCCGTCCGACGACCCGCCCGTCCCGCGCACCCGCCCTGGCGGCGCTGTCCGCGATCGCCGCCCTCGCCCTGACCGCCTGCACGCCCGAGGGCCCCACCGGGGACGCCGCGGACGGCGGCGGGGAGACCGCGGGGGCCACCGCGTCCTCGGCCGTGGCCCTGGTGGAGCCCGGGTTCCTCACCGTGTGCTCGGAGTCCAACTACCCGCCGTTCGAGATGGAGGAGGGCGGCGAGATGGTCGGCCTCGACATGGACCTCGGCCGGGAGATCGCCGAGGACCTCGGCGTGGAGATGAAGAACGTCACGCTCGCCTTCGAGTCGATCCAGTCCGGCACGGCCCTCGAGACCGACCAGTGCGACGTCGCGATCTCCGCCCTGTCCATCACCGAGGAGCGGCAGACGGTGATGGACTTCTCCGACCCCTACTACGACAACGAGGTCGGCCTCGTGACCGACGGGGAGGACGGCGTCGACTCGATCGACGCCGCCCGCGAGGAGCAGGTGCGGGTCGGGGTCATGCAGGGCACGGTCGGCGAGACGCAGGCCCGGGAGCTGGGCCTCAACGCCGTCCAGTTCGAGGACGCCACCACGCTGTTCACCGGGCTCAGCACCGGCGGCGTGGACGCGGTGCTCGACGACGTCACCGCGATCGCCCAGCACGCCCAGGACGACCCGGACTTCGTGGTCCAGGAGACCGCGGCCCTCGACGACCAGCTCGGCGTGGCCGTGGCGAAGGGCGACGAGGCGATGCTCGGCGCGGTCGACTCCACCCTGGACCGCATCGAGGAGGACGGCACGCTCGAGCAGATCGTCGAGACGTGGATCCCCGTCCAGGAGAACTGACCACCGGGCCGGCGCCCCGCACCGGGGGCGCCGGCCACGTCACCGCCCGCCCGTACCACCCAGATCGGACCACCCCATGGCCATGACCATGCACCAGAGAGCACGCCTCTCCCGCGGCGTCCAGTACGCCGTCCTGATCCTCGTCCTCATCACGCTGATCGCGATCGCCGACTGGCCGCTGCTCGTCGAGAAGGTGTTCAACCCGGAGATCGCGGCCCAGCAGTTCCCCGGCATCATCGCCGTGGCGCTGAAGAACACCCTCATCTACACGCTGCTGGGCTTCGTGGTCGGCCTCACCGGCGGTGTGGTCCTCGCGCTCATGAAGCTCTCGTCCGTGGCGCCCTACCGCTGGCTGGCCACGCTCTACATCGAGTTCTTCCGCGGCGTGCCCGCCCTGCTGGTCTTCCTCGCCTTCGGCTACGGCATCCCGCTGGCCTTCGGCTTCCGCTTCAACCACTACGTCACGGTCATGATCGCCCTGGGACTCGTGGCCGCGGCCTACATCGCGGAGTCGCTGCGGGCGGGCCTGCAGGCCGTGCCGAAGGGCCAGTACGAGGCCGCCCGCTCCCTGGGCATGTCCCACGGCCGGGCCATGGTCACGATCGTCATCCCGCAGGCCCTGCGCATCGTGCTGCCGCCGCTGACCAACGAGGTGATCCTGCTGACCAAGGACTCCTCCCTGGTCTACCTGCTGGGCATGGGCGTGGGCCAGTACGAGCTCACCAAGTACGGCCGCGAGGCGATCTCCGGGGCCGGTGCCGGCCTCACCCCGCTGGTGGTGGCGGGTGTCTGCTACCTCATCATCACGGTGCCGCTGGGCATCCTGACCCGCCGCTTCGAGTCCAAGACCGACCGCATGAAGAAGTCCTAGGAGCCTGACTGTGAGCACTGCATCCTCCCCCACTCCCCGGTCCGGGCCCGGCGGCGCCGACGGCCTCGCGGACGCGGCCTCCGTCGTCATCGAGGGCCTGCACAAGTCCTACGGCTCCCTCGAGGTCCTCAAGGGCATCTCCCTCAGCGTCGGCGCCGGCCAGGTGGTCTGCCTCATCGGTCCCTCCGGCTCCGGCAAGTCCACGCTGCTGCGCTGCGTCAACCTGCTCGAGACCCCGCAGCAGGGCCGGATCACGATCGGTGACTTCGAGGTCACCGATCCCGAGGCCGACGTGGACCGGATGCGCCGGCACGTGGGCATGGTCTTCCAGCAGTTCAACCTGTTCCCCCACCTGAACGTCCTCGAGAACTGCACCGTGGCCCAGCTCAAGGTGCTCAAGCGGGACAAGGCCGAGGCCGAGCGGATCGCCCGCGGCAACCTGGAGCGCGTGGGCCTGGCAGAGAAGGCGGACAGCTACCCCGACCAGCTCTCCGGCGGGCAGCAGCAGCGCGTGGCGATCGCCCGGGCCCTGTCGATGGACCCGTCCCTCATGCTCTTCGACGAGCCGACCTCCGCCCTGGACCCCGAGACGGTGGGCGACGTCCTCGCCATCATGCGCAACCTCGCCGCCGAGGGCATGACGATGCTCGTGGTCACCCACGAGATGGAGTTCGCCCGCGACGTCGCCGACAAGGTCGTGTTCATGGACGGCGGGGTGGTCGTCGAGGAGGGTCCCGCCGCGGAACTGATCCGCAGCCCGCGCGAGCCCCGCACCCAGTCGTTCCTCTCCCGCGTGCTCAACCCCACCCAGGTGCAGGCACCGGAGCAGTGACCCGGCGCGGTCCGGGTCCGTCGTCCCCGGACGAGGACCCGGACGTCGGACCCGGTCTCATATCCAGAACAGTCCGTATCGAGGGCATCGATATCCTGAACAGATGAATCCCCCCCTGGTGGATCCCTAGGTCTTTGCCTCATATGACCCGGATCACCGCTCTGTCAGGCTGGGCGCAGCCAGGGGACGCACCGCCGGTCTCCCCGCTTCCTGCCTTGTCCACGCGCTGCCCAGAGAGGTCCCGGGGAACATGACACAACCACACATCGACATCGCGGAGAATCCGCAGCTCGAGCAGAGGACGGCCCGCTTCGTGGCGTTCGTCATCTGCCTCGCCCTGCTCTTCGACGGCTACGACCTCGTCATCTACGGCGTGGTGCTGCCGGGCCTGCTCGCCGATCCCACGCAGATCGGGATCCTGGAACCGGCCGTCGCGGGCCTGGTGGGCTCCTACGCCCTGATCGGCGTGCTCATCGGCTCGCTCGTCTGCGGGGCCATCGGCGACTTCTTCGGCCGTCGCCGGCTGCTGATCACCGGTGTCGCCTGGTTCTCGATCGGGATGTTCGTCACCGCGCTCACCACCAGCGTGCTCGCCTTCGGCGCGATGCGCTTCGTCACGGGCATCGGTCTCGGCCTCGTGATCGCCACCGCCGGCGCCACCATGGCGGAGTTCGCCCCCGCCGGCCGCCGCCAGTTCTACAACGGCATCGTCTACTCCGGCATCCCGGCGGGCGGCGTGTTCGCCGCCGTCATGGGCATCGCCTTCCTCACCGACATCGGCTGGCGCGGGCTCTTCATGATCGGGGCCCTCCCCCTGGTCCTGCTGGTCCCGCTCATGCTCTGGAAGCTCCCCGAGTCCCCGCGCTGGCTGCTCGCCCGCGGCCAGACCGAGCGGGCCGGGGCCGTCGCCCTCCGCACCGGCGTCCCGCTGATCGAGGAGCAGGTCATCCAGGAGGTCGGCGCGGCCCCGCGCAGGACCGGCTACGCGGCCGTGTTCTCCCGGCAGTTCGCTCTGGCCTCGATCCTGCTGGGCTTCATGTCCTTCTGCGGCCTGCTGCTCACCTACGGACTCAACACCTGGCTCGCCGTCATCATGAACGGCTACGGCCACGACATCAGCCCGCTGTACTTCGTCCTCGTGCTCAACGGCTCCGCCCTGGTCGGCGGTCTGCTGGCCTCCCGCCTCGCGGACCGCACCGGCCCGCAGCGGATGATCGCCACGACGTTCGCCCTGGCCGCGATCGCCCTGGTCCTGATGACCTTCGGCTTCCCGCTGCCGCTGCTGTTCCTCTTCATCGCCGTGGCCGGTGTGGGCACCATCGGCACCCAGGTCCTGGTCTACGGGTTCCAGTCGAACTACTACACGACCAACGCCCGGGCCGCCGGCGTAGCCTTCTGCGCCAGCATGGGCCGGTTCGGCGGCATCTTCGGCCCGATCATCGGCGGCTGGCTCGCCGCCGCCGGCCTCGGCGGTCCCCAGGCGTTCTACGTCTTCGCCGGCGTGGCTCTGGCCGGCGCGGTGGTCACCCTCGTGGTGCCCCACCAGCGCGCGCTCGAGGAGGCCGAGCACCGGGTGGAGGAGCTCGCCATCCAGCACGCGCAGGCCCCCACCGAGCACGGGACGCCCCGCGTCCGAGGCTGAGCCCCCGCGGCACCGCTGACGGGCCCCGTCCCCCTCGCGGGGGGACGGGGCCCGTCCGCGTCCTCCGGCCCGGCGGCGCCGGGAGGTTCGGGCCCCTCAGCGCTCGTCCGGGACCCGAGGGGTTTCCTGCACGGCGCCCTGCGCGGTGACGTCAGCCGTGTCCTGCGCGGCGCCCTGCGCCGTGTCCTGCGCTGTGGCTTCAGCGGTGGCCTGCGCGACGGCGGCCCGGACCCGGGCGTGGAGGTCCCGCAGCCCGCGCCGGTCCACCACGACCTCCAGGACCGATCGCCCCCGCACGGGCGCGGCGAGCGCCTGCTCGAGCTCGGCGACGCCGGCCGCACGCCGGTGGGTCACGCCGTAGCCGGCGCACAGCGCGTCGAGACGGGCCTCGTGCGGAGTGCCGAAGAACCGCTCCACGACCGCCCGGTACTCCTCCTGCTCTCCCAGCGCCCCGTGCTCGAGGGTCGTGAAGATCCCCCCGCCGCCGTCGTTGAGGACCACCAGCTGCAGGTCGGGCTCGCGTTCGCCCGGACCCAGCAGCAGGGACGAGACGTCGTGCAGGAACGTCAGGTCGCCCAGGAGGGCGCGGACCGGGCGACCGCCGCCGAGCGCCGCGCCGGTGGCCGTGGCCACCGTCCCGTCGATCCCGGCGAGACCCCGGTTGGCGAGCACGAGCGGGGAGCCGGGGCCGGACCGGGCGGCCAGGTCCAGGTCGCGCACCGGGTTCGAGGAGCCGGCCACCAGCACGGTCCCGTCCCGCCGGCAGGCCTCCCACACCGCGGCGGCCACGGCCGGCCCGGTGGCCCGCCCCGGTGGCTCGGCGGCGAGCAACCGGGCGACGGCGCCGTCCGCGGCGGCGCCCGCCTCCCGCCAGGCGTCCGCCCAGCCGGGTGCGCCCCGACCGGTGAAGGCGGCCGCCTCGGCCCAGCTCGAGAGCACGCGTTCGCGGCGCCGGCCGGGCTCGTACCAGGCCACGGGAACGGGCCGCACGGCCGCGGTGACGACGTCCTCCCGGGCGAGCAGGGCACCGACCGGGCGGGAGAGCGTGGGCCGGCCCACGAGCAGGACGCGCTCGATCCGCCGGCCCAGCGGAGAGTCCAGCAGCAGCCGGTAGGCCCCCACGGCGTGCGGGCCGCTCCGCGCGTTCGACGAGGGCTCCGCGAGCAGCGGCAGCCCGCACGCCTCGGCGAAGCGGGCGGCGTCCGGCCCGGCGCCGTCCCCGGCGACGACGACGGAGCGCGCCGTCCCGGCGTCCGGACGCGGGGCCCGGACGGGTCCGGCCGCCACCGCGCTCGGGCCCGGGTCCGGCGCCGCCCCCGCCCGGGTGGCCAGCAGCCGCGCCCGGGCCGCGAGCACCGGGCCGTCCTCCGGCGCCGGGTGCAGCGGCTCGCGCAGAGCCACGTTGAGCTGGACCGGTCCCGGCGGCCGGGGTCCTCGCGGTCCTCGGCCGGCCAGGGCGTCGAGGACCTCCGCGAGGCGGGCGGGCACGTCGTCACCGGGGAGGAGGTCCACGGAGGCGCGCACGTGGTCGCCGAAGATCCCCGGCTGACGGGTGGTCTGGTTGGCACCGGTGCCCCGCAGCTCCGGCGGGCGGTCGGCGGAGAGCACCACGAGGGGCACCTCGGCGTGGTCGGCCTCCAGCACGGCGGGCAGCAGGTTGCCCACGGCCGTGCCCGACGTGGTGAGCACCCCGGCCGGCCGGCCGGTGGACCGCGCGATGCCGAGGGCGGTGAACGCCGCGCCCCGCTCGTCCACCCGCACGTGGACCTCGAGCGCCCCGGCGGCCTGGGCGGCCGCCGCGGCGTAGGCCAGCGGCGCGGACCGGGAGCCGGGGGCCACGACGAGGTGCCGCATGCCGGCGGCGACGAGCTCTTCCAGGACGGTGCGGGCGGTGTCGAGGGACGGTGTGGTCACAGGAGACCAGGGTAGTCCGGGAACGCACCGGTCCCCGGCACGCCGTGGGGCGGGCCGGGGACCGGGGAGCTCCGGAGGCGGGGCTCAGTAGGCGCGGGACGCGGTCCTCGCGGCCGCCTTCGTCTCCGCGGAGGCCTTGCCCTTGTAGCCGCGGTAGCGGGGCCCGCGCTCGCCGTTCTTGCGCCGCTTGTGCTGGTTGCGGCCCTGTCCCGGCCTGTCGTGGATCGCGCCGGGGAACTCGGGCTCCCCGTCGCGGTCCACGGCGAAGACCTGCGCCACGGACGGGCGCGGCAGGGACCACTCGCCCTCGCCCTGGCGGGTCTCCACGACGTAGTCCGGGAAGTAGGAGCGGGGCTCCTCGAAGGAGCCGTCCTCGCCCGGGTGCTGCACGGCCACGTAGACCATGCGCTCGCGGTCGTGGATCACGGGCCCGCAGGTCTCGGCGTCCTGCGGCACGGCGAGGAACTGCTGGACCCTGCCGCGCTCGCGCCCGGACAGCCCGACCTTGAACAGTCCGTCGTCGTAGCCGATGGTCCCCGGGGCGCCGTCGGTGGAGACCCACAGGTTGCCCTCCGAGTCGAAGGCCAGGTTGTCCGGGCAGGAGATCGGGGAGACCTTCTCCGCGGGGAATCCGGAGAAGTAGGCCGAGGCGTTCTTCGAGGGGTCCCCGGCCACGATCAGCAGGTTCCAGTCGAACTCCAGGGCGGCGGCGCGGTTGTTCCGCTCGGTGAGCTCGAGCACGTGCCCGTCGCGGTTCTGGGTGCGCGGGTTGGCCTCGTCCGGGCCGGCCTTTCCCGGAGTGCCGCGGTCGGTGTTGTTGGTCAGCGCCACGTAGACCTTGCCGGTGTGCGGGGAGGGCTCGACGTCCTCGGGGCGGTCCATCTTGGTGGCCCCCGCCTGGTCCGCGGCCAGGCGGGTGAACACCAGGACCTCCTCGACGGACATGCCGTCCACGGCCGACTCCCCGTCCACGACCAGCGGCAGCCACTCGCCCGAGCCGTCGAACGCGCCGTCGGAGGGCAGTCGGCCGGAGCCGTCGATCTCGGCCTCGGTGTCCCCGGTGAACTTCGCGACGTACAGGTTGCCCTCGGAGAGCAGCGTCATGTTGTGCGCGCGGTCGCCCTCGACGTACTTCTGGGCGGAGACGAACTTGTAGAGGTAGTCGAAGCGCTCGTCGTCGCCCGAGTAGGCCACCACGGTGCCGTCCTCGGCCACGCGCACGTTGGCGCCCTCGTGCTTGAAGCGGCCCAGGGCGGTGTGCTTGACGGGGGTGGACCCGGGATCCTGGGGGTCGATCTCCACGATCCAGCCGAAGCGGTGCGGCTCGTTCTCGTAGCCCGGCAGGGTCGAGTCGAAGCGCGGGTCCACCTCGTGCCAGCGCCTGCTCGGCGCCTCGGCGGCGAGCCCGTAGCGCTTCTGCTCGGCGGAGCCGTTGCCCTTGAAGTACTGGTTGAAGTTCTCCTCGCCGGAGAGGACCGTGCCCCACGGGGTGGTGCCGCCGGCGCAGTTGTTGAGGGTGCCCAGCACCAGGGCTCCGGTGGGGTCGGCCTCCGTGGTCATCAGGTCGGAGCCCGCCGCGGGCCCGTCCACCCGGAACGGGGTGCTCATCGTGATGCGCCGGTTCCGGGCGCCGCCGCGCACGTAGGACCAGGGCCGGCCGGGGCCGGTGCGGGCGATCTCCACGACGGACATGCCGTGGGCGGCCATGGCAACCCGGGCCACCCGCTGGACGTCGTCCTGCTGCTCGGCGGGGAACATGAGGTTCTCGTTGGTGTACTCGTGGTTGTTCACGAGCACGCCGCTGCGCCCGCCCCGGTCCCGGAGGACGTCCAGGTAGTCGCAGTTGTAGCCGAACTGGAGTGCCTGGGCCTCGGGGGTCTGCGCGGAGGGGTCGAACTCCGGGGAGTCGGCGAACAGGGGGTCGCCCCAGCGGATGATCGGGGACCAGTCGTAGCCCTCGGGGACCGTGAGGTCGTCCACGGTGTTCGGCACGGGGGCGATGGGCGCGAAGGACAGCCCGGAGCGTCCGCGACCGTGGGCCTGGGCGGCCTCCGGGGTGGCGCCGACGACGCCGACCGTGACGGCCGCCGCGGCGCCCAGGCCCAGGGCGGAGCGGCGGGACAGGGCGGCGCTCGCGATGTCGCGGAAGTAGCCGTTGCCCGAGGTGTTGCACTCCGGGCCGGCGCAGGCGCTGCCGCACTTGAGCCGGCACGTGACGGGGCTGCGCTTGCCACGGGTGTGGCCCAGCAGCGGGAGGAAGGGGCGCTTGGCGGTGTCGGTCATGGCTCTCCCAGACGGTCGGGGCCACGGGCGTCCGCGGCCGCAGGTATCGGATACGAGTCCACTGCACCACCGCCGCATGGGGCCCTGGGGGCGCCGAGGTGAAGCACACGTTAACGGACGGTGACCGGCCGTGGAGGGCGCCGCGCCGACCGGGTCCGGGGCTGCCCCTGCGTGACGGCCGGCGGTGACGTGCCCGCGCCCGGCGTGCCGGGGAGCCGAGCGTGTTCACTCGAAGAAACAATGCGCCGGCGGATTCCGTGGCGGCCACGGTTCTGGGATGCTCGTGCCGTCAGGCCGTCCCATCCGTCCAGCGCCCGGCCCGTGACCGGGAACTTTCGGAAGACCCCCCTCCTTCTGCACCGTCCGCCCACGGGCCGTGCCGCCGCGGCGGCAGTGCCGGTCCGGACACGGGCGAAGGAGGCGCGCGATGCACACGGAACCAGAGGTGGGACTGCTGTCCCCGCAGGAGCACGGGGAACCCGGTCCGCACGAGCCCGGCGCGCGCCGGTACCGGCGTGCGGGCGTGGACTGCCTGAGCGTCCGCCGCGCGTGGGACCTCCACCCGGGGGACTGCCTGCACGGACGGATCATCGCCTCCGTCCGCGGGGTCGTGGGGCTCGCCTGCAGCCCCGTGGCGGTCTTCTCCTTCACGGGTGACGACCCCGAGCACACGGCCCAGACGCGGATCGGCGCCGCCCACCCCGACATGGAGCTCGGCTGCGACGACGTGTGGCGCGCCGCCCGGGCGTGGGTCCGGCGCCACGACCTGCACGAGGGTGAGCCCGTGGACCTGGACCGGCTCCGGGCCGAGGTGCTGGGGGACGTGGCTCAGGGCTGAGGCGCGGCCCCCGCCAGGGCGTGCACGCGGCGCAGCCGCTCCAGCCACCACCGGCGCCGGTCCGCGGGCACGGCGTGGCGCCGCAGCAGCGCCGGGTCCGGGACCGCGTCCCGCAGCTCGAGCATCCCGCCGACCGGCCGCAGCGGCTCCCGCAGGACGTCCGCGCGCATGAGGGACACGGTCCCGAGCCCACAGGCGTACGGGAGCTCGGGCAGGGCGGCGGCGAGCGCGAGCCCCGCCCGGATGCCCACCGAGGTGTCCAGGGCGGAGCTGACCACCGCCGGCAGGCCCGCCCGGGCGACCACGTCCAGCGCGCGGCGCACGCCGCCCAGCGGGGCCGCCTTGACCACCAGCAGGTCGGCGGCGCCCGCCCGGGCCACCGCGAGCGGGTCGTCCTCCTTGCGCACGGACTCGTCCGCGGCCACGAGCACCGGCACGCCCCGGTCGGCGAGGCCCTCCCGGACGGCGGCGAGGCCCTCGATCGTGGGCACGGGCTGCTCCGCGTACGCGAGCCCGTGCCGCCCGAGCCGCTCCAGGGCCGCGAGGGCCGTGGGCACGTCCCATCCGCCGTTGGCGTCCACCCGCAGCTCGGCCTCCGGCAGCAGGGCCCGCACGGCCGCGACCCGGGCGTCGTCGTCCCCCGGGTCCTGGCCGCGCTCGGCGACCTTGATCTTCACGGCGCGGACCCCGCCCCCGAACCCGGCGAGCACCTCCCGGACACGGGCCGCCGGCACGGCGGGCACGGTCGCGTTGACGGGGATGCGCGTGCGCCGGGGCGCCGGGAAGCCGTGCCACGCGGCGTCGACCGCGGCGCGGAGCCAGGCGCCGGCCTCGGCGTCACCGTACTCGGGGAACGGGCCGAACTCCCCCCACCCCGCGGGGCCGCGCAGGAGCACCGACTCGCGCACGTCGACGCCGCGGAAGCGCACCCGCATCGGCAGGGCGACGACGTGCGCGTGCGCGAGCAGGTCGTCGAGCAGGGGCAGGGCCACGGCGGGGAGCATGCTCCCAGCCTAGAGGGCGCCTCTCAGCGCGCTCCGATCCGTGCGTGGAATGATGAGGGCTCCGCGGGTGCCGGCACGGCCGTGGCCGTGCCGGCACCCCGACGATCCGCACCACCGCCCAGGAGCTCGATGACCACGACCGCCCGCCGCCCCCTCCCCACCGTCCTGCAGGTCCTGGGCCACCTGCTCGGCGCCGCCGCCCTGTGGGCGGCGGCCGCCCTGACCGGGGTCGTGGCGCTGACCACCGCGACCGGGCAGTGGCTCGACGAGCTGGCCCTGCGCCAGGCGAGCGGCGCCTTCCCCGACCTCTCCGACCGCGCCGCCCAGCTGCTCGACTCGGTCCCGTGGGTGGTGGGCGCGGTCTCGGCCGTGTGCCTCGCGGTCCTGGCCGTGCGCTCCCGGCGCCTCGCCCCGGCGGTGGTCGGGGCGGCGGTGGTCGTGCTGTCCAACCTCACGGTCCAGCTGCTCAAGCGGGTGCTGCTGGAGAAGCCGGACCTCGGGATCCAGGAGGCCGCCGTGAACTCCTTCCCGTCCGGGCACACGGCCGCCGCCGCCGCCGCCGTCGCGGTGGTGCTGCTCGCGGCGCCCGCCCCGTCCCGGCCGCTCGTCGCGCTGCTCGGGGCGGGGGCCACGACGGCGACCGGGGTGGCCACGCTGCTGAACGGCTGGCACCGGCCCTCGGACGTCGTGGCGGCCCTGCTGGTCGTGGCGGGCTGGGCGGCCCTGGGCGGCCTTGTGCTGCGCCTGACCGGGCCGGTGGAGCACCCCGTGCCCGGCGGAGGCCTGACCGCACTCCTGGCCGTCTCCGGCGCGGGGACCCTGCTGGTCGGTCTGCTGCCGCTGTGGGCGGCCCTGCGCGTTCCGGGCGGGGGCTGGGCGGCGGTCGCGGCGTGCGCGGCGATCCTCGGCGTCAGTCTGCTGGCGGCAGCGGCGCTGACAGCGCTGCAAGCTCCTCGGTCGCGGCGTCCTCGGCCCTGATCCGCTCGAGCCGGTCCAGGAGGATCCGCGCCGCCCCCGCGTTGTAGGGCAGGCGGAACATCGAGGCCGTCACGGGGCGCATGCCGTCCGGCTGCGCCGCGGCGGCCTCGCTCGCGTCCACGCGCTCGATCGCCGTGCGCATGAGCCGGGCCTGCTGGAGCACGAAGCCTCGCTCCACGGGGTTGCCGTGGCCGGGGACGAAGACCTGGTACCGGTCGAGGGCGGCCAGGCTCTCGAGGGCCGTGGCCCAGCCCCGCGGGTACGAGTCGTCGAAGTCCGGGTCGGAGCCCTGCTCCACGAGGTCCCCGGTGAAGACGACGTCGTCGACGCCCACGCAGAGGTCGTTGTCGGTGTGTCCCGGGCCGAAGGAGAAGAGCACCGCCGCCCGCTCCCCCAGGTCCACCCGGGTCAGGGCGGGACGCCTGCCCGTGCCCGGCAGGTGCCGGTTGGGCACCACGAGCCGGGTGTCCGGTCCCTCGGCCGCGGCCATCTCGGGCTCGTGGGTGCCCACGAAGGAGCGCTGGAAGTCGCCGTGCGCCCGGATCGCCGCCGCGCAGCCGCGGTGGGCCCAGAAGTCCTCGGCCCCGGCGCGCTGGAACACGGCGTTGCCCAGGAAGTGGTCGTAGTGGGCGTGGGTGTTCACCACCGTCAGGGGCAGGCCCGTGAGCGAGCGGACCGCCTCCAGGATCTCCCGGGCCTGGCGCGGGCCCGCACCCGTGTCGACCACCAGGGCGCGGCGGGTCCCGAGCACGACACCGGAGTTCAGCCTCCAGTTGTCCGTGCTCACGGCGAAGACGCCGTCGCGGAGTTCGTTGATGCGCGCCACCCGACCAGGGTACCGACCGCCGCTGGCTATCCTGACCACCATGACCACTCCGTCCCCGGACCGTGCGGTCGGAGGCGCCGGCCGCTATGCCCCGTCCCCCTCTGGGGACCTCCACCTCGGCAATCTCCGCACGGCGCTGCTCGCGTGGGCCCTCGCGCGCTCGACGGGCCGGCGCTTCGTCCTGCGTGTCGAGGACATCGACCGGGTGCAGCCGGGGGCGGCCGAGCGGCAGCTCGCGGACCTCGCCCGGCTGGGCCTCGACTGGGACGGCCCGCCGCTGCTGCAGTCCTCGCGGGAGGCCGAGCACCGTGCCGTGGTGGCGCGTCTCACCGCGGCGGGGCGCACCTACGAGTGCTACTGCACGCGCCGGGAGATCCGGACGGCCGCGAGCGCGCCGCACGGGGCCCCGGGCGCCTACCCGGGCACGTGCCGGGACCTCGACGACGCCGAGCGGGCGCGCCGCCGGCGCGAGCGGCCCCCCGCGGTGCGGCTGCGCGCGGACCTGCGCTCCCGCACGGTCGTGGACCGCTGGGCCGGGGCGCACACGGGGCTCGTCGACGACTTCGTGCTGCTGCGCAACGACGGCCGTCCCGCCTACAACCTCGCGGTGGTCCTGGACGACGCCCACCAGGGCGTGGACCAGGTGGTCCGGGGCGACGACCTGCTGGCCTCCACCCCCCGGCAGGCGTACCTGGCCTCGGTGCTCGGACTGGACGAGCCGGAGTGGGTGCACGTCCCGCTCGTGCTCAACGCGCACGGGCAGCGCCTCGCCAAGCGCGACGGCGCCGTGACCCTCGCCGAGCTCGCGGCGGCGGGGCACGGCGTCGAGGAGGTGCTGGGCTGGATGACCGCGTCGCTGCGCCTCCCGGGGCCGGTCCGGACGGGGCAGGACGTCCTCGCCGTCTTCGACGAGGACGTCCTGCCCCGGGAGCCCTGGGTCGTGGACCCGGCCCGGTGGGCCGCTCAGGCGCGCGAGGGCGCGGAGGTCCCGGCCTCCTCCGGGGCGTGCGGGTCCTCGGGCTCGGCCAGGAACCGCTCGTAGGCGGGGGTGGTCAGGAACGGGGGGTAGTCGTCGCCCAGGGCCACCTCCTCGAAGATGGAGCGGGCGTCGTCGAAGCGGTCGCCCTCGGTGCGCTCGATCTTCGCGAACTCCTCCTCCATCAGCTCCTGCGCCCAGTCCCGGGTGATCTCCTCGCCCTCGTCCGTGATGGCGCGGGTGTTCACCCACTGCCAGATCTGGGAGCGGGAGATCTCCGCGGTCGCGGCGTCCTCCATCAGGTTGTGGATGCCCACCGCGCCGTTGCCGCGCAGCCACGCCTCGATGTAGCGGATCCCCACCTCGATGTTGCTGCGGATCCCCGCCTCGGTGATCTTGCCCGTCGCGGAGGCGATGTCGATGAGCGCCTTGTCGTCGGGCACCACGTCCTCGCGGAGCCGGTCCAGCTGGTTCGGCCGGTCACCGAGCACCGCGTCGAAGATCTCGCGGCACACGGGGACCAGGTCGGGGTGGGCCACCCAGGACCCGTCGAAGCCGTCGTCGGCCTCGCGGGTCTTGTCCGCGCGGACCTTCTCGAACGCGATGCGGTTGACCTCCTCGTCCCGGCGGGAGGGGATGAACGCGGCCATCCCGCCGATGGCCATCGCCCCGCGGCGGTGGCAGGCCCGCACGAGCTGCTCGGTGTAGGCCCGCATGAACGGCTGCGTCATGGTCACGGCGTTGCGGTCCGGGAGGATGAAGCGGGGCCCGCGGGTCCGGAAGTTCTTGATGATCGAGAAGATGTAGTCCCACCGCCCCGCGTTGAGTCCCGCGGCGTGCTCCCCGAGCTCGTACAAAATCTCCTCCATCTCGAAGGCCGCGGTGATCGTCTCGATCAGCACCGTGGCGCGGATGGTGCCGCGGTTCGTCCCGAGCATGGACTCCGCGCGGCTGAAGATGTCGTGCCACAGCCGCGCCTCCTGGTGGGACTCGGTCTTGGGCAGGTAGAAGTAGGGGCCCAGGCCGAGCTTCTTGAGCCGGCGCGCGTTGTGGAAGAAGTAGAGGCCGAAGTCCACGACGGCGCCCGCGATGGGCTCGTCCCGCACGGACAGGTGCTTCTCCTCGAAGTGCCACCCCCGGGGCCGCACCACGATGGTGGGGTTGGCCCGGGCGTCCTTGTTCTTCAGCGCGTACTTCTTGCCGTCCGGGTTGGTGAACTCGATGGTCCCCTCGAGCGCGTCGATCAGGTTGAGCTGGTTGGTGACCACGTTCGTCCAGTGCGGGGTGTTGGCGTCCTCCATGTCCGCGAGCCACACCTTCGCCCCGGAGTTGAGCGCGTTGATGGTCATCTTCCGCTCGGTGGGGCCGGTGATCTCCACGCGGCGGTCCTCGAGCCCGGGCGGGGGCGGCGGCACGCGCCAGGAGTCGTCCTCGCGGATCTTCTGCGTCTCCGGCAGGAAGGTGGGGTCGGTGCCGCGGGCGATCGCCTTGCGCCGTTCCTCGCGGGCGGCCAGCAGCTCCCGCCTGCGGGGCTCGAACTCGCGGTGCAGGGCCGCCAGGAAGCCGAGCGCGTCCGGGGTGAGCACACTGTTCTGCCGGGGCACGTGGTGACCGGTGAGGGTCACGCCGTTGATCGTCACGGGGTTGCTGGTCATGGTCATCATGGCTGGTTCCTCGCCTGAAGAGTGTCCTGGGAGATCGGGTGGGGCGGCTCCGGAGCGGGCCGGAGCGGGCCGTCGTCGGATGCGGCGCGGCCGGGGACCCTCTCGGGCCCCCGGCCGGTCGCGGCCGTGCGGCTCAGAACTGGGCGGTCTCCGTGGACCCGGCCAGCGCCGTGGTGGAGGACTCCGGGTTGAGGACGGTGGAGACCAGGTCGAAGTAGCCCGTGCCGACCTCGCGCTGGTGCCGGGTGGCCGTGTAGCCGCGCTCCTCGGCCGCGAACTCCCGCTCCTGCAGCTCCACGTAGGCCGTCATCTGGTTGCGGGCGTAGCCGTGGGCCAGGTCGAACATCGAGTAGTTCAGGGCGTGGAAGCCGGCCAGGGTGATGAACTGGAACTTGAAGCCCATCGCGCCCAGCTCCCGCTGGAACTTGGCGATCGTGTCGTCGTCCAGGTGCTTCTTCCAGTTGAAGGACGGCGAGCAGTTGTAGGCGAGCATCTGGTCGGGGTGCTCCGCGTGGATGCCCTCGGCGAACTTCTGGGCCAGCTCGAGGTCCGGGGTGCCGGTCTCCATCCACAGCAGGTCGGCGTACGGGGCGTACGCGTTGCCGCGGGCGATGCAGGCCTCGAGGCCGTTGCGGACCTTGTAGTACCCCTCCGCGGTGCGCTCGCCGGTGACGAACGGCTTGTCGCGGTCGTCGACGTCGGTGGTGATCAGGGTGGCCGCCTCCGCGTCGGTGCGGGCGATGATCAGCGAGGGGACGTCGGCGACGTCGGCCGCGAGCCGGGCCGCGCTGAGGGTGCGGACGTGCTGCTGGGTGGGGATGAGCACCTTGCCGCCCAGGTGGCCGCACTTCTTCTCGGAGGCCAGCTGGTCCTCCCAGTGCACGCCGGCCGCGCCGGAGGCGATCATGGACTTCATGAGCTCGTAGGCGTTGAGCGAGCCGCCGAAGCCGGCCTCGGCGTCGGCGACGATCGGGACCAGCCAGTCGTCCACGGTCCTGATGCCCTCGGAGTGCTCGATCTGGTCGGCGCGCATGAGGGCGTTGTTGATCCGCCGCACGACCGCGGGGACGGAGTTCGCGGGGTAGATCGACTGGTCGGGGTAGGTCTGGCCCGCGAGGTTCGCGTCGCCGGCGACCTGCCAGCCGGACAGGTAGATGGCCTTGAGACCGGCCTTCACCTGCTGGACCGCCTGGTTGCCGGTCAGGGCGCCGAGGGAGTTGACGAAGTCCTCGGTGTGGAGCTTCTCCCACAGCTGCTCCGCGCCGCGGCGGGCCAGGGTCATCTCCTCCTGCACCGACCCGCGCAGACGGACGACCTCCTCCGCCGTGTACTCGCGGGTGATGTTCGCCCAGCGGGGGTCGGCGTCCCACTCGTGGCGGATCTCGTCGGCGGTCTTGGGGGCGTTGGGGTAGGACATGTCGGCTCCTCGTTGAGTTGTCCGAGAACGGGTGCTTCGGCTGCGGGGTCACCGGGAAGTTCGCTCTCCCGTGGTGACACATCCCACTTTGCCCCAGTTCCGGGCGGATGAACCCACATTTCCTGGTGAATTTTCGCCGTTCTTCGCATATGGTGAAGAAATGATGACGAACGCCTGGGGCACCGAGTTGCCGACGTCGACCGAGCCCGCCGGCAGCACCGATCTCATCGGTCTCGGCCGGCGCATCCGGTCCCTGCGCAAGGACCGGGGGCTGACCCTCGCCGAGCTGGCCGACCGGGCCGGCACGGCCACGTCGCAGCTGTCCGTGATCGAGAACGGGCGGCGCGAGCCCCGGCTCAGCCTGTTGCGGCGCCTCGCCGAGGTCCTGGGCACGAGCGTGGACGCCCTGCTCGGGGCCGAGCCCGGCACCCGGCGCGAGGCGCTCGAGATCCAGCTCGAGCGCGCCCAGCGCTCCCCGTTCTACGAGCAGCTGGGGCTGCCGACCGTCCGGGTCAGCTCCGCCCTGTCCACCGAGGTGCTCGAGGCGCTCGTGGCCCTGCAGGAGCGGCTGGCCGAGGCCCTCGAGAAGAACTCGGCCACCCCGGAGGAGGCCCGCCGGGCCAACGTGCAGCTGCGCCGGCTCATGCGGGAGCAGGACAACTACTTCCCGGACCTGGAGCAGGCCGCCAAGGAGCTGCTGACCCTGGGCGGCTACTCCTCGGGCCCCGTGTCCAACTCCGTGATCTCGGAGATGGTGGGCAAGCTCGGCTACAGCATCCACCACGTCACCGACCTCCCGCACTCGACCCGCTCGGTCACCGACCTGCTCAACCGGCGGATCTACCTGGTGCAGAGCCCGCGGGCGGACCACGACCCCCGCGCGGTGCTGCTCCAGGCCGTGGGGCACCAGGTGCTGGGCCACGAGCCGCCCAAGGACTACGCCGAGTTCCTCGCCCAGCGGGTGCAGACCAACTACTTCGCCGCGGCGGTGATGCTGCCGGAGGACAAGACCGTCCCGTTCCTGCTCGAGGCGAAGCGGAACCGGGACCTGTTCCTGGAGGACCTCAAGGACCGCTTCGCCGTCTCCCACGAGACGGCGGGCCACCGCTTCACGAACCTCGCGACCCGGCACCTGGGCATCCGCACCCACTTCCACAAGGTGCACTCGTCGGGGGTGATCCACAAGGCCTACGAGAACAACGGCCTGGCGTTCCCCACGGACCACACCGGGGCGATCGAGGGCCAGATCTCCTGCCGCAAGTGGTCCGGGCGCACCGTCTTCGACCAGCCCAACCAGTTCACGGCGTTCGCCCAGTACACCGACACGCCCTCCGGCACGTTCTGGTGCTCCACGCGCACGGAGCTCTCGAGCCAGGGCGTGTTCTCGATCGGCGTGGGTGTCGCGTTCACCGACGCCCGCTGGTTCCGCGGCCGCGACACCCCGCACCGCACCGTGTCGACGTGCCCGGACCCCTCGTGCTGCCGGCGCCCGCCCGAGGAGCTCAGCCGGGTGTGGGCGGGCCACGCATGGCCCAACACCCGGGCGCACTCGCACGTGCTCGCCGCCCTGCCGGAGGGTGCCTTCCCGGGCGTCGACGAGCGCGAGGTCTACGAGTTCCTGCAGGCGCACGACGACGCCTGAGCCGGTCCCGCGGGCCGCCGGTCCGGTCTCCCTACACCCGTAGTGGCTGGCCACTGCCCGGGAGCGCGCGTAAAGTCCTGTGGGACCTTTGCCCCACCCACCCTCCTGGACGCTGCGCTCCACCGGGCCGGCGCCGGGCGGAAAGGAATCCATGCCCGACCAGCTGCCCCAGACGATCGCGATCGTCATCTACTTCGCCGCCATGATCGCGATCGGCCTCTACGCCAACAGCAGGACGAAGAACCTCGACGACTACATGCTCGGCGGGCGCAACCTCAAGCCCGGCGTCGCCGCGCTCAGCGCCGGGGCCTCCGACATGTCCGGCTGGCTGCTCCTCGGCCTGCCGGGCGCGGTGTTCCTCTCCGGTCTGGTCGAGGCGTGGATCGCCATCGGTCTGATCATCGGCGCGTGGGTCAACTGGAAGTTCATCGCCCCCCGGCTGCGCTCCTACACCGAGGTGTCGCACAACTCGATCACGATCCCGTCCTTCCTGGACAACCGGCTCAAGGGCGGGACCCGGCTGCTGCGCATCGTCTCCGGGCTGATCATCCTGGTGTTCTTCACGTTCTACGTCTCCTCCGGCATGGTCGCCGGCGGGCTGTTCTTCCAGTCGTCCTTCGGCTCGACGTACCACGCCGGCCTGCTCCTGGTCGTCGGCGTGACCATCGCCTACACCCTCTTCGGCGGCTTCCTGGGCGCGACCTACACCGACGTGGCCCAGGGCATCCTCATGTTCCTCGCCCTGATCATGGTCCCGGTCGTCGGGATCATCAACGTCGGCGGCTTCGGGCAGATGGCGGAGAACATCGCCGCGGTGAACCCGGACGCCCTCTCCCTCGTGCGCGGCGCCACCGTGATCGGCGTCATCTCGGCCCTCGCGTGGGGCCTGGGCTACTTCGGCCAGCCGCACATCATCGTCCGCTTCATGGCCATGCGCTCCCCCTCCGACGCCAAGACCGGCCGCCGGATCGGGCTGACCTGGATGGTGCTCAGCGTCGTCGGGGCGATCGCCACTGCGCTCGTGGGCATCGCCTACTACGGCAACCGCCCCGACGAGAGCCCGACCGACCCCGAGTCCGTGTTCCTGGACCTCGCGCAGGTCTTCTTCCACCCGGTCGTGGCGGGCTTCGTGCTGGCGGCCGTGCTCGCGGCGATCATGTCCACGGTCTCCTCCCAGCTCATCGTCTCCTCCTCCGCCCTGGTGGAGGACCTGTACAAGCTGACCGTCAAGCAGTCCCCGTCCGAGCGCAAGCAGGTGTGGATGGGCCGCGCGGGCGTGGCCGCCGTCGCCCTCGTGGCGGTGTTCCTGGCCTGGGAGCAGAACAACACGATCCTCGGCCTCGTGGCCTTCGCATGGGCCGGCTTCGGCGCCTCGTTCGGCCCGATCGTGATCCTGTCCCTGTTCTGGCGCAAGCTCACGAACCTGGGCGCGATCACCGGCATGGTCCTGGGCGCGGTCACCGTGTTCGCGTGGACCGTGACCCCGTGGGCCGACCTCTACGAGATCATCCCCGGTTTCGTCGTGAGCCTCGTGTCCGCCGTGCTGGTCTCGAAGGCCACCTACCGGCGCGACGATGAGGTCGAGCGCGAGTTCGACGACGCCGTGCGCCTCACCCACGCGGCGCAGGACGAGATGGCCGCCCGCTGACCTCTCGCGCTGCAGCACCGGGGCCCGTTCCGCACACCGGTTCGGGCCCCGTCGCCGTCCGGGGGTCAGTACCCGATCGAGGCCAGGGTGGCCCGGATCGCCTCGGCCGAGCGGTGCAGCATGGCCAGCTCCTGCTCGTCCATGGGCACGACCAGGCGCTCGACGACGCCCCGCCGCGCGACGACCGAGGGAACGGACAGGGCGACCCCGCTGATCCCCCGGTAGTCGTCGAGGACCGTGGAGACCGGCAGCACGGCGTGCTCGTCCCGCAGCACCGCCTCGGCCACGCGCGCCCCGGCCAGGCCGATCGCGTAGTTGGTGGCGCCCTTGCCCTGGATCACCGTGTACGCGGCGTTGATCGTCCGGTGCGTGATCTCGTCCAGCCGCTCGTCGGTGAAGGGCCGGCGTCCCTCGACCGTCCAGTCCCGCAGCGGGATCTGCCCGATGTTCGCGTTCGACCACAGGGGGAACTCGGTGTCCCCGTGCTCGCCGACGATCGTGGCGTGCACGCTCGTGGTGGAGACCCCGCCCTCCTCGGCCAGCAGCCACCGCAGCCGGGAGGTGTCCAGCACGGTCCCGGAGGACATCACCCGCTCCGGGGGCAGGCCGGTGAGCTTCTGCGCGATGACCGTGAGCACGTCGCACGGATTGGTCACCAGCACGTACACGGCCTCGGGCGCCTGCTCCACCAGGCGCGGCATCAGCTGCTCGAGGATCGCGGCGTTGGCGCCCGCCAGCTCCATCCGGGTCTGACCGGGCCGCTGCTTGGCCCCGGCGGTCACGAAGACGATGTCCGAGCCGGCCAGCACGGCGACGTCGTCGGAGCCGGTCACCCGGGAGCTGGGGGTGAACATGGCCCCGTGGGCCAGGTCCAGGCCCTCGGCGCGGACCCGGTCGCCCGCGAGGTCGTAGAGGGCCACCTCCTGCGCGACGCCCTTGATGAGGGCCGCGTAGGCCAGGGACGAGCCGACGGAGCCGGCGCCGACCACGCCGATCTTGGTCCTCGCGGGCGTGGTGGGCACGGTCTCGGGCACGGGGAGCTCCTGAGGGGTTCGGCGGTCCGCGGCAGCGGACGGTACCCCTCCATCCTGGGCCAGCGGCGCAGGCCGGGGAAGGGCCTGGGGCGCCGTGTCGCGGCGCGCCTCAGCCGGCGCGGGACGCGGAGGCCGCCGCCAGGAAGTCCCGCATGAGGGGTCCGCCGGTGACCGAGCCCAGGTCGCCGTCCTCCACGAAGACGGCCACGGCGAGGTCCTCGTGCTCGGCGATCACCCACGAGTGGGTCCGGGGCGGGTCCTCGTCGCCGAACTCGGCGGTGCCGGTCTTGCCGATCGCGGTGTCCGGCTCGAGCTCCTGCAGCACGCCCAGGTGCCCGGAGGAGACGACGGCCCGCATCATGGTGCGCAGCTGCTCCGCCTCCTCGGCGGTCAGGGGCTCCTCCGGGCCGGGACCGGCCGTGGCTGCGTCGTCGAGCAGGCCCTCGGTGGTGACCAGCCGGGGGGTGACGAGCTCCCCGGCGGCGACCGAGGCCGTCAGGTTCGCCATGGCCAGCGGGGACACGAGCGTCCGCCCCTGCCCGAACAGCGCGGCGGCGTGCTGGGCCGGTTCCTCCTCCTCGGGGACGGAGCCGGTGAACACCGGCACCCCGAGGTCCGTCTCCGCGCCGACGCCGAGGGCCGCGGCCGCGCCGGCCAGCTCGGACTGGCTGATCCGCTCGTGCTGGTCCACGAAGGTGGTGTTGCAGGAGTGCGCGATCGCCTCGGTGAGGGTGATGGAGCCGGTGAACTCGGGCGGATAGGACTCGACGTTGTCGATCCGCACGCCCGCCGCCGTCGTGGACGGCGGGCACTGCACGACCGTCCCGGGGACGTCGCCCTCGCGGAGCATGGCCAGGGCCGTGACGACCTTGAACGTTGACCCGGGCGCGTACTGCCCCAGCAGGGCGGTCGAGTAGCCCTCGGAGCCCGGCCCGCTGGCCGAGGCGACGAGCTCGCCCGTGGAGGGGCGGATCGCCACGACGGCGGACGGGGACTCGATCCCGGCCAGCAGCTCCTCGGCGGTGGCCTGGAGTCCGCGGTCCAGGCTCACCGTGACCGGTTCGCCGGCCTCCGCCGGGACCTCGAACAGCGGCGCGCCGGCGGACGGCCGCACGCCGTCGTCGCCCGGCACGACCTCCTCGACGACCACGCCGGGGGCGCCGCGCAGCCGGTCGTCGAAGCGCTCCTGGACACCCCCGCGGCCGACCAGCGCACCGGCCGTCAGGTCGCCGCCGGAGGCCTGCAGGTCCTCGGCGGTCGCCTCGGACACCCCGCCCAGCAGGTCGGCGGCGAAACCGCGGGAGGGTGCCAGCGGCAGCTCGTCCTCGACCACGAGCAGGCCCGGGACCGCCTCCATCTCCTGCGCGTCCAGCTCCCGGAAGTCCTCCACCCGCAGCGGGACGGCCTCGACGAACGCCTCGGGCCCGGCCTGCTCGACGGACTCGGCGTAGCCGTCGGCGTCGATGTCCACGGCCGCGGCGAGCCGGCGGGCCGCCGCGCCGGGGTCCGCCCCGTCGAGCTGCGACCGGTCGATCCCGACCCTGCGGATCGGGCGCTCCGTCACCAGGGCCTCGCCGTCCGCGCCGAGGATGTCGCCGCGGTCCGCGGCCACGGTCCGGGCGCGGAGGGCCTCGCCCTCCTCCAGGCCCGGCTGCACCACGCCCGCCGACCACTCGGGGACCCACTCCCCGCTTCCCGAGCGGACCAGGGGAAGGCTCGAGTCGTACGCCCAGTCCTGCTCCACGCCCGGGAGGTCCCAGGACCAGGACAGGGTGGCCTCGCGCCGTCCCTCCTCCCCGGCGTCCTCGACCGCGGAGACCTCGACGGCCGGGGCGGCCTCCCCGAGCCGCCCGGTGATCCGCTCGTACTGCTCCTGGGCGGAGTGGCCCTCGACGTCGCCGAAGCCCAGTTCCTCGACGGTTCCGGCGGTCAGGGCGGCGGCGACCCGCTCGGCGGTCTCGCGCCCGTCGTCGGGCGCGAGCACCGAGCAGCCGGTGGCGAGGAGGGCGGTGGAGAGGGCGATCGGGACGGCCGTCCTCGGCCACCGGCGGAGTGGCCGGGACGCGGAGGGCTGCGGGGCGGGGCGGGAAGTCTGCACGGTGTCGAATCTAGTCCGGCAGCCCCGCTCCGCCCAGGCCGGGCGGAGGGATCCGGACACGGAAGAACCGGTGGGCGCCGTGTCTGCACGGCACCCACCGGTCCGTCGGACGCGCCGGGAGGGGGTGCGCTCCCGCGCGGGGGCGGGGCCGGGTGCCGGCCCCTCACCACCGGATCAGCAGTGGTACGTGTCGGTCGGCGCCTCGAAGTGGACGTCGTAGCCCTCGGGGACGCTCAGGCCGAAGGCGCCGGCCAGGCCCAGGATCTTCTTGGCGCGGGCGAGGCGCGGCAGGTCGGAGCCGTTGCGGATCTCCCCGCCGTCGGCGTCGAACTCCTGGAGGAACTCGGTGGCCCAGGACAGCTCGGACAGGGAGGGGCTCAGGCCCTCGTTGACCGTGGCGGTCTGCTCCGGCATCAGGCACAGCTTGCCCGTCATGCCGAACTCGAGGGTCACGGACGTGGCCTCGGCGAGCTTCGGGCCGAGCGCCCCGACGGCGGGCCCGTCGATGGGGCCGGGGAGGTTGGCCGCCCGGGAGGCGATGGTGAACTGCGAGCGCGTGTAGGCCAGCGTCATGGGGTTCTCGCCGAAGCCCGTGTCGCGCCGGAAGTCGCCCAGGCCGAAGCCGAGGCGGTACGTGGAGCGGGCGCCGGCGATGGCCTGCAGGTGCTGCACGCCGCGGGCCGTCTCGACGAGCGCGACGATCCTCGTGTCCTTGAGCAGCTCCGCGGTGCGGGTGACGTGCTCCGGGGACTCGACCATGGCCAGCATGACGCCGTCGAGGCCGCGGACGCCGGCGAGGGCCCGGAGGTCCTCCTCCCACCACTGGGTGCCGAAGCCGTTGACCCGCACCCACGCGTGGTGCTGCTCGCCGTGCTCGTCCTGGGCGTCCAGCCAGCTGATGACGTTGCGGCGGGCCCGTTCCTTGTCCTTGGGCGCCACGGAGTCCTCGATGTCCAGGACGACGACGTCCGCCGCGCTCGCCCGGGCCGCCGCGAACCGCTCGGCCTGGGCGCCGTTGACGAGCAGCCAGGAGCGGGCGAGCTCCGGGCCGACCGCGGGAGCGGCGGCCTGGGGAACCAGCGGCAGGGACGAGGTGGTCGGGGGCGTCGTCGAGGTCTCGATCGAGGTGGCAGTCATGAGGGCGTACCCGTTCTCCGTGAGGTGCAGCGAGCTGCGGTGTGACAGATGTGCCGGGGCACCCGTGCTGGGAGGGCAGGTGCTGCCCGGCGGAACCGTGACCGGTCCCGGGCCCGCGGGAACGATCGCGTCGCGGGGTCCGGCCGGTGCGTGCCTCGGGCCGGGGATCGCGAGGTGGGCGAGCCGGTCCGTGCGCGCTGGATCAACGCGCTCGGCAGGTGCGGTGACTCCACCGTAACCCAGATCACAGGAGGACGCCACCCACCCCGCGCGGGCACGGGGCCCGGTGACGGGACCCGTTGACGGAGCCCCGTCACGGGGTCCCGTCACGAGGCCCGGGGTATGTGCTCAGGGACGGACCCGGAGGCCGGGCTCGGGGACCGCGCTCAGGAGCGGCGCGCGGTGCGGGCGGTCGCCGGCGCGGTCCAGGGGTCCTCCGGCCAGGGGTGCCTCGGGTAGCGGCCGCGCATCTCGGCGCGCACCTGGGCGTAGGGGCCGGACCAGAACGAGGCGAGGTCGTCGGTCACGGCCAGCGGCCGCCCCGCCGGGGAGAGCAGGTGGAAGAGGACCGGGACCCGGCCGGCCGCGACCGTCGGGGACGCCGCCCACCCGAAGCACTCCTGCAGCTTGACGCTGACCACGGGCCGGCCGGCGGGGTCGTCGGGGGCCGGGTAGTCGATCCGGGCCCGGGAGCCGCTGGCCACGACCAGTCGCTCGGGGGCGAGCTCGTCGAGGCGGGCGGCCTCCGGCCACGGGAGCAGCCGCCGCAGGGGCGCGGCGAGATCGACCCGGCCACCGCCGGCGAGGGCGCCGAGCTCGGGCGAGAGCCACTCGTCGAGACGGTCGAGCAGGGCGGCGTCGGCCACGTCCGGCCACGGGTCCCCGAGCCGGTGGTGGAGCAGCGCGAGCCGGCGCCGGAGCCGGTCGGCGCCGTCCGACCAGCCGAGCAGGCCGAGGCCCTGCTCGGCCAGGGCGGCGCGCACCGCCGCGCGGGCCGCCTCCGGGGCGGGCCGCACGGGGGTCGAGGACAGCTCGATCGCCCCGAGCGCGCGGACCCGGCGGGCGCTCGCCCGCCCGTTCTCGAACCGGGTGCGGACCTCGTCGGTGAGCAGGTGCTCGGCGCAGCGCTCGGCGAGGGGGCGGTCGAGCGCCGCCGCGGCGCGCACGAGCGCACCGGTCCCGGCGGCGGCCTGGCCGGCCGCCCGGGTGACGTCGGCGACGGCGAGCCACTCGTGGCCCGCGAGGCCGCTCCCGGGAGCCAGGCCCGCGCGGGTCCCGGAGGCGAGCAGGTACGTGTCCCCCACCTTCCGGGCGACCCGCTCCGGCAGGGCCAGGGCCACGACGGCACCGGTCACGAGCTCGGCGGGGACGTCCCCGGCCGTCGGCGGCACGGGCTGCCCGAGCGCTCCGGCGGCCGGCGGGTCCGTGGCGATCCGCTCGAGGCGGCGGGCCTCGTCGGCCCAGCGGCGGGCGTCCGGGGCCCGCCCGGAGCGCAGCTCGGCGAGCAGGCGGGACAGGTCCCCGCCGGGCGGGCGGTGGTCGTCGGAGACCATCGCGACGACCTCGGCCGCCGGCCGGGCGCCCACGGTGCGGGCGCCGTCGAGCAGGCCGCGGGCCAGACGCGGGTCCACGGGCACCGCCGCCAGCAGCCGGCCGGTGGCGGTGGCCCGGCCGTCGTCGTCGATCGCGCCGAGCCCGTGCAGCACGGCGACGGCGTCGGCCAGGGCCGGTGCGGGCAGCGGGTCCGGCAGGGGCAGGCCCCGTCCACCGGGGGCGCCCCAGCAGGCGAGCAGCAGGGCGGCGCCCGTGAGGTCGGCGGCCGCGAGCTCGGGGGTGAGGTGGCGGGGCATCGCGGCCCAGGTGCGCTCGTCGTAGCAGCGCACCACCTCCCCGGGCCCGAGCCGGGCGGCGCGGCCCGCCCGCTGCTCGGCCGAGGCCCGGGAGGCCGCGACCGTGACCAGGCCCGTCATGCCGCGGCCGGCGTCGCGCCGGGGCTCCCGGGAGAGCCCGGAGTCGACCACGAGGCGCACGCCCGGCACCGTCAGGGAGGACTCGGCCAGGGACGTGGAGACGACCACGCGCGGCGGGTCCCCCGGCCGGCGTCCCGAGGTCGCCCGGTCCTGCTCGGCGGCCCCGACCCGGCCGTGCAGCTCGAGCACCTCGGTCCCCCGGCAGGTCTCCCGCAGCCGCCGGGCGACCTGGGCGACCTCCCACGCCCCGGGGACGAACACGAGCGCGTCCGTGGCGCCGTCCCGGGCCAGGGCCTGCGCGTGCGCGTCGGCCGCGGTCCGGGCGACGTGGTCGAGGAACGGGCGGGTGACCCCCCGGTCGTCGGTGCGCCGGCCGGGGGCCGGGGCCCACCGGACCGTGAGCGGGTGCAGGGCCGCCGGGCAGTCGACCACCGGGGCCGGGGCGCCCTCGCCCAGCAGGCCGGCGAAGCGCGGGGCGTCGAGGGTCGCGGACATCGCGACGAGCACCAGGTCCTCGCGCAGCTGCCGGACCTCGGCCAGCATGCCGACGAGCAGGTCGGATTCGAGACCGCGCTCGTGGACCTCGTCGAGGACCACGGCGCCCACCCCGGGCAGGCCGGGGTCCTGCAGCAGCCGGCGCAGGAGCACGCCGGGGGTGACGAACTCGACGAGCGTACGGGCCCCGGTGCGCCGGTCGCCGCGCACCGTGTGGCCCACGAGCTCGCCCACGCGGGTCCCCGCCAGGTGCGCCAGCCGGCGGGCGGCCGAGCGCGCGGCGACCCGGCGGGGCTGGGTGACGACCACCCGGCCGGGCCCGGGTCCCGCGGCGCGCTCGTGCAGCAGGTCGGCGACGAGCGGGGGCACCAGGGTGGTCTTGCCGGTGCCGGGCGGGGCCTGCACCACGGCGACGCCGCCGGTCAGGGCCGCGCGGAGCTCGCCGAGCACCCCGGCGACCGGCAGGCCGGCGCCGATCCGGGCGAGGTCGAAGGGGACGGAGCTCATGGTCTCCAGTCTCGCACCGCCGCCAGGGGCCCGGCCGTGGTGGTCCGGCGGCCGCCGCGCCCGACGGCCACCCCCGGAACGGCCGTGGCCCGCGCGGGGAAGGCGGTCACCCGGTGTGCGCCAGGAACCCGCGCAGCACCTCGACGAACTTCTCCGGCTCCTGCGAGTGGACCCAGTGGCCGGCCTCGCGGATCGTCACCCGGTGCGTGCGGGGGAACAGGCCGCGCATGACCGGCGCGTGCTCGTCGCGGACGTAGTCCGAGCGCCCGCCGGCGACCCAGAGCACCGGCCCCTCGTAGACGGCGTCCCCGGTGTCGGGGAAGCCGCCGATGGTGTCCAGGCTCGCCCGCAGCAGCTCGAGGTTCGGCTCCCAGGAGAGGCCCTCCCTGCCCCTGCGCAGGTTCTGCAGCAGGAAGCTGCGGGTGGTGTCCCACGGGATGGGTTCCTTGAGGGCCTCGTCCACGTCCGAGCGGCGCTCGACGGTCGTCAGGTCCACGGCCGCGAGGCTGTCCAGCAGGTGCGCGAACTCGCCTTCCCCGCCCCCGGCCCGGGCGGGGGCGATGTCCACCACGACGAGCCGGGAGACGAGCTCCGGGTGTCGCAGCGCCAGCACCATGGCCACCTTGCCGCCGAGGGAGTGCCCGACGACGGCGACCGGTCCCTCCGAGGCGAAGTCGTCCCGCAGGGTCTCGGCCACGGAGTCCGCCATCTGCTCGTAGTCCACCCGGTCCGTCCACTCGGACCGGCCGTGGTTGGGCAGGTCCACCAGCAGGCTCCGGTAGTCGGGCTGGAGATCCTTGGCGATCCGGGTGAAGTTCTTGCCCCGGCCGAACAGGCCGTGCAGGAAGACCACGCGGTCGCCGTCGTCCCCGACAGGGGCGGTGTGCAGGGTGCTCGTCCGGAAGTCAGCCATCCTCCGAGCTTAGGGTCTCGGCCGCCGGAGGCCGGCACTGCGGGAGGTCAGCGCGGCGTCCGGGGAGCGGTTTCGGGGGCCGGGGCGCGGGGCCGGCCGTGGGGCGGCGCTCTCGTCGCGCGCCGAGGACTCAATGGCCCACAGTCGTCCGGAACTGTTGTCACGACCACCGGCGGAGTGGTCGGATAGGGCACATGAAGAAGCTCATCAACGACCCGGCCGACGTCGTCCGGGAGGCCCTGCTCGGCATGCAGGCGGCGCACGGGGACCGCCTGCGCGTCGACCACTCCCACCGCGTCGTCTTCCGCGCCGACGCGCCCCGGCGCGGCAAGGTGGGCCTCGTGTCCGGCGGCGGCTCCGGGCACGAGCCGATGCACGGTGGGTTCGTGGGCCCGGGCATGCTGGACGCGGCCTGCGCCGGCGAGGTGTTCACCTCCCCGGTGCCGGACCAGATGCTCGCCGCGACCCTCGGCGTCGACGGCGGCGCCGGCGTCCTGCACGTCGTGAAGAACTACACCGGCGACGTCATGAACTTCGAGATGGCCGCCGAACTCGCCGCCGAGAACGGTGTCGAGGTGGTCTCGGTCGTCACCGACGACGACGTCGCCGTGCAGGACAGCCTGTACACCGCCGGACGTCGCGGAGTGGGGGTCACCGTGCTGCTGGAGAAGATCGCCGGCGCGGCCGCCGAGGAGGGCCGTCCGCTCTCCGAGGTCGCCGACATCGCGCGGCGGGTCGACGAGCAGGGGCGCAGCATGGGCATGGCACTCACCTCGTGCACGGTCCCGGCCGCGGGCAGGCCGACGTTCGAGCTCGACGAGAACGAGATCGAGGTCGGCATCGGCATCCACGGCGAGCCCGGGCGCGAACGGCGGCCGATCGCTCCCGCGCGGGAGGTCGCGGCCATGCTCGTCGAGCCGGTCCTCGCCGACCTGCCCGCGGCCGACGGCGCCCCGGTGATCGCGTTGCTCAACGGCATGGGCGGCACGCCGCTGATCGAGCTGTACATCATGTACTCCGAGGTGCAGCAGCTGCTGCAGAAGGCCGGCGTCCCGGTCGCCCGCAGCCTGGTCGGCAACTACATCACCTCGCTGGACATGGCCGGCTGCTCCGTGACCCTGCTGCGCGCGGACGACGAGATCGTCCGCCTGTGGGACGCGCCCGTCAACACCCCGGGCCTGCGCTGGGGCACGTGATGCCGGAGGTCACCGCCGAGGGTCTCGACCGCTGGCTGCGGAGGTTCGCGGAGGTCGTCCACGACCACGCCGCCGAGCTCACGGAGCTCGACTCCGCCATCGGCGACGCCGACCACGGCAGCAACATGGACCGTGGCGTGCGGGCGGTCGTCGGCGCGCTGGACGCGGGCGACGCCGGGGACGCCGGCGCGCTGCTGAAGAAGGCCGGCATGACCCTGGTCAGCACCGTCGGCGGAGCCAGCGGCCCCCTGTACGGCACGTTCTTCCTGCGGGTCGGCGGCGGGCTGGCCGGTGGGCAGGCCGTCGACGCCGCCACGCTGGGCGGGGCGCTGCGGGCCGGGCTGGAGGGCGTGGTCGCCCGGGGCAAGGCCCAGCAGGGCGACAAGACGATGGTGGACGCCCTGGTGCCGGCACTCGACGCGTACGACGCGGCGGTGGCCGGGGGCGCCGGCATCGCCGACGCGCTGTCCGCGGCGGCCGACGCAGCGGAGGAGGGCTGCGCCGCGACGATCCCGCTCGTGGCCCGCAAGGGCCGGGCCAGCTACCTGGGCCAGCGCAGCGCCGGCCACCAGGACCCGGGCGCCACCAGCACGGCGCTGCTGCTGCGGTCCGCCGCCGACAGCCTGCCGTGATCGGCATCGTCGTCGTCTCGCACAGCCGCGCGCTGGCCGAGGCGGCCGTCGAGCTGGCCTGCGAGATGGTCGCGGAGCGCCCGCCGATCGCCGTGGCGGCGGGCGCCGGCGACGGGTTCGGCACGGACGCCGCCGCGGTCGCCGACGCCATCACCGCCGTCGACTCACCGGACGGCGTGCTGGTGCTCCTCGACCTCGGCAGCGCCGTGCTCAGCGCGGAGATGGCGCGGGAGTTCGTGCCGCCCGACGTCGCCGAGCGGGTGCGCCTGTCGCCCGCTCCGCTCGTCGAGGGACTGGTCGCGGCCGTGGTGACGGCCGCGACCGGCGCGCCGCTGGACGCGGTGCTCGAGGAGGCCGGCCGCGGGCTGGCCGCCAAGCTGGCGCACCTGGGGGAGGCGGCGGACCCGTCGGCGACCGGCACGACGGCGCCGCCCGCGGCACCCGAGGTCGTCGCCGAGCTGCCCGTGGACACCCCGCACGGCCTGCACGCGCGCCCGGCCGCCCGGCTGGTCGGGCTCGTGCGGGCCGCCGACGCGGCCGCCGTGGTCACGAACCTGCGCACGGGCCGCGGTCCGGTCGACGCCCGCAGCCTGTCCGGGCTCGTGACGCTCGCCGTCCGGCAGGGCGACCGGCTGCGCTTCGAGGCGTCCGGACCCGGCGCCGAGTCGTTGACCGAGGCGGTGCGGGCGCTGGCCGCGGACTCCTGGGGCGACCGGCCCTCCGGGCAGGCGCCCCCCGCGGCCCCCGGGTCGGCCGGTCCGACGGTCGTGCCCATGCCGCCCGCCGCCGGATCGGGCGTCGATGTCGCCCTCGGCCCGGCGGTCGTGCGGGGCGGCGCGATCGACCTCTCCGGCTACCGGCCGGGCGAGCCTGCCGAGGAGCAGCGGCGCTCGGACGCGGCCGTCGCCCGCGCGCTCGGCGAGCTGGCCGCGCTGCGCCGTTCCGCCGCGGGAGGCCCCGGCCCGGAGGGCGCCGTCCTCGAGGCCCACGAGGCCCTGCTCGTCGACCCCGGGCTGACCGACGCCGTCTCCGCCGGCATCGCCGCCGGCGCGCCCGCGCCCACGGCCTGGGAGGACCGTCTCTCCGCGCTGGGCGGAGAGCTCGAGGCGATGGACGACCCCTACCTGCGGGCGCGCGCCGAGGACGTCCGCAGCGTGCGGCAGCGGGTGCTCGCCGCACTGGCCGGAACCGGCGCGCCCGAGGACGCCGTCCCGGCCGGGGGCCCGCCCGTGGTCCTCGTCGTGCGGGAGCTCGACGCCGCGACGGCGGCGACGCTGGACCCGCATCGGGTCGCGGGCGTCGTCGCGCTGGCGGGTGGGGACACCGGGCACGGCGTCCTCGTCGCCCGCTCACGCGGCATCCCGGTGTACCACGACGCCGGGCCGGCCGCCGCCGCCGTGGCACCCGGCACCGTCGTCGGCTTCGACGCGCGGGCCCGGCGGTTCGTCGTCGACCCCGACGAGAGCACCCGGCGCTCCCTCCGCGAGCTGTCGGCCGCCCGGGCCGTCGAGGCCGAGCGCGTCCTGGCCACCGCCCGCGAACCGGGCGCGACCGCGGACGGCCACCCGGTGCCGGTGCTCGCCAACGTCACGACGGCGGCCGACGCCGGCCGGGCCGTCGCGCTCGGCGCACAGGGGTGCGGCCTGCTGCGCACCGAGGTCCTGTTCGGCCACCTGGACGACGCCCCGTCGGTCGAGGCGCAGGCGGCCGCGTTCGCCGGGATCGCCGAGGCGTTCGCCGGGCGGCCGGTGACCGTCCGCACCTGGGACGTCGGCGGCGACAAGCCGCTGCCCTTCCTGCCCGCGCCCCACGAGGCGAACCCGTTCCTCGGCGAGCGCGGGCTCCGGCTCGTGCGGCGGGCACCGGAGGTGCTCCGCGACCAGCTGACCGCGATCTGTCTGGTGGCCCGGGACCACCCGGTGCACGTCATGTTCCCCATGGTCAGCACCGCCGAGGAGGTGGCGTGGGCGCTGGAGCGGCTCGACGAGGCCTCCGCGGCGATCGGCGGCCGTCCGGCGGGGATGAGGGTCGGCGTCATGATCGAGGTCCCGGCCGCGGCCCTGGCCGTCCGCCGCGTGGCGCAGGGGCTCGACTTCGTGAGCATCGGCACCAACGACCTCGCGCAGTACACGATGGCCGCCGAACGGGGCAACACCGCGGTCTCCGCGCTGGCGGACGCCCGGCAACCCGCCGTGCTCGACCTGGTGGCCCGGGTGTGCGCCGAGGTGCCCGAGGGCACGCACGTCGCGGTGTGCGGCAACCTCGCCGGTGACCCGGCCGCGGCGGTGGTGCTCGCCGGGCTGGGCGTCGAGGAGCTCAGCGTGGTGCCCACCCAGGTGGCCCTCGTCAAGGCGCGGCTGCGGGACGTGACGCTGGCCGGTGCGCAGGACCTGGCGCGGCGGGCCCTGGCGTGCGGGTCCGCCGACGAGGTGCGTGCGCTGCTGGCGGACGCCGCGGGCGCGGACCGGGCGGGACGCCGGCAGCGGTCACCCGTGCGCGGCCGCGGCCGGGACCCGATCCCTCCCGCCCTCCACGGCACCGCTGCAGACGGTCCGGGAGCCCGGCTCGAGGCCGACGGAGAAGTCCCCGTAGACTCGGACCCGTGACCGACGCGACCCCGACCCCCGCCAGCAGCCACCTCCCCGAGCGGGTCTCCGAGCTCTTCGACCCGGCGCAGTGGCGCACGGTCGAGGGCTTCGAGGACCTCCGTGACCTCACCTACCACCGCGGCGTGGAGCGGGACGGCGACGGCGCCGTGCTGCGCGACCTGCCGTGGGTGCGGATCGCCTTCCACCGCCCGGAGGTCCGCAACGCCTTCCGCCCCGGCACCGTGGACGAGCTCTACCGCGCGCTCGACCACGCCCGGATGAGCTCCGACGTGGGCGCCGTGGTCCTCACCGGCAACGGGCCCTCCCCCAAGGACGGCGGCTGGGCGTTCTGCTCCGGCGGGGACCAGCGCATCCGCGGCCGCGACGGCTACCGCTACGCCGGGGGCGAGACCGCCGAGAGCATCGACCCGGCCCGCGCCGGGCGGCTGCACATCCTCGAGGTGCAGCGCCTGATCCGCACCATGCCCAAGGTGGTCATCGCCGCCGTCCCGGGCTGGGCCGCGGGCGGCGGGCACTCCCTGCACGTGGTCTGCGACCTCACGATCGCGTCCCGGGAGCACGGGCGGTTCAAACAGACGGACGCCACCGTGGGCTCCTTCGACGCCGGCTACGGCTCCGCGCTGCTCGCCCGGCAGGTGGGGCAGAAGGCGGCGCGGGAGATCTTCTTCCTCGCCCGGGAGTACGACGCGCAGCGGATGCTCGAGATGGGCGCGGTCAACGAGGTCGTCCCGCACGCGGAGCTGGAGAACGCGGCGATCGACGCCGCACGGGACGTGGCCGCCCAGTCCCCGCAGGCGATCCGGATGCTGAAGTTCGCGTTCAACCTGCCCGACGACGGGATGGTCGGCCAGCAGGTCTTCGCGGGCGAGGCGACCCGCATGGCGTACATGACCGACGAGGCCGTCGAGGGCCGGGACGCGTTCCTGGGCAAGCGCGACCCGGACTGGTCCGGCTTCCCCTACTACTTCTAGGCCGCCTGCCGCCGGGCCACGACCTGTTCTGCGGGTCACGACCCGTCCGGCGGCGCGAGGAGGAGGGCCGTGATGGCCGAGCTGATCGTCCCCGCCGACGCCGTGGTCCTCGACGGGCCCGTGGCCGGCGACCCCCTGCGGCTGCTGTCCCCGCTGACCCGCGCGCTGGGCCGGGAGGGCCCCGCCGTCGTCGTGCGCACGTCCGGGTCCACCGGCCGGGCCAAGCGCACGGTCCTCACCCGGGACGCGCTCGCGGCGTCCTCGATGGCCACCGCGGTGCGCACCGGCGGGGTGGGCCAGTGGCTGCTCGCGCTGCCCGTCCACTACGTGGCGGGGGTTCAGGTGCTCGTCCGCTCCCTCTACGCCGGGACGGACCCCGTGGTCCTCGACCCGGCGGCCCGCTTCACCCCGGAGGCCTTCGCGGCGGCGGCCGAGGAGCTGGAGGACCCCGTGCGCTACACCTCGCTCGTGCCCACCCAGCTGCAGCGGATCCTGGAGCCGGCGTCCGGGGTGCGCAACGGGGACGCGGTCTCCGCGCTGAAGAGCTTCTCCGCGATCCTGCTCGGCGGCTCGGCCGCTCCGCCGCGCCTGCTGGCGGCCGCCCGGGCGGCGGACGTCCGGGTGGTCCCCACCTACGGGATGTCCGAGACCTGCGGGGGCTGCGTCTACGACGGCGTGCCCCTGGACGGCGTCACCGTGCACGTGGCGGGGGCCGACGACGACGCCCCGCGCCCCGGTGGCCGCGGCGGGTCCGGGCCGGGCCGGATCTGGCTCGGCGGGGACGTCGTCGCCGCCGGCTACGCGGGGGACCCGGAGCAGACCGCACGGCACTTCCGGGAGACCGCCGGGACGCGCTGGTACCGCACGGACGACCTCGGTGAGCTCTCCGCCGGCGGCGTGCTCACGGTGCACGGGCGGGTCGACGACGTCGTGAACACCGGCGGGGTCAAGGTCGCCGCGGGGCTCGTGACCGCCGCCCTGACGGAGCACCCCGCGGTGCGCCAGGCCCTGGTGCTCGGCGTGCCCGACGCCGAGTGGGGGCAGGCGGTCGGGGCCGCGGTCGTCGCCGCCCCCGGCACGGACCGCCGCCAGCTGCGCGCCGAGCTCGAGGAGCAGGTGCGCGCCCGGCACGGCGCCGCCGTGGTGCCCCGGCGCTGGGCCTGGCCGGACGAGCTGCCCCTGCTGCCCACCGGGAAACCGGACCGCGCCGCCGTGGGACGCCTGCTCGGCTGAGGCTCCCGCCCGACCCGGGGCCGGGCCGTGACACAATGGTTCGCGGCCACGGACCCCCACCGTTGCCCGCATCCCGCACCCGCACCCCGCGCGGGTCGTTCTCGACGGAGGTAGCCCGTGGCCACGCCAGCCCAGTGGATCGAGGGAGCCCGGCTCCGGACGCTGCCGATGGCCCTCGCCCCCGTGGTGGCCGGCTCCGCCGCGGCCCAGGCCCTGTACTCCTTCGACCTCGTCCGCGCGCTGCTCGCGCTGCTGGTGGCCCTTTTCCTGCAGATCGGCGTGAACTACGCCAACGACTACTCCGACGGCATCCGGGGCACGGACGACGACCGCGTGGGGCCCCTGCGCCTGACGGGCTCCGGGGCGGCCGCGCCGGGGCGGGTGTTGGCGGCGGCGCTGCTGTGCTTCGGTCTCGCCGCACTGGCCGGCGCGGTCCTGGTGGTGCTGAGCCGCCAGTGGTGGTTCATCCCCGTCGGCCTCTCGGCCGTGCTCGCCGCGTGGGGCTACACCGGCGGGCGCAGTCCGTACGGGTACCGCGGGCTCGGGGATGTGTTCGTGTTCGTCTACTTCGGGCTCGTGGCCGTGCTCGGCACCACGCTCACCCAGGCCGGCACCCTGAACCTCGAGGCGTTCGTCGCGGCGCTGTCCACCGGCCTGATCGCCACCGCCCTGCTGATGGCCAACAACCTCCGGGACCTGCCCGGCGACCGGGAGGTCGGCAAGCGGACCCTGGCCGTGCGGCTGGGCGACCCGCTGGCCCGGGTGGTGTTCACCGCCGAGATCGCCGTGGCGTTCGCACTGGTGCTGTTCCTCGTGCCCTACAACCCGTGGATGCTCCTCGTGCTGCTGCTCCTGCCGCTGGCGTGGGCGCCCGTGGCCACAGTGCTGCGGGTGCGGGACCGCCGCCGGCTCATCCCCGTGCTCCGGCAGTGCGGGGTGCTCAACGTGGGCTGGGCCGTGCTCTTCCTGCTGGCGGTGCTGCTGCGGCAGTGGTGGTGAGCCCCCGCTGCGGAATCAGCAGCCAGGGGCTCAGACCTCGCGGCCGTCCTCGCGCAGCCTCCGGTCCACGTAGGCGTCCTCGACCTCCTGGTCCTCGAGCGCCACCCGGTTGCGCGGCTTCGGCGCCCGCGCGAACCACCGGTGGAACTCCTCCCCCGCGGCGGCGTGCAGGCGCGGGAAGAACAGGTAGGAGACCGCGAAGGAGATCGCCACGGCGGCGACCCCGGACAGGACCAGCCCCACGCCCAGCCACATGCTGAGCAGGAAGGCCAGCACGAGCAGCGCGAACCGGAGCAGGGAGTACTTCAGGAAATTCACGCGCCCAGTCTAGCGGGACCGCCTGACAGATCTCCCGGGGCGCTGAGCTGGCATCCAGGCAACTCCCCTACGATTGTCGGCATGGGCAGAGCCATCCTCATCATCGGCGCGGCCGCTTTGGCGGTGGGCGTGATCGTCTACTCCCTCATCGAGTGCGCCCGGACCGACAGCACCGACATGCGCGGTCTCCGCAAGGGCGGCTGGATCGCGGTGATCCTCCTCCTGCCGCTCGTCGGCGCCCTCCTGTGGTTGTTCTTCGGGCGCCCCAAGGGCACCGCCGAGTCGTCCCGCCCCGTGCGCGGCAGGGGGCCCGACGACGACCCCCAGTTCCTGCGCAACCTCGAGGAGCGCCGCCGGCAGCAGGAGAAGGCCGAGAAGCTCCGGCGGTGGGAGGAGGAGCTGCGGCGCAACGGCGGACCGGGGGCGGCCGGCGGCACCGGGCCGCACGACGGTCCGCGCGACCGCCCCGACGACGGGCCCTCCGGCGGGTCGTCCGCCGGCCGCACCGACGGACCCACCGACGGCTCCCCCGGGAACCGGCCGCCGCACGCCTGAGCCGCAGGGCTCAGGTGTGCGGCTCCGTCGCACGGCCCGGCCGCACCGCTCGACCACACGACGCGATCGCACGGCCGACCCGCACCGCCGACCCGCACCGCCGACCCGCACCGCCGACCCGCACCGCCGACCCGCACCGCGGAACCGACCCACCGGCGACCCGACCACGACGAACGCCCCGCACCGAGGAGTGCGGGGCGTTCGTCGTCGCCCGGCGCGGGCGGCCGGAGGGTCAGACCCCGGCGTAGGAGTGCAGGCCGGGGAAGACCGTGTTGACCACGGTGAAGTTGAAGAGCACGCAGAGGTAGCCGACGATCGACAGCCACGCCGACCGGTTGCCGGTCCAGCCCCGGGTGGCGCGGGCGTGCATGTAGGCGGCGTAGACCACCCAGATGACGAAGGTCCAGACCTCCTTGGTGTCCCAGCCCCAGTAGCGGCCCCAGGCCTGCTCCGCCCAGATCGCGCCGGCGGCGAGGGTGAAGGTCCAGAAGGCGAACCCCACCGCGTTGAGCCGGAAGGACAGGTTCTCGAGCGCCTGGGAGGACGGGACCATCGCCAGGAAGCCCATGCCGGGCCGGTCGCCGGACAGGATCGCCCGCTCCCGCCGGGCCTGCAGCAGCTGCAGGACGGCCATCGCGAACGTGATGGTGAAGACTCCGGAGGCGGCCACGGCGATGGACACGTGGATCACCAGCCACCAGGACTGCAGAGCGGGCTGCAGCGGCCCCACCGGGGTGGGGAAGCCGATGGTGGCCGCGCAGAGCATGATCACCACGAGCCCGGCCACCAGGGAGCCCACGAAGCGCAGGTCCCGGGCCAGCAGGGCCAGCAGGAACACGCCCGCGACGACCAGGGCGCCCGTGGTGCAGAACTCGTACATGTTGCCCCACGGCACCCGTCCGGCCGCGAAGGCCCGGCTGAGCACGGCGGCGGTGTGCACGGCGAAGCCCAGGACCATGACGGCCACGGCCACGCGGGCGGCGGGACGGCGCTCACCGGTGTAGCGCATCTCCTCGTCCGCCACGTGCCCGGCGAGGGCGGAGCGCGCGCTCGTGCGGTAGCCGCGCCCGCGGTGGCCCGCGCCGTGGCCCGCCCGGGAGTCGGCGGGCTCCGCGGCGTCCCCCGAGGCCGCCGCGGAGGCTCCCGCGCCGGCGCCCACGAGCTCGCGCTCGCCGGCGCCCTCGGCCCCACGCAGGGTCTTGGAGTGGGACGCCAGGTCCCAGGCGAAGGCCACGAAGGCGACCAGGTAGGTCATGGCCGCCAGCAGCATGAACAGATCGCTCCAGGCGCCCAGTGTCTCGTTGACGGTCATGCCGCCCATCCTCTCACTCGTTGTCCGGCCGGGCGTCCGGCCCGGCGTCCGACCGGCCGCCGGCGCGCACGGTGCTCCCGGCCGCCGCCGTCGTCGTGGTCGATTCCGTCGTCCTCGTCGATTCCGTCGGCGTGGTCGATGCCGTGGTCGATGCCGTGGTCGCCGTCGTGGTGTCCGTGTCCCGGACGCCGGCGTCCTGCCACTGCTCGGTCCAGAGCCGGTCCAGCCGATCGGCCTCCGCGGCGAGCCGGGGGTCCTCGCCGCGGGCCAGCAGCCCGTGCTCCAGCACCGTGCACGGCCGGCCGTCGGCGTCGACGCCCTCCGCCGCGCGCACCCAGACGCGGCGCCGGGCGATGAACAGGGACATGAGCAGGCCCGTGAAGGCCGCGACGAAGGAGACGAACGCGCCCGTCTTGCCGGGGTCGTAGTGGACGTCCAGGCCCACGTAGCGCTTGACGTCCAGGAACTCCACGGTGCCCTTCCCGTCGGGCAGCTCGTGCACGGGGTTCGCGGCGTCGAGCGTGATGGCGCCGTTCTCGTTGGTCATGGCGTTGAGCTCGGTGAGGGGCTCGACGTCGAGCACGTACACGTTCTGCGGTTCACCGCTGTCCAGGCCGAGGTCCCCGTGGTACGCGGAGAGGATCAGCCGGGGGTTGGCGAGGCCGGGATCCACCGAGCGGGGCATCTCGCCCTCCCCGCCCACGGCGGTGGGCAGCAGCAGCCCCACGAGACCGAGCTGGTCGGGACGGGCGTCCGGGACCTTGAGCACGAGCGAGGACGTGTAGACGCCGTCGGAGGGCACGGTCACGACCGGCCCCTCGAAGGCGACGTCCCCGTTGCCGTCGGTCACCCGGACCACCGGGGCGTAGCCGTTGCCCACGAGGTAGCTCTTCACGCCGTGCACGTTCAGCGGCTGGTTCACCTTCAGGACCTCCTGCCGCGGCTCGGCGCCGGGCTCGTCCTGCACCGTGACCTCCGCGGTGAAGTCCAGGGGCGCCCCGTAGCTGCGCGGGTCCGTGGTGTCCCGGTTGAACACGGCCTCGAAGCTGTCGAGCCGCACCGAGAAGGGGTCGAGCCAGTCGGCGTCGTAGTTGGGGCCGGGGGTGAAGGAGTCGTAGCCGATGAGGGTGTTGACGAAGGACTCGCCCTCCACGACCACCCGCTGGCCCTTGTAGCCGAAGAGGGAGCCGACGGCCACGGACACCAGCACGCCCAGCAGGGCCAGGTGGAAGACGATGTTGCCGACCTCCTTCCACATGCCGCGCTCGGCGGCCACCGACGGGGCGGCCGTGCCGGCGTCCCGCACCGCCACCCGGTAGCCGCGCTTCCGGAGCAGCCGGGCGGCGTCGGCGACGACGTCGTCCGGGGCCGGCGCCCCGGCGCCGTCGCGCCCGCCCAGGGTGAGGGAGCGGTGCTCGGGCAGCCGTTCGAGCCGGCGCGGGGTGCGGGGGGGCTCGGCCCTCCACGCCCGCCAGTGCTTGGCCGCGCGCGGCAGGACGCACCCCACGAGGGAGACGAACAGCAGGATGTAGATCGCGGAGAACCATGCCGAGGAGAAGACGTCGAACAGCTGCACCCGGTCCAGCCACTCCCCCAGGGCGGGGTTGTTGTCGATGTAGTCCTGGACCGCCGCCGGGTCCTGGATCCGCTGCGGGAAGATCGATCCCGGCACCGCGGCGACCGCCAGGAGCAGCAGCAGGAACAGGGCGGTGTTCATCTTGGTCAGCTGCGTCCAGGCCCACCGGGCGAGGCCGAGGGGCCCGAGGGCGGGGAGCTCGACGTCCGGGGGTCGCTGTCCGGACGGGTCCGGGGACGAGGGGCCCGACGACGACGGGGGCGCTGCGGTGCTCATGGCGGCCTTTCTGCTGCCGGTGCGGGCTCGCGGGTCGGAGGTGCTCAGATCGGCATCACCCAGTCGGTGACGAGCTCGGCCTGCACCCAGGAGACGAACGCGGTCCACGCGCCGCTCATCATGAGCAGGCCGACGAGGACGAGCAGACCGCCGCCGGCGCGCTGGATGCCGAGGCGGTGCCGGCGGAAGAAGCCCATGGCGCCCATGCCTCGGCGCAGGGCGAGGGCGAGCACCAGGAACGGCACGCCCAGGCCCAGGCAGTAGGCGACCGTGAGGACGGCCGCCTTGCCGGTCGAGGCGCCGTCCACGTAGACGAGCGCCTGCACGGCCGCGAAGGTGGGGCCGATGCAGGGCGCCCAGCCGAGGCCGAACGTCACGCCGAGCAGCGGGGCGCCCCAGAGCCCGGGCGGTGGGCGGCGTTCGATCTTGCGGTCCCGCTGGAAGAAGGACACCCCGCCGAGGAACACGACGCCCATGAGCACCACGAGGCCGCCGAGGACCACGGTGATCCAGTTCTGCCCCAGGAACCAGGCGTAGGCGCCCAGCTGGGCCAGCAGCACGGACATCATCAGGAACACGGCGGAGAAGCCGAGGACGAACAGCGTGATCCCCGCGAGCACGCGGCCGCGCCGCTGCTCCTGCAGGTCCGCGCCCGTCAGGCCGGTGACGTAGCCGAGGTAGCCGGGCACGAGGGGCAGCACGCACGGGGAGGCGAAGGAGACGAGGCCGGCGAGCAGCGCCACGGGCAGCGCGACGAGGAGGGAGCCGTCGAGGACGATCTCGGCGAAGGGGTTGCCAGCCGTCATGCCGCTTCGGCCACCGTGTCCTCGAGGAGGGTCTCGAGCACGGAGCGGTCCGCGATGCCGAGGATGCGGGCGGCCACCCGCCCCTGGGCGTCGAGCACGAGCGTCGTCGGCACGGCCTGCGGCGGCACGTAGGCGCTCAGCGCCATGAGCACGCCCCCGCCCTTGTCCTCGACGGAGGGGTACGGGATCTCGAAGGTGCGCTCGAACGCCTCGGCGGTGGCCCGCTCGTCGCGCAGGTTCACGCCGTAGAAGGCGGTCTGCCCCTCGAACCGCTCGGCGAGCTCGCGGAGGTCAGGGGCCTCGACGCGGCACGGGGCGCAGCCCGCGTACCAGAAGTTGAGCACCGCGGGCCGCCCGCGCAGGTCCTCGGCGGAGAGGGGCGTGCCGTCGAACAGCGTGCCGGCGAACTGCACCGGTTCCCCGCGCTCGGCGGCCGGGTACTCCGAGACCGTGCCGTCCCCGGCGATGTAGCCCTTCTGGTCCCCCGAGTTCGCCTGCTGGGCGAGGGAGTCCTCCTCCGTGCACCCGGCGAGGGCGAGCCCGAGGACGCCGAGGCCCGCGAGCGAGAGCACACGGCGGCGGGACGGACGGGAGGCGGGCGAGGGGCGGGAGGTCACGGACGGATCACCTGGTGCTCTGGACGGGACGGGGAGGGCGGCGGCGCCCGGCCATTATGAACCGGGAAGCTGGTTGACCCCTGGGTAGAGGTCGCCGGCGGGCTCGCTGTAGACGACCCGGGGCGGACGGCCGGAGCCGAGGTCGTCGAAGACGAGCGAGGTGATGGAGGCGAGGTTGCACTGGCGCCGCCGGGGGTCGTGCGGCAGGGGGCGCCCCTCGGCGGAGCGCCGGGCGAGCCAGATCGGCAGCTGGTGGGACACCAGCACGGCCTCGGCCCCGTCCCCTCCGCGCTCCGCGGCGGTGCGCCCGGCGTCCAGCACGGCCTCCGCCATGCGCGCGACCTGGTGACGGTAGGGCTCGCCCCAGGAGGGCCGCAGGGGGTTGCGCAGGTGCGGCCAGTGCCGGGGCTTCAGCAGCTCGGGGACGTCCACGTGCAGGCCCTCGAAGTGGTTGGGCGCCTCGATGATCCGCTCGTCCGGGTGCACGGGCAGGTGCAGCTCGCGGGCCACGGGCGCGGCCGTCTCCCGGGCCCGCTGCAGCGGGGAGGAGACGAGGTGGACGATGCGCGAGCCGGCGTTCACGCGGCGGGCGAGCTCCGCGGCGGCGGTCTCCGCCATCCGCGCGCCCAGCTCGGTGAGGCCGTAGCCGGGCAGCCTCCCGTAGACGATGCGGTCCGGGTTGAGGACCTGGCCGTGGCGCAGCAGATGGACCGTCGAGGAGGGCATGGCACCCATGGTCCCAGACCGGGCGCACCGGCCCCAAAACGGGGGCGGCTCAGCCGGCCAGGCGCTCCCGCAGCAGCCGGGCGAGGCGGCGCTCGTCGATCTGCCAGAAGTCGCGCGGGACGCCGTCCACCAGCACCACGGGGATCTCCTCGGCGTGCCGGCGGGCCAGCTCGGGGTCGGCGTCGACGTCGACGTCCTCCCACTCCAGGCCCAGCGCGGAGGCGACCCGGTCCACGGACTCCCGGGCGGCCACGCAGAGGTGGCACCCCGGCCGGGTGAGAAGGGTGACGGCGGGAGGCGGAGGAGAGCTCATGGGGCCATGCTACGGGCCCGTCGCGCGACGCGGACGGGCCCGGGAACGCACCGGGGCCGCCGTCCTGGATCGGACGGCGGCCCCGGTGGCGCGCTCAGCGCAGGGTCACTTCTTGTTGCGGCGCTGGTGCCGGGTCTTGCGGAGCAGCTTGCGGTGCTTCTTCTTGGACATCCGCTTGCGGCGCTTCTTGATCACTGAACCCATAGGATCCCTCGCATCTTCATGTCTCGGTGGTGTGTCCCCGGGAGCTCCGCGCGACAGGCGGGAACCGGGGGTGCCGGCCTGCGGACGGTGACGGCCGGGCAAACGTTCACTGACACCCTACCGTCTCACGGGGAGATTGCTGCATTCGGTCCGGCCGCGGGCGCCTCAGGCGCTGCGGGACACCGGCGCGGACCCGTCCCCGGGCTCCTCCCCGAACGCGTCCCCGAACGCGTCCGGGCCGGTGTCCGGCGGCTCCGCCGCGCCGCCGGGCGGGTTGAGCTCGGCGGGCGCGTCCGGCGCAGGGCCGGGGGTGCGCTGCTCCTGGTCGGGGTCGACACCGGCCTCGCGGTACTGGTACTCGATGTGCTCCGCCACCAGTCGGGACGCGAGCCGCCGGTCACCGGCCGCCACGGCGGAGTAGATGGCGTGGTGCTCCGCGCGCAGCCGCTCCGACGTGGTGCTCCACAGGGGCACGTGGCCCACGAGGGCCATCGTGTACTCGTAGATCGAGTCCCGCAGGGAGGACATCAGGGCCGAGACCACCGAGTTGCCGGCGGTCTTGCACAGGGCGATGTGGAAGCTCACCTCGAGGTGGTGGAACTCCTTGAGGGACAGGTCGTCCCGGGCCATCTGCTCGAGCAGCGCCCGCAGCTCGGCCATGGCCGGGTGCTCCGGGTCCGAGCGCTCCAGGGCCCACGTCTCGAGCAGCACCCGGGTCTGCACGATGTCCCGCAGGGGGTAGTCCGAGGTGGCCATGTGCAGCTGCAGCGCGGGACCCGCGGAGGCCGCGGGCTCCCGCACCAGCATGGGCAGGATCGACTTGCGCGGCCCGTCGAACAGCCGCACGATGCCCTGGGCCTCGAGGGTCTTGAGCGCCTCCCGCATGTTGTTGCGGGACACGCGGTGGATGGCCGCGAGGTCGCGGTCCGAGGGCAGTTGTTGGCCCAGCACGAGGTGGCCGTCGAACAGCTCGTTCTCCAGCCACTGCAGGACCTGCCGATGCGTTGCCATAGTCTCCAGGGTAGGACCACCGCGGCCCTCCGTGGGACGATCGCGGGTCCGGACGTGTCGGAAGTGCGGACGGGGAGTCCCTGCCGGGCCCGGTTCCCCCGGGCCCGGCAGGGATCAGATGAGGCCCTGCGCCATCATGGCGCCGGCCACCTTCATGAACCCGGCGATGTTCGCGCCGGCCACGTAGTTGCCGGGCATGCCGTAGTCCTCGGCGGTCTCGGCGCAGGTGTCGTGGATCGACTTCATGATCTGACCGAGCCGCTCCTCCGTGTACTCGAAGGTCCACGAGTCGCGGGAGGCGTTCTGCTGCATCTCCAGCGCGGAGGTGGCCACGCCCCCGGCGTTGGCGGCCTTGCCCGGGCCGAAGAGCACGTCCGCCTCCTGGAACAGGCGGGTGGCCTCGCCCGTGGTGGGCATGTTGGCGCCCTCCGCCACGGCGATCACGCCGTGGCCGAGCAGCTTCTTGGCGTGGGAGCCGTCCAGCTCGTTCTGGGTGGCGCACGGCAGGGCCACGGTGCCCGGGACGTCCCACACCGAGCCCTTGGCGATGAACCGGGCGCGCCCGCCACGGCGCTCGGCGTACTCGGAGATCCGGCCGCGCTCGACCTCCTTGACCTCGCGGAGCAGGTCCAGCTCGATGCCGTCCGGGTCCACCACGTAGCCGCTGGAGTCCGAGGCGGTGACCACGGTGGCCCCGAGCTGCTGCGCCCGGCCGATCGCGAAGGTCGCCACGTTGCCCGAGCCGGAGACCAGCACGGTCTGCCCGTCGAAGGACTGCCCGCGGGTCTGCAGCATCTCCTCGGCGAACATCACGGTGCCGAAGCCCGTGGCCTCGGTGCGCACCAGGGAACCGCCCCAGCTGAGGCCCTTGCCGGTGAGCACGCTGGACTCGTAGCGGTTGGTGATCCGCTTGTACTGGCCGAACAGGTAGCCGATCTCGCGTCCGCCCACGCCGATGTCACCGGCGGGGACGTCGGTGTACTCGCCGATGTGGCGGTAGAGCTCGGTCATGAAGGACTGGCAGAAGCGCATGATCTCGCCGTCGGAGCGCCCGCTCGGGTCGAAGTCCGAGCCGCCCTTGCCGCCGCCGATGGGCATGCCCGTGAGGGCGTTCTTGAAGATCTGCTCGAAGCCGAGGAACTTCACGATGCCCAGGTACACGGAGGGGTGGAAGCGCAGGCCGCCCTTGTAGGGCCCGAGCGCGGAGTTGAACTCCACGCGGAAGCCGCGGTTGATGTGCACGCGGCCCTGGTCGTCGGTCCAGGGGACACGGAAGATGATCTGCCGCTCCGGCTCGCAGATCCGCTCGAGCACGGCGGCCTCGAGCAGCTCGGGGTGGCGCGCGACCACGGGGCCCAGGGAGTCGAAGACCTCGTCCACGGCCTGGTGGAACTCCACCTCTCCGGGATTGCGGGCGAGTACGGCCTGGCGGATCGGGTACAGGTCCTCGTGCATGGTGCTCCTCGTTCGGATCGGTTGGGCCCGGCCGGTCACCGCCGCGGATTCCTGGTGCGGCGGCGCAGGCCGGAGAGACTGGACAGGATGTCCACCGCACGAGCCCCCGCGCCCCTGCTCGGGCGTGCGGGGGTGCCGCCGACGGGCAGCTCCGGGCCGGGGTCGACGGCCGGCTCCGCGCCGGGGACGACGGTCGGCTCCGGCACGAGCGCCGCTGCGGCGTCCACGACGTCCGTCCCGGGCGTCGCTTCCCGGCCCCTCCCGGCCGTGTCCGTCCCGGCGCTGTCGGTTCCGTCCGTGTCGGCCCCGGCGGCGTCCTCCGGGGGGTACCTCGGGACGGTCGCCTCGTGGGCCGCGCCGCCCACGACCTCGTGGACCCATGCGGTGACCTCGGCCAGCGGCTCCGGCTGCACGGCGTAGAGACGTCGTTGCCCCTGTGCCTCCATGGACACCATACCGGCCTCGCGCAGGATCTTCAGATGCTTCGAGACGGTCGGCTGGGACACCCCCAGCTCGGCCACGAGGTCCCCCACGGGTCGTTCGCCGTCCTTGAGCGCGGCGAGTATCCCCCGCCGGGTCTTGTCGGCGATCACCGCGAACACGTCGTTGTTGCCCATTCGATCACTGTAAACGGGATGCCGCGCGGCTCCCGGCACCGGCACGTCCGCGCCGCCGGCGTGGCCGCCGTCGCGACCGCCGGCACGGCCGTCGGAGCCCGCGGGCAGGGGGCTCAGTCGAACCACGGGTCCAGCCCCCACGGGGGAAAGACCTCCTTGCGGGTGGCCATGATGGTGCGGTCCGTCTCGTCGTTCGGGTCGAAGCCCACCTCCCAGGAGCGCCACCACAGGTCCACCTCGTCGCCCATGACCCGCGGCGCGTCCGCGCCGTAGCGCTCGCGGACGTGGTCGCGCCACGGCTGCGGCACCGCGGTGCGCACGTCGATCGGGTGGCCCGCGGCGACGCCGACCAGGTGCGTCCAGGAGCGGGGCACCACGTCGTAGCAGTTGTACCCGCCCCCGCCCGTGGCGATCCACCGGCCCTCGCACAGCTCGTGGGCCAGCCCGGCCAGGGCGACGGCGGTCTGTCGCTGCGCGTCGACGCTGACGCGCAGGTGGGTGAGCTCGTCGGCGAAGTGGGAGTCGCAGCCGTGCTGGCTCACGATCACCTCGGGCCGGAACTGGCGCAGCAGGGGCGGGACCACGGCGTCGAACGCGCGCAGCCACATGGAGTCGTCGGAGGCCGTGGGCATCGCGACGTTCACGGCGTGCCCCTCGGCCTCCCCCCGGCCGGTCTCGTTGGCGAAGCCCGTGCCCGGGAACAGGGTCAGGCCCGTCTCGTGCAGCGAGATGGTGAGGACGCGGGGGTCGTCGTAGAAGATCGACTGGGTGCCGTCGCCGTGGTGGCCGTCGACGTCCACGTACGCCACCCGCCGGACCCCCTGGTCCAGCAGGTGCTGGACCGCCACGGCGCAGTCGTTGTAGATGCAGAAGCCGCTGGCCTTCTCCGCGTGGGCGTGGTGCATCCCGCCCCCGAAGTTCACCGCGTGCACCGCGTCCCCGGCGAGGACGGCCACGGCGCCCTGGTAGGTGCCGCCCACGAGCCGGGCGCTCGCCTCGTGCACCCCCGGATAGGCCGGGGTGTCCTCGGTGCCGAGCCCGCACTCGGGGACCTCCACGGAGGGGTCGGCGCTGACGGCCCGCACCGCGTCCACGTAGTGCTGCGGGTGGACGAGGTTGAGCACCTCGTCCGGGGCCACCTCGGGCACCTCCACCGTGACGTTGTCCCGGCGGTCCAGGCCGAACTCCTGGACCAGGCGGTAGGTGGCCTCGAGCCGGGACGGGTGCATGGGGTGGTGGTCCCCGAAGTTGTACTCGAGCAGGGCGGGGTCCCAGAACAGTCGCGTGGGGTACGGGGCACCGGGCCCGGATGTAGCGGGAGTCACACCGACATTAGATCACCCCGGGGCGCCGGACGGTGCTCCGGGGACCGCCCGTCCCCGGCTATGTGTCGTCGCGCCTGCGTGCCACCGGCAGTGCGATACTGTCAGCGGCCGCGGCGACCGCCGCGGCCGCCCCCGCCCGGCCCGGCGGTCCGGACACCAGGAGGAGAGCCCGTGAGCCACCTGCAGCGCGGGCCCTGGGCCCGTCCGGAGGAGCGCGGCCGCTTCTGGCTGCTCACCTCGCTGCGCGACCTCGTGGACCGGATCGCGGCGGGCTCCCCCGCCCGTCTCGCCGTCATCTCCTTCGCCGCGGTCGTGTCCGTGTTCTCGTTCCTGCTGTGGCTGCCCGTCGCATCGGCTCCCGGTGTCGTGACGACGCTCGAGGACGCCGTGTTCACGGCCACCTCCGCGGTCACCGTGACGGGCCTCACCACCGTGTCGACGGCGGCCAACTGGTCGTTCTTCGGCCAGTTCGTGATCCTGGTCGCGATGCAGATCGGTGGTCTGGGCACGCTCACCATGACCTCGATCCTGGCCCTGGCCATCGGCCGCAAGCTGGGCCTGAAGTCCCGGCTGATCACCCAGGAGGCGCTGAACATCGGGCGTCTGGGCGAGGTGGGCTCGCTCCTGCAGATCATCGTGCTGATGTCCGTCACGATCGAGGCGATCCTGGCCACGGTGCTGACGATCGGCTTCCTGGTGAACGGGGAGCCCTTCCTCACCGCTCTCTGGCACGGGGTGTTCTACGCGGTCTCGGCGTTCAACAACGGCGGGTTCACCCCCCACTCGGACGGTCTCGTCCCGTACACGGACGCCGTGCTGATCCTGCTGCCGATCGCCCTGGGGGTCTTCCTGGGCGCCCTCGGCTTCCCCGTGGTCCTCGTGCTGCGGCAGACCGGGCTGCGCTTCTCGCGGTGGAACCTCAACACGAAGCTGGTGATCGTGACCACCACGATCCTGCTGTTCGTGGGGTGGGCCCTGTTCCTGGCCTTCGAGTGGTCCAACCCGGACACCCTGCGGGACCTGCCCGTGCACGAGAAGATCTTCGAGGGCTTCTTCCACTCCGTCATGGTCCGCTCCGGGGGGTTCAACCTCGTGGACATGAACAGCCTGGAACCGGTGACCCTGCTGATGACCGACGCGCTGATGTTCGCGGGCGGCGGCCCGGCGTCCGTGGCCGGCGGCATCAAGGTCACGACCCTCGCCGTCGTCTTCCTGGCGATCCTGGCCGAGGCCCGCGGCGATCGCTCCGTGATCGCGTTCTACCGGACCATTCCCGAGGACGCCCTGCGCATCGCGATCTCCGTGATCATGATGGGCGCGACCGTCGTCCTGGTGGGCTGCGGGATCCTCGTCGAGATGTCCGAGGAGCCACTGGACCGGGTCATGTTCGAGGTGATCTCCGCGTACGCGACGTGCGGTCTCAGCGTGGGGCTCTCCGGCGAGCTGCCCCCCGCCGGCAAGTACGTCCTGGTCCTGATCATGCTCATCGGGCGCATCGGCACGACCACCGTGGCCGCCGCGCTGGCGCTGCGCTCGCGCCGGCGCCTGTACAAGTACCCCGAGGAAAGGCCGATCATTGGCTGACCGTTCGTCCCACAGCGTCCCCGTCCTGGTGATCGGCCTCGGCCGCTTCGGCACCGCCACCGCGCTCCAGCTGGCCCGTCAGGGCCGGGAGGTCCTGGGCGTGGAGCGGGACGCCGGGCTGGTCCAGAAGCTCTCCGGGCAGCTCACCCACGTGGTCGAGGCCGAGGCCACGGACATCGACGCCCTCCGCCAGCTGGGGGCGGCCGAGTTCGACTCGGCCGTGGTCGGTGTCGGCACGTCCATCGAGTCGAGCGTGCTCATCACGGCGAACCTCGTGGACCTGGGCGTGAGCCGGATCTGGGCGAAGGCCATCACGCCCTCGCACGGCAAGATCCTCTCCCGCATCGGGGCGCACCACGTGATCTTCCCCGAGGCGGACGCGGGGCGGCGCACCGCGCACCTGGTCTCGGGCCGGCTGCTGGACTACATCGAGTTCGACGACGACTTCGCGATCGTCAAGATGTATCCGCCGCGGGAGGTGCAGGGGTTCACGCTGGGGGACTCCCACGTCCGCTCGAAGTACGGCGTGACCGTGGTGGGCGTGAAGTCCCCGGGCGAGGACTTCACGTACGCCCGCCCCGACACCAAGGTCACGTCCCGCGACCTGCTGATCGTCTCGGGGCACGTGGACCTGCTCGAGCGCTTCGCGGCCCGCCCCTGACCCAGAGGCCTCCGGGCCGCGGCTCAGTCGCCGCTGAACTCGCGCGTGAGCTCCGCCGAGCGGTCCGCCGAGGCGCGGGCGGCGGACGCGACGAGGTCCTCGAAGCCGTTGTCCTGGAAGGTCGTGATGGCACGGTCCGTGGTGCCCTTGGGACTGGTGACGGCCTTGCGCAGGGCCGCGGGGTCGGCCTGCGCCGGGCGCAGCAGCTCCCCGGCGCCGGAGACGGTCTCCTTCGCGAGGACCCTCGCGACGTCCGCCGGCAGCCCCATCCGCTCCCCCGCCTGCTGCATGGCCTCGGCCAGCAGGAACACGTAGGCAGGTCCGGAGCCCGAGACGCCGGTCACGGCGTCCACCTGCTCCTCGGGGACCTCGACCACGGTGCCCACGGCCTCGAGCACCCGGCGCACGGTCTCCGTCTGCTCGGGGGTGGTGGCGGTTCCCGGGGTGACCGAGACGACCCCGCGCCCCACGCTGGAGGGCGTGTTCGGCATCGTGCGCACCACCGGCTGGCCGGCGGGGAGGGCGCGCTCGAGGGCGCCGACGGAGATCCCCGCCGCCACCGACGCCACGACCGTGCCGGGGCGCAGGGCGGGGGCGATCTCGCGGGCGAGGTCGAGGATGCCGACGGGCTTCACGCCGAGCAGCACGACGTCCGCCTCGCGGGCGGCCCGCCGGTTGGCCTCGGGATCGTCCCCGGTGACGTAGGGCCGCACGCCCGTCCCGTCCTCGAGCCGGCGCGCGCTCTCCTCGGAGCGGACGGTGGCCCGGACCTGGTCGACGGGCACGCCGGAGGCCAGCACCCCCCGCAGGATGGATCCGTTCATGGAGCCGCAGCCCAGGAAGGCGAGCACAGGGGTCATGGTCGGTGAGGTCCTCTCGTCGGTGGAACGGATCGGTGGAACGGATCGGTGGAACGGATCGATGGAACGGGGTCGGCGGGGGCATCGGTGCGAGTGGATCGGTCGGACGGAGCGGGTGGGCGCGGCCCGGGAGGCCGGGTGCCCGCGGCCGTCAGCCCTCGGTGCCCTCAGCGCTCTCCGTGCCGTCGGTGCCCTGGGCGCCGTCGGACAGGCTCGTGTGCCGGCGGGCGAACTCGAGGGACTCCGCGAGCCACTGCGTGCGCTCCTCGGCGTTCTTCGAGCGCCGGGTCGAGACCTCGACCCCGATGATGCCCTCCCACCGGGTGGAGGCGAGGAACTCGAGGGACTCGGCCACCGGCTGCACGCCGTGGCCAGGCAGCAGGTGCTCGTCCGCCGTGGTCTCCCCCGACCCGTCGGTGAGATGCACGTGGCCCAGCCGGGGGCCCAGCTCCTGGATCGCGGCCAGGGAGTCCATCCGGGCGGTCGCGGCGTGGGAGAAGTCCCACGTCACCCAGTCGTAGTCCAGACCGAGCGGGCTGTAGTGCGGGGCGTAGACCACGGTGTCGCGGCCGCGGACCCGCCAGGGGTACATGTTCTCCACGGAGATCTTCACGCCCGTGGCCCGGGAGACCACCCGCACGCCCTCCACGAAGTTCGCGGCGTACCGGCGCTGCCACCGGAAGGGGGGGTGGACCACGACGACGTCCGCGCCCACCTGCTCGGTGAGTGCGGCCGCCATCTGGATCTTGGTCCACGACTTGCCCCAGACCTGCTGGGTCAGCAGCAGGGTGGGGGCGTGGATGGTCGAGATGGGGAGCTGGTGGCGCTGCACGAGGTCCTGCAGCTGGTGGGTGAGCTGGCTCATCCGCTCGTGCGTGACGAGCACCTCCACGCTGTCGTAGCCGAGCTCCACGGCCGCCTCGAAGGTCTCCGGGACCCCGAGCGGGTACAGGGAGCTCGTGGACAGCGCCACGTGAGGACGGTACGGCTCCGCGGCGGCGCCCGGCTGCCCGCTCATGCCGCACCCACGAGGTGCCGGGGGTCCACGGTGCGGACGTCGGAGTGGCTGCTCAGCTGGTCCAGGCGGCGCAGGATCAGCCCCTCGCGCAGCGCCCACGGGCAGATCCGGATCGAGTCGACGCCGTAGGCGTCCATGGCCGACTCGGCCACCACGGCCCCGGCCAGGATCTGCCGGGCCCTGGTGGGGGAGACTCCCGGCAGCTCGGCGCGCTCGTCCGGGGACATGGCCTCCATCCGGCGGGTCCACAGCCGGAGGTCCTCGAGGTGGAGGGTGCGGGGCACGTACGGGCCCATCGCGTACGGTGCGGCCCCGCAGATCCGCGCGAGGGAGCGGAAGGTCTTGGAGGTGCCCGTCACGCAGGTGGGCTCCCCCGCCGCGCGGACCTTCTCGACGGCGGGCTTGAGCTCCTGGCGCACGTGCTTGCGCAGCGCCTTCATCTCCTTCGGAGTGGCGACGTCCCCGGCGATGAAGGTGCGCGTGAGCCGCCCCGCGCCGAGCGGCACCGAGGTCGCCGCGGTGGGCAGCGCGTTGTCGCCCAGGGCCATCTCGAAGGACCCGCCGCCGATGTCGAGGTCGAGGACGGTCCCCGCGCCCCAGCCGAACCAGCGGCGCACCGCGAAGAACGTCACGGCCGCCTCCTGGTCCCCGGCCAGCTCCGTGAGGGTGACGCCGGAGCGGGACTGCACGTGGTCCAGCACGTCCGCCCCGTTGCCGGCCTCGCGGATCGCGGAGGTCGCGAACGCCAGGAAGTCCTCGGCCCGGTTGTCCACGGCGAAGTCCCGGGCCTCGAGCACGAACGCGGTGAGGGCGTCCCGGCCGGCGTCGGAGATGTTGCCGTCCGCGTCGAGGTACTGCACCAGCCGCAGGGCGAGCTTGTGGGACGCGTACGGCTCGGGCCGGGAGCCCGGGTAGACGTCCAGCAGGAGGAGGTGAACGGTGTTCGACCCCACGTCGAGGACTCCGAGACGCATGCCGTGGTGCTCCTTCGAGTTCCGTGTCCGTCCCGCGCGTGCGGAGCGGATCAGCCCTTGGACCCGGCGCGGGCGGGCTTGGCCGCCGCGGGCTTCTTGGCCGTGCTCTTCTTCGTCGTGCTGCTCTTGGCCGTCGTCGCCTTGGCCGTCGACCGGGCCGTCTTCTTCGGGGCGGGGCCCTGGGCGCGCTTCTCCGCGAGCAGCTGGCTGGCGCGCGCCGGCGTGATCTGCTCCACGGTCTCGCCGCGCGGGACCGTCACGTTGGTCTCCCCGTCGGTGATGTACGGGCCGAAGCGCCCGTCCTTGATCACCATGGGCCGTTCCGTGATCTGGTCGGCGCCGAGGTCCGCGAGCGGCGGCTTGGCGGTGCCGCGGCCGCGCTGCTTGGGCTGGGCGTAGATCTTCAGGGCCTCGTCGAGGGTGACCGTGAACAGCTGCTCCTCGGACTGCAGCGAGCGCGAGTCGCTCCCCTTCTTGAGGTAGGGCCCGAAACGGCCGTTCTGCACCGTGATCTCGTTGCCCTCGGCGTCCGTGCCCAGCGTGCGCGGCAGGGACAGGATCTTGAGCGCGTCCTCGAGGGTCACGTCCTGCAGGGTCATCGAGGAGAGCAGGGACCCCGTGCGGGGCTTCTCCTTGACCGGCTTCTTCGGGGGCTTGGGCTTGCCGTTCTTGTAGTACTCGACGGGCTGGGCCGCGAGCTCCTCGGCGGTGGGCTCGGGGATCACCTCGGTGACGTAGGGCCCGTAGCGGCCGTCCTTGGCCACGATGGCGCGCCCGGTCCCCGGGTCGCGGCCGAGCTCCCGGCCGTCCGCCTTGCCCGTCTCGATGAGCTCGCGGGCCTTGTCGGGCGTGAGCTCGTCGGGGGCGAGGTCCTCGGGCACGTTCGCCCGGATAGGGTCCGTGATCTCCCCGGTCTCCGGGTCCACGGCGCCGACCACCTCCAGGTAGGGGCCGAACTTGCCGACCCGCAGGGTGATGTCCTCGGTCACGGGGATGGAGTTCACGGCGCGGGCGTCGATCTCGCCGAGGTCGTCCACGATGGGCTTGAGCCCGTTCTCGTGGCCCTGCGAGCCGAAGTAGAAGTCCTGCAGCCAGTCGGTGCTGTCCTCCTCGCCGCGGGCGATGCGGTCCAGGCCCTCCTCCATCTCGGCCGTGAAGTCGTAGTCCACGTAGTCGGAGAAGTGCTCCTCGAGCAGGCGCACCACGGAGAACGCCGTCCACGAGGGGATCAGTGCCGAGCCCCGGACCCGGACGTAGCCGCGGTCCATGATCGTGGAGATGGTCGCCGCGTAGGTCGAGGGCCGGCCGATGCCGAGCTCGTCGAGCACCTTGACGAGGGACGCCTCGGTGTAGCGCGGGGGCGGCGAGGTGCGGTGCCCGTCGGCCTCGACGTCGGTGGCGTCCAGCCGGTCGCCCTCCGCCATCCGCGGGAGCCGCTTGTCGCCGTCCTTGCCGTCGGCGGGCTCCTCGTCCCGGCCCTCCTCGTAGGCGGCCAGGAAACCGCGGAACGTGATGACGGTGCCGGACGCGGAGAACTCGGCGTCCCGCCCGGCGGACGACGTCGCCCCGAGCCGCACGGTCGCCGTCGACCCCTTGGCGTCGGCCATCTGCGAGGCCACGGTGCGCTTCCAGATCAGCTCGTAGAGCCGGTACGCGTCCGCGGAGAGCTCGCCGCGGACCTGGTTCGGGGTGCGGAAGGAGTCCCCGGCCGGGCGCACGGCCTCGTGCGCCTCCTGCGCGTTCTTCGACTTGGAGCTGTAGAGCCGCGGGGAGCCGGGCACGAAGTCGGCGCCGTAGAGCTCCGTGGCCTGGCGCCGGGCGGCCGTGACCGCCTGGTCGGACAGCGCGACGGAGTCCGTGCGCATGTAGGTGATGTAGCCGTTCTCGTACAGCTTCTGCGCCACCTGCATGGTGGTGCGGGAGGTGAAGCGCAGCTTGCGCGCCGCTTCCTGCTGCAGCGTGGACGTGGTGAACGGGGCGGCCGGGCGGCGGGTGTACGGCTTGGTCTCCAGCGACCGGACCGTGAACGCCGCGTCCTCGAGGCCGGCGGCCAGCTCGCGGGCGGCCTGCTCGTCCAGGTGCGCGAGCTTGCCTGCGGCACCCTTGAGCACGCCGTCGTCGCCGAAGTCGCGCCCCCCGGCCACCCGCTTGCCGTCCACGGAGGAGAGCCGGGCGCTGAAGGCGGCACCGGCGTCCTCACCGTCGGTGCGGGCGAAGGTCCCGCTGAGGTCCCAGTAGTCGGCGGGCACGAACGCCATGCGCTGCCGCTCCCGCTCCACGACGAGGCGGGTGGCCACGGACTGCACGCGTCCGGCGGACAGGCCCGAGGCGATCTTGCGCCACAGCACCGGGGAGATCTCGTAGCCGTAGAGCCGGTCCAGGATGCGCCGGGTCTCCTGCGCGTCGACCAGGTCCTGGTCGAGCTCGCGCAGCTCGCCGAAGGCCCGCTCGATGGCCTCCCGGGTGATCTCGGAGAAGGTCAGCCGGTAGACGGGGATCTTGGGCTTGAGCACCTCCAGGAGGTGCCACGCGATGGCCTCCCCCTCGCGGTCGCCGTCGGTGGCGAGGTAGAGGGCGTCCGCGTCCTTGAGCTTGCGCCGGAGCTCGGTGACCTTCTTCTTCTTGTCCGGGTTGACCACGTAGTACGGCTCGAAGCCGTGCTCCACGTCCACCGCGAACTTGCCGTAGGGCCCCTTCTTGAGCTCCGCCGGCAGCTCCGAGGGCTGCGGGAGGTCGCGGATGTGCCCCATCGAGGACTCGACCTCGTAGGCGTCGCCGAGGTACCCGGCGATGGTCTTGACCTTGGAGGGGGACTCCACGATGAGGAGGCTCTTGCCCGTTCCCGGGCTCGGGGTGGCCTTCGTTGGCACGGTACTCCTTGCTGCGGTCCGCGGTGCCGCGGGCCGCGGCGCTGCTGGACGTCGGGTCGAACGGGCGGGTGTCGGCCCGCCGTTGCGCTCCACCATAACGCGTCACCGCCGTCAACCCCCGCGCGCCGGGGACCCGGGGGACGTCGGCGTCCCCCGGCGGGTCGCCCGGGCCGCCCGGCGCGGGCGCGGCTGCGCGGCCCGGACCGGGCTCAGGAGGGGTAGCGCTCGGGCTCGTCGCCGATCGTGAACTCGCGGCCCGTGGCGTGCTCCACGTCGATGACCACGAAGTTGTACTTCAGCGTGGGCGCCCAGGGCTTGAGCGGCAGCTCCTCCGCGGCGTCGATCTCGGCGCGCGTCTCGAGCCGGCGGGCCTTGCCGTGTACCACCACGGAGCGCACGACGTGGTCTTCCGAGACCTCGTCGATCTCGAACGCCACCTGGTCGTTGACGATGAGGCTCGAGAGCTTGGATCCCTGGGCCGTGCGGAAGTACAGCTTGCGGTGGTGCACCACGTAGTTCACCGGGAAGATGTCCACGAGACCGGCGGCCTCGACGGCCAGCCGGCCGAAGGGGTGCTGCTCGAGGAGCTGCCAGACGGTGTCCTTGTCGAGGGTCTTGATGGGGTTCAGGTTCTCTCCGATGCTCATGCCTCCATCCTTCCACCCCCACCGCCGCGGCGTCGCCTGCTCATCCGCCCACAACGCTGCTCAGGCGGGGGGCTGCACCGGCTCCTGGGGCACGAGGAAGCCGTCGAGCACGAGGTGGCGGACCTCCTCGGTCAGTCGCTGCCGCTCGTCGCCCGCCCAGTCCAGCAGGGCGGCGAGCGCCCCGAGGATCTGCCGGGCGCTCAGCTCGCCGTCGCAGGCCCCGGCGAAGCCCGCGGCCTCGCTCGAGAGCACCACGGTCCGGCGCAGCCCGGCCCCCTGCCGGAGCAGGATCACCCCGGGGTGCTCCGCGCCGGGGCGCTGGTGGCGCTCCTCGGTGACGTCCTCGGCGGCCACGAGCCGGGCCTCCGTCCAGTCCTGCGGGTGCGCCGCGAGCCAGTCGGCCCGTTCCCACGTGGCCGCGAGGGCGGGGGCGAGAGGCTGCTGGACCGGGTGGGGGACGTGCTCGAAGCGGCGGAGCACACCCCCGGGCCGGGTGCGGGCCGGGCGGCGGAGGCGGATCATCCCGAAGCCCACGGCCTCGACGCCGCGGGCGGCGAAGTCGTCGAGATAGGCGCGGTACGCGCGTTCGTAGTGGTCGAGGTCGCGGGACTCCGCCGCGTCCCGCAGCCACGTCTCGGCGTACTCCTCGGGGCCGGTCAGCTCGCGCTGGACGAACCACGCGTCGACGTCTTCGGGGACCCACTGCTCGGGCCGCATCGCCCAGCGCTCGGCGGCCGGCCGCGCGTCCCCTGGCGGCGGGGCCGGCACCTCCCAGTTGCCGAGCAGGTGGGCGGTGGCCCCGGGGGCCATGACCCCGGGCAGCTCCCGCACGAGGTCGGCCACGATCCGGTCCCCCGGCAGGCCGCCGTCCCGGTAGGTGTAGCGGTCCTGCGGGGTCTCGCCGGTGGGGCGCGGGGTGATGACGAACGGCGGGTTGGACACCACGAGGTCGAACTGCTCACCGCGCACCGGCTCCAGCAGGGAGCCCGCCCGCAGGCTCACGCGGTCCTCGAGCCGGTCGGGGTCGACGCCCAGGGCCTGGGCGTTGAGCAGCAGGTTGAACCGGGTGAAGCCCAGCGCCCGGTCCGAGACGTCGGTGGCGGTCACGTGCCCCGCGTGCGCGAGCAGGTGGAACGTCTGGATGCCGCACCCGGTCCCCAGGTCCAGCGCCCGCTCCGCCCGGCGGCGGTCGGTCGTCTGGGCCAGCGTCAGGGAGGCCTGCCCGATGCCCAGCACGTGGTCGCGGCGCAGCACGCCGGGGCGCTGGGACTCGCCCAGGTCGCTCGCCACGTACAGCTCCGTCCCGTCGTCGGAGGCGTGGGGGCGCAGGTCCACGGTGGAGCGCAGCCCGCCCGCCGTCTCCACGGCGAGGCCCAGGCCCACGAGCTGCTCCGGGCGCACCGCGGCGGGCTCGAGGGTCTGCACGGGGACGGTGCGGCCGAGCAGGAAGAGGGCGACGACCCCGGCGAGACCCCGGTCCGGGTGCCCGGGCGTGCGGAGGGCCGGCTCGAGCACCCGCAGGGCGGGCACCGCCTGGTCCCGCGCGAGCGCGTCCATGGCCGCCTCTCCCAGCAGCTCCGCCACGCGGTCGTGGGTGAAGCCCGTGCGGCGAAGGGCGTCGTGCAGCTCGGCCGGCGCCCGCGGGTCGTCGGAGACGGGGGTCCCCGGGACCCGGGAGAAGGCCGGTCCCCCGGAGGGACCGGGGGCGGCGGGGCTCATGCGGCGCTCGTCGGCACGGGCACGGGTGCCGGGGCGGGCCGGGAGGCGACCGGGGCGCCGTCGTCGACCGCCGGGCGCGGGGCGGCCCCGCACCCGGCGGGGCAGGTGAGCTGCGGGCGCTCCTCGTGGCAGGCCGGGCACGCGAGGACGAGGGCGCGGCAGGAGGCGTCCGCGCAGTTGACGAAGCGGTTCGCGGGGCCGGCGCACCGGTCGCAGCGCCCGATCGTGAGCGCGGCCGGGGTGAACCGAACGTGCATGCGCCGGTCGAAGACGTACAGGGAGCCCTCCCACAGCCCCCGGTCCCCGCGCTCGCGGCCGTACTCGGCGATGCCGCCGTCGAGCTGGTAGACCTCCTCGAAGCCGCGGTTGCGCATCAGCGCGGAGAGCACCTCGCAGCGGATCCCGCCGGTGCAGTAGGTGACCACGGGCCGGGTCTTGAGGTGGTCGTACTTCCCGGAGTCCAGCTCGGCCACGAAGTCGCGGGTGCGCGCCACGTCCGGGACCACGGCCCCGCGGAAGCGCCCGATCCGGGCCTCGTGGGCGTTGCGGCCGTCGAAGAACACGACGTCCTCGCCGCGGCGGGCCACGAGCTCGTCCACCGCGGCGGGGGCCAGTCGGGTGCCGCCGCCGACGACGCCGTGCTCGTCGACCTCGAGCTCCCCGGGCGCGCCGAAGGACACGAGCTCGTCCCGGACCTTGACCGACAGCCGTGGGAAGTCCTCGGCCGAGCCGTCCGACCACTTGAACACGGTGTCCCGGAACCCGGGATGGGAGCGGGTGGTCCGGGTGTACTGCTTGAGCGCCCCGACCTCACCGCCCACGGTGGCGTTGAGCCCGTGCGGGGAGACGATGATCCGCCCGCGCAGCCCCAGGCCCTCGCACAGGGCGCGCTGCCAGAGCATCACGGCCGTGGGGTCGGGGAGCGGGGTGAAGACGTAGTGCAGGACGATCCGGTGCTGTGCCACGGGTCCAGGCTACAAGTGCGGCGGGGCCTCCGGCGCCGCGCCGGCCGCCGGGCCGGGCCCCGGTGCGGGGCGCCGGGTCAGTGGCCCAGGTGGAACACGCGGCCGGTGACCTTCGTGGGGACCACCTCGACGTACTCGAGCTTGGTGGTCTCGACCCACGGCCGCAGCGGCAGCTCGTCCACCCGGGCGGTCTCCTCCGGGTCGGTCAGCTGGCGGGCCGCGCCGCGCACGATCACGGACCACGCCTCCCCGCCCTGCGCTTGGTCGACCTGCACGGCGACGTGCTCGTTGAGCACCAGGTGCAGCAGCTTGGTGCCCTTGGCCGTGCGGAAGCAGATCTTCTCGTCGTCGGCCACGAGGTTGATGGGGGTGATCTCGATCTCGTCGCCGTCCATGGTGGCGATCCGGCCGAAGCGCGCGCTGTAGAGGTGCTCCCAGCCCTGCTCCGGGGACAGCTCCGTGACCGGGGGCCGGTGCGCCCGGGCCTCCTTGTCGGGGTTGTGCCCGGAGATGTTCATGGGGTTGCTCATGCGGTCATTCTGGCACGCGGCCTTCGCGGACGTGACCCGTGTCATGTTCGTGACCGGAGGGGTCGGGGACGGGCGGACGCCCCGGTCGCGGTGACCGGGGCGTCCGCCCTCGTCTGCGCTCGTCCGCGCCCCCTGAGCGCTCAGCGATCGGCGGTCGTGTCCGCCCCCTGCAGCCTGTCGAGCTCGACCGCCTCGGTGCGGGTGGTGTGCAGGTCGTCGATCTGGCCCAGGGTCCTGTCCTTGGTCTCCTGGGCCGTCAGGGCGGCGAGCACGGCGATCAGGCAGGCACCGGTGACGAACCCGGCCACACCCAGCCAGTTGTCCCCCTCGGCCCCGGCCAGGGAGCTGGCCAGGACCGGGGCGAAGCCGCCGGAGACCGCGAAGCCGATCTGGGTGCCCAGGGCCAGCCCCGTCACGCGCACCCGGGTGGGGAACATCTCCGCGTAGAAGGAGGGCCAGATGCCGTTGGCCATGGAGTAGAAGAAGCCGGACATGATCGCGCCCAACAGGAAGATCAGCGCCCAGTTCCCGGCGTGCACGGCAGCCAGATAGGGGTACATCATGGCCGCCGCGCCGACCGCCCCGGTGATGAACACCGGCTTGCGCCCGACCCGGTCGGCGACCGTGGCCGCCACGGGGATCATGAGCAGGGCCACGGCGTTGGCCAGGACGGAGACCCACAGCATGGTCGAACGGTCGAGGCCCACCACGGAGGTGGCGAAGGACAGCGACCACACCAGGAAGACCACGTTGACGGTGTTGATCATCGCGGCCGCGGCCACGCGCAGCACCGCGGTCTTGTGGTACTTGACCATCAGGGCCAGCGGGGTGGCCGGCTTCTCGCCGGGCAGCACGGCCCTGGCCTGCTCGAAGGCGGGCGGCTCCTCCAGGTGGCGGCGGATGAGATAGGCCACGACCACCACGACGGCGGAGAGCCAGAACGGGACCCGCCAGCCCCAGCTGAACAGCTGCTCCTCGGTGAGCACGAGCGTGAAGGGGATGAAGACGGCGGTGGCGAGCAGGGTGCCGAACTGGGTGCCCTGCAGCGTCCAGCTCGTGGTGAAAGCCCGCCGCTCCTCCTCGGAGTGCTCCAGGGAGACCGAGATCGCGCTGGCCTGCTCGCCGGAGGCCGACAGTCCCTGGATGACACGGCAGGTCACGAGCAGGGCGGGGGCCAGCAGACCGGCCTGGTCGTAGGTCGGCAGGCAGCCGACGGCGAACGTGCCGGCACCCATCATGAACAGGGTCAGCATCAGCACGAACTTGCGTCCGAAGCGATCACCGAGGGGACCCATGATCAGGGCCCCCAGGGGCCGGACGACATAGGCGACGCCCACGGTGCCCATCGACAGCAGGATCGCCACCCCGGGGGACGTGTCCGCCGGGAAGAACAGGTGGTTGAGCACCAGAGCGGCGGCCGTGCCGTAGACGGCGAAGTCGTAGTACTCCAGCGCGGAGCCGATCCAGCTGGCCAGGGCCGCCTTCTTCGGGGTCTTGCCGTGGTGGGTCGCGACCGTACCGGCCGGTGGAGGAGAGGAGTTCATGGGAGGTCCTTCGCTGAGTGCCCCCGGACGGCGGGGAGCACGGGACGTGGGCGGAGCGGGAGAGAGCGGCGGCGGCCGGTGGACAGGATCGAGAAGCCACTGACCGACACCGTCATTGCCACATCATGGCAATCGTTTTTGTATCTTGAACACCAGGATGATCCAGATCACAGGGCGCGTCAAGAGCGCGGACGGTGATGACGTCGGAACCGGACCCTTGCGGGCCGGGCACGGGGAGCACCTCCGCAGCGCCGGCGGTCTCCTCCTGCCGGAGCCGAGCGCCTCAGCGCACCCGGCCGGCGCCCTCTCCCGGGACCACGACGAAGACCTCAGGCGCCCGGTGTCCCGCGCTCGCGAAGGCCTCCGCGACGGCGGTCCGGACCTGTTCCGCCTGCCCCGCGGGCACGAGCGCGATCGCGGAGCCGCCGAAGCCGCCGCCGGTCATCCGCGCCCCGACCGCCCCGGCGGCCAGGGCCGCGCCGACGGCGAGGTCGAGCTCGGGGCACGAGACCTCGTAGTCGTCCCGCAGCGAGACGTGGGAGGCGACCAGCAGCTCACCGATGCCCCGGACGTCCCCGGCCCGCAGCCGTTCGACGGTCTCCAGGACCCGGCGGTTCTCGCCGAGGACGTGCCGGACCCGGCGGGCGGTCTCGTCGTCCAGTGCCGTGAGGTCGGCCTGCTCCGGGACGTCGCGCAGAGAGGCCGCCCCGAGGGCGACGGCCCCGCGCTCACAGGAGGCGCGCCGGGCGCCGTAGCCGCCGTCGGCGTGGGAGTGGGCGACACCCGTGTCGACCACCAGCACCGTCAGCCCGTGCTGGGCCACCGGGAGGGGCACGAGTTCGGACTCCAGGGTCCGGCAGTCCAGGAACAGCGCCGCCCCGCTCCGGCCCATCAGCGAGGCCGACTGGTCCATGATGCCGGTGGGTGCGCCGACGAAGTCGTTCTCCGCCTGCTGGGTCAGCCTCGCCATGGCCGGCCGGTCCAGGTCCAGGTCGAGCAGGTCGTCGAGCGCCACGATCGTGGCGACCTCCACGGCGTGGGAGGAGGACAGGCCCGCCCCCACGGGGACGGTCGAGTCCAGCAGCAGCTCGAACCCCGGCACCTCCACCCCGTCGAGGCCGGCCAGCACGTGCACCACGCCCGCCGGATAGGCTCCCCACCCGGACACCGCTCCCGGCACCAGGTCGGAGATCCGGAACCGGGCCCGCGCGGGGCCCGAGTCGTCCGGGGCCCAGGTGGAGGCCAGGTCGACGACGTCGTGCCCGGCAGCTGCCGCGTCCCCGTCGTGTCCCGCCGCGTCCGCCCGGCGCAGCCGGACCGCGACCATCGCCGCACGGTCGATGGCGAAGGGCAGCACGAAGCCGTCGTTGTAGTCGGTGTGCTCCCCGATGAGGTTCACCCGCCCCGGGGCCCGCCACACCCCGTCCGGGGCGTGTCCGTAGACCTCGGCGAACCGGCGGGAGAGCTCCTCGGCCCGGGTGTCGTCGTCGTGCCCTGCCTGCTGAGCGCTCTGCTGGTGGGTCATCGGGCGGCCTCCCTCAGGCGTGCGGCGGTCTGCTCGGCGGTGACGTCGTTGATGAACGCCCCCATGGCGGCCTCGGAGCCGGCCAGGAACTTCAGCTTGTCCTCCGCGCGCCGCGGGCTGGTCAGCTGCAGGTGCAGCCGGCCGGCCTCGCGGTCCGCCGCACTCACGGGGGTCTGGTGCCAGGCGGCGATGTAGGGCGTCGGCGTGGCGTAGAGCCGGTCCACGCGCTGGACCAGGTCCTGGTACACCACGGCCAGCTCGTCCCGCTCCACTCCGGTGAGGGCGGCCAGGTCCGGGACCTGACGGTGCGGGACCAGGTGGACCTCGAGCGGCCAGCGCGCGGCGTAGGGGACGTAGGCCGAGAAGTGCTCGCCCGTGATCACCATGCGGTCCCCGGAGGCGGTCTCGTCGGCCAGGACCTCACCCATCAGCGCCCGTCCCGTGCCCTCGAGGTGCGCCCTCGAGCGAGCCGCGAGCCGCGCCGCGTGCGGAGCGGGGTAGGGATAGGCGTAGATCTGCCCGTGCGGGTGGTGCAGCGTCACGCCGATCTGCTCCCCCCGGTTCTCGAACGGGAAGACGTGCCGGATCCCTGCCATCCGCGACAGCACCTCGGTGCGCTGGGCCCAGGCCTCCACCACGGTGCGTGCCCGCTCGGCGGGCAGGGACGCGAAGGAGCCCTGGTGCTCCGGGGTGAACACCACCACCTCGCACCGGCCCACCGCCGGTGACGGGGCGCCCCACAGGGAGCGCTCCCCCACCTGCTGCGGGTCCGGCAGCTCGGCCAGCGCCGGGCCCAGCGAGGGGAAGCGGTTCTCGAAGACGACGACGTCGAAGTCCTCCGTGGGGATCTCCGACTCCCGTCCGCCCACGCTCGGGCACAGCGGGCACTGGTCGGCCGGGGGCAGGTAGGTGCGCGCCTGCCGGTGGGCGGCCACCGCCACCCACTCCCCCGTCAGCCGGTCGAAGCGCACCTCCCCACCACCGGAGCGGGCGTCCAGGGGCCGGCGGTCCACGACGTGCTCCACGGGCGGGGTGCCGCGGTCGCCGAAGAACACGGCCTCCCGTCCGTCGGCGAGGTGGTGGGTCCGGTGCGCGATGGCCCCGGCACGGTCGGTGGGCAGCGGCGATGTCATCGGACGGGCTCCAGTCGCAGATCGGGGATGTGTCGGCTCAAGGTCTCGCGGTCCGCCGCGCCCAGGCCGTCGTCGCTCACGACGGAGTCGACCTCGTCGAGACCGGCGATGCGATACAGGCCGGACAGGCCCCACTTGGTGGAGTCGGCCAGCACCACGCTGCGGTCGCAGCGTTCCAGGAAGAGGCGGTTGATCTCGGCCTCCATCATGTTCGGGGTGGTCAGTCCGTGCCGTTCGCTGATCCCGTGGACGCCCAGGAAGCACACGTCCACGTGCAGGGTGCGCAGGGCGGCCGTGGCCAGCGGGCCCACCAGGGCGTCGGACGGGGTGCGGACGCCGCCGGTGAGGACCACGGTCTGGCCCGCGGCCGGCGCGTCCTGGAGCACGTCGGCGATGCGGGGGGAGTTCGTCACCACCGTGATGCCGGAGACGCGGCGCAGGGCGCGGGCCAGCGCGAAGGTGGTGGTCCCGGAGTTCAGGGAGACGGACATCCCCGGCTCCACCATGGCCTCGGCCGCCGCGGCGATCGCCGCCTTCTCCGGAAGCTGCAACTCCGACTTGTGCGGAAAGCCGGGCTCGGCGGCGGAGGACCCCACCGGCAGCCTCGCCCCGCCGTGCACCTTCTGCAGCTCCCCGTCCCGGGCCAGCCGGTCCAGGTCCCGGCGCACCGTCATGTCGGACACGCCCAGCTCGGCGACCAGGTCGGCGACCCGCACGGCACCGGCCGCGCGCACGCGGTCGAGGATCTCCCGCCGCCGGCGGTCCGGGAGCATCTCGGTCATCGGTTCTCCTGAGTGGTCGAGCGGCCCGTGCGGGCCGGTGGCTCGGGGCATGTGGACCCGCACCACCCGCATGATGTTCAATTGAACACAATTTATGTGTAATGGTGTTGATTATATCCACGTCAGCGATGTCACCACAGTGCGCCCGTCACGCAGACTGGTCGGGTATCGAGACGGGCCGCACCTGGGCGACGACACTGCCATCCCGGCGTGCCGTCGCCTGCCGTGGGCCGGTCGTCCGCGGAGTCACCCGAGGAGCAGTCGAATGAGCACCGAGCACCAGCAGCAGCACACCACCGCCCAGCGCTCCGGCACCGGCAGCGGCACCGGGGACGCCCCCGCGTGGTGGACCGACGCGGTCGTCTACCAGATCTATCCCCGGTCCTTCGCCGACTCCGACGGCGACGGGATCGGCGACCTCGGCGGCATCATCGCCCACCTGGACCACCTGCAGGACCTGGGCGTGGACGTGCTCTGGCTCTCCCCCGTCTACCGGTCCCCGCAGGACGACAACGGCTACGACATCAGCGACTACCAGGACATCGACCCGGCCTTCGGCACCCTCGAGCAGTTCGACGAGCTGCTCGCCGCGGTGCACGGACGCGGCATGAAGCTGGTGATGGACCTCGTGGTCAACCACACCTCCGACGAGCACCCCTGGTTCGTGGAGTCCCGCTCCTCCCCGGACTCCCCGAAACGGGACTGGTACTGGTGGCGGGCCCCGCGCAAGGGCATGGAGCCCGGCGCCCCGGGCGCGGAGCCCACGAACTGGCAGAGCTTCTTCTCCGGCTCGACCTGGGAGCTCGACGAGGCCTCGGGCGAGTACTACCTGCACCTGTTCTCCCGCAAGCAGCCGGACCTCAACTGGGAGAACCCCGAGGTGCGCCAGGCGGTGTACGCGATGATGCGCTGGTGGCTGGACCGCGGGGTGGACGGCTTCCGCATGGACGTCATCAACATGATCAGCAAGGACGTCGCCGGAGACGGCCACCTGCACGACGGGCCGCCGGTGGACGGGACGCCCTGGGGCGACGGGTCGGCGTCCTACCTCTGCGGTCCCCGGATCCACGAGTTCCTCCAGGAGATGCACCGCGAGGTCTTCGCCGGCCGGGACGCCGAGCTCATCACGGTGGGCGAGATGCCGGGGGTGACCGTGGAGGAGGCGGTGCTGTTCACCGATCCGGCCCGGGCCGAGGTGGACATGGTCTTCCAGTTCGAGCACGTGGGCCTCGACCACGGCCCCGGGGGGAAGTTCGACCCGAAGCCGCTGCGGCTGACCGATCTGAAGGCCTCGCTGGGCCGCTGGCAGGAGGGCCTGGAGGAGGTCGGCTGGAACTCCCTGTACTGGAACAACCACGACCAGCCCCGGGCGGTCTCGCGCTTCGGAGACGACTCCCCCGCCCACCGGGTGGCCTCGGCCACGTGCCTGGCCACTCTGCTGCACCTGCACCGCGGCACCCCGTACGTGTACCAGGGCGAGGAGCTGGGCATGACCAACGCCCCGTTCGAGACGATCGAGGACTTCCGCGACATCGAGTCGGTCAACCACTACCGCCACGCCGTGGCCGCCGGCGCCGAGCCCGCCACCGTGCTCGAGGGGCTGCGCTGGACCGGGCGGGACAACGCCCGCACCCCGGTCCAGTGGACCGGCGGAGAGAACGCCGGGTTCACCACCGGCACCGCGTGGATCGCGGTCAACCCGAACCACGAGGTGGTCAACGCCGAGGCCGCCCGGGCCGACGAGCACTCGGTGTTCCACCACTACCGCCGCCTCATCGCGCTGCGGCACACCGAGCCCGTCGTCGCCCTGGGCGACTTCACCATGCTGGTCCCCCACCACGAACAGGTCTACGCCTTCACCCGGCGGCTCGGCGAGGTGGAGCTGCTGGTGGTGTGCAACGTCTCGGGTGAGGAGGTGGGTGTCGACCTGCGGGACGCCGCCGCCTGGGCCGGCACGGAGGTGCTGCTCGGCAACCTGTCCGGCGGCCCTGCGGACGTCACCGTCCTGGCCCCCTGGGAGGCGCGCGTGCACCGGCGGGTCCGGGGCGCCGCGGGACAGAGCTGACACGGCAGGACCGGACTGAGGAGCAGGGTCGGTGTGCCGGGCCGGCACACCGGTCCGGCCCCGTCCGCGGCCGGCGTGCCCCGCCGTCCCGGCGCTCCCTCCGCGGGTGGGGGCGCCGGGGCCGCGGTGGCACAATGAACCGGTGCCGTCCTCCGACCACGACTCCCTGATCCCCCTGCTCGGCCGCGGCGACGCGCCGGAGCAGGTGCGGCACGTCCGGGAGATCCCCGACCGGGACGCCGTGACGGCGCCGTGGCCCGAGCACCTGCACCCGGACGTGGTCGCGGCCTACGAGCGGCTCGGCGTGCACGCGCCGTACCTGCACCAGGTCCAGGCGGTGCTGGCCCCCCGGCACGTGGTAGTCGCCACGGGGACCGCGTCGGGGAAGTCCCTGGCCTACCAGGCGCCCGTGGCCGACGCCGTGCACCGTGGCCGGCTCGCGGCGCTGGCGAACCCGGGCATGATCCATCACCCGGACGAGGCCACGGCCCTCTATCTCTCCCCCACCAAGGCCCTCGCCGCCGACCAGCTCAAGGGCCTGGACGCGCTCGGCCTGCCGACCCTGCGCGCCGCCACCTACGACGGAGACACCGACCCCGCGGAGCGCCGGTGGGTCCGGGACCACGCCGACGTGGTGCTGTGCAACCCGGACATGCTGCACTACGGGGTGCTGCCCAACCACGCACGGTGGTCCCGCTTCTTCCGCCGCCTGAAGTACGTCGTGGTGGACGAGGCCCACTCCTACCGGGGCGTCTTCGGCTCGCACGTGGCCAACCTCATGCGGCGGCTGCGCCGGATCTGCCGTCTCTACGGTGCGGATCCCGTCTTCATCGGGGCGTCCGCGACCTCCTTCGAGCCGCACTCCTCCTTCGCCCGCCTCGTCGGCGTCCCCGAGGCGGAGGTGACGCCGGTGACCACGGACTTCTCCCCGCACGGGCCGGTCACGGTGGTGCTCTGGGAGCCGGAGCAGACGGACGGTGGCGGCGAGAACGACGCCCCCGTGCGCCGCACGGCCCTGGCCGAGACCGCCGACATGCTCACGGACCTGGTGCTCCGCCAGGTCCGCACCATCGCGTTCATCAAGTCCCGCCGCGGCGCGGAGACGATCGCCCAGATCGCCCACCGCCAGCTGGAGGAGGTCGACCCCTCGCTGGCCCACCGGGTGGCGGCCTACCGCTCCGGGTTCCTCCCCGAGGAGCGCCGGGAGCTCGAGGAGGCGCTGCGGGACGGGCGGCTGCTGGGGATCGCCAGCACGTCCGCGCTCGAGCTCGGCATCGACGTGGCCGGGCTGGACGCCGTGGTCGTGGCGGGATGGCCCGGCACCCGGGCGTCCTTCTTCCAGCAGATCGGCCGGGCCGGCCGGGCCGGGCAGGAGGCCCTGGCGGCCTTCGTGGCCGGCGACGACCCCCTCGACACGTACCTCGTGAACCACCCGGAGGCGATCTTCGACGTGGACGTCGAGGCCACGGTCTTCGACCCCTCGAACCCCTACGTGCTGGCCCCGCACCTGTGCGCGGCCGCGGCGGAGCAGCCGCTGCGCGCGGAGGAGATCGACAGCTTCGGGCCCACGGCCGCGGAGGTGCTCGGCTCGCTCGTGGCGAGCGGGCACCTGCGCCGCCGGCCGGCCGGCTGGTTCTGGACGCACCCCCAGTCCGCGGCGGGGATGGTGTCGCTGCGCTCGGACGGCGGCGGACCGATCCGGATCATCGAGACGGACACCGGCGCGGTGCTGGGCACGATGGACTCCCCCCAGTCCCACTACCAGGCCCACCCCGGGGCCGTGTACGTGCACCAGGGCCGGACCTACATCGTGGACGAGCTCGACGAGGCGGGGTCGGTCGCCGCCGTGACGCGGGCGCACCCCGACTTCTACACCACCGCGCGGGACATCACGCAGGTGAGCGTGGTCGCCGAGGAGCGCTCGGAGCGGTGGGGACCGGTGACCGTCCACTTCGGCCAGGTGCAGGTCACCACGAAGGTGGTCTCGTTCCAGCGCAAGGCCGTGATCTCCAACGAGGTGCTGGGCGAGGAGCCCCTCGACCTCGGGGCCCGGGACCTGTTCACGAAGTCCGTCTGGTTCACCGTCCCGGGCCCCGTGCTGACCGGCGCGGGGATCGAGGAGCCCGACGTCCCCGGGGCGCTGCACGCGGCCGAGCACGCCGCGATCGGACTGCTGCCGCTCGTGGCCTCGTGCGACCGCTGGGACGTGGGCGGGCTCTCGACCGCGCTGCACGCCGACACGGAGCTGCCCACGGTCTTCGTCTACGACGGCCACCCCGGCGGCGCGGGGTTCGCGGAGCGCGGCTACGCCACGGCGGTCGCGTGGCTGGGCGCCACCCGTGAGGCCATCTCCTCGTGCGAGTGCGAGCACGGGTGCCCGTCCTGCGTGCAGTCGCCCAAGTGCGGCAACCGCAACAACCCGCTGGACAAGGGCGGCGCGGTGCGGCTGATCGACGCCGTGCTGCACGAGGCCCCCCGCCCCTGATGCCTCAGGGAACACCGGCGGCCTCCGGCGGCCCGGCCCGGGACACGCCGCGGGCGGGCCCGAAGCGGGCGAGGGGCCCGTCGAGGGCCACGGTGGTGCGCACGTCGACGACGACGCGCTCCGGTTCCACGAGCTCGCACCGTTCGAGCCGCGCCCCGTTGCCCCGGGCCACGCGCTCGGCGGTGCCGCACGGGTCGCCGGCCACGAGGCCCCGGGCGGTGTCTGCGGCGGCGAGCGCCGCGAGATCGGCGGCCTTGCCGGCACGGTGGGTCGCGATCCCCGCCTGGGCGAGCAGCAGCACGGTCAGCAGCAGCACGCCCAGCACCAGGGTGAGCGTCAGCGCGTGCACGGTGCCGCTCCCCCGGTCACCGTCGCCGTGTCGGCAGCCGTCGCCCCGGCCCGGGCCGCCTCGCGCCACGGGCTCAGCCACCGGCCGCACCGGCCCCCTCGATCTCGGCCGAGGCGTCGGCGCGCAGCTCCCAGCTGCCCCAGGTCCCGAGGATGCCGGGAGCGGGGCCGGTGACGGTGACCGTGGCCGTGCCGGCGTCCCCACCCAGACGGACGACGGCGTCCTCCCCGGCCACGTGCAGCGCCGTGGAGCGGACCACGGCGGCGCTCTCGCCGCGGGCGGCGGCCCGGGCCGAGGCCCGCGCCGCCTCCTCGTACCGGATGAGGGTCATCCCGGCCGCGGCGGCCGCGAGCAGCACGGCCAGGAGCAGCACGAGGGCGGGCAGCAGCACGGCCGTCTCGGCGGTGACGGCGCCCTGGTCCGGCGGCGCAGGCCGCCGTCCGAGGCTCGACCGTGAGCGGAGCGGAGCAGCGGGACAGGAACCGGAAAGACAACGGGAACGGGAACGGGGCCAGGAACCACAACGGGAACAGGAACCACAACGGGAACGGGGCCAGGAACCACAACGGGAACAGGAACCACAACGGGAACAGGAACGGGGAGCTGAGCGAGAGCGGGGGCGGTCGGCGGGCATGGCGGTCTCCTCACGGGGCATGGTGCGTGGCCGCTGGGGTCGGTGGGACGGGGACGACCCGCCGCGGGTCCCGCGGCGCCGCCAGGGGCACCGCGGGACCCGCGGGGAGTGGACGCTCAGACGCCGAGCGCCTTCTCGATGATCGCGGTCAGGAGCTCGCGCACCTGACCGGAGGAGAGCACCGCTGCCATGACGCCGCCGAAGGCCGCGGCGGCGAGCACGACCATGGCGTACTCCACGGTGGTCGCGCCGAGGTCCGCGTCCCCGGCCCGGACGAGCGGGCGGGCCGGAGCCCCGGTGGTCCCTCGGGCAGGCGGCGCGGCCGGGCGGCCCCCGGCGACGGCGCCCGGGGCGAGCCCCGGGCGACCGCGGCGCTTCCGGACGGGGCGGGATGCAGTGATCTGGTGCTGGGACATGACGATCCTTTCGGTGCAGGACGAACAGATGCGGGCGGAACAGGTGCCGGACGCGCAGCACTGGTGAGCAGCACTGGTGAGCAGCATTGAGCCGGCAGCACTGGCCGGCCGAGGCGGTGGGGCGGCGAAGCGCGGCGGCGCCCGGCCGGTCCTCGAGGGCGCAGGGCGCGCGGGCGGGGATCCGGTGCGGAGCGGGCGCGACCCGGCGGCCGGGGGCCCGCGGCTCCGGGCGCGGCGGGTCATCCGAACACCTCGGGGACGAGTCCCATCACGACCGGCAGGACGCCCCAGCAGACGAAGGCGGGCAGCGAGCACAGGCCCAGTGGCAGGACGAGCTGGACGGACAGCGACTCCGCCGCGCGCTCGGCCCGCCGGTAGGCCGCCCGCCGGACCTGGGCGGCCTGCGAGCGCAGGCTCCGGGCCGACGGTGCCCCTGACGTCGCCGTGAACGTGAGCGCCTCGCGGTAGTCGGCAAGGTGCGTGGGCAGCTCGCCCGCCGAGGCCCACGCCGTGTGCCACGGCAGTCCCAGTCGCAGCCGGGAGCCCACCCCCTCGAGGACGGCGCCGGTGGCGTCCTTCCTGCTCCCGCCCAGCACGGCCACGGCCTCCCCGAGCGGCAGACCGGCGTCCAGCATGGCGGCGGTGAGCTCCACGAGGACGCCGGCGGAGACGTGCGGCCCGGGTGGGCGGCGGCGGGCCGCGGCTGGGCGGGGCGTCCCCGGCAACCGGGCCCGGGACGGGAGCGCGGCCAGCGCCACGGCGGCCAGCAGGACCAGCCCGGCGGCGGGCGCGGCGAGGGCGGTCATCGCGCTCCCACCGCCTCGGCGCGGCCGATCAGCGTGCGCGTCCACACCCGTCCGAGGACCGTGAGCACCGCGCCGGACACGAGGGCGGCGAGTCCCCACGGCGTGGTGAGCAGCGTGCGCAGCGGGTCGACGCCCATGAGCATGCCCAGGCCGATCCCGAGCACCGGGAGCCAGGTCAGGATCCGGACGGTGGAGCGGGGACCGGCCAGGGCGGTGCCGCGTGCCGCCTCGGCGTCCAGCTCCGCCTCGAGGGCGTCGGCGAGACCGCCGAGCAGCGCGGCGAGGGGCGCGCCGGTGCGCTCGGACACCGCCCAGCACAGGGCGAGCTCGGCCGTGGTGGCGACGGCCCGCCGCTCCAGCGGACGGTGGCCGAGCTCCGGGGCCGGCGCTCCCGCCAGGGCGGTCGAGACACAGAGTCCCAGCCGGGCGGCGGACGCCACGGAGGTGCACAGCAGCTCGATGTGCCGGCCGGTGCCCGTGCGGGAGCCACGGTGTCCGGCGAGGCCCGCTCCCTCGAAGGCGGCCGCCGGGGACCGGCCCGCCTGCAGCAGCGCCGCGAGCCGGCGCAGCAGTGCGGTCCACTCGGCGGCCTCCGCCTCGGCGTCCCGGGTGAACCGGGCCCACCACGGGACCGCGGGAGCGGCGCCGGTGCCTGTCCGCGCGACCGACCGGACGCGGTGGGCGGGGCCCGCGAGCAGCGCCGCGGTGCTCCCGGCGAGGCACAGGCAGACCGTCAGGAAGGTGACCGGGACCGTGCTCACGGCCGGCTCTCCGCGAGGTCGTCACCGGGGGCGGGAGAGCGGTCGAGCAGGGCGCACAGCCGGTCCCAGCCGGGACCGCGACGCACGCCGTCCCGGGCCCGCACCGCCGCGGGCACCGTGACGAGGGCGCCGCCGCGGTCCTCGAGCAGGGACACGGCACGGACCTCGCGGCGGCCGCCCGAGCGGGCCACGTGCACGACCAGGTCCAGGGCGCTCGCGGCCTGCAGCGTCACGGCCTCCCGGCTCATCCCGGCCAGGGCGCCGAGGGCCGAGAGCCGGGCGGGGACCGCCTCGGCGGAGTTGGCGTGCACGGTGCCCGCCCCGGCGTGACCGGTGTTCAGGGCCGTGAACAGCTCCCGCACCTCGGCGCCGCGGCACTCGCCCACCACGAGCCGGTCGGGGCGCATCCGCAGGGCCTGCCGGACGAGCTCCGCCAGGTCGATGCTGCCCGTGCCCTCGGTGTTGGCGTGGCGCGCCTGGAGACCGACCACGTGGGGGTGATCGGGCCGCAGCTCGGCGGCGTCCTCGATGAGCACGATCCGCTCGTGCTGCGGGGAGCAGGAGAGCAGGGCGTTGAGGACCGTCGTCTTCCCCGCGCCGGTGGCCCCGCTGACCAGGAAGCTGGCGCCCGAGCGCACGGCGCCCACGAGCAGCTCGGCGGCGTCGGGGTGGACGGTCCCCGCGGTCACGAGGTCCTGCAGGGACAGGGTCCTCGTGCTGCGGAAGCGGACTGAGAGCAGGGTCCCTCCCGTGGAGATGGGCGGGAGGACGGCGTGCACCCGGTAGCCGGCGGCCGTCTGGACGTCCACGCACGGGTGGGCGGCGTCGAGGCGCCGTCCCGCGGCGGTGACGAGGCGCACGGCCAGCGTGCGCACCTCGGCGTCGGAGCCGAAGGGGGACGGGACGCGGCGCACTCCGGCCTCGGTCTCGAGCCAGACCTGGTCGGGCCCGTTGACGTAGACGTCGGTGAGCCCCCGGTGCGGCAGCAGCGGTTCGAGGGGACCGAGCCCGGTCAGCTCGGCGCGCACGGCCTCCACCGCCCGGAGGGTGCCGGCGGCCCCGAGCACCCGGCCGCTCGCGTGCACGGCCTCGGCGATGTCGGCGTCCGTGACCGGCCCGGGGGCGGTCAGCAACCGGTCCCGCACGTCGTCCAGCAGTGCGGCCGGCAGTGCGGCCGGCGGACCGGGGCGCGCGGCGCTCACGGGGTCGCCCCCACGGCCCCGAGCAGGCCCGCCACGTCCCGGGCGAGCCGCCGGGAGCGGCCCGCCTCGAGCAGGCGCCCCGTCTCCGAGGCCTCCGGCACGGCGCCGTGGAAGCGCAGGGAGCCGGCGACGGGCAGACCGGTCGTGGCGGCGGCGAGCGCGTCGTCGACGTCGGCCACGTTGAGCCCGGCGGGCACCAGACGGGCCGTGGCTCCCACCAGGAGACCCGCGGCCCACCGGGCGGCCAGCACGCCGCGCACCGTCCGGGGCGTGAGCACGAGGACCTCGTCGCACAGGGCCGCGGTGTCCGCCGTGCCCGGCCCCGCCCGGCCCAGATCGACGACGACGAGGGCCGCGGCCCGGCGCAGCGCCTCGAGCACGGCGGCGTACGGTGCGGGGGCTCCGTCCGGCGGGGAGCGGTCCCAGGAGAGCCAGCGCAGCTGTCCCGTCCGGGCCATGGCCGGCCACAGCTGCTCGGCGTGCACCGTGCCGGCGATCCGGAGCAGGTCGGGCCAGCGCAGACCGTCCTGGTCCTCGAGGCCGAGCAGGACGTCGATGCCGCAGCCGGCTCGGTCCGCGTCCACGAGGACGGCAGGCCGGTCCTCGTGCGCGGCACGGTCGGCGAGCCAGCACGCCAGCGTGGAGGTGCCGGCTCCGCCCACGGCGCCGAGGACGCCCACCACCCGTCCTGTGCTGCCGGGACCGGCGGGACCGCCGGGCCGGGCGGTGAGCAGGTCGGCGAGCCACCCGGCGGCGTCGGGCAGCACGGCCACGGCGCAGCCGCCGAGGTCGGCCGCCCGGTCCCAGATCCCGGGGTCCTCGGGCCGGCCCACGAGCACCGTGCCCGGCCGGACCCGTCCCCGCACGGCGTGGCGCACGTCGACGAGGTCGATGTCCGCGACCGTGCCCGGCGCCGCCGCGCCGGGCGGGTCGGCCAGCAGGTCGGCGCCGGCTGCGGCGCAGACGCGCTCGACCGTGGCGCGCAGCCCGGCGTCGTCGCTGACGAGGCGTACGGTGCGCCGGTGGGCCGCGGTGTCGGACGTCGGAGGGGCCGGGGCGGGGAGGTGGGCGGCGGTGCTCATGGCCCCACTGTCGGGGCGGCCGGGACCGGTCCGTGCCGGCGGCGGTGCCGGTGTGGACGGGCAACCGGGTTCCGGCGGGCCGGGGGGCGTGTGCAGTCCGGGCACCGGCGTAGCGTGACGGACCCGTGCAGGACAATGGCCGGATGCACATCGTGGTGGGACCAGCGCAGGACGGCCGGGGCGGGCACCGGGTCCAGGACCTGACGGGTTCCGGGGAACCGGACGGGCCCGGGATCGACGTGCCCGCCGGGGAGCTGGCCGCGTTCGTCGCCGGCCGCGAGGAGGCCGCCCGCCGGGCCGGGTCCACGCCACCGCGCTGGACCTGGGAGCGCACGGGCGCGGTCTACCCGCAGCTGCTGGCCGCCGGCGCCCGGGTGGAGCGGTGCCACGACCTGCGGCTGTGCCAGGCGATCCTCGCCACGGCCGCCACCGCCCACGGGTCCGGCGCCGCGGGCCCGCTGCCCTACGAGCCCGTGCTGGCGCCGCTGCCCGCCGACGAGGCGCCCGGGCTGCTCCCTCCGCCGTCCCCTGCCGAGGACCAGTCGAGCCTGTTCGACCTCCCCCGCGCCACGGGTCCCGACGTGTCCGCGCTGGCCGGCGAGCTGCGGGCGCAGCTCGCCGCGGTGGCGGTCGCGGTGGACGCCCGCCGGCTGACCCTGCTGCTGGCCGCCGAGTCCCAGGGCGCGCTGATCGCCGCGGAGATGCAGCACGCCGGGGTGCCCTGGCGGGAGGACGTCCACCGGGCCCTGCTGGAGGACGCGCTGGGGCCCGAGCCGGCGCCCGGGGAGCGGCCCCCGCGGATGGAGGAGACCGTGGCCCGGCTGCGGGAGACGCTGCAAGCCCCCGGGCTGAACCCGGACTCCCCGCAGGAGCTGCTCAAGGCGATGCGGGCGGCGGGGATCGACGTGACGAGCACCCGGCAGTGGGAGCTCGTCGAGTGGGCGCGGGCCGTGCCCGGCCTGGCCGCCCGGCGCCAGGCGCTGATCGAGCCCGTCCTGCAGCACAAGAAGCAGGCGCGGCTGCTCAGCGCCAACGGCTGGCACTGGCTGGCCACGTGGGTGCGGGACGGCCGCTTCCGTCCGGAGTACGTGGTGGGCGGGGTGGTCACCGGCCGCTGGTCGGCCCGCGGCGGGGGCGCCCTGCAGATCCCGCACGTGGTGCGGGACGCCGTGCGGGCGGACGCGGGGCGGGTGCTCGTGGTGGCCGACGCGGCCCAGCTCGAGCCGCGCGTCCTGGCGGCGCTGGCCCACGACGACGCCCTGGCCGCCGCGTCGCGCGGCCGGGACCTCTACCAGGCCATCGCGGACCTCGGCGAGGAGCGGGGCTCGGAGCTGACCGAGCGCCCGCAGGCGAAGGTGGCCATGCTGGGCGCGATGTACGGGGCGACCACGGGCCAGTCGGGCCGGCTCATGCCCCACCTCGCCCGGATGTTCCCCCGCGCCGTGGACTACGTGGAGCGGGCCGCCCGGGTCGGCGAGACGGGCGGGCAGGTGTGCACGCACCTGGGCCGCTGGTCACCCCTGCCGGGCCCGGCGTGGGACGCGGCCCAGCGGGACACCGCCACCGAGGAGGCCGAGCGGCGCGCCGGGGCGATGGCGCGGGCGCAGGGCCGGTTCACCCGCAACTTCGTGGTCCAGGGCACGGCCGCCGAGTGGGCCGTGTGCTGGATGGGGGCCATCCGCTCGGCCCTGGCGCGGGAGGGCGTCGACGCGGAGCTCGTGTTCTTCCTGCACGACGAGGTCGTGCTGCACTGCGCGCGGGAGGACGCCGAGCGGGCGGCCGAGCTGGTCCGCGACTGCGCCGAGCGGGCGGCGCGGCTGGTGTTCGGGCGGATCCCGGTGGAGTTCCCCGTCAGCGTGGCCGTGGTGGAGTCCTACGCGGACGCCAAGTGATGACCTCCGCGGCGGTCCGCATCACGTGCACTGGAACGGGTCGGGGACGGGCCGGGGACGGGGGCTCAGCACAGGTCCTGGTACGGGGCTCCCGTCACGTGCCGGCGCCATTCGTCCTCGGTGATCCGGTCGCCGCGGGACGAGCAGACGGCGGCGACCGCGTCGTCGGCCCGCACCAGCCAGCTGCGCACCACGCCGTCGTCGCCGGTGGCGATCAGCCGGTCGCCGACGAAGCGGACGTCGTTCATCCGGTCCCCTGAGGCGGACAGGGCCGCGTAGACCTCCAGGTCCGCGGCGCCGACCTTCCACATCCACACGAACTTGTCGCCGGAGGCGCCCGCCAGCAGGGTGCCGTCCGGGGAGAACTGCAGTCCCTTGACGGAGGAGAGGGCGTCGGAGGTCTCCCCCAGCGGGTGGGGGTCGGACGGGTCCGCGACGTCCCAGAGGCGCACCCGGCCGCCCTCGGTGCCCACCGCCAGGACGTCGGCCACCGGGGAGAACACGGCCGAGGTGGCGACCGAGTCGAGGGTGAGCTCCGCGGTCCGCCGCGGCGCCGCGGGGTCGGAGACGTCCCACAGCTGCACGTGCTCGTCGTCGTCCGCCGCGGCGAGCACCGTGCCCGAGGCGTTGAACCGCGCCGCCTCCGTCCCGGCCACCGGGACGGTGGCCACGCGCCGGACCCCTCCCCCGGCGTCACGGCGCAGGAGGGCGATCTCGGTGCCGACCTCGGACCACGCCGCGATGGTGGAGGCGTCCGCCGTGACGTCGGTGCCCGTGATCCCGACGTCGAGGGCCGCGGCCCGCGCCGGTTCCTGCGGGCGCCCGTCCTGGAGGGGCCAGAGCAGGAGGTCCCCGTCCTCGGTGCCGCCGGCCACGAACGAGGCGTCGGGCGCCACGGCGCCCGCGTACCAGAGGGTCTTCCCGGGCGGAGGCTCCGGGGACGGCAGCGGGACGGGCACGTCCCCGGTGAGGTCGAAGAGCGAGACGACGCCGTTGCCGGTGCCCACGGCGCTGAGGACGGTGGCCGAGCGGTCGGCGGAGAGCTGGTACACCGGTCCTCCGCGCCGGTGGATGACCGGGCCCTCCAGGTCCCACGAGCGGGTGGTGCCGTCCTGGGAGGCGGTGATCAGCCGCTCGCCCACCTGCAGCGCCCCCGTCACCCGGGCGGCGGTGGGGAACACGTCGACGCGTGCGAGGTCGGGCAGCCGGTGCACGTAGGCGTTCTGGTCGTAGCTCGCGGCCACGACCTCCCGGCCGTCCGGGGAGAAGCTGACGTCGCTGACCCAGCTGCCGAAGTCGCGGACGGTCCCGGCCTCCGCCAGCCGGTCCCCCTCCACGTCGTAGAGCCTCAGCTCGCGCGCGCTGAGGCCCACGGCCAGGCGGGCGCCGTCGTCGTCGAGGGCGAGGGACCGGACGATCCGGCTGGTGGCGACCGCCTCGAGGCGCTCGGTGCGCCGGCCGTCGGTGGCGTACCGGCTGATGCCCGCGGAGCTCCCGCCGGCGTAGACGGTGCCGTCGGCGGCCGCGGCGACGGCGAGGACGTCGGCGTCCTCGCCCAGGGGCAGCCGCGGCAGCGCCTCCGGGGACTCCGGGTCCCCGAGCGACCAGCGCAGCACCTCGCCCCTCCCGCCGGCCAGCAGCTGCCGCCCGTCGGGCGAGAACACCACCGCGTTGAAGGGGGTCCCGGCGTCCACCTCGAGACCGGCGAGGCGCCGCGCGGGCCGGTCCGTGACGTCCCACAGGCTGACGTGGCCCGTCCCCGCGGTGGCCGCGAGGACCCTGCCGTCCCGCTGGACGAGGTCGACGTCGGCCAGGCCCCGCTCGTCGCCGTCGACGACCACGATGTCCTCCCGGTCCTCGACCAGGCTCTCGAAGTCCCGCCACACGGACAACCGCCCGTCCCCGGCGGCGCGCGCCACCACCGAGCCGTCGTCCAGCGCCGCGAGGCGGGACGCGCCGCCGCGGCCCAGCCACCGCTCGGGAGAGCTCACCGCCGTCGCGTCGATGAGCGCGGAGGTGCCCTCCCGGGTGGGGGCCATCCGGTAGGCGGCGAGGCTCAGCTGCGAGGCAAGGTTGGGCGACTCGCCCCGGATCCGCGAGGCCTCGAGCGCGGTCTGGCGGGAGAGCGCCTCGTCGCGGGCGGTCTCCGCGACGACCTGGAAGCGCTCCGCCCGGACGCCCAGCGCACCGGCCACCACAGCGGCGCAGACGGCCAGGGCGAGCAGGACGAGGGCCACGTGGCCGCGCCGCTCGATCTCCCGGGCGCTGCGCTTCTGCCGCTCCAGGGCGTCCTCGTAGTGGTGCTCGCTCTCCGCCAGGTACTCGCGCTCGGCCGGACTCAGCAGCGCCTGCTGGCGGGGGTCCCCGGTCCAGTCTTGGAAGGAGGCGAGCTGGCCCAGCGGGATCAGCGCGAGGGGGTCGCGGTCGTTGGCGAGCCACATCTGCGTGGCGCGCTGCAGCTGCTGACGGACGTAGAGGTCGCGGCGGCTGTCCTCGATCCAGCGGCTGAGCCGGGACCAGTGGTCCAGCAGGGACTCGTGGCCGAGCTGGATCTCGTCCCGGTCGATGGTCAGCAACCGGGCGCGGGCGAACTCCTCGACCACGGCCGCCCCGCCCTCCGGCAGCTCCTCCCGGAGCACCGGGGTGCGCACCACCGTGGCGGAGGTCCCGGTGCCGACCACGCGCACGAGCCGCAGGAACACCGCGCGGGCCACCTCCCGCTCGCGCGGGCCCAGCCGGGCGTGCACCTCCTCGGCCCGGCGCTCCACGGCCTCCGTGATGCCGCCCGCCGCGTGGTAGTCGGCCACTGTCAGCTCCCGGGCGCGGGCGTGCTCCCAGGTGCCGAGCATCGCCTGGGAGAGCATCGGCAGCAGGCCCACGCCGGCCTCCGTGCCGCGGGGGGCGACGTCCCGCAGGACCACCTCGACCAGGTCCGGGGAGACGAGGGCGCCGACGGCCTCCGCGGGGCCCACGACGATCTGCTCCAGCTGCTCGCGGGTCAGCGCGCCGAGCAGCACCGGGTGCTCCAGGGCGGTGCGCAGCTCGGCGTGCCGGCTCGCGGTGCCGAAGAAGTCCGCCCGCAGGCCGACCACGACCACCCGGTCCCGGCCCGCCGCGGCGAGCCGGTCCAGGAACCGCCCGGGCTCCTCCCCGTCCCGGGCGCCCGTCCAGAGCTCCTCCAGCTGGTCCACGACGAGCAGGTCCGGAGCCGTCGCGACCGCTTCCTCGAGCCGGCCCACCGGGTCGAGGCCCGGGGTCGTGGCCACGGCGCTCCACCCGTGCAGGGGTCCGCCCTCGGCCCGCAGCCGGCCGAGGAGCCCCGCGCCCAGCAGCGAGGACTTGCCCGCGCCGGAGGCCCCCACCACGGCCAGGATGCGGGGCCCGACGGCGCTCGCGAGCCGCGCCACCCGCTCGCCGAGCACGGCGACCTCCGCGCTGCGGCCGAAGAAGTGGGTCTCGTCCTCGGGACGGTAGGAGCGCAGGCCCACGTACGGGGTGGAGTGGGGCCGGACGGGGGTGCGGGAGCGGGTGACGTCCTCCCACCACAGTTCCGCCGGGCGCTCGTCGGTCAGCCCGAGGGCGTCCAGCAGGGCCGTGAACTCCGGGCGCAGGGCCGGGCCGGGCAGGTGGGCCCCGCTGAGCCAGCCCTGGATGGTGCTGGCGGGAAGCCGGCACGAGGCCGCGAGCGCCCGGACCGACAGGCCGCGGCGGCGGCGGGCGGCGCTGAGCTGCTCGGCGAGCCGGGGCCGCTCGGGGCCGGGTCGGGACGAGGCCACCGGGGTGCCTCCTGGGGAGTCGTGGACACGGGGGACCCTGGCATCGTAGGTCGGCTTTCCGGCGCACCGGCAATGTTGCGGCCGGAGGGGCACCCGGTCCGCGGGACGTGCTAAAGCGGTGCGGGCAGGAGCCGGCCGGTGTCCCAGGGCACGGCCCAGCCGAGCGCGGTGAGCACCCGGTCCAGGAGCACGCCGGTGAACCCCCAGACGGTCACGGTGGACGCGGTGCCGGCCACGGGGACCGTGAAGGCGGGCGAGCGGTAGGTCTGCCGGCCGCGCGTGACGGTCGCGGAGTGCCGGTTGGCCGGGTCGATGAGGTCGAGCACGGGGACGCGGAAGACGAGGGAGGACTCGGCGTGGTCCACGACGTCCACCGGCGAGACGTCCCGCCACCAGCCCAGCACCGGGGTGACCAGGTGGTTGGAGACGGGCAGCGGCACCGGGGCGAGGGCGCCGAGCACCTCCACCCCGCGCGGGTCCAGCCCGGTCTCCTCCTCGGCCTCGCGGACGGCCGCGCGCACGTGGGCGGCGCTGACCTCGCCCCCGGGCACGGACAGCACCTCGTGCAGGTCCCCGTCCTCCGGGTCCAGGCGGCCTCCCGGGAAGGCGACCTGGCCGGGGTGGGAGCGCAGCGTCGCGGCCCGCTGGACCAGCAGCACGTCGAGGTCCCGGCCCACGCCCTCCGCGTGCTCGGTGGCGCGCGAGGGCTGGTCGTCGAGCGCCCCGAAGAGGATGAGCACCGCCGAGCGGCGGTAGTTCTCGTCGATCTGCCCGATCCGCCACGGCTCGCGGTCCTCCATCCGCAGCTGCCGGCCGTTGCGGGCCACGCGCAGCAGGTCCTGGTAGGCGTCGCCCATGGGTCGTCCTCCTCGCTGGTCGGTGCCGCTCACGAGCTCAGCGGCCAGCCGTCGGCCTGCAGCTGGGCCCGGGTGCGTCCGGCGAGGAACAGCTCCAGCAGCTCCTCGCGGCCCGGGGCGAACTCGTACTTGAGCAGGGCCGCCGCCTGGGCCGTGTCCGTGGGTCCCTCGCCGTAGGAGGGGCAGAGGTCCGCGACGGGGCACACACCGCACGCGGGCCGCCGGGAGTGGCAGATGCGCCGCCCGTGGTAGACGAGCCGCTGGGACAGGTCGGTCCAGTCCCGGGGCTCGAACAGGGCGGCAACGTCCCGCTCGACCTTGACCGGGTCCTCCTCCTCCGTCCAGCCGAAGCGGCGGGCGAGCCGGCCGAAGTGGGTGTCCACGGTGATCCCGGGGATCCCGAAGGCGTTGCCGAGCACCACGTTGGCGGTCTTGCGGCCCACGCCGGGCAGGGTGACGAGGTCCTCCAGCCGCCCGGGCACCTCGCCGTCGTGGTCGTCCACGATCTTCTGCGCCAGGGTCCGGATCGCCCGGGTCTTGGCCCGGTAGAAGCCGAGCGGGCGGATGATCTCCTGGATCTCGGCCTCGTCCGCCTCGGCGAGCGCCCGCGGCGTGGGGCACGCGGCGAAGAGGCGGGGCGTGGTCGCGTTCACGCGCACGTCGGTCGTCTGGGCGGAGAGCACCGTGGCCACGAGCAGCTCGTACGGGGAGCGGAAGTCCAGCTCGGCGACCGCGTAGGGGTACGCCTCGGCGAGCACCGCGTTGATCCGGCGGGCCCTCCGCTTGCGCGCCAGCGGGGACTCCGGGGCGCCCGTCCGGCGGCGGCGTGCGGCACCGGCGCGGGCCCTCGCGGGGTCCACGACGCGCAGGTGGGCGGGCGGGCGGGGCACGGCGGGGAGGACCATGCCCCGATTCTAGGCGGCGCGCACGGAGGGCTTCCGTGACTCGGTGCGGCGTGGCCCCTGTGGAACCGGGTGCACCGATCGTCTAGGGTGAAAACGACACTATGTGAGCTGTGACACGGACGTCCGGTGCCATCGGGGGTCCGTGCGCGGTGTGCCACGAGAAGGGAAGACCACATGGCTTCAGAGACCACGCCCGCCGAGATCAGGACCTTCGCGCCGAGCCCCGAGTTCTCGGCTCAGGCCAATGCCACCGCCGAGCTCTACCGGCAGGCCGAGGAGGAGGGCGTCGACTTCTGGGGCCGCCAGGCACGCGAGCTGCTGAGCTGGGACAAGGAGTTCACCGAGGTCCTCGACTGGTCGAACCCGCCGTTCGCGAAGTGGTTCCAGGACGGCACCCTCAACGCCTGCTACAACGCCGTGGACCGCCACGTGGACGCCGGCAACGGGGACCGGGTGGCCATCCACTTCGAGGGCGAGCCCGGCGACAGCCGCAGCTACACCTACGCCCAGCTCAAGGACGAGGTGTCGAAGGCCGCCAACGCCATGGAGAGCCTCGGCGTGACCAAGGGCGACCGCGTGGCCCTCTACCTGCCGATGATCGCCGAGGCCGTCATCGCGATGCTGGCCTGCGCCCGCATCGGCGCGATCCACTCCGTGGTCTTCGGCGGCTTCTCCGCCGACGCGCTGCTCTCGCGCGTCGAGGACGGCGAGGCGAAGCTCGTGGTCACCGCGGACGGGACCTTCCGCCGCGGCAAGCCCTCCATGCTCAAGCCGGCCGTCGACGACGCCCTCTCCCGCGGCGGCTCCACCGTGGAGCACGTGCTCGTGGTCCGCCGCAACGAGGCCGACATCGAGATGACCGAGGGCCGGGACGTGTGGTGGCACGAGGCCGTCGAGGCCGCCTCCGCGGAGCACACCCCGTCCGAGCAGGGCGCCGAGGACCCGCTGTTCATCCTCTACACCTCCGGGACCACCGGCAAGCCCAAGGGCATCATGCACACCACGGGCGGCTACCTCACCCAGGGCGCGTTCACCCACAAGTACGTCTTCGACCTCAAGCCGGAGACGGACGTCTACTGGTGCACCGCCGACGTCGGGTGGGTCACCGGCCACTCCTACGTCGCCTACGCGCCCCTGGTCAACGGCTCCACCCAGGTGATCTACGAGGGCACCCCGGACTCCCCGCACCGCGGCCGGTTCTGGGAGATCGTGCAGAAGTACGGGGTGACGATCATGTACACCTCCCCCACCGCGATCCGCACCATGATGAAGTGGGGCGAGGACATCCCGGCGGAGTACGACCTCGGCTCCCTGCGGGTGCTCGGCACCGTGGGCGAGGCCATCAACCCCGAGGCGTGGACCTGGTTCCACCGGGTCATCGGCGGCGGCCGCTGCCCGATCGTCGACACGTGGTGGCAGACCGAGACCGGCGCCATCATGATCTCCCAGCTGCCGGGCGTGACCGTCGCGAAGCCGGGCTCCGCCCAGGTGCCGATGCCCGGGATCAAGGTCGACGTCGTGGACGACAACGGGCAGGCCGTGGAGAACGAGACGTCGGGCTTCCTCGTGCTGCGCGAGCCGTGGCCCGCGATGCTGCGCACCATCTGGGGCGACGACGACCGCTACGTGGACACGTACTGGTCCCGGTTCGGCGAGATGTACTTCGCCGGCGACGGCGCCAAGCGCGACGCCGACGGGGACGTGTGGATCCTCGGCCGCGTCGACGACGTCATGAACGTCTCCGGCCACCGTCTCTCCACCCCGGAGATCGAGTCCGCGCTGGTGTCCCACCCGTCCGTGGCGGAGGCCGCGGTGGTGGGCGCCACGGACGAGACCACCGGCCAGGCCGTGATCGCGTTCGTCATCCTGTCCGACCAGGCCGACGCCGAGGGCCGGGACAAGACCGAGCTGGCCGAGGAGATGCGGGCCCACGTGGGCAAGGAGATCTCCCCGATCGCCAAGCCCAAGAAGGTGCTCATCGTCCCCGAGCTGCCCAAGACCCGCTCCGGGAAGATCATGCGCCGACTGCTCAAGGACGTGGCGGAGGACCGGGAGGTCGGCGACGTCTCGACCCTCGCGGACCAGACCGTGATGCAGCAGATCGTGGACTCGCTGGCCAAGTAGTCCGCGCCCTGTGCTCCGCAGCGCCCCCTCGCCCCCGCCGTGCGAGGGGGCGCTGCGGCGTCCCGGCACGGGCCCCGGCCACGCTCGCACCGGAGTGAGAGGATGCGGGGATGACCACCACGCGCAGACCGATCTACGTCCTCAACGGCCCCAACCTCAACCTCCTCGGCGTCCGGCGCCCGGAGGTGTACGGCACCACGACGCTCGCGGACATCGAAGAGGCCGTGCGCGCCCGGGCCGCCGCGGGCGGGTGGGACGTCGAGTTCCACCAGTCCAACCACGAGGGCGTCCTGGTGGACCGGATCCAGGAGGCCCGCACCGAGGGCGCGGCGATCGTCATCAACCCCGCGGCCTTCACGCACTACTCGATCGCGATCCACGACGCGCTCGAGGCGGCGGAGCTGCCCGTGGTCGAGGTGCACCTGTCCAACGTGCACCGGCGCGAGTCGTTCCGGCACACGTCCTACGTGTCCCTGCAGGCGGACGTGGTCATCGCCGGGGCGGGGGCCTTCGGCTACGAGATGGCGGTCGAGCACCTGCTACGGACCCTGGAGGGCTAGCGGCTCAGGCCGCGCAGGAGCCGGATCCCACGGCCTGGGCGCTGCCCGCGGTGGCGTCGAGCGCCCCGCGCAGCTCGTCCAGCGTGAGGGCGTAGCCGACCTGCCCCTCGAGGGCCTTCGCGAAGACGACGCCGACGACGGAGCCGTCCTGCGCCACGAGCGGGCCGCCGGAGTTGCCCTGCTGGACCTGGCCGGCCAACTGGATGATCTCCATGGTCCCGCCGGTCCCCTGCACGGGCGCGAGCGCCGTGCCCTGCACGGTGGCGGGCCCGGCGGCGAACGGCCCGCCCAGCGGGTACCCCATGAAGGCGACGAGGTCCCCGGCCACGGGGTCCTCCCCGAGCGGCAGGGGGGCCAGCGGCAGGGACGGCGCGGAGAGGACGGCGAGGTCGGAGGCCGGGTCGTAGTGGACGACGTCGGCGGTGTGCACCTCGCCGTCCCGGGTCTGCACCACGGGTTCGCCCACCCCGGCCACCACGTGCGCGTTGGTCACCACCTGCCCGGCGGCGGTCACGAAGCCCGAGCCCGTCTGGTTCTGGCTGCACTCCACCGCCATGCCGTACACCTGCACCACGGACTGCCCGGTCTCCTCCAGGACGGGCGTGCTCACGCTCTCGTCGGGGGCCTCCTCCGCGGGGAACAGCAGTGCGTCGAGCTGACGGATGCCGGTGGCGCCGCCCACGGCGTCCCGCGCCCCGGTCACCGCTTCACGCACGGGCCCGGGGGTGTGCTCGTCGATCGTGCGCAGCACCGTGGAGGACGCGACCTGCTGGGACACGGCCGGGATGCCCAGCTGGCCGACGAGCGAGGCGAGCAGCGAGAGCACGAGCGCGGCGACGGCGACGTCGAGGGCCGCTCCGGCGATCCGGTTCAGCGCGCCCAGGCGCATGCGCTCGGTGACGGCGGACAGGGCACGGCCCAGCAGCCCGCCCAGCATCTGGCCCACCACGAGCAGGACCAGGACCGTGGCCAGCACGGCGCCCACCCGGTACTGCGGGTCCACCTGCGCGCTGACCCACGGGGCGGCGGAGAACGCCGCCACGCCGCCGAGCACGAGCCCGGCCAGGGAGAACAGGGAGTTGAAGAAGCCGCGGCTGAACCCGTAGAAGAGGTAGCCCAGCAGCACGACGGCCAGCAGGACGTCGAGCAGGTTGAAGGACGGAGACATCGGGTTCCTCTGCGGGTTCTGTGGGACCGGGGGCCGGGGGCGAGCCACCAGCATAGGGAGCGCGGCTGGGAGATCCGTGGAGCCGGCCTGCCACCACCCCCGGGCCCGCCGCGCCCGTCCTTGGGATTCGCGGGCCGGAGACACTACAGTGAACGTCAGGTACGTTAGGTCGCTCACACGCAGGTGCGGGCGACTCCCGCTGACATCGGCCGCCGCGGGCCACGGCCCGGCGGCGGCACATCTTGAGGAGAACCATGGATATCGACGTCCTCCGCCGCGCTCCCCTGTTCGCGTCCCTGGACGACCAGGCGTTCGCCGCCCTCACCGAGGAGCTCACCGAGGTCGACCTCTCGCGCGGCTCCACGCTGTTCCACGAGGGCGATCCGGGCGACCAGCTGTACTTCATCATCTCGGGCAAGATCAAGCTCGGCCGCACCGCTCCGGACGGCCGCGAGAGCCTCGTGGCGATCATGGGCCCGGGCGAGCTGTTCGGCGAGATGGCGCTGTTCGACCCGAGCCCGCGCTCCACGTCCGCGACCGCCGTGTCCGAGACGCGCCTGGCCGGGCTCAAGCACGAGAACCTCAAGAAGGTCATCGAGCGCTCCCCCGACGTCTCCGCGCAGCTGCTGCAGGCCCTGGCCCGCCGGCTGCGGCGCACCAACGAGAGCCTCGCCGACCTGGTCTTCTCCGACGTGCCCGGCCGCGTGGCGAAGGCGCTGCTGGACCTGGCCGACCGGTTCGGCCGGCCCGCCACCGACGGCATCCTCGTGGCCCACGAGCTCACCCAGGAGGAGCTGGCGCAGCTCGTCGGCGCCTCCCGCGAGACGGTGAACAAGGCGCTGGCCGAGTTCGTCCAGCGCGGCTGGATCCGGCTCGAGGCGCGCGCCGTGGTGATCCTGGACCTGCAGCGGCTCAAGCAGCGCAGCCGCTGAGTCCCGCCCGAACGGGCAACGGCCCGGTCACCCGCAAGGGTGACCGGGCCGTTGCCCGTCCGGCCGCCTCCGCGCAGGGCGGCGTCCGGAACCGCCTCCGGCCCGGGACGGCACCCGGGTGCGGGGTGGTTCAGGCCAGGTCGAGGCGCAGCACGGGCCGGCCGTCGCGCACCTCGAGCACCGGGTTGCGGGCCACCACGGCCCGCTTCTTCGCGAGGAAGGCGATGGCCGAGGAGCACTCGGCGACCGACTCCAGCACGCACTGGACTCCGGGCGAGGAGAGGTCGTCGATCGTGCGGCCCACGGTGTCCTCCTGCCCCACGAGGTCCCCGAGCCAGCTGCCGCCGGGGTCGGCCACGGCCTGCGCGGCGTCCACCCAGCGGCCCCAGACGCTCTTCGACCCCAGCACGGACGGGGCCTGCCCGTCGGGGACCACCGCGGTGAAGTAGTGGATGTCGTAGCGGCGGTGGGCGAAGTCGGAGGTGATCCAGTGCGCGAGGGGCTTGAGCAGGTCGGAGCGCAGCACGAGCCGGCGCCGGCCCAGCACCTGGGCGAGGGACACCTCCCCCACGGCGAGCGACTCCCGGGAGCGCATCCACTCGGCGCCCTCCACGGACTCCACGGTGCTCATCGTGTCCGACCCCGCCAGCAGGACACCGGTCTCCTCGAACGCCTTGCGGACCGCGGCGACCACGGTGCGCCGCGCCCGGCCGAGGTCGTCCCCGACGCCGAGCTTGCGGGCCCAGTCGGCGGAACCGGGCCCGGCCCAGTCGAGGGGGTCGTCGTCGTGGGGCTCGAGGGTGCCGCCGGGGAACCCGACGGTGCCGAGCGGTGAGTTGCCCGGCCGGTACTTGAGGTAGGTCTCCACGCCGTGGTCGCCGTCCCGCACGAACACGACCGCGGCGGCGGGCGAGGGAGCGCTGCCGGGAATGCCGGCACCCCGCTCGAGCCAGGCCTGCGCGGCCCCGCGCTGGCCCTCCGGGATCTCGAACCAGCGCACGGCCGGCGGGCGGCCCGGCCGCGGGGCCTGCGGCTCAGCGGAACTCGGCAACGAGCTCCACCTCGACCGGCGCGTCCAGCGGCAGGACCGCGACGCCCACCGCGGAGCGGGCGTGCACCCCCGCCTCGCCGAAGATCCGGCCCAGCAGCTCGGAGGCGCCGTTGATCACGCCGGGCTGGCCGGTGAAGCCCGGGTCGGAGGCCACGAAACCGACGACCTTGACGACCCGGACCACCCGGTCCAGGTCCCCGACGGCCTCCTTGACCGCGGCCACGGCGTTGAGGGCGGCGCGGGCCGCGAGCTCGTGGGCGTCCTCCGGGGAGACGGTGCCCGCCGCCCCGGACGCCGACACCTTCCCGGTGGCGGGCAGCTGCCCGTCCACGAAGGGCAACTGGCCCGAGGTGTGCACCCAGGAGCCGGTGACCACGGCGGGCACGTAGGCGGCCACGGGGGCCGCGACGGCCGGGAGCTCGAGGCCGAGCTCGGCGATGCGGGATTCGACGGCGGAGCCGTTGCTCATGGAAGTCCTCCGGGGTTCTCGGGGCGCGGCGTCCGGCCGTCAGGCCTTGGGGCGCTTGAAGTAGGCGATGGGGTTGGTCTGGACGGGGGCGTTCACGTTGCCCGCCGGGACGTCAGCGGGGGTGCTGCCGGGCAGCACGGTCACGAGCTCCCATCCGTCGTCGCCCCAGTTGTCGAGGATCTGCTTGGTGGCGTGGATCATGAGCGGCACGGTGGCGTATTCCCAGGTAGTCATGGCCCCAGCGTAGCCACGAACGCCGGGACGCGCTCCGCCGTGACGGGTCGCACACCGGTCGCGGCCAGGTTCGCGCTTGTAGACTGTCCGAATGGCTTCCCGCAAGAACCCTGCCGCGCAGGCACCGTCAGCCCTGGGCAACGTCGTGGCGTTCATCGCCACGAGCATCGTTGCCGGCATCGTGGCCGCTGGTCTCCTGGTCCCCCCCGCAGCCGCCACGGGCCTCGCCGCCAACGCCTCCATCGGGTGGTTCAAGGACCTCCCGGCCCAGATGGAGGCGGGGCCGATGTCGCGCGCGTCCACCGTGGTGGCGCGGGACGGGACCGAGATCGCCTCGTTCTACGCGCAGAACCGCACCCCTGTCTCCCTGGACGAGATGTCCCCGCACATGGAGGCCGCGATCCTCGCGATCGAGGACCGCGACTTCTACGAGCACGGCGGCGTGGACCTCGGCGGCATCCTGCGTGCCCTGGGCAACAACATCATCCGCCCGGACGCCCGCCAGGGCGCGTCGACCATCACGCAGCAGTACGTGAACAACCTGATCATCGACTCCCAGGTCCGCGCCGGCGAGGAGGCCACCACCATCGGCGCCGACAAGGGGTACGCGGACAAGATCAAGGAGATCAAGCTCTCCCTGTCCATGGAGCAGGAGCTGAGCAAGGACCAGATCCTCGAGGGCTACCTCAACATGGTGCTCTTCGGCGGGCAGAACTACGGCGTGGAGGCGGCCGCCCAGTACTACTGGGGCATCCCCGCGTCCGACCTGAGCATCTCCCAGTCGGCCGTCCTGGCCGGGATGGTGCAGTCCCCCAACTACTACGACCCCGCCGCCAACCCGGCGGCGGCCACGGAGCGGCGCAACATCGTGCTGGACACGATGCTCGGCACCGGGGCCATCACCGAGGAGGAGCACGCGGCCGCGGCCGCCGAGCCCATCGAGGTGAAACCCAACCCGACGAACTCCGGGTGCACGGCCGCCGAGGTCGCCCCCTACTTCTGCGACTACGTGGAGAACTCCATCCTCCAGGACTCGGCGTTCGGCGAGACGCCCGAGGAGCGGCTCAAGACCCTGCAGCTCGGCGGGCTCACGATCACCACCACGCTCGACGTCGAGGCGCAGCGCGCGGCCGAGAAGGCAGTCAACGAGACCCAGCCGCGGGACGACAACCCGGACAACGTCTCCACCGCGCTCGTGTCCCTCGAGCCCACCAACGGGGACATCGTGGCCATGGCGCAGAACACCTACTACTCGACCGGCGAGGGCGCCTCCAACACCACGTACAACTTCAATGTGGACTCGTGGATGGGCGGGGCCGGCGGCTTCCAGGTCGGCTCCACCTACAAGCCGCTGACGTACGCCGCCTGGATCGACGCCGGCAACGGCGCCGAGGACACGATCGACGCCACGCAGACCCGGTGGCCCGCCGACCACCGGTGGAAGGCCTCGTGCCTCGAGCGCGGGTACAAGATCGAGCCCGGCAACAACGGCGAGGGCTTCGAGATCCAGAACGCCGAGTCCGGCTACACCCGGCAGATGGAGGCCGACTTCGGCCTGTACAACTCGATCAACACCGCGATCTACGCGATGGCGGAGGACCTCGACCTGTGCGACATCGGCGAGATCTCCGAGTCCCTGGGCATCGTCAACGGCAAGGACGGCGAGCCCGTGGACACCACGGTCCTGGCGTCTCTGCTGGGCGGCTCCGTGGACATCTCGCCCATGACCATGGCCCGGGCGTACTCCGCGTTCGCCAACCGCGGCGAGATGTGCGAGCCCCGCGCCCTCGAGCGGGTCGTGGACTACACCGGCAAGGAGTACGAGATCCCCGAGACGTCCTGCGAGCGCGTGATCAGCGAGGACGTGGCCGACGGCGTGAACTACGCGCTCAACCAGACCCTGATCCGGGGCTCCGGCTGGCAGCGCGAGATCGGCCTGCCGGGCGCCTCCGCCGCCAAGACCGGCACCACGGACAACTCGACCCAGACCTGGATGGTCGGCTACACCCAGGGCCTGGCCACCGCGTCCTGGGTCGGCAACTACGAGTTCGGCTCCCGGTCCCTGAACGGGCTGTCCATCGGCGGGGAGCGCACCGAGGGCGACGACTGGGTGGACGGCTCCACCTACGCCGGCGGCCAGTGGCAGAAGTTCATGCGCGAGGTCGCCCGGGACTACGACACCGACAAGTTCGAGGAGCCCGACGACGACGTGCTCGAGGGCCGCAACGGCACCTCGCGGCCCGGCTGAGGCCGGACCGGGAATGAACCACGTCCACACCCCCCGGGGCGCCGTCGCGCCCGCCCTGCGGACCGCGGCCGCCGTGACGGCGGCCGGTGCCGGAGCGGCGGCGGGCCTCGGTGCGTGGGGCGTCGTCGTCGAGCGCCGCCGCTTCCAGCTGCGCACGGAACGGCTCCGCCTGCTGCCCGAGGGCAGCGCGCCCCTGCGGATCCTGCACCTGTCGGACCTGCACGTCTGGCCCGGCCAGCGCGCGGTGCGGGAGTTCGTGCACTCGCTCGCGGCGCTGGAGCCGGACCTCGTGGTGGACACCGGGGACAACCTCTCCCACCCCGGGGCGCTGCCGTGGCTGCTGGAGATCCTGGAGCCGCTGTTCCGCTTCCCCGGGGCCTACGTCCCGGGGTCCAACTGCTACTTCGCGCCGCGGCCCAAGAACCCGTTCCGGTACCTGTGGCGGGACACCTCCGGGGAGGGCCGGGACGAGGTGCCCCTGCTGCCCACCCAGGACATGCACGACGCGTTCGACGCCGCGGGCTGGACGCCGCTGATCAACCGCTCCGCCCGGATGGAGGTCGCGGGCCTGACCCTGGACCTGTCCGGGGTGGACGACCCGCACCTGGGCTACGACCGGCACCCCGGCTTCGGGGACCCCGCGACGGCGGACCTGCGCCTCGGGGTGGCCCACGCCCCCTACCTGCGGACCCTCGACCGCTTCGCCGAGGACGGCGCGCAGCTGGTGCTGGCCGGGCACACGCACGGTGGGCAGGTGTGCCTGCCGGGCGGGCGGGCGCTGGTGAGCAACTGCGATCTCGAGCCGGAGCGCTGCAAGGGCCTCATCACCCAGGGCGGGGTGCCGGTCAACGTCTCGGCGGGCCTGGGGACGTCCCGCTTCGCCCCGATCCGGCTGTTCTGCCCGCCGGAGGCCGTGCTCCTGACGCTCACGGACTGAACGGGTCTCCCCCGGACGCCCACGCCCCGGAGCCGCCGGGTGGCACCAGGGCGTCGAGCACGGCGGGCAGCCGGGTGACGCCGTCGGAGCCGCAGAAGTGCCCGGCCCGCGGCACCACCCGCACCGGGGCGCCGAGGCGTTCGGCGAGCGCCTCGGTGGCGGCCGGGGGCACGGTCGGGTCGTCGTCCGAGCGCAGCACCAGCCGGCGCCGGACGTTGGCGCGCACCGCGGAGACGTCCACGTCCTCGGCGAGGAACTCGTCCAGGAGCGGCACGCCCTCGAGCCGTCCCGTGAAGCCGGCCACGAGCACCAGCCCGCCCAGCGTCCAGGGCTCGGGCAGACCGGCGAGGTGGCGCAGGAGGGTGATGCAGCCCAGGCTGTGGCCCACCAGGTGGGTGTGCCGGTCCGGCTCGCCCACCGCCCGCGCCACCGCGGCCAGCCACGCCCCGGCCTCCGGGAAGGACGGCTCCGGCAGCTCCACGACGACCGTCCGCACGCCCTCGGCGGTGAGCCGTTCACGCAGCCACGGGAACCAGTGCTGGTCGGGGGCGGCGTCGTAGCCGTGCACCACCACAACGCGGCGGACGTCCGGCTCGGGGGCGCTCACCCGGAGATCTCGGGGACCGCCACGATGATCCGGTGGTTGGTCTTGTCGCACAGGTACATCTCGACCGTGCCCTCGGGCACGGGACCGCCCTCGGGCCACTGGTCCTCGGGGATCTGGCGCAGGGGTCCGCCGCAGGACGGGCAGATGGGGTCCATGGTGGTCTCCTCCAGGGTCGGCTCGCGGGCCGGCGGGCCCGTGGCCCGAGCTTCCCCCAAAACGGCGCCGCCCACAATCCCCCGCACGCCCCGGGCCGCTGGGCGGGCACGAGCGGAGGGCACGAGAGGGCGGGGCGGAGCGGGCCGGCGCCTGTGGTCGCACCATAGGATGTGGCGTGGACCACGCCGGCCGCCCCGACTCCCCGTCAGGAGATCCCATGACCGCTCCCAGCGCGCACCGCGCCCCCGTCCCCGAGGCCCTGCTGGAGGACCTCCGGACCTCGTGCGGCCGCGACGCGGTCGTGGACTCGGAGCTCGAGCACCGCGCGCTGGCCCACGACGCCTCCCACTACCTGCTGCAGCCCGCGGCGGTGGTGCGCCCGCGCTCGGCCGCGGACATGGGCCACCTCTTCCGCGCGGTCGCCCGTCACGGCCTCGGTCTGACCTTCCGCTCCGGCGGGACGTCGCTGTCCGGGCAGTCCGTGACGGACCAGGTGCTGGTCGACGTGCGGCGGAACTTCCGGGGGATCGAGGTGCTGGACGGCGGCCGGCGGGTCCGTGTGCAGCCGGGGGCCACGGTGCGGCAGGTCAACGCCCGGCTGGCCCCGTACGGGCACAAGCTCGGGCCCGACCCGGCGAGCGAGGCCGCGTGCACGATCGGCGGCGTGGTGGCCAACAACTCCTCGGGGATGGCCTGCGGGACCGAGGCCAACACGTACCGGACGCTGGAGTCCATGGTGTTCGTCCTGCCGTCCGGGACCCGGGTGGACACCGCGGCCCCGGACGCCGACCGGCGGCTGCGGGAGCTCGAGCCCGCCCTGCACGAGGGCCTGCTGCGGCTGCGGGACCGCGTGCGCCAGGACCCGGCGTCGGTGCGCACGATCGAGCGGCAGTTCTCGATGAAGAACACGATGGGCTACGGCCTCAACTCCTTCCTGGACCACGACGAGCCGGTGCGGATCCTCGAGCACCTGCTGATCGGCAGCGAGGGCACCCTGGGCTTCGTGGCCCAGGCGGTCCTCCGCACGGTGGAGATCCTGCCCTTCGCCTCCACGGGGCTGCTGGTCTTCCCGGACCTGGCCGCGGCCACCCGCACGGTCCCCGCCCTGGTGGCGGTCCGTTCCGCCACGGTCGAGCTGCTCGACGCCACGTCCCTGAGGGTCTCCCAGCGCACGGGGCTGGCCCCGGCGCAGATCCTGGACATCGGCGTCCGCGACCACGCGGCGCTGCTCGTCGAGTACCAGGGACGCACGCGCGAGGAGGAACAGGAGCTCTCTGCGGCCGCCGCAGGGCTGTTCCGCACCCTGGACCTCGCGGCGCCGCCCGCCCTGACGGACGACCCCGCCGCCCGCGCCGCGCTGTGGACCGTGCGCAAGGGCCTCTACACCACCGTGGCGGGGGCCCGGCCGAGCGGGTCCAACGCGCTGCTCGAGGACGTCGTCGTCCCCGTCGCGGAGCTCGGCGAGACCTGCGAGCAGCTCACGGAGCTCTTCGACGCCCACGGCTACCGGGACTCCGTGATCTTCGGGCACGCCAAGGACGGCAACGTGCACTTCATGCTCAACGAGCAGTTCGACCGCCCGGACCTGCTGGCCCGCTACGAGCGCTTCACCGAGGACATGGTCGCCCTGGTCCTCGACCACCACGGCTCGCTGAAGGCCGAGCACGGCACCGGCCGCAACATGGCGCCGTTCGTGCGCCGGCAGTACGGGGACGAGCTCTACGACGTCATGGTCCAGCTCAAGCGGCTCGTGGACCCGGGCGCGCTGCTGAACCCGGGCGTGCTGCTCAACGAGGACCCCACCGTCTACGTGCGGGACCTCAAGACCGCGCCCACGGTCGAGCAGGAGGTGGACCGGTGCGTGGAGTGCGGCTACTGCGAGCCGGTGTGCCCGTCCAAGGACCTCACCCTCACGCCGCGGCAGCGCATCGTGGGCCGCCGGGAGATCGCCGCGGCCGAGAATCGCGGGGACGCGGAGCTCGCCGCCCGGCTGCGCGCCGAGTACGACTACGAGGGCCTGCAGACGTGCGCCGTGGACGGGATGTGCGTGACGGCCTGCCCCGTGCTCATCAACACGGGGGACCTGGTGCGCCGGCTGCGCGCTGAGGACCACAGCCGGGTCGCGGACGCCGGCTGGGGCGCCGCCGCGAAGGTGTGGGGGGCGACGACGACGGGCGCGGGGCTCGGCCTGACCGCCGCGAAGGTCCTGCCCACCGCGCTGCCGGCGGCCGCGACCGCCGCGGCGCGGGCCGTGCTCGGCGCCGAGCACGTGCCGCAGTACAAGGACGAGCTGCCCGCGGGCGGCCCGCCCCGGCCGCATCGGCAGGACCCGGCCGCGGAGGCCGTGTTCTTCCCGGCGTGCATCAACTCGATGTTCGGCACGGCCGCGCGCCCCGGGGACGGCACGGGACTGACCGCCTCCGAGGCCTTCCTGGCGCTGTGCGACCGCGCCGGGGTGCACGTCACCGTCCCGGAGGGCATCGGCAGCCTGTGCTGCGGGACGCCGTGGAAGTCGAAGGGGCTGCCCTCCGGGTACGCCACGATGTCGGAGCGGACGCTGCCGGCCCTGTGGGAGGCCACCCGCCAGGGCGAGCTGCCGGTCGTCTGCGACGCCGCGTCCTGCACCGAGGGCCTGGAGACCATGGCCGGGCCGGCGGCGGCCTCCAGCCGGTACCACGCGCTGCGGTTCGTGGACGCGGTCGAGTTCGTGGCCGACCGGGTGCTGGGGCGGCTGTCCGTCAGCCGCCCGATCGGGTCGATGGCGCTGCACCCCACGTGCTCGAGCGTGCACCTGGGCATCACCGGCGCCTTCGAGACGCTGGCCCGGGCGATCAGCGAGGACGTGGTCGTGCCCAACGCCTGGGGCTGCTGCGCCTACGCCGGGGACCGCGGCATGCTGCACCCCGAGTTCACGGCCTCGGCCACCGCGGCCGAGGCCCGCGAGGTCACCGGCCGCCGCTTCGACGCCTACGCGTCGCTCAACCGCACGTGCGAGCAGGGCATGACGGAGGCCACCGGACACCCGTACCGGCACGTGCTGGAGCACCTGGAGGAGGCGACCCGCTGAGCCGCCCCGCTTTATCCATTGCGCACAACTGAGTTGTGTGCAACCGATCTCTGTGCCACCCTGGGGGCATGGACGCAGATCTCCGGCTCGACGCACAGCTGTGCTTCGCGCTCTACGCCGCCTCGCGAGCCACGACCGCGGCCTACCGCGAGCCGCTCGCGGAGCTCGGCCTGACCTATCCGCAGTACCTCGCACTGCTCGCGCTGTGGGAGGAGGACGGCCAGACCGTCTCGGCGCTCGGCGCCCGCCTGCGCCTGGACAGCGGCACCCTCTCCCCGCTGCTGAAACGGATGGAGACCGGCGGCCTCCTCGAGCGCCGCCGGGGCCACGACGACGAGCGGCGGGTCACCGTCCACCTCACGCCGGCCGGGGACCGGCTGCGCGAGCGCGCCCCGGCCGTGCAGCAGCGCGTCCTGGAGGCCTCGGGGCTCACCGCCGCCGAGATGCAGACGCTGCGGACACTGGCCCGCAGGATCGGCGCGCCCGCCGACGCCACGAACAGCACCACGAACAGCACCGGACCGAACCCGACCGGGGCGAACACCACCACCGACACCCAGGAGTGACCAGCATGGACACCGTCTACACCGCCGAGGCCCTCGCCACCGGCGCCGGCCGCAACGGCCGCACCCGCACCACCGACGGCCGGATCGACCTCGGCCTGGCCGTCCCGCAGGAGATGGGCGGCTCCGGCGACGGCGCGAACCCGGAGCAGCTCTTCGCCGCCGGCTACGCCGCCTGCTTCCACTCCGCCCTGCAGATGGTGGCCCGGCAGGAGAAGGTCAGGCTCGGCGACTCCAGCGTCGGGGCCCGCGTGGGCATCGGCGACAACGGCCAGGGCGGCTTCGGCCTCGAGGTGGACCTGGAGGTCGTGCTTCCGGACCTGGACCAGGCCACCGCCCAGTCCCTGGCCGACAAGGCCCACCAGGTGTGCCCGTACTCGAACGCCACCCGCGGCAACGTCGACGTCCGCGTGACCGTCGCCGAGGACTGATCCCCTGCTCCCCCGCCCCCTTCCACGCCGCGCAGACCTTCCACCCCCAGGAGAACCGATGACCCCGCCCACCAGCACCCGTCAGATCGTGCTCGCCTCCCGTCCCCAGGGCACCCCCTCGCCCGAGAACTTCCGGCTCGAGGAGACGGCGCTGCCCGGGGCCGGCCCCGGACAGGTCGTGGTCGCCAACCGCTGGATGTCCGTGGACCCGTACATGCGCGGCCGGATGAACGACGTGAAGTCCTACGTCCCGCCGTTCCAGGTGGACCGCCCGCTCGACGGCGCCGCCGTGGGCGAGGTCGTCGCCTCCGCCGCGCCGGAGCTGCCGGTGGGCACCACCGTGCTGCACGGCGCCGGCTGGCGCGAGCACGCGGTGGTCGACGCCGGTTCCGCCACCGTGGTGGACCCCGGGGCCGCGCCGGAGTCCGCCTACCTGGGCGTGCTCGGCATGCCGGGGCTCACCGCGTACGCCGGCCTCATGGCGGCGGCACGGTTCCGGCCCGGGGACACGGTGTTCGTCTCGGGCGCCGCCGGGGCCGTGGGCTCGCTCGTCGGCCAGATCGCGAAGCTCAGCGGCGCCGCGCGCGTGGTGGGCAGCGCCGGCTCCCCGGAGAAGGTCGCCCGCCTGCTGGAGCTCGGCTTCGACGCCGCCTTCGACTACCACGACGGCCCGGTGCTCCCCCAGCTGCGGCGCGCGGCGCCCGAGGGCATCGACGTGTACTTCGACAACGTGGGCGGCGAGCACCTGGAGGCCGCGATCTCCGCGCTGAACCCGCACGGCCGCGTGTGCCTGTGCGGAGCGATCTCGCAGTACAACGCGACCGAGCCGCCGGCGGCGCCGAGGAACCTGGCGCTGGCCATCGGCAAGATGCTGAGCCTGCAGGGCTTCCTGGTGAGCGGTCACCAGGACCTGGGCCCGGAGTTCCGCGAGAAGATGGCGGGCTGGCTGGCGGCCGGCGAGATCCAGTGGGACGAGACCGTGCGCGAGGGGCTCGACGACGCCCCGCAGGCGTTCATCGACCTGCTCGCCGGGGCCAACACCGGGAAGATGGTCGTCAGGCTGTGAGAGCGGCGCCGCCGGCGTTCAGCCGCGCGGCGAGCTCCCGCACCCCGGACACCCTGATGTCCGGGGTGCGCGCATACTGGGGATAGGGAGAGCCGTACCGGTCGATCCAGGCCGTGCGCATCCCCGCCCTGGCGGCGCCGTGCAGGTCCCACGGGTGCACCGCGATCATGAGCATCTGCTCCAGAGGCACGCCCCACGCCCCGCTCGCCCAGGTGTAGGCCTCGGACGCCGGCTTCCAGCAGGGGGCCTCCTCGACGGAGCGGACGTGCTCGAAGTGCTGCCGGACGCCCGCGCGCTCCAGCAGGCCCTCGGCGGTGGCCGCGGAGCCGTTGGTGAGGGCGGTGAGCCGGAACCCGGCCTCCGCCAGGGACCGCACCCCGTCCGGGACGTCGGCGTGGGCGGGCAGCTGCTGCACGGCCTCCAGGACGTGGGCCACGGCGTGCTCCACGCCCCCGGTCGGCGGGTGCAGGGTGAAGAGCGCGCGCGCCACCTCCTGCCCCAGCACGGAGAACGGCTGGGCCTCGCCGTGCACGGCCAGCGCGAAGCCCTCCCGCAGGACGGAGGCGAACCACGTGGCCGCCAGCTCCCCCGGCACGCCCACCTCCTCGAAGGCGTGGTGCAGGGGTCCCAGGTCCGAGAGGGTCTCGTTCACGTCGAACACGAGGACGGGTCTGTCGTCGGTGGTCATGGCGGGGCCTTCCGTTCGCGGTGGTGCACAGCGTAGTCCGCGCGGGCGCCGGCGGGGAGCGCTCAGCCCGCCGGGACGAGCCGGCCCAGGGGGCTGTTCTCGAAGTCGTCCAGCAGGGCCTGCGGGTCCGCGTAGACGGCCACGGCCCCGGCCTCGCGCAGCTCCGCCTCGCTGATCCCGCCGCTCGTCAGGCACACGGCGTCGAGGCCGAGCTTCCACGCGGACTCGACGTCCCAGCGGGCGTCCCCCACCACGATCGCGTCCCCGGGGCGCAGGTTCCCGGCCTCCAGCGCCGCGGCGAAGATGTCCGGGGCGGGCTTGCTGTGCTCGGCGTCCGTGGCGGTGGTGACCGCCGTGAGCAGGTCGTCCGAGCCGAGGGTCTCCCGCATGGCGGCCACCTCGGTGGCGTTCGACGACGACGCCAGCACCACCACGAGTCCGGCGTCGGCGCAGCGGCGCAGCAGCTCCGCCGCGCCGCGGGTGGGCTTGAGCCCCGGCCAGTGCACGGAGAACAGGGCTCCGTGGGCGTCACCGATGGCGTCGTCCTCGTCCTTGTCCCGGTCCGCGGGCAGCAGCTCGTCGATCAGCTGCTCCGAGCCCATGCCGATGAGCCGGTGGATGCGGTGCATGGGCACGTCGTGGCCGGCCTGGTTGAAGGCGTGCCACCAGGCGACGGTGTGCAGGTAGCTCGAGTCGATGAGGGTGCCGTCGACGTCGAAGAGGACGCCGCGCCTGGCCGGCGCGGAGGAGTCGGGGGTCCGGGGAGGAGTCATGGCCTCACCCTTCCACCCGGTGGCCGGGGGAGCAATGGGTGGCGGGGTTCCGGCCGGACGGCTCCGGGATCCTTCCGGTCACTGGTCCGGTGCGTCCTCGGCGGCGTTGCCCGGGCCGTTGCCCTGGTCCACGGTGGCGGGTCCGAGCGGGAGCTCCCGGCTTCCCTGCTGTCCGCCCGCGCCGTCGAGGTCCTGGGTGGAGGCCGCGAAGCGCCGGACCACGGCGGCCGCCGCGTCGGTCATCTCGGCCAGGCCCCGGACGTCGACGTTGGCGAGGTCGTCGCACGCGCCGTGGTAGCAGAAGTCGTAGGCGACCCCGGCCCGGCCGCCGAACAGGGCTGCCTGCTCGGCGGTCTTGATCCCCTCCGCGCCCGTGAAGAGACCGCCGGAGGGAATGCCCTCGGCGATGAACGGCCCGTAGTCGCTGCGGCCGTTGAACTCCGTCTCGCCGGAGGCCAGTCCCACGGAGCCGAAGTGCTCGTGGAACGCCGCCTCGATCGCGGCGGAGCCTTCCGGGGCCGTCACGGGACCGTCGGGACCTTGTACGGGCGGGAACGCGGAGTGGTCGCCGTCGTAGACGAAGCGCCCGTAGTTCGGGGAGCCGATCATGTCGAAGTTCAGGTACAGCGCGATGTCCTCCAGCGTCCCGGGATCGTTCGCCTTCAGATCCGCGACGTAGTGCCGGGACCCGCGCAGGCCGAACTCCTCCGCGCCCCACCAGGCGAAGCGCACGGTGTTGGCGGTCTCCGTGCCCGCGAGCGCCTCGGCGATGGCCAGGATCCCCGCGGAGCCCGAGCCGTTGTCGTTGATCCCCGCGCCCTCGGGCACGCTGTCCAGGTGGGCGCCGACCATCACCGTGTTCCCGGGGTCGCCCGTGCTCGTCTCGGCGAGGACGTTGTAGGTCTGGCGGTTCTCGGAGACGGTCTGCGCCGTCACGGTCACCGCGCCCCCGCCCAGCAGAGCGGTCCCAGCCGCGTGGCTGAGACCGACCACGGGGAGGGTCGTGCCACCGGGCTCCCCCAGCGTGCCGGCGACCACGCCCTCCTCGCCGGGCAGTCCCGTGTTGAAGATCAGCACGGCGGACGCCCCGGCGGCCTGCGCGTTGGCGGCCTTCACTCCGAAGGTGCACGTGCCCCTCTGGAGCAGGGCCACGCTGCCCGCCGTGAATCCGGCGAAGTCCTCGGCCTCGCAGCCGCTGGTGCCCGCCGCCGGGGCACCGGTGGTGTCCACGGCCTGCACCGGTGCGGTTACCGTGCCGGAGCCGGAGTAGACCATCACGGCCGCCTCCGCGGCGGTCAGGGTCCGCGGGACACCGCCCGGTCCGGGCACGGCCACCGTCGTCGGGACGACCTCCTGGAAGAAGGGGAACGGAAACGCCTGGACCCGCGGGGCGTAGCCGGCGGCCCGCAGTCTGCCGACCACGTAGTCAGCGCTGCCCCGGTAGCCGGGCGTGCCCGAGGCACGGTTGCCGTTGTTGGCGTGGGCGACGGCCTGGAACACCTCGAGGTGCTCCAGCACCTGCTCCGGTGGAACGGCCGTGGCCGTCCCGGCGGCCGCTCCGGCGCGGTCGCTCTCCCCAGGCGGCGCCGCGACGGCTCCCGGCACCGAGAACGCCAGGGTGCCGGCCAGGGCGGCGGCCACGGTCCAACGGCTGGGTGTGCGGTGCGGCATGGGTCCTCCCGGGGCCGGGGGCCGATCAGGGGCTCGACCGTGTCCGTCATCGGCTCCATCGAACAGGTGGAGCACTGTGCACAGAATCCCAGCCCCAGGTCAGAGGCACAATAACCCGACAGATTTTGGGAAAGTGAACGGCCCCGCCCCGGCGTGGAACTGCCGGGGCGGGGCCGTTCGGCACGTGTGCGCCAGGACCGGCGGGCGGCCGCCTCGTCGTGTCCGTGGCTCCGGTTCAGGACACCGGTCTCATCGCACCGGCCTCACTGCGACTGCCTCTCGTCGGCGGCGTTGCTCGGGCCGTGGCCCTGGTCGACCGTGGCGGCGGGAATGGGCCCCACTGCGGTGCGCAGCCGCCGGCCCTCCTCCTCGAGGTCCAGGGTGGAGTTGGCGAAGCGCAGGACCACGGCGGAGGCCGCGTCGGTCATCTCGTCCAGCGTCCGGAGGTCGATGTTGCTGAGGTCGTCGCACCGCGCGTGGTAGCAGAAGTCGTAGCCGATGCCGGCCCGTCCGCCGAACAGCGCGGCCTGTTCCACGGTCTTGATCCCCTCGGCGCCGGTGAAGAGGCCGCCGGAGGCGATGCCCTCCGCGATGAACGGCCCGTAGTCGCTGCGGCCGCTGAACTCGGTCTCGCCGGAGGCCAGTCCCACGGAGCCGAAGTGCTCGTGGAAGGCCGCCTCGATCGCGGCCGACCCCGCAGGGGCGGGCACCGAGCCGTCCTCCGGGCCGAAGGCCGAGGCGTCGCCGTCGTAGACGAAGCGGCCGTGGTTCGGGGAGCCGATCATGTCGAAGTTCAGGTACAGGGCGACGTTCTCGAGCGCCGCGGCATCGTTGGCCTTGAGGTCCGCCACGTAGTGGCGGGAGCCGAGCAGGCCGAACTCCTCCGCGCCCCACCAGGCGAAGCGCAGGGCGTTGGCCGTCTCGGTGCCCGCGAGCGCCTCGGCGATGGCCAGGATCCCCGCGGAGCCGGAGGCGTTGTCGTTGATTCCCGGGCCCTCCGGGACGCTGTCCAGGTGGGCGCCCACCATGACCGTGCGCTCCGGGGTGCCCGTGCGGGTCTCGGCGAGGACGTTGAAGGTCTCCCGGCTCTCGGAGACGGTCTGCGTGCTGACGGTCACCTCGCCCCCGCCCAGCAGCGCCTTGCCGGCGGCGTAGCTGAGACCGACCACGGGGATGGTCGTCGCCCCCGGTTCGCCGAGGGTGCCCGCGACCACGCCCTCCGACCCCGGCAGTCCGGTGTTGAAGATCAGCACCGCGGACGCCCCGGCGGCCGCCGCGTTGGCGGCCTTCACCCCGAAGGCGCACGTGCCCCGCTGGAGCAGCGCGATGTTCCCGGCCACGAAGTCGGCGAAGTCCTCGGCCTCGCACCCGCTGGTGCTCGCCGCCGGTTCTCCGGTGGTTCCCACGGCCTGCACCGGTGCGGTCACGGTCCCCGAACCGGAGTAGGTCATGACCGCGACGTCCTCCGCGGCGAGCTGCCGGCCACCCGCGCTGACCGTGGCCGGGGCGACCTCCTGGAAGAAGGGGAAGGTGAAGTCCTGGACCCGCGGGGCGTAGCCGGCGGCGCGCAGCCTGCCGACCACGTAGTCCACGCTGCCCCGGTAGCCGGACGTGCCCGAGGCACGGTTGCCGTTGTTGGCGTTCGCGATGGCCTGGAACACCTCGAGGTGCTCCAGCACCTTGGCGGGAGGGACCGCCGCCGCGGTCACAGCGACCACCCCGGTGCGGTCGGCCCCGCGGCGGCGGGGACGTCGTCGTCGCTCTGGGCGCTGGTGCTCGACCATGTGAAGGCCGCCGCGGCGGCCACGGTCCGGTGGTGATGGGTGCGGTGGCGCATGGGATCTCCCGGGGCAGGGGCCGATCGGGGGCTCGACCTGGACAGCGGCTTCATCGAGCTGATGGAGCGATACGCACAGAATCCCAGCTCCCGGGCGGCGGCACAACGACCGTGCGCATTGTGGCAGAGAGAACGGCCCCGCCCCGGCACGAACTGCCGGGGGCGGGGCCGTGGAGCACCGGTGCGTCAGGACGGTCAGGCGGCCGCCTTGTCGTGGCCGTGCCCGTGGCCACGACCGTGCTCGGAGTGCGGGCCGTGGCCCCGGTCCTTGCCCTTCGGGTGGCCGACGGCGCCCTTGCCCTTCTGCCTGTAGGGCTCGCCCTCGCCGTTGACGTCGTGGGTGGACATCGCGTAGCGCAGGACGACGGCCGCGGCGGCGTCGGACATCTCCTCCATGCCCTGGAGGTTGACGTTCGTGATGTCGTCGCACGCGGAGTGGTAGCAGGCGTCGTAGGCGACACCGGCCCGGCCGCCGAACAGCTCGGCCTGCTCCGGGGTCTTCACGCCCTCGGCGCCCGTGAACAGGCCGCCGGAGGGCACGCCGGCCTCGATGAAGGGCCCGTAGTCGCTGCGACCGCTGAACTCGGTGTCGCCGGAAGCCAGTCCCACCGAGGCGAAGTACTCGTGGAACGCCGCCTCGATCGCGGCGGAGCCCTCGGGGACGTTGGTGTCGCCGGGGTCGAAGGTGGAGGCGTTGCCGTCGTAGACGAAGCGCCCGTAGTTCGGGGAGCCGATCATGTCGAAGTTCAGGTACAGCGCGATGTCCTCGAGCGCGCCCGGGTCGTTCTCCTGCAGATCGGTGACGTAGTGCTCGGCGCCTAGCAGGCCGAGCTCCTCCGCACCCCACCAGGCGAAGCGCACGTTGTTCTCGGTCTTCGTCTTGGCCATGGCCTCCGCGATGGCGAGGATGCCCGCCGACCCGGTGCCGTTGTCGCTGATGCCGGCGCCCTCGAGCACGCCGTCCAGGTGCGCGCCGACCATCACCGTGTTCTCGGGGTCGCCCGTGCCGGTCTCGGCGAGGACGTTGTAGGTGGTGCGGGTCGCCGAGACGGTGTTCGTGGCGACCGTGACCTCCGCGACGTCCAGCAGGTCCACGCCGGCCTGGTAGCTGAGCCCGACCGCCGGCAGCGTGGTGGCCTCCGGGGAGCCCAGGGTGCCGGCGACGACGCCCTCGGCGTTCGGCAGACCCGTGTTGAAGATCAGCACGGCTCTCGCGCCGGCGGCCTCCGCGTTGGCGGCCTTGACCGCGAAGGAGCACGTGCCGCGCTGGAGCAGAGCAATGTTGCCCGGCACGAAGTCCGCGAAGTCCGCGGCCTCGCAGCCGCTGGTGCTGCCCACCCGGGCCCCGGTGGTGTCGACGGCCTGCACCGTGCCGCTGACCGTGCCCGTGCCGGAGTAGGTCATCACCGCGACGTCGGCGGCGGCGAGCTGGGTGCCGTCCGCGCTGACCGTGGCGGGAGAGCGCTCCTGGAAGAACGGGAACGTGAACTCCTGGACCTCTGGGGTGTAGCCGGCGGCCCGCAGCTTCTCGACCACGTAGTCGACGCTCGCCCGGTAGCCGGAGGTGCCGGAGGCGCGGTTGCCGTCGTTGGCCTCCGCGATCGACTGGAAGGCGTTCAGGTGCCCCGTGAGCTTCTGCTCGGAGACGGCCTGGGTGATCTTGTGGGTGGTGTTGTTGTTGCTGTTGTCGCGGGTGGGGGCCGCGACGGCACTGGTCGCCGTGAGGGTCAGGGCGCCGGCCAGGGCGGCCGCGGTGATCCAGTGGCTGGGCTTGCGGACGGGCATGGAACCTCCAGGTGAGCGGCGGCCGGGAGGTAGCCCGGCCGTGACGCGGTTCACAGTCATCGAGGGATGACTCGGATTTGCACATGCTCACAAATGAGTTACCGACCAGTCAACAACTTTTGTCCACTACTTGGCCCACAACTACGGCAGGCTGGGTTCACCGGCGTCCGCGGGCGCGGCGCCGCACGCCGACGGCGACCGCGACGGCCACGGCGGCGACCACGCTCCCGACGGCGAGGCCCGTGAGGACCGGCCCGAGCTCTTCGAGCACTCCGCGGCGTGGCCACCCGTCCGGAGGATCCAGGGGCGTCCCGTCGTCGAGCGTGGACGACGCGAAGCCGAGGACGACCGCGGCCATGGCGTCGCTCATCTCCTCCAGGACCTGTCGATCGACGTTGTCCAGGTCGTCGCAGGCGGCGTGGTAACAGGGATCGTAGGCCACCCCGGCCTCCCCGCCGTACCGGGCGGCCTCCTGGCGCGTCTTCTCACCCGTGTCGCCGGTGAAGAGCCCGCCCACGGGGATCCCGGCCTCGGCGAACACGAGGTGGTCGCTGCCGTCGTCGATCGGCACCTCGTCGAAAGCCACCGCCTCGGACTCGAAGTAGCCCTCGAACGCCACCTCGATGGCGTCCGATCCGGCCGGGGCCTCGACGGCATCGTCGTGCCAGCCACCCCCGGACGTGTCGCCGTCGTAGACGAAGCGGCCGTAGTTCGGGGAGCCGATCATGTCGAAGTTCAGGTACATCGCGATGTCCTCGAACGCCCCGGGGTCGTTGGCCCGGAGGTCGGAGACGTAGTGGTCGGCGCCGTTGAGGTTCAATTCCTCCGCGCCCCACCAGGCGAAGCGCACCCTGTTCCGCGTGTCGGTGCCGGCCAAAGCCTCGGCCGCCGCGAGGACACCCGCGGCGCCGGAGCCGTTGTCGTTGAGGCCCGGCCCCTCCGGCACGCTGTCCAGGTGCGCGCCGACCACCACGGTGCTGCCCGGGTCGCCCGTGGGCGTGTCCGCCAGGACGTTGTACGTGACACGGGGGCCCGCGGCCGTGCCCTCGCCGTACTCCTCGTCGTCATACTCGTCGTGGTGCTCGTCGTGGTGCTCGTCGTGGTGCTCGTCGGGGACCGTGAAGACCTGCACCCGGGGGTCGTAGCCGGCGGCCTGCAGTCGCTCCACGACGTAATCGACGCTCGCCCGGTAGCCGGCGGTGCCCGCGGCGCGGTTGCCGCCGTGAGCGTCCGCGGCCTCCTGGAACGCCCGCAGGTGCCCCTCCAGCTGCTCGGCGGTGACGGCCCGGACGATCTCCTCCGTCGCGGCGGCACCGTCCGGCCCTGCCGGGAGCGCCGCGGCGGGGCCACCGGCCGTGAGCGAGAGGACCACCGCCGGCACGGCCCCGGCGAGCCCTCTGCTGGACGCTCGTCGACGCACGACGCCTCCCGGGAACTCAGGACCGCCCCTGCCCTGAGCGGACGTCCCAGCGGGCCGACGGCAATGTTCATTCAGGCAAACACGGGCCGGACGTCCGGTCAACGGTCCGGAGAAGAACTTCCATCCGTTTCGACACGGCGCGCGGAGCCCGATTTCCCACCCGCGCGGCCGGATGGCTATGATGGAGCAGTTGTTTCCGGCGGAGACCGGACGCTTCACGGGATGTGGCGCAGCTTGGTAGCGCGCGTCGTTCGGGACGACGAGGTCGCAGGTTCAAATCCTGTCATCCCGACCACCAGCGAAAGGCCCCGGACCAGTCGGTTCGGGGCCTTTCGCATGCCCGGGCCGCATCCCGCATGCGGCCGACTGTCCCCGCAAGAAGCGACGCCCCACCTTGATGCCTTTGCAAATTCATGGAATATGCTCGTAGGCGTCAGGGCGTGCCTGCCCGGCGGCCTCGGGATCGACCGATCGTCCGCTCCCCGCCGTCGGTGCCGCACCCCTGTCGTCACGGGCGTCATGGGGGCGCCCGGACACAGTCGTTCGCTTCGGGGGGAGTTCTCATCATCAATCTTGACATCGGTCGCGTTCTCGACCACGCCGGCACCGGCGTACTGGGCGCCGTCCTCCAGCTGTTCACGGACTGGTCCCTGTGGATAGGCATCGGTCTGGTCATCGCGGCGGTCATCAGCTCCGCCGTGACCAAGAAGGTTCCGTGGACCCGCGAGGCCTCCGTGTGGCTCTACTCCATGGCCGCCACCGCGTGCTTCGCCGTGCACTGGGCGGCCATTCCCGCATAGGAGGTAGTTTCAGAAGAAGCTGGTCGTAGCTCCCGAATGCCGCCATGGTCTCTGACGACCCTGGTGAGCATGATGGGGGATCTCGTACCGGACTCGTGGTGAGAACGAGTCGAGCCGCTACTGCCCGCCCGCTTCGGCCGTACCGCTACCCCGGGCGCAGGCCGGCTGATGACCGGGTCGCCCTGGCCGGCATCATGTTCGTCCTGGAGACCGGCATCGGCTGGAACCGGTTGCCCCGCGAACTGCTCGCTCACGGTTCCGACTCGGTCAGGACCGCTGGGTGGTCGAACGCGGCTTCGCTTGGTGGCGCCCCCACAAGCGGCGCCGCGTCCGGTGGCGTCCGTCATGGACACCATGTGCGCGGAGCCGTCCGGGAATCCGCTCGTCGCCTCAGCGACGCCTGGAGGTTCGCATTCGTGCGGCGCGCACGACCGCAACGGCCACCGCCGTGCCCACCACGGCGGCCAGGACGGCAGCCACCAGTGCGGCCGCGATGATCCAAGGCAGCTCCCCAGCCACCACCGAACCGCCCATCGCCGCCGCGAGGAAGACCCACAGTGCAGACACCAGGGCGGTCACCACCAGCGCGGACACCAAGGACACGGCGGCCCACAGCTGCACCGGGTTCGGGACCGAGTCCAGCCGCCGTCCATCCTCAAAAGCCCACGCACAGGTCAGCGCTGCAACCGCCCCGACGCCGACCAACAGCGGCGAGTACGCGGGGTCGAGGGGCAGAGACGTCGCGATCCCGGAGGCCACGGCCGCCGCGTAGGCCACTGCGAATACAATGATCAGCGCCAGGGCACGGACTGCGACCTGCTGTACCCTCCGCCGTCGTGAGGCGTTCACTGAGTGCACTCCAGCGGCAATGGCCGGTGGCACCGACCGTTGTACTCGGCGTCGTCGAGCCCCAGTAGCCGCGTCCCGATGTCGCCCGCCTGCCCTGTCCAGTGAGCCAGCTTCCCACGAGCGGTGACGACGTCGGGGTGGCCCAGGAGGAGGACGGCATCGTCGACCGGTTCGCCAAGGCACCGTGGCGGTTCCAGCGCCGCCTCCCCTGGGCGGTGTCCCAGGGACAGGATGCCCTCAAATCTCTGCGGGGCCTCCTCCGCGGCATCCTCCGCAGCGGATGCTGGAGCACCAGCAGCCGTAGGATCAAACCCGGGCACAGCGCTCACGGGGGCTCTCCTTGTATGGGGTGGGAAGCAACGGGTCTTCTCGTCCTACGGCGATCGACGTCCGGACTACGACCCGCTACACCTCGCCAGGGCGGCGGCTGCGATATGTACAGCCTCTCGAGCCGAGCCCTGCACGGCGAAGGACACGTATCCAATGAGTCGGCCTCTGCGTCATGGCACAGCACACGCCGGGCGCAGGCCGCACCGTCCAGCCGATTGACCGCGCTCCGGCCGCAACGGACCTATCTCCGGGCCGAGGAGAAGATCAGCTTCTCGTCCCCGCCCTCGAGATCCCGCTCGGCCAGAGCCCACTGACCCTGCATGAGCTGCTCGAGCAGCTCGTCGGTCAGCTGCTGCTGATCGCCGCCCTGCCTACCCAGCTCCTCCTCGAGTGCCTGCCGCAGGAGGTCCTCGGAGAACGCTCCGTCCTGCCCCGTCAGCTCCGGCGTGGAGAGGTCGTCCAGCATGCACAGTCCCTCGCAGGTGACCACGAGCTTGAGACCGGCCTCGACCGTCGTCGAGGTGGTCGTCGTGGTGCTGGTCGATGTCCGCTCCGTCGCCTGGACCGGCATGCCACCACCCACGGGACCCGCAATAGCGGCAGGTGCCTGCCCGAGGGCGGATGACGACCCGGCAGCGGGTGCCTGCCCGGAAATGCTCGTGCCTGCCGTGCCGCCGACCGGGGCGGCGACCTGGGCCGTCCCTCCGGCAGGGGCGGCAGGGTTTGCGGAGGCCTCTGCTGTCGGCGCGGGAGAGGACTTGGGCGCCGCCGGGGACGTCGGCTGCGGCGCCGGGCTCGTGGTCGGCGTCGCGGTGCTGAGCGGCGGCAGCGGTTCGTAGGTGTGCGCACCCTTCGCCTCGGCCGCGGCACCGCCACAGCCGGTGAGGGCGGCGAGCGCGAGGGACGCGACGACGACGGTGCGAGTGGTGCGGCTCATCGAGATCTCCCGGAGAACTGGGACGGAGGTGAACATCAGGCGGACCGGTCCGAGGTGACGGTCGGGCGTCGGCGCAGCAACCAGCCGCCGAGGCCGGCGCCGACGGCGACCACGACGAGGATCACCGAGGTCATCGCGCTGCGCTCACCGGCCGCAGAGGCTGCACCCATCCCGGTGTTGGCCATGGCCGACTCGGCGTACGCAGCTCCCCCGGCCGTCATGGTGGTCTGCGTGACGACCTCCGTGGAGGTGGTGGTCTGCTCGTCGAATAGGACGAAGGCCTCGAGGGTTGCCGTGAGCTTCTGCTCGGCGTCGGCGTCGGCGTCGGTCACGATCTCGAGGACAGGGGCACCGCGATCTTGGACCGCCGGCTCGGCATCCGGTCCAGTCGCGCCGTTGCCGGAGCCTGTATCGCTGCCGGGGCCGCCGATTCCGTCCTCGTCGGTGTCGTTGCCGGTGGGGGTGTCCTGATCGACGGGCGCGTCCCCGGTGCCGTCGTCGTCCGGGTGCATGGTCTCCTCGTCGGGGACCTCCTCCTCCGGCGCGGTCGGGGCTGCGATCTCGAACTCGGCGCTCGCGCTCCAGTCGACCGTGCGCTCCTGACCCGCGATGAGCAGGTCGCGGTACTGGTCGTCGGCCAGGACGGTGAGATCCGTCGAGGGCATGGTCGCCGTCAGGTCGGCGGTCAGCTCGCCCTCGGTGACCCCGGCGGGCACGGCCAGTTCGAGGTACTTGTCCCGGTCCCCGCCGGTGAAGGTCTGCGTCGTCGTCCCGTCGGCGAAGGTGACGGGCCCGGACAGGGTGACGGTCGTGGCGTAGTAGGCCTCCGGCATCGTGACGAGCAGCGTGTCGGGTCGACCGTCCGGCTCGAAGGACACGGAGACCCGGTAGCCGTCCTGCGGGGCGAGGGCAGGGACGTTGTTGCGCGCGTCCTGGATGTGGAACTCGGCCCGGTCCAGGTGCGACTGCTCGATGCCGGCCGGCTGCGGCAGCTCCGCGGTCGACAGAGAGCGCACGGCCCACTGCACCGCCAGCGCCTCGTCCGGATCGTCGGTGGGACCGAAGACCGAGAGGATGTAGCCGGCCAGGGCGGCGTTCTCCGTCTCCCAGTAGACCGGGCTGTCGCCGACCTTCTCGCCCACCACGTCCTCCCACCCGGCCGCCGCGTCGTTCAAATGCTCGGCCACTGCGTAACCCTCGTCGTCGAGCACGAGCTCCCCGACGGGGGCCAGGGGCTGGTCCTCGTGGATGCCGTAGGCGATGTCGGTGTTGGTCAGCGCCACCGGCGTGTAGAACGACTCCGCGCCGGTGTTTGGGCTCCCCTCCGGGACCTCGACGAGGTACTCCGCGATCGCCACGGGCACGGCGACGGCCGGCGCCGCAGCGACCAGTGTCCCGGTCACCGCGGTGGTGCTGGCAAGAGCCGCCACCGCGAGGAGCTGCGCACGGCGGGCGGGGAGGGGGGAGGGCATGGGAACTCCTGGGGATCGTGTGGGGATCGGCAGGCCGGTGGGCGGCCGACCGATCTTTACTAATGTAATTGCATGGAGGGGGTGCTGTCCGGGGAAGTCACTGTGCGACGCCGGCTGTGTGCACAAGAGGGGACGGGCAGCCCGGCTGCGTCACGGGACGGGGGCCGTCTCAGGATCGAGGGCCAGGTCGACGATGAGGTTGTTCGTGTAAGACCAGGACGGCGCGCCGTCCGGCTGGACGTAGTCGCCCGAACAGGTAACCAGGGACAGTCCTGGATCCCCGGTCAGCTCGAAGATGTCCCGCGGCGGGGCGTCTCGAGGGGTCGGCTCCCGCACCGTGGTCACGGTGTAGGAGAACACTCCCCCGGTCCCGTCGGAGATCCAGAGCCTCTGCCCGGGCTGCGCCGTGTAGAGCGTGGCCAGTGCGGGAGTGTTGTACGGATAGTCCACGTGGCCGGCCAGCACCGCATTGCCCCGCTCACCGCCGATCGGGGCGGATGCCGAGTACCAGCCGATTGCCGAGCGGTCCTCGTGCGTGGGCACCGCCATGTTCCCGGCCGCATCCGTCCCCATGGATTCGAGCGCCGCGTCGATACCGATCGACGGGGAGCAGACACGGGCCCGGGCGAACAGGTCCCCGCAGGTCTCCGGTCCCCGCACCGCGCGGTGCGCTCCTGGGTCACCGGCCGCCCGGGCGTCGTCCGTCTGGAGCGTAGACACGCTTACTGGACCAGGAGCGCTCACCGAGGCAGGGTGACTGTGCTGGATCTCCCCACCGAAACCGGCAACCGCAGTGTCAGTCATCCAGGAAAGGAATAGAAGGCCGAGGGCGGCGAGCGACACCATAGCTAGAAGGACGGATAGCACAGCGCGCCCGACGTCCAGTGTCGACGAGAATTGCACACATTTCTTCAGCATAATCCAACTACATCTTAAGAACATTGAGCACAGCAGGCCCCAAAACGGTGAGAAAAAGCACCGGCAAAATGAACAACATGAGAGGAATGACGATTTTTGTCGGAATTTTTTGCGCTGCCTCTTCCGCCCGCTGACGGCGTTTGATGCGCATCTCGTCAGCCTGAGTGCGCAGCACGGAAGCAATCGAGATGCCGTAGGCGTCAGCCTGGATGACGGCGCGAGTAAACTGCCGTAGGTCAGGCACATCCGTGCGTTGCTCAAGGGCAAGGTAGGCGTCGCGACGAGGAATGCCCACCCGCATCTCCTGCAGCGTGCGCACGAGTTCCTCCGCGAGTGGGCCCTTGCCGTTGTATCCGACCCGGGCCATGGCCGACTCAAACCCCAGGCCAGCCTCGACCGCGATCATCATCTGATCTAGGGTATCGGCCAGCTCCAGGCCGATCGCATTCTGTCGTTCGATGCCACGTGAGTACAGCAGCAGCTCTGGAAGAAAGTACGAGATTGGTAGCGTAACGGCCGTGATGACGACCATCATGCCGTTGCCGCTCGTCAGCATCAGGAATAGGAACCCGAAGAGCACCGCCCCGGACAGCGTGTAGATTTTACATGCCAGGAGCCGGGCAACTGGCCACTTTGCGGGTCGGCCCGCCTTCGAGTACAGGCCCTCAAGCCGGTCGCGACCGTTCCCGGTGGTGAATCGGTGAGCCCAATCAAAATTCGGAACATTATGGTTGGACTCCGCCTCAGTTGGGCCAAAGCCGATTCCCAAATTCCGGCGAACGAGCCGATCCCCGCCCCAGTGCACGCCGACAGCGAGCCAAATGGCCAGGGCCGCGGCTGCAGCCAGGCTAAAGAGACCAAAGAGCAGGGTCGTCAGTTGCATGGAAATCGTCCTTTAAGGGTCAAGCTGGACAAGTGGAAGAACATCAGAAGCGGATTTTAATGACCTGGGACATCCAAAATCCTCCGACGGCAAACATAACCAGCGCTACGCCGATCATGGCGTAGCCGAGCATGCCGCTGCTAGTAAACTGAGAAATATATTCAGGCGCGATTAAGGCCAGTACGCTAGCAATTAATAATGGAATTGCCATAAGGATGTATGCCGACATTTTCCCCTCAGCCGAGAGCGTCCGAACCTGTCTCTTAATTTGATTTCGTTGGCGGATAGTTTCGGCGACACGGTCCAACACCTCGGCGAGATCCCCACCGACCTCGCGGTGGATGCCAATAGCCTGGGCAACCCAGGAAAAGTCCTCAGACTCCATCCTATTGGCGGCTTGATGGAGGGATTCATCGAGATCCATTCCCAGACGGGTTTCGTTCACCACCCGAGTAAGCTCCTCGGAAGTTGGAGCCTGAGACTCCTTCGCCACCGCGTCTATGGCCCGCAGAAGCGAGTGTCCGGCTCGCAAGGACCCGGCAAAGAGCTGGAGGGTGTTGTCCAGTTGGTCTGCGAAAATCCGTTTGCGTCGGGTCGTGAGGATACCGACGGCGACCTTGACCACCAAGGGTGCGGCAAGGAAGAAAATCACTCCTAAAAATTTCCCACCGACAATGGCGCCCACCGCCGCAGCCACAACGGCACCCGCAGCTACAAGCACGAGGAAGTCCGCTGGAGAGGACTTAATCCCGGCATCCTCAAGCGCTGCAGCAACGCGCCGAGTCCATCCGCGTTGCTCCAGGAACTCGCTGATCGCTTCGGTGGTAACGCCGCTGAGGCGTGACAACTGAGACGGGCCCTGCTCCTGTGTCGTGCGCGGGAGCCGTCGCCGGTCCATCGGCAGGCGGGGCGTGCGGGACCGAAAGACGATGAACAATCCCAGGAAACCAGCCAGTACAAGAAGACCGACACCAAGCAGCAGAGAGGACATCATCGCCGCCCCGGGTCGAAGACCGAGGGGTGGAGCTTGATGCCGTAGTCCTCGAACTTGTCCACGAACCGCGGCCGCACTCCCGTGGACCGGGTCGTGCCCCGGAACCGTCCGGTCCTGGGATCTACCCCGGCGTCCCAGTCGAAGAGGAAGGCGTCCTGGAGGGTCACGGTCTCACCCTCCATGCCCTGGATCTCCGTGATGTGAGTTACGCGGCGTGTGCCGTCCCTGAGGCGTGAAAGTTGTACGACCACATGAATAGCCGAGGCGATCTGCTCACGGATCGCCCGTTGCGGCAGGTCCATGCCGGCCATCATGACCAGAGTCTCCAGGCGCGAGATGGTATCGCGCGGAGAGTTGGCGTGGATGGTGGACAGAGATCCGTCGTGACCGGTGTTCATGGCCTGGAGCATGTCCAGCGCCTCGCCACCCCGGCACTCCCCCACCACGATGCGGTCGGGTCGCATGCGGAGGGAATTCTTCAGCAGGTCCCGGATGGAGATTTCGCCCTTGCCCTCGATGTTGGCGGGGCGAGACTCGAGCTGGACGACGTGCTCCTGCTGCAACTGGAGTTCCACAGCGTCTTCAATCGTCACAATGCGCTCCCCGTGCGGAATGAAGGAGGAGACGACGTTGAGCATCGTGGTCTTGCCCGTGCCGGTGCCGCCCGCGACCAGGATGTTGAGGTGCGCCTCGACGCAGGCCCGCAGCAGGTCAGCCATCTGCGGGGACACGGAGCCGAAGCGGATGAGGTCCTCGATGGTGAGCGGGTCCTTGGCGAACTTCCGGATGGTCAGCGAGGAGCCTTTGACCGCCAACGGGGGAATGACCGCATTGACGCGCGAGCCGTCTGGGAGGCGTGCGTCGACCAGAGGCGACGATTCGTCGATGCGCCGGCCCACCTGGGTGACGATCTTCTCGATGACGTGGCGCAGGTCCTGCTCGGAGCCGAAAGTCGCGTCCGCGAGTGTGACCTTGCCCTTCTGCTCCACGAAAATCTGGTCGGGGCCGTTGACCATGATCTCGGTGACGGTGTCGTCGTCCAGCAGGACCTGGAGCGGTCCGTAGCCGAGCACATCGTCGCTGACGGAGCGGATCAGCCGGATCCGCTCCTCGGAGGACATCGGCACCTTCTCCTCGGCGACGATGCGGGTGAGCTCCTTGGTGGCGAAGTCCTTGATCTGCGTGTCGGAGAGGCTGGAGTCGGACTGGCGCGAGCCGATGCGGTCCAGCAGCTCTTGCTTCACGCGCTGCTTGAGCCCAGCGAGAGCGTCGAGCTTTCCCACATGCGTGCGCGGCGCGGACTCTGCCGGTACCGCCGGCTCCGAAGCGGCGAATACAAGCGAGTCGAGACCAGAAGTGTCGGCCGCATCGCCCGAGACTCCGTCGTCCTCGAAGCTCACCTCCCCGGGCATTTCGAGGGGGTCTGAGACGACAAGCCGCGGAACGGAATCGACGACGTCGGAAAGATCGGCTGTCGGGGAAAGAGTCTCGCCGCGGGCAGCGGCGAGACGTTCTGCGAGTTTCATGGTCGGGCCAGGGCCTTCCGGTGAATGCCGCGTCGGGCAATGAGGCGGTCGGGGGCGAACAAGGCCACGAGGGCATGCAGCTGCCGGGCAGCCTTGTCCTTCGGCGCGTGCTGCAGCAGGGGTTCCCCGCGATTGGTGGCGTAGGCCGCCATCCGAGAGCGCGGAATCACCAAGTCGACCGGAGTTTTGATCGTGGCTTCCACGTCCTGCACGGACAAGCCGGTATTGCGGTCCGCAGCGTTGACCACCACCGTGACATTCTCGGGGACGAGAGACAGCTCGCCGAGCAGGTCGAGTTCCTTACGCAGTCCGCGCACGCCGGGGACGTCCATACCGGTGACGAAGACGGCGTCGGTAGCTGCTTCGAGGGCAGCCAGTGCGTGCTCGCCCATTCCCGGTGCGGTGTCGACGACGACGTACTGAAACTGCCCTGATAGCTGCTCGAGCAAGTGAGTGATCTGGGCGGCACCGATCAAGTCGCCCTCAGCCGGGTTCGCTGGCGTGCAGAGGGCGTAGATCGAGGCAGGGTGGACGGTCAGGAACGTCTTGAGGACCAGGGCGTCGTCGACGGCGGGGCCGGTGACCGCGTCCGTCAGAGAGTGATCCGGGGCTAGGCGCAGCGCGGTCGCCACGTCGCCGAACTGGACGTCCAGGTCCACGATCACCGTGTTCATCGGGGCGATGGCGCCCAGGCCGACGGCCAAGTTGGTGGCAATGGTGGTCTTGCCGACGCCTCCCTTGGGCGAGGTGACGATGATGACGCGGCTGTCGTCCCGACGCTCTGACGGGATGAGGTAGGCACCCCCGCTGGAGAGGGCGCCCTGTGGCAGGGCCCGTCGGCGGGACTCTGCGGTGTCGCACACGCGGCTGAGCATGCCAAGGATGCCGTCGGGAGCGGCGTCCAAGTCTAGGACATCACGGAACCCAGCACGCAGCGCCGCCACTGCGAGGGACATGTCGGACGGCACGACGAGCACCAGGGAAATCTCAGGGCGCTGGATGTCGAAGACGCCCGCCAGGCGCATAGACGCATAGAGGTCCAGGCCGGGCCCGAACACAACCACGGTGGGCATCTCCCCTACAGAACGGCCCAGCAGCTGATCCGGAGTGGCCGGCAGAGCGTCGTCGAGAACGGTCTGCACCTCGCCGGGCAGCCGGCCGTGGACTGCCTGGCGGAATCGTGTGCCGTACTCGGGGTCCCCTGTGAACAGCAGGACACGACTCATTCGAAGTCACCCCTCGTGGCGCCGTTGTCGTTCTCCATGGCCTCCTCCGGTTCCAGGGAGAGCCAGATGCGACCGAACTCGGAGGCGTAGACGATCTTCTCGGCAGTGTCGGCGTTCACGGCGAAGGTGACCAACATGGATCCTTCGGGCACGGCTGGTGCCCCGTTGCCGGAGGTCTCCGACCCCTCTGTCTCGGCCGGTGCGGTCGAGCTCGGCGCGCCCTGCACGGAGGTGACCAGGACCTTGTGCAGATCCTTCGCCGTCTTCGACTCCCGGTCCTCCTCCCCCTCGAAGGAGACGAAGAAGCCAACCGTGTCCCCGGCGGCCAGTTGTCCCCCGACCACTCGGGGTGCGTCGAGCTGGATGGTGACCTCCTGGAGCCCGTCCGGAACCGGAACGGTGCCCGGTTCTTCGAGAGCCTGAGGATCGACGAGTCGCGAGCCGAGGAGTTGCTCGCCCGGCTGCAGGTCCACCCCGGCGACCGAGCCGGAGTGATTCGCGAGCTCGGTGACGGCGCCGTCAGGCACGATCGCGGCCGGCACGGTGTGCAGCGTGACGGACTCGCCGAACTCCTCCACGGGGGTGCCCTCGAGGATGGGGGCGGTGACGAGGTAGACCTCACGGGGTTCTTGGTCGTCCAGGGCGCGAGCGTCGGCGGTGCCGACGTAGGTGCTGATGATGGCCAGGCCGGCGAGGGCCAGGAGGGCCATCACCGCGCCGGCGATGATACGGATCTTCACGAGAGAGTCATCCTCACGGGGTGAGTGGTGGAGAAGGAGAAAGTGTCAGTCGGTGAGCTCGACGACGGCGAGTCCGTTGGAGGGCGGTTGCTTGGACAGCTCGTAGTCGCCGAGTGTCACGTACTCGACGAACTGCCCGTAAATGCCTTTGTTGCATTCAGTGGGCTTGGCCTCACACACGGGAAAGTTATGCGGGGGCGTACCCGGCAGGTCCCAACCCAAGACTTCGAAGGCGACCCACGCCGAGATGGTGTACTCCGCGCCTGCGCCCGTGCCGGTGACAGTGCTGTACACCGGAAACAAGAGCGTGTTGTCGATCAAGTTGTTCTTGATGTCGAGCAGAACATTCTCGCAGAGGGTCGGCAGATTGGCGCCGGTGTCCGCGGCCACGACGACGGAGACGGCGACCGTCGCTCCACAGGCAGGGTCCTTGTCGTTCTTCTGGAGCTTGTACCACCCGAAGCCGCCCGCGGAGCCGTTGGTGCCGGAGGGGCACGCCTGTGAGTTTTTGTTGTCCTGCATGCCGATCACGACAGGACCGTCGTCGAACTTCGCGTCCACCTCGCACTGGGCGAAGGCGATGGACAGCTGAGCCGGTCCCTTCTTGACCGCGCCCCACTGCGCCCCCGACGAGGCGCCGACCGTGGCGGAGTCGCGCCCCAGAAAGCGGGCGAAGGAGAGGGATAAGGAACCGACGCTAGTCTCGTCGCCGGTGGCGAGCCGCACGTCGACGCTCTGCTCAATCTTATCTACGTCGGCCTCGACGACCGCTGCAGCACCGCCTTTGGTGTTGGCGTTCGCCAGTGCTTGAGCAGTGTCAGCCGGCATGTCGCAGTCGGCGAGTCCCACCGCGCAGTCTTGAGCAATGGCGAGTGCAGACGCGTCCGCCCCGGACTGCAATTCTGCGCGCTTCTGATACAGCATGCCGACGTCGATGACAATCGCTGCGAAACCGAGGAGGATTACCAGTGACACCGCTGTGACGACGGCGATGGCACCGCGCTCGCCATCGATGCGGTGAACGTCTCGGGCGACTTGAAGGTGGTTGATCAACCGCCGCATCGCATGGTCGCCTTTCCTTCGAGCACCATGTCACCGGCGATACCGGTGAGCGTCTCAAACGGGTAGCGGATGGTGACCCCGGCGTCGGGTTCTGTTGTACAGCTGTTCGCGGACAAGGTGAAGTGAGAAACATCGAGACCGATCGATGGAGCGGATGCGATTCCCTTCGAAACCGCATCGTCCCACTCTTGGTGGATGGCCATGTTGCGCACCGTCTCCCGGGCCGAGTGCGTGAGGCTGATCTGGACGTTGTACGCCCGACCGAACTCTATGATCCCTAACAGAATCAGGAGCAAGAGGGGCACTATGAGCGCAAATTCAACAGCCACGGCTCCCCGCTCCGATCGCCACTTAAACATGCCTATTCCCGGCTCCTGCAATGAGGTGCGCCGTGGCACCCAGCGAAGAGTGCCACGGCGCAGGGTAGAAATGGTCAGCCAGCCGCGACGTCAGCGACGACAGTGTCGAGCAGGCCCTCGAGCTGCCCGTCAAGCAACATGAGCGCGGCCAGAATCGCAACTGCAACAACGCCGACGATGAGACCGTATTCGACGGCGGTGGCACCCTTCTCGTCCTTCTTGAGGCGGTCGGTGGCGTTGAAGAAGACGTTCTGGATGGTGATGAGCAGAGGCAGCATGGCAGGATCCTTTGATGAAAGGGGGGGTGATGGAAAAGGGTCGTCAGCTCTGTCGGTATTCACCTTGCGGCTTCTCCCCGTACCGGGCTACTGACCTGTAAGAAGATTAGACTTTGCTCCAGCAAAGACACAAGCATTCAGATGCATACACTTTGGGGGACGTCAAAAACGGACGTAATGCCTAGTGGTGGAGTGTATCGATCTACATCTACTCCAGCTTCGGCGCGCCTGTCCCCCGAACGGGGTCAGTACAGGCCCGGGAGCAGGTACTCCCGCGCCAGCAGCTCTCCCCAGACGACGGCCACCAGCGCGCCGGCGAGCATCGACGGGCCGAACGGGACGTCGCTGCGCAGGCCGCCGCGGCGGGATGCCAGCACGGCGAGCCCCCCCACCATGCCGACCACGGACGCCAGCACCGCCCCGACGAACAGGGCTCCCCACCCCTGGAACCCGAGGAACAGCCCGAGCACGGCGGCGAGCTTCACGTCGCCCATGCCGAGTCCGGCCGGCGAGATGAGCGCCAGCACGAGGTAGAGGACGAAGAGCACTAGAGCGCCCAGCACGGCACGCAGCAGTGCGCCCCAGGTGCTCTCCCCTGTGGCGGCGAGCGCCAGCAGCACGAAGCCGATGCCCAGCGCCGGCAGGACCACAGCGTTGGGCAAGAGGTGGTGGCGCAGGTCGATCACTGTGAGAACCACAGCGACCGCCGCAAAGAAAAAGTACGCCGGTAGCTGCCAACTCAGCCCGAAGTACGAAGCGACGAGAACGAAGAGCGCGGCCGTCGCAACCACCAGCAGTGGACGAGAAGGCGTAGAAGCAGTCTCGTCCGTGACGGGGCTGTAGCGGAGGACCACTCGGGGTAGGAACCACCCCACAACAGCGCCGATGAGACCAGCGGTGAGTACCAACCAGAGGGGTGCTGTTTCGAGCATGGGCTCCACGAAGGCGCTCCTCCGGTCCGTGGGCGCTTCGGCTGACGCCCGGGTGTGCGACTATCCCCCATTCAGGGGTCGTGTCCGGATCAGAGAATAACCGAGCAATCGACTCTCCCGGTGTTGAGGCACGTCAATCGGCCATTGCGGAATTCACGCTCTCAGTTCGAAAAGCCCCGACCGGAATTCTCGAGAAATAACAGCGCCCAGAAGCACCGGCTTGTTCTCCATCGTGGTGGCAGGGCAAAACTCGGTCCGAGGTGGCTGAGCCCTTCGGCCGGTGGACCTCCAGGTCAGCTGACGAGCCAGGACAGCACAGGCGGGACGAAGACGCACCCGAGTGCCATGACCACGACGACCGCTGCCAGCACGACCTGTTCCCGGCGTACCGCGGGGGCACCCGCGAGCTCCAGTGGCGGACGGGATGCGAACTCCCAGTCGAGGGCCTCCTGCTCCCAGCGGGTGCCGGCCAGCTCGTCGGCGCCGCTCAGCAGGCGCAGGCGCTCGGAGGTGTCCTCATTGTCACCGTGATTGCGTGCGCCGAGCGGGGGCAGTGCCCAGGTGTGCCGCAGGCCCTGCACGAGCGCGAGCACCGCTTCCAGTGGCTTGTTCCCGAGGTAGTTGCGCTGCGTCCAGGCCACCTTCGCCCACTCGAGCGGGAGGCCGAGCACCACATCGGACCCATCCTTGCGGACGACGAAGGCCACCCGGTGCGCGCGCCGGCGGGGTGTCCCGGGTGGGTCCTCGGGGACAATGATCCGCGGGACGTGCAACCAGTGGAACGCCGCGACCACAGGAGGACGCGCGCCGCGACCCAGGAACAGCACGCCGTTGCGCTCGACCACCACGGTGACGAGCCGGGGAAGGCCGGCGTGCCGGGCACCGGCGAAGAGGTCCGGGCGCAGTGCGTGCAGAGCGTCCAGAAACTGCGCGTCGCGCCGCCCCTGCAGCACGGTGTACCTGCTGAGCCCCTCGGCCGCCCGGAAAAAGGCCTGCGCCCGGGAGTCGAGCAGAGCGGCCAGAGCGGCGGCCGCGACGGCTCCCATCAGGCCCGCGAGCACGATGAGCCTGCCCGAGAGCTCCAGTGCGGACGCCCGTGCCGACCACCAGAAGATCGCGATCGCGGCAATCGCCAGCACCGTCGCCAGCTGAGCCCGGTGCCCGCGCACCCACCAGGACCAGTCCTTGCGGGACAGGTGGTGCTGCTCGGCCTCACCGGCGGTCCGCGGCCGCCCCGGGCGCCGGGAGACGACGAAGGATGTCCGGATCTCGTCCTCCCGTCCCGCGGTGGCCGGGGGCTGTCGCCGGACGGCGTCCCCCGCGGGGTTCCAGGAGGAGTACGCATCGCTCAACTCCGGCAACCGGTCCCGGAGTTTCGAGAGCTCGGCGAGCAGACGGTCGCCGTCGACATCGGTGGGCGAGATCCCGAAGGCGTCCAGCCGGCCGCGCGCCGCCATGGCCACCAGCTTCTCGGGGTCCGGCCGGGACCGCAGGAGGTGCTTGGCGAACGCGGCGGTCATGAAGTGACAGGCGTCGAGGGCGTCCGCATAGGCGTCCATGCCCGAGTAGCCCATGGAGGCGGTGATGTGGGCGGAGGTCTTGCTGAGCTGCACGGTCGCGAAGGACGCCGCGACGTCGAGCAGCAGGAACACGCTCGCCGCCCCGTACTCGGGGAAGCCCGTCTCCGCGAGACTGTCGCGCGGAGGCAGTCCCAGAGCTCCTTGGACTCCTCGCACGGAACGGTCGAACATCGTGCCGCCATGGGCGATCCGGACGTCCCGGAAGACCAGGGTGTCCAGCATCCGGGCCCGGATCTGCGGGACGGGTGTGCTCGGGTGGTAGCGGGAGGCGGGGAAGGCCGCGGCGTAGCGCGTGCCCAGGAACGCGGTGAGGCCCCCGTGGGCTCCCATGGCCGGGCTGGCGATCATGCTGTCGGGACGGGCGAGCTCCCGCTCGATCTCCCGCAGCGTCCGGAGGTCGAGCTCCCCGAGGAACTCCAGGGCGCGCTCCAGTTCCTGAGTCCCCTCGACCCCGTCCCGTGCGTCTGCTCGGGCCACGCCGCGCAGCCGTTCCACCACTGTGGTGCGCTCCGCCTGCTCGTCGCCGCCCATGCGTGTCCTTGCCTTTCGGTGCACCGGGCCGGACGCCGGGCAGCATTGTATTTCCAAAGGCAAACTACACCGACTTGGTGCCTTTCGGAGGTCAGCAGGAGGCGAGCACGGACAACGCGCTCTGCAGCCCGCGCTCCCTCCGCACTTCAAGGCCCACTCGTTCCGCAGCGCAACGACAGCCGAGGGCGTCGTCGATCGCCGCGGTGAGCCGCTCCACCGTGAGCTTCTTCTGCGGGATCGGCGCGGCAGCGAGGCCGAGTCCGTGGAGCTGCCGGCCCCAGAACGGCTGGTCGGCCAGGAACGGCACCACCACGTGCGGGACGCCGGCCCGGGCCACGGTGTGGACGGTCCCGGCCCCGCCGTGGTGGACGGCGAGCGCCGCACCGGGCAGCACCGCGTCGAGCGGCAGGGACGGCACGGCGAGCACGTCGTCGTCCCGGAGGTCGCCCCGAACATCGTCCGGCAGGGCGAGGCCGCCCCACCCGGTGAGCAGCAGGGTGCGCAGCCCGTGGGCGCGGGCGCTCTGCACCACGGCCCTCCCCCGGGCCATCGGATCTCCGGACGCCATGGAGCCGAAGGTCGCCACCAGGTAGGGCCCGCCCCGGAGGAACTCGAGCACGGTGGCATCGGGCTCCGGCACCGGGGCACCGGAGTGCCAGGACCCGGTGAGGTGCACGGAGGCCGGCCAGTCGTCCGGGCGCGGCAGCAGCTGCGGGCTGATCGACAGCAGGGTGGCGGCGGGGGCGGCAACGGAGGCTGGCCGGCCGTCGGGCAGCTGGGCGCACGCCCGGTCGATGTCCCGGCGGAACATCCGCTCGGCGCCCCGGACGGCCGCGTAGGTGGCGCGGTTGAACCGGCCGAGGTCCCGGTTCACCACGCCGGGCGCCGGGAACTGCCGGGTGGGGGTGAGCACGGGAACGGCCTCGACCACCACGTGCGGGACGCCGAGGGCCTGCGCCACCGCCGGCGCGGTGAGCACCTTGGGGTGATGGACCACCACGTCCGGCGCGAACGCGACCGTCTCCCGCACGGCGGCGGAAAGCATCCGGCGCATGCCGGGTCCCACCTCGGTGCGGAGGTGCCGCACGGCCGTCCACGGCGAGATCCCGTGCTCCTGGACCAGCCGGTGGAAGTCCACTTCCAGGCTGACGGTGTCGAGCCCGGACAGGTCCACGCCGGAGGAGTCGGGGAGGCCCAGGCGGACCTCGTGGCCGTGGCCGGCGGCGAAACGGGCGAGGGCGGCGAACGGTTCCACGTCGCCGCGGGTGCCCGCGGTCAGCAGCATCATCCTCATGGACCCAGTGTGCTCCTGCCGCGCCCGGATCGCAGGCGCTCAGGAACCGGGCGCGGTGCAGCTCTCCTCCGGGCCCCAGCGCAGCCAGTCGGGCAGATCCGCGGTGAAGGCGTCCCGGACGGCGGGGGTGTTGGTGGTCGTCCAGTCCACGGGCCCGTCGATCTCGACCTCGTGCTTGTTCCACTCGAACCAGCTGATCATCTTCAGCTGCGGGAAGACCTGGGGAATCGACTCGTCGAAGACCTGGCCCCACCACGCCTGCTTGATCGCCAGCTCGTCGGCACCGCCCACCGCCGGGTTGTACAGGGCTGCGGTCTCCGGGATGGCCACGGGCTTGCCGCGCCGCTGCCCGTACTCGGCGTAGAAGTCGGGCACGGCGCGGTCGTCGCCGCCAGCGCCGGAGTAGGCGCCGGTGAGCTGGGCGGCGAACTTGCCGGGCTCGGGCAGCTCGTTCTCGCCCCAGGGGTGGGCGTCGCCCCAGTGGTACAGGGACATGCCCACCCAGTCCACGGCGTCGTCCCCCGGGTAGTAGGGGGCGTACGGGTCGTCGGCCATGGTCAGCGCGCCGTCCCCGTCGGTGTCGAGGGCCGCGAAGTCGGCGCTGCCGGGCTCGGCCTCGTGCTGCCCGCCGGCGAACGGGTAGCCGCCCCCGTAGTTCGGGGCCCACATCATTGCCGAGCCGGGGGCGTGCTCGTGCACCGCGTTGGCCACCCGCCGATAGGCCTCCACGTAGGCGGTCGGCTGGTGGCCCCAGGCGTACCAGGAGCCGTTCATCTCGTGGGCGAAGCGCACGACCACCGGCACCCCGGAGTCGTTGATCGCCGCGAGGTCGGTGGTCAGCTGCCGCACGGCGTCGTCGGTGACCTCTGCGAGCCCGCCCTCGGGCTCGAGGGTCAGCAGCAGCATCTGGCCGTCGGCCCGGACCTGGTCGGCCGCCATCCGCAGGTAGTCGTGCCCGCGCTCGTCGTAGGGGAATCCTGTGAAGGACACGGACACGGCGGGCCGGTGGCCCAGCCGCTCGACGTAGTCGGCCAGCGGCTTGTCCTCCCAGTCGAGGTTCACGCCGTAGAGGGCGCCGGTCCCGGGGACCAGTTCGGACCGGTCGAGGACGGTGCACGAGGGCAGTGGCGCCGCCTGGACCTCCTCGTCGGACTGGGATGCGATCTGGGCCGCGAGGGTGCCGCTGCCCAGGGCGAGGGCGGCGACGAACACGACGGCGATGAGCGAGGATTCCTTCACTCGCTCAGCCTAGGAAGCACTCGATAGAAAATCATGGAAATAGGCGTCCGGCGGCGCGGTCCGTGACGAACGACGACGACGCTCCGTCCGCCGCACCGGCCGGTCAGCCGGGCCGGCTCACGCCCCGGCGCCCTCGTCCGGGCGATCGTCGGTGTCGCCGGCCTGGCGCCGGCGGTAGGCGGTCATGTTGGTGCGATTGGCGCAGCGCTGGCTGCAGAAGCGCTTGGAGCGGTTGCGGGAGAGGTCCAGGAGCACCCCGTCGCAGTCCTCGGCTCCGCACTCCCGCAGCCGGTCCGTCTCGTCGGCGCGGATCACGTCCACGAGGGCGAACGCCGTCTCCAGGCGCAGGCGGGCGGCCAGGGGGGCCTCCGAGGGCGAGGCGTGCAGGTGCCAGTCCTTCCCGTCGTGCCGGGCCAGGTGCGGAGCGAGCTCGGTGGTGTCGAGCACGGCGTTGACCGATTCCACCATGGCGTCCCGGTCCAGGGCCCAGACCCGCCGCAGCTCGCGGCGCACCTCGCGCACCTCGGCCAGCTCCTGCTCGTCGCGGTCGAAGCGCCCCGACCAGCCGTGCTCCTGGAGGAGAGCCCGCAGCTGCGCAGTGGTGACAAGCTCGTCCTCCCCGGAGCGGGAGGCGCCCGGCGCGGTGTTCATCAGTGCCACGTCGGACTCGAGCACGTCTTCGGTGTCATAGGCAAAATGCACTTGACTACTTACCCTTTCCACGGCTAACGTGAGTGTCATCATCAGGTTAGACCCTTACGCGACGATGGTCGCGAGAAGGAGTTCCTCATGGTCGGCGGACTCTACCTCCTGGCGCTGCTCCTCGTGTTCGCCACCGTGGGCCGGCAGTCCGTTCCGCGGCGGGAGCGCACGGATCTGCGCAGCTGGACGCTGCGGGACGTGTACTACAACGTGCGGCGCGGGGTCACCGTGCTCGGGGAGCACGGTCCGTCCTACCCGGCCCTGGACGGTGCCGAGGGACCGACGGCGCAGCGGACGCGCTGAGGGGCACAAGAACGGCCGGGCGCTCCGGTCAGAACGCGACCTTCTCGAAAAGGGCTGCTGTGCCGATGCCCCCGGCGGAGCTGATCATGGCCAGCAGCAGACTTCCGGGAGGAAGGGCCTGTGACCTGGCGAGCAGGCGCACCACGGACACCGCCCCGGAGGCACCGTAGGCGTGGCCCAGGGCCAGGGCGCCGCCCTCGGCGTTGAGCACCTCCTCGTCGAGACCGAGCAGGTCGGTGCAGGCCAGCACCTGCCCCGCGAAGGCCTCGTTGAACTCGACCGCCGCCAGCTCCTGGACGGCCACGCCCTGCTCCGCCAGCAGCTGCCGGGCGGCCACGGCGGCGCCGATGCCCAGCCGTGCCGGGTCCACCCCGACCGTGGCCGCGCCGCGGAACGCCAGTCCCTCCGTTTGCCCCAGTCCCCGTGCCGTGGCCGGGTCCGTGACGAGGACGGCGGCCGCGCCGTCGGCGTCCCCGCAGGAGTTGCCGGCCGTGACGGACCCGCCGGTCGCGAACACCGGCGGGAACCGTGCCAGCAGCCCGGCGGTCAGATTCCGGCGGGGGCCGTTGTCTGCGCGCACCTCACCGCGCGGCCCCGTCACGGGCACCAGCTCGGCCTCGAACGCCCCCGCCTCGACGGCGGCCAGGGCGCGCCGGTGGCTGCGCAGGGCGTAGGCGTCCTGCCGCTCCCGGTCGACCCCGTGCTCGCGGGCGACGGTCTCTGCGGCCTCGCCCATGCCGGGATCGCCCAGGTGCTCCGGGGCGAACTGGGCGCGGCGGTAGAACTCGACCGTCCCGTCCTCGCGTCGTCGTCCGCGCAGCGGTGCGGTGCTGATGCTCTCCGCCCCGCCGGCGAGGAAGGCCCGGCCGGCCCCGCCCTGGGCGAGCCGGCAGGCCAGCACCACGGCGTCCAGGCCGGAGCCGCACTGCCGGTCCACGGTCAGGCCCGGCACGGACAGGGGCAGACCCGCCTCCAGGGCGGCGAGCCGGGCCAGGTTGCCGCCGGCCCCCACCGCATTGCCGACCACGACGTCCGCGAGCTGGGCGGGGTCCAGGCCCGAGTCCGCCAGGAGGGAGCGGAGCACCGGGGCCAGCAGCCGGTGGACGGGCACGCCGTCGAGCAGGGTCCCGGCGCGCGCCAGCGGCGTGCGCCGGGCCAGCACCAGCACGGGGGCATCAGCCGAGCGGACGGACACGGGCATCTCCTTCGAGGATCCAGTCGCGGAACAGCGCGCGGCTGAGCTTGCCGCTCGCGGTCAGGGGCAGTTCGTGGAATTCCCAGTACTCCTGCGGTCGCTTGGTGGGAGCCAGCCGGTGCTCCAGGCCGGCCCGGAGCCGCTCCCGGTCCGGTTCGCCGGAGGTGGTGAGGACGCCGGCCACGATCCGCTCTCCACGCGCCGCGTCGGGGAGACCGGCGACGACGACGTCGGCCACTCCGGGCACCATGGCCAGGGCCGCCTCGACCTCGTGCGGATAGACGTTGAGCCCTCCGGTGTTGATCATCTCCGAGGCCCGTCCCAGCACGTGCAGCTGCCCGTCGCACAGGACGCCCCGGTCCCGGACCGTGGCCAGGCCGCCGAGCCGGCCGAAGGCCTGGCCGTCGTCGCCCCAGAGGTAGCCGTCGCAGACCAGCTCCGAGCGGACACCGATGGTGCCGACCTCCCCCTCCGGCACGGGACGGCCGTCCTCGTCCAGGACGGCCACCTCCACGCCGGGGAACGGAGCGCCCACCGCGGTGCCGGATAGGTCTGCGGACATCTCGGTGAACTCCTCAGCGGCCTCCTCAGCAGCCTCGTCGGCGGGCTCGTCGGCGGGCTCGCCCGGGCGGTGGCGGCGGGCGGCGACGAAGCCGAGCTCGGCGGCGCCGTAGTACTCCCAGATCGCGGCGTGCGGGGCCCAGCGGCGGGCCGCCTCCAGCGTGGTGGCGTCCAGCTTCTGCCCGGCGCACACGATCGCCGTGACACCGCTCGCGTCGACGCCGGCGGCCAGGCCGCGCTCGGCGAGGACGCGCAGCATGGTGGGCACGAGCACCAGGCGGGTCACTCCGTGGCCGGTGATCGCGGTGTGGGCGGCGGCGACGCCGAAGCCCGGCAGGGTGACGAATGCGGCCCCGGCGTACAGGCACTCGGACAGGGCGTACAGGTTCAGGCTCGACGTCAGCGGGCCGGGAGCCAGCACGCGGTCCTCCGGTCCCAGCCCGAAGTGCGCGACGGAGGCCTCGAAGGAGCGCCGCCAGGAGCCGCGGCTGCGGCGGAAGCCCTTGGGCAGGGCCGTGGTGCCCGAGGTGAGACCGATCAGGAACGCCGAGGCGGGGTCGCCGTCGCGCAGCCGCGCGGGAGCGGGATCGACGGGGAGTCGTGCCGCGCAGTGGTCCTGCACTCGCTCGGCCACCTCCTCCGGCCAGGACGGGTCCAGGACGGCGCACACGCGCTCCTCGGCCACTCCGGCGGCCCACCGGACGGCGAAGCCCGTGCCGTTGGGCCGCCGCAGGATCCCCGTGGGTTCGCCCGAGGCGGCCAGGGCCGCGGCCGCGGCGCGCAGCCCGCCCCAGCTCAGCAGGTCGTTCCCGCAGACGACGGCGGGCTCCTGCGGGCGCTCCTCGGCCCAGCGGTTCAGGCGGTCCAGAAAGGGCATGTCCTCGTCCTCGGTGGTGGTGGCTCGTTCCGTGGGGAGCGCTCCCGGGTGGTCAGCGGGCGGTGGTCTGCACCCCGCCCAGGAGCCGGCGGTAGCTGCGGTGGACGTTGATCGCGGCCAGGGTCGCCACGACCGCCTTGAGCAGGTCCCCGGGAATGAAGACGAGGGAGCCCAGGGCGGAGGTGGACAGCGGCAGCCCGGTGACCACGGCCGTCCACGGGATGCCGAAGGCGTAGATCACCACGATCCCTCCCACCACGACACTGAGCAGCACGGCGGTGAAACGGGCCGCGCGGCCGGTGCGCCGGATCGCCCAGTGCTGCACCAGCGCACCGATGACCAGGGCCGCCGGGATCCAGCCGATCAGGTAGCCGCCGGTCGGGCCCAGGAACACCCCGAGCCCGCCCCGGCCCCCGGCCAGCAGCGGCAGACCGGCCAGCACCAGGGCGTGCAGGACGACGACGGAGAGCATGCCGCGCACCGGCCCGAGCAGGGCACCGGCGAGCATCACCCCGAGGGTCTGCAGGGTGATGGGCACCGGGATGATCCCGACCGTGATCGGCGGCACCAGCCCGAGGGCGGCGATGAGGGCGGCGAACACGGCCACGAGGACGGTGTTCTGGGTGGTCTGCGAGGTGTCGGTGGCCATGGGGTCCTTCGGGTCGGGCTGCTGGGAGCGGGGACGAGCGGAGGGGCGCGGGCGTGCGGGGCGGGAACGAAGACGTGGGACAGATGTCAGTCGGTGGCGGACGGGACGGCGCGCCGTGGTGGTGCCGCGGAATCGTAGCACCGGGCGTCGAGGGCCGCGGCGATCTCCTGGGCCGACTCCAGGGTGCGCACCAGCAGGGGCACCAGCACGGCCACCGGGCTGTTGTGCAGACCGCGGGCGAACTGCGCCTCCCGGACCTCGAGGTACTGGGTGCGGATCTGCGGGATGAACCGGATCGTCATCGACAGGGCCAGGCTCATCTGGGCCGGGTTCAGCCCCAGGTGCCGGGTCGGTGCCAGCAGCCGCTCGAACAGGGCGAGCATCTCGCCGAACGTGGTGCTCAGGCTCACCGCCCAGGCGAACAGGCACAGGCTGAGCAGTCGCAGCGCCGAGACCGCCGCGGCCTCCCAGGTCGTGGTGAGCCCCAGGGTGAGGAACACGATCCCGACGATGACCACGAGCCCCGCCAGCATCCGGACCAGGCGGGCGAACGGGGTGCGGGTGAGCACTGCCGCGGCCACGGCCAGGGCGAAGACCACGACCTGGACGGCCAGGCTCCCCACGGCGTAGATGCCGAGGCTGGCGGCGAACAGGAACGCGAACTTGTATCCGGCGGGGATCCGGGCCAGCACGCCGGTGGGGCCGGCGCCGTGCCCTCCACCGCCCCGCGCCCGGGCGGCGTCGTGCCGATCAGCACCGCTGCGGGCGTCCTGCCGCCGGGCCGCGCCCATCAGTCGCTGATCCGGCAGTAGAACTCGACCGCGGCGGCGGGAGCGCCGTCGAAGGCGATCCGGCCCTCGTGCACCACGAGGACGCGCTGGTAGCCGCCGATCAGCTCCAGGTCGTGGGTCACCACGACGGCCCGCTGGTCGAGGTCGTCGATCGTGGCCTGCAGCCGTCGCCGGTTGCGCCGGTCGAGCATCGTGGTCGGCTCGTCGAAGACGATCGTGGCCGGCTCCATGACCAGCACCGAGGCCAGGGCCACCAGCTGCTTCTCGCCGCCGGACAGGGCGTAGGACTCCCGCTCGCGCAGGTGGCCGATGCCCAGCCGCTCCAGGACCTCGTCGACCCGAGCCGTGAGCTCGGCCCCGCGCAGGCCCAGGTTCTTCGCCCCGAAGGCGAGGTCCTCGGCCACCAGCGGCATGACGATCTGGTTCTCCGGGTTCTGGAACACGAACCCCACCTGGCGGCGGATGAGCTTGGCGTCCTTCACGGTGGACAGCCCGCCCACCTGGACCGCGCCCCGGGTGGGCAGCAGCAGACCGTTGAACAGGCGCACCAGGGTGGACTTGCCCGAGCCGTTGAGCCCGATCACCGCCACGCGCTGCTCCTCGATCACCAGGTCGATGTCCCGCAGGACGTCCTGGCCCTCCCGGGTGACCGAGACGCCCGTCAGCCGGATGTCCGAGCGCTGCGACCCCGGCGGACCCGGCGCGGCCGAAGGCTCCGCCCGGCGGGACCGGTCCCGCAGCGGATGCTTGATCGACACCGTGGAAGCCTTCCTCTCCTCGTCGTGCTCACCGGTCCGCGGACGCTGCCGCACCACGCCCGGTGGGTCCCGGAGGCGATGCCGCTGTCCCGCGACGTCTCCGTCCCGAGGGGTCTCCGTCCCGGGACGTCGCGGTCCGCAGTGTCTCAGTCCGGCGGTGCCGGCTCGAAGTACAGGTCAGCGTGCAGGGCGCAACCCGGGTTGAACCGTGCCGCGCACCGCGGACAGCCCTCCACCGCCAGGTACTCGCGCACGGAGAGCTCGTGGCCGCAGACCCCGCAGAGCACGGCCTCGGCGTCCTGCTCCTCGGCCGGCCACTGCGCCGCCGGGTGGCCGGCGGTCTCCTCGTGGCACAGATGACAAGGGTAGTACTCCCGGCAGCACCAGAACTTGACGGCGATCACATCCAGCGCCGTCCGGTAGTGCACGCACCGCGTCTGCTCGTCGACAGGGCTGCCCAGAACCCGCATCGTCGCCGTCCTTTCCATGACGTACGGGCCCGGGCCCTCCCTCGGGAGGTCCCGGGCCCCGCTCCTCGTCCGTCTCACCACCTCCACTGTACGGAGCAGGAGGCGCGCGGCGGAGGACCAGTGCGCGACAGGGACCAGTGCGCGACAGGGCGGGGTGCTCAGCCGAGCAGGATCACGTCCAGCGTCCGGGGCCCGTGCACGCCCTCCACACGCTCGAGCTCGATGTCCGAGGTCGCGGACGGCCCGGAGATCATCGTGACCGGGGCCGTGGGCTCCACCAGGGCGAGGGCCTCGGGGATCAGCTCGACCACCGAGTCCAGCGGCACCACGCAGATGTGGTGGTCGGGGACCAGGCTGATCGCCCGGCGGCCCTCGTCGGGGCGGCCGGTGAGGAAGATCGTGCCGGTCTCGGCGCAGGAGACGGTCGAGGAGGTCACCACGGCGTCCACGGCGTTGAGCTCCCGCACCCCGAGGGCGGAGGCCGCCCGGGCGTCGTTGGGGTCCACGATGACCCGCCGCATGCCGGACTCCTCGGGCAGCCAGGAGCGGTCCAGGCCCTCCGGCACCACGTAGCGGGCGGAGGCGCCCAGCAGCTCGGCGATCCGGGCGGGCAGGGACTCGGGAGTCTCGTGGTGCACCGCCGCCTTGTAGTCGACCAGCCGGTCCTCGAGCATCTCGACGACCTCCTCTCGCGGCCGGTCCGAGGTGCGGCGGTAGGTGCGCTCCGCCGGTGCGGGCGCGGGCGTGTCGTGCAGCGCCCCCCGGATCCGGTGGAGGATCTCGGTCCTGGCGTCGGTCATCGCGCTCCCCCGTCGTGCTGAGTGTCGTCCGAGGACCCGTCCTGTGGGCCGTCGGCAGTGCCGGTGGTGCCGGCAGTCCCGTCGGGAGCGGGGCCGCCGTCGGCGGCCACCCGCTGCCGGGTCTCGTCGGCGTGCTCGGCCCACCAGTTGCGGAAGGACTCCTTCGGCGGGGCGGGGACGTCCCGCTCGTCGGTCCAGCCGCCGGCCGCCCCGGGCAGCCAGCTGATCGCCCGGTCCTTGCCCGCGACCGCCCGGCCCAGCGGCAGGGCCTTCTCGGCGAGCGCCATGCGCTTGCCGGAGGACATCACGAAGGACGCTCCCTTCATCATGAGGTCCATCTCGGACGGGGCCTGCGGGAGACGCCGGGTCCGGGCCGGTGCCGCGGCGGCACCGTCGTCGGAGCGCTCGCCGTGCCGGGTGCGCACGTCCTCGTCGCGCAGGTGCACGAGGATCTCGGGGATGTTGATCTTCACCGGGCACACGTCGTAGCAGGCCCCGCACAGCGAGGAGGCGTAGGGCAGGGACGCGTTCTGCTCGGAGCCGATGCCGGTCAGCTGCGGGGAGAGGATCGCCCCGATGGGCCCCGGGTAGGTGGAGCCGTAGGCGTGACCGCCGGCCTGCTCGTAGACGGGGCACACGTTCAGGCACGCCGAGCAGCGGATGCAGTGCAGCGCCGAGCGCCCGGCGGGGTCGTCGAGCACCGCGGTGCGGCCGTTGTCCAGCAGCACCACGTGCACGTCCTGCGGGCCGTCCCCCGGTGTCACGCCCGTCCACATCGAGGTGTAGGGGTTCATCCGCTCCCCGGTGGAGGAGCGCGGGAGCAGCTGCAGGAACACCTCGAGGTCCTGGAACGTGGGCACGATCTTCTCGATGCCCATCACGGTGATCAGGGTCTCGGGCAGGGTCAGGCACATGCGTCCGTTGCCCTCGGACTCCACCACGGTCAGCGTCCCGGTCTCGGCCACGCCGAAGTTGGCCCCGGAGACCGCCACGGAGGTGGAGAGGAACTTCTCCCGCAGGTGGGTGCGGGCGGCCTCCGCGAGGTCGCGCGGCTCGGACGTGAGCGTCTCGTCGGTCTCGGCCATCCCGGCGAGGAAGATGTCACGGATCTCGTGCCGGTTCTTGTGGATGGCCGGGACCAGGATGTGGGACGGCTTGTCGTGGCCGAGCTGGACGATCAGCTCGGCCAGGTCCGTCTCCGTGGCCGTGATCCCGTGGCCGGCCAGGTGCTCCTCGAGGCCGATCTCCTGGGTGGCCATGGACTTGATCTTGATGACGTCCGTGGACCCGGTGGCCTGCACGAGCTCGGTGACGATCCGGTTGGCCTCGGCGGCGTCGCGCGCCCAGTGCACCGTGCCGCCGCGGGCCGTGAGGTTGCGCTCGAACTCCTCGAGCAGCTCCGGCAGGTTCGCCATGACGTGGGCCTTGATCGCGGAGCCGGCGGAGCGCAGCTCCTCCCAGTCGGGCAGCTCGCCCGCCACCTTGGCGCGCTTGCCGCGGATGGTGTGGGTGGCGTGGCGGATGTTGGCGCGCATCTGCGTGTTGCCCATCGCGGCCTTCGCGGCGGCGGGGAACGCGGTCTGCGCGTGCAGGTTCCCCTGGCCGTGGACGGGGCGGACGGCGGGCATGCCCAGGGCTGTGCGGCTCATCGGGCACCTCCGGTCGTGCGGGGGGTCGACGACGATGCCGTGCGGCGCGCCCCCGGGCCCGGGATGGACAGCTCGACCGGCCCGGAGACCTCGAGCGGGTTCTCGCGGGTGGACGCGAGGATCTCGGCGAAGTGGACGGTGGCCGGCCCGGAATCCCGGCGGTTCATGGCCCCGCCCAGGTGCATCAGGCAGGAGGCGTCGCCCCCGGTGCACAGCTCGGCACCGGTCGAGACGATGTTGCCGATCTTCTCCTCGGCCATCGCCGCGGAGACGTCCGGGTTCTTGAAGGAGAAGGTCCCGCCGAACCCGCAGCACTCCTCGGCGTCGGGCAGCTCGACGAAGTCGAGGCCGCCGACCGAGGCGACCAGGTCCTTCTGCCGGTCCCCCAGGCGCAGCAGCCGCATCCCGTGGCAGGACGGGTGGTAGGTCACCCGGTGGGGGAACCAGGAGCCGAGCTGTGCGGCCGCGTCCGTCACGCCGAGCACGTCGGTCAGCAGCTGGGAGAGCTCGTAGGTGTTCGCGGCGACCGCCTCGGCGCCGCGGGCGAGGGCTTCGTCGCCGCCGGCGCGGGCGACCATCGGCTGCTGGTGGCCCAGGGAGGCGACGCAGGAGCCGGAGGGCGCCACGGCCACGTCGTGGTCCGCGGCGGAGAAGGCCTCGACGTGGTTGCGGACCACGGGCAGGGCGTCGTCGAAGTAGCCGCTGTTGACGTGCATCTGGGAGCAGCAGCCCTGGCCCGGCGGGAACACCACCTCGTGGCCGAGCCGCTCGAGCACCCGCACGGTGGCCAGCGCGACCCGGGGGTACATCGCGTCCACGATGCACGTGGCGAACAGGGCGATTCTCATGGGACCTCCGGGGAACGGAAAGGTGAGGGGCGACGGCGACGGCCTGCCACATGTGGTCTGACCATAGTAGTCGAGCGAGATGCGCGCCACAACGAACGCCGGTGCCGCCGGATTCGTCCCCCGCCACAGAGGGGGGACGTGATCTGGGTCGTCTACCCCTCGTGGTCAGACCATTGTGGTCAGACCATTGCGCCGTCCTGCGGGCCGACCCACCGCGCGCACTCGTCCTCTCTCCTCACCCCGCCCCTCCGAGGGGCCCGAAAGGATCTCTCCGTGGACCATCTTGCTGTCCTGAGCCTCCTGGCCCTGCTGCCTCTCCTCGTGGTGGGGGTGCTCCTGGCCGGGTTCCGCTGGCCCGCCAAGTTCGCGATGCCGGTGGGCTACGTCGTCGCCGTCGTGGTGGCGCTGGTCGTGTGGCGGATGAGCTTCGCCGGCGTCCTGGCGGCCACCCTCGAGGGCCTGATCGTGGCCGTCACCATGCTGTACATCGTCTTCGCCGCCCTGCTGCTGCTCTCCACCCTCACCGTGGGCGGGGCCATGGCCACCATCCGCGCCGGCTTCAACTCCATCTCGGCCGACCGGCGGGTGCAGGCCATCATCATCGGCTGGCTGTTCGGCTCCTTCATCGAGGGCGTCTCGGGCTTCGGCACCACCGCCGCGGTGGTGGCCCCCCTCCTGCTGGCCATGGGCTTCCCCGCGATGGCCGCCGTCATGGTGGGGCTGATCGTGCAGAGCACGCCGGTCAGCTTCGGGGCGGTCGGCACTCCCATCCTCGTCGGTGTCGCCAACGGCCTGGGCGGCGATCCCGCGGTCGCCGAGCGCGTCAGCGTCCTCGGACTCACCATGCCCGAGTTCATCAACTCGATCGGCTTCTACACCGCGGCCATGCACGGCATCGTGGGCACCCTCGAGCCGGCCGAGGCCACGGACGTCTCCACGCACATGAGCGTGGTCCGCGCCTGGGCACCCTACGCCGTGATGGCGGCCCTGCTGGTGGCCAGCCGCGTCATCGCCCCGCTGAAGGAGTTCCTGACCGGCCTCGCGGTCCCGTTCGAGAACATCCTGGGCACCGGGATCACCACCACCGTGCAGCCGTTCTACCTGCCGGGGTTCGTGCTGATCCTCGCCTCGCTGTTCGCCGACGCCGTCCACCGCATGAACGGGCGGCAGATCGCCGAGACGTTCGAGGTCTCGGGTCGCCAGCTGGCGGGCACGGCCGCGGCGCTGCTCTTCGCCGTGCCCCTGGTGCGCGTGCTCATCCAGTCCGGTCCGGCCCTCAACGAGTCGGGACTCTCCAGCATGCCGGTCACCCTCGCCGAGGGTGCCGCCGCGATCTCGGGCGGCTCCTGGCCGGTGATCGCCCCCTGGATCGGCGCGCTGGGCGCATTCGTGGCCTGGTCGAACACCGTGTCCAACCTGACGTTCTCCCAGTTCCAGTTCTCCACGGGCGCCCAGATCGGCGTGCCGCCCGAGCTCGTGGTCTCCGCCCAGGCCGTCGGCGGCGCCGGCGGCAACCCGATCGCCATCCACAACATCGTGGCGGCCTCCGCCACCGTGGGGCTGCTCGGGCGCGAGGGGGACCTGCTGCGCAAGACCGTCATCGTGACCACGTACTGCTGCCTCGCGGGCGGTGCGGTCGCGTACCTCTTCATCCACGGCGTCGGCCTCAACCTGGGCACGCTCATGCTGGTCCTGCTCGTCGCCGGGCTGGCCGTCATCGCTCGCCTGCTGTCGCGCCGGAACGTGCCGGTGGAGGAGCGGAGCCGGGTCTGATCCGGCGCACGACGGCACCGCCGTGCGCCTCGCCCCCTGGCCCCGGCCAGGGGGCGAGGTGCCCCGCCCGGCGGGACACCGCACTTCCCTAGACTGGTCCGCGTCCCGCCCATCCCTTGAGGAGTCCCCGTGCCCGCAGCCGCCCGCATGTACACCGTCGTCCTCGACTGGCTCGAGGAGCGCCTGCGCTCGGGCGAGATCTCGGTGGGCGACAAGCTGCCCGGGGAGCGCCAGCTGGCCGAGGAGTTCGGCATCTCCCGGGCCTCGGTGCGGGAGGCGATCCGGATCCTGGACGCCATGGGGCTCGTCCGCTCCTCGACCGGGTCCGGGCCGAACGCGGGGGCGATCGTGATCGCGGAGCCCTCGGCGGCGCTCGGGTGGGCGCTGCGGATGCACGTGGCCAACCGGTCCCTGCCGGTGCGGGACCTCGTGCAGACCCGGCTCCTGCTCGAGACCCAGTCCGCCCACGAGGCGGCCGGCGCGGCGGAGACCCCGGGGCGGTCGGCGGTGCTCGAGCGCGCGGCGGAGCTCGTGGCGGCCATGGAGGACCCGGACCTGCCGGACGAGCGCTTCCACGCCGACGACGCACAGTTCCACATCCTGCTCGCCTCCCTCGCCGGCAACGTGGTGGTCGAGACGATCATGGCCTCGCTGCGCCAGGCCACCATCGGGTACGTCCAGGAGACCGTCGCCGGCCTCGAGGACTGGCCGCAGGTGCGCCGCACTCTGCAGGAGCAGCACCGGGAGATCCTGCGCGCCTTCCAGGAGCGCCGGGGCGAGGACGCGGCCGCCGCGCTGCGGGAGCACATCACCTGGTTCTTCGGCCACAGCGCCGCCGCCCGGGAGGTCCAGGGCCCGCGGACCTGACCGGACGAACTCGTCGACGAACGCGAACGGCCCCACCGGTTCCGGTGGGGCCGTTCGCGTCGTCAGGTCTGCGGAGCAGATGTTGCACGGTAGGGGGCCATCGGCCGAGGGGGTGCAAGGTGATCCAGGCCTTGCGCGGCCACATCCCGGGTCCAGGGGGGACTGTCCCGGGGCGGCCCCCTACCGTGAGCAGGTCGGTGAACCATCCGGTCCGGGGCTCGGCCACATGGGGGGTTGGGCCGTGCGCCGGGGGGATGTCTCTCACTCATCCACCGACTTTTCTTCTCTGCTCGCACTACTGATCATGCCGGGTTTGCTAATGCAGATGAATACACTTTCGTCTACAGATGGACTGGACTTCCGTCCGGGTCCTGGACCACGGGGCAGCGTGAGACTCAGAGATCGCGCAGCTGCGGGTCCACGAGTCCGCTCTGGTACGCCTTGATGAGCGCCTGGACCCGGTCGCGGACGCCGAACTTCTCACAGACCCGCCCGAGGTAGGCCTTCACACTGCCCTCGGAGACGTGCATCTGCTCGGCGATCTCCCGATTGCTCAATCCCTGCGCCAGGAGCGTCACGGTCTCCATTTCCCGATCGGTCAGCAGGGAGCGCAGGCCGCTGTCCGCCGACCGCACCGGCTGCTGCTGGTCCGGGACGGAGATGACGTTGTCCGCGAGCGCGCGGGCGATCGCCGGGGAGAGGGCGATCTCGTTGTTGCGCACCTGGTTGACGGCGTCGATGATCTCGTCGGGCCGGGCGTCCTTGACCAGGTAGCCGGCCGCACCGGCGCGCAGGGCCGGTACCACGAACTCCAGCGTGGAGAACGTCGTGAGGGCCAGCACCTTGGATCGAGGACTTCGCGAGGTGATCTCGCGGGTGGCCTCGATCCCGTCCATCACGGGCATCTTCATGTCCATCAGGACCACGTCCGGGTCGATCGCCAGACATCGGTCGACAGCCTCACGACCGTTGGCCGCCGTCCCGATGACCTCGAACCCCGGCTCGGCCGAGAAGAAGGACTTCAGGGCCTCCAGCATCAACGGCTGGTCGTCCACGACAAGCACTCTGCAATCAGTCACCCGCACAGTCTATTTTTTCCTGTCCCCCAAAGTGCAACACGTCATATTCGACAAAAGTCACAAATGGTCTGGACAAAGGTCAATAGGTCCGTTCGGTTAACGTTGGCAAAATGGGGATACCAGGGCAGCACAACCCCCTCGTGACCGGGAGATCTCTCCCCCACCCCGGTCGCAATCCCCCCGATCCGGTGCTGCCCTCGTGATCCAAGGAGCCCCCCATGTCCAAGAAGAAGCTTGCCACCGCCGTTGCCTCTGCCGCCCTCGCCGCGTCCTTCATCGTCGGCCCGGTGGCCCCCGCCAACGCCGGCGCGATGGTCCAGACCCCCCAGTTCAGCCGTTACGTGTGGTGCAACTGGTGGTCCTCCTTCTGCCGCTGAGCCGGACCTGCGGGTGTGAATGATGTAATTGCACCCATGCGCCGACCACCACGCACCACCGGACCCACGTCGTTCTTCGACGCCGAGCCTGTCGCTCGATGGTTGTGCGTGGTGATCATCCTGTGCGCCGTGGTCTGGTTCGCCGCAGACATCCGCGCCCTGGCCGTGCAGTTCAGCCAGGGAAAGCTGGTCAACGTCTGGTACGCGATCAACGCGATCCTGACCTACGGCGCACTGGCAATGGTCGCCTGGCGGTCCACCTGGGCGTCGATCTTCTCCGGCAGCTGCCTCCTGCTGTCCTTGATCCTGGGTGATTACGGCTCGGTCAACACAGCGGTGGTCGTGGTGACCATAGCTGTCCTGGCCACCGCCACGACAGCGTTCGTGAAGGTTCACCTGATCATCTACGCGCTGTGGGTCGTGATGGCCTGGTGGCGACGTCCGGATCAGCCCTCGGTGTTCTGGGGGCTGGTCGCCGTGCTGCTCATCTCCTTCCTCGTCGGCGCGGCCCTCCGCTACTTCAGCCAGCAGCGGCGGAGGAACGAGCAGCAGGTCCGGGACCTGGAGATCCTCAACGAGCGTCTCCGGGAGGCCGAGCGGCGGGCGCTGGCGCGCGACCTGCACGACGTCGTCGCCCACGAGCTCACCCTCATCACGATGCAGACCATGAGCCGGCGCCGCTCCGGGGACGTCGGCCAGCTGCACCAGGTCCTCGAGACCGTGGAGGACGCCGCGCGCTCGGCCCTGCACGAGCTGCGCGTCATGCTCCGGCTGCTGCGCGACGAGAACGAAGGGGACCATCCTCGGGACGTCACCGGCGCCGGCCTGGCCATCGGGAGCCTGGAGCAAGTGGTCACGTCCCTCGCCGCGAGCCTGCGGGACCTGCGCTTCGAGCCCGAGGTGGTCGTCACGGGCGACCTCGAGGCCATGCCCACGACCGTGCGGGGCACGGCCGCCCGCATCCTGCAGGAGTCGGTCACCAACATCATCAAGTACGCCCCCGCCGGGTCCCGCTGTCGGATCGAGGTGACGGCGAACGACCAGGAGCTGCGCCTGCGCGTGGCCAACCCCATGCCCCGCAGCGCCCAGCGCACGGGCGCCCACTCCTCCGAGATGTCCTCCGGGCTCGGCCTGCGGGGCATCGCCGAGCGCGTCTCCCTGCTCGGCGGCCACGCCGAGAGCGGTACCGCGGACGACCAGTGGGTCCTGGACGTGTGCCTGCCGGTGGACGGCCGGGACGCCCTGTGATCCGCCGGGCCGAGCCGGATCCCGGCCTGGCGCGGCGCGTGGCGGACGTGGTGGCCGCCATCCCCCCGGGGCGGGTGCTGTCCTACCGGGACGTCGCGGAGCTGGTGGAGTGCCGCTCCCCGCGCGTGGTGGGCACGGTCATGGCGCGCAACCCCACCGGCGAGGAGCTCCCGTGGTGGCGCGTGGTCACCGTGCAGGGCACCCTCGCCGACCACCTGCAGGCCGAGGCACGGGACCGGTACCGGGAGGAGGGCACGCCCCTGCGGGAGGACGACCGGCACCTCGTGCGCGTGGACATGGACCGCGCCCTGTGGACCCCGGACTCCCCCGGCGGCTGACGCTGCTCGGCGCACCCGCTCCGTGCATCCCGTGCACTGCGCACGCTGCGCGCTCCGGCCCGGTGTCGGGACCCGGGAACCAGGATCGGTGTCCGGACCAGAGGTCCGAGCTCGGTGGTGTCCGTGCTCAGTAGTCGAGCGGGCCCGCCACCTCGAAGAAACTGCCGTCCGGGTCGAACGTCCGGCCGGTGAGCCGCTCGAACGCCTCGACGTAGCGCGCGCGGGTCCGCTCCACCACCTGCTCCGGCAGCGGGGGCACGGGGCCGGTCCCGTTCCAGCCGGACTCGTCCGAGCGCAGCCAGTCCCGCACGTACTGCTTGTCGAACGAGGGCTGGGCCCTGCCCGGCTCGTAGGTCTCGGCGTCCCAGAAGCGGGAGGAGTCGGGGGTGAGCACTTCGTCCCCGAGGGTGATCGCGCCGCGGTAGGAGTCCAGGCCGAACTCCACCTTGGTGTCCGCCACGATGATCCCGCGCTCCCGGGCGATCCGCTCGGCGGCGGTGTAGATCTCCAGGGTCAGCTCGCGCAGCCGGTCCGCCACCGCGTGGCCGACACCGTCGGCCATCTCCTGGAAGGTGATGGGCAGGTCGTGCTCGCCCACCTCCGCCTTGCCGGTCGGGGTGAAGATCGGCTCGGCGAGCCGGGAGCCGTCCACGAGCCCCGGGGGCAGCTCGATCCCGCAGATCTCGCCGGTCTCCCGGTAGTCCTTGAGCCCCGACCCGGTCAGGTAGCCGCGGGCGATGCACTCGACGGGGAACATCGAGAGGTTCTTGCAGACGATGGCCCGCCCGCGGACGGACTCGTGCACGTCGGTCGACAGGACGTGGTTGGGCACGGCCGCGAGCTGCTCGAACCACCACAGGGACAGCTGCGTCAGGATCTTGCCCTTGTCCGGGATCTCCGTGGGGAGGATCTCGTCGAAGGCGCTGATCCGGTCCGTGGCCAGCACCAGGACCGAGCCGGCCCGGTACTCGGCGTCGTCGTAGATGGCCACGCCCGTGGCGCGCAGCCGCGACTCGTCGGGGACGTAGAGCTCCCGGACCTTGCCGGAGTAGATGTGCCTCCACCCGGGGATCTCGGGAGGGGTGGTGACGATGCCCTGCTCGCTCATGGCTGCTCCTGACGGGGACGGGGATCGGAGGCGCCGGGAACGGTGACCAGCCCCCGGGCGGCCTTCAGCGCGATGTCGGTGCGGTGCTGCGAGCCCTCGAGCGCCACGAGCCCCACACCCCGGTAGGCGCGCTCGCGGGCGTCGTCGAGGTCCGCCCCGAGGGCGACGACGGCGAGCACCCGCCCGCCGGCGGAGACGATCCGCCCGGCGTGCTCGCCCTCGGGGGCCACCGCGGTGCCGGCGTGGACCACGTGCACGCCCTCGAGCGCCTCGGCGTCCTCCAGCCCGCCGATCGGGTCGCCCTTCCGGGGGCTGTCCGGGTAGTCCTGCGCGGCGACGACCACGGCGACGGCCGTCTCGGGCCGCCAGCGCAGCCGCTCGGCCTCGTCGAGGCGCCCGGCCGCGGCGTCGTGCAGCAGCCGCCCGAGCGGGGTGGTGAGCCGGGCGAGGACGGCCTGGGTCTCGGGGTCCCCGAAGCGGGCGTTGAACTCGATGACCCGCAGACCGCGGGTCGTCACGGCCAGCCCGCAGTACAGCACGCCCACGAACGGGGTGCCGCGGCGGCGCATCTCGTCGACCGTGGGACGGGCCACGCGCTCCACGACCTCGTCCACGAAGCCCTGCGGCAGCCACGTCAGCGGCGTGTAGGCGCCCATCCCGCCGGTGTTGGGGCCCTCGTCGTCGTCGTGGATCCGCTTGAAGTCCTGGGCGGGGCTCAGCGGGATCACGCGGGAGCCGTCGGTGAGCACGAACAGGGACACCTCGGGCCCGTCGAGGAACTCCTCGACCACCACGCTCCCGCCCGCGGCGAAGCACGCGTCGGCGTGCTCGAGGGCGGCCGCCCGGTCGGAGGTGACGACCACGCCCTTGCCGGCGGCGAGCCCGTCGTCCTTGACCACGTAGGGGGCGCCGAAGGTGTCGAGGGCGTCGGCGGCCTCCTCCTCCGTGGTCGCGACCCGCGCCATGGCGGTGGGCACCCCGGCGGAGGCCATGACCTCCTTGGCGAACGCCTTGGAGCCCTCGAGCCGCGCCGCGGCCCGCGAGGGACCGAAGACGAGGAAGCCCGCCTCGCGCAGGGCGTCGGCCACACCGGCCACCAGGGGGGCCTCCGGGCCGACGACGACGAGGTCCACCGCGAGCTCGCGCGCCAGCGCGGTGGCCGCGGCGGGGTCGTCGGCGTCCACGGCGTGCACCGGGACGAGCTGCGCGATCCCGGCGTTGCCCGGCGCGCAGTGCACCTGCTCGACCTCGGGATCGGCCAGCAGTGCGCGGATGATTGCGTGTTCGCGGCCTCCGGGGCCCAGTACCAGAACCTTCACGCCCTCAGGCTAGTTGGCGGCACCGGGAAGTGGCACATCGTTCCCGGCATGCGGGCACGGCCCTCGGCGGCTCCGGGCGCCGCCGGGCATTCCCGGCCCCGCTGACATACTGGGGCGATGCAGACCTTCACCTCGGACCGTGCCGTGGACCTCGCCGTGCTCGAGCGCAGCGGCTTCGTCGAGTCCCGCCACCGCGGCTCCGCCGTGGTCCTGGACCCGGACGGGGCCGTGGCGGTGGAACTGGGAGACATCGGCACCCCGATCTTCCCCCGGTCCACGCTCAAGCCGTTCCAGACCATCGCCGCCATGAAGGCCGGTGTCCCGCTGCGCGGGGCCCAGGTGGCCATCGCCTCCGCGTCCCACATCGGCTCCTTCGATCAGCTCGACGCCGTGAGCTCGATCCTGGACGCCGCCGGCCTGACCGAGGACGCGCTCCAGTGCCCTCCGGACTGGCCCGAGGACGAGGAGGTCCGCACGGAGCTCGTGCGCGCCGGGCGCGGCAAGGCCCGGATCTGCATGAACTGCTCCGGCAAGCACGCCGCGTTCCTGTGGGCCTGCACCGAGAACGACTGGCCCACGGACAGCTACCTGGATCCCGAGCACCCCTTGCAGCGGACCGTGCTGGAGACCGTCGAGGAGTTCTCCGGCGAGCGCGTGGCGCACGTGGGCGTGGACGGGTGCGGCGCCCCCCTCGCGGCGATCTCCCTGACCGGCCTCGCCCGGGCGTACTCGACCCTGGGCCGGGCCGCGGGCAATCTCGACGCCGACGCGCGCGCCGCGACGGTCTCCCAGTGCATGCTCGACTACCCCGAGCTCGTGCACGGGCCGGGCAGGTACAACACCGTGGTCATGGAGGAGCTGGACGTCGTGGCGAAGCTCGGGGCGGAGGGCGTGCTCGCCCTCGGCACCCGCACCGGCTGGTCGGTGGCGCTCAAGGTCCTCGACGGCGGCTCCCGCGCCAACGCGCTCATCGGCCTGAGCCTGCTCGCCCAGGCCGGGGCCGTGCCCGCCCCGGCGGCCGCCGCGGTGATCGGGCGGGTGGTGCGCCCGATCATGGGCGGGTCCCGTCCCGTGGGCCGGCTCCGCCTGGCGGACCCCCTCCTGGAGCTGCTCGGGCCGGAGCTGGTCCGGGCGCTCGGGCAGGACTAGTCCGTGGCCCGCCGCCGCGTCGACCCCGCGGACGGGACCCTGGCCCTGAGCGCCTGGCGCGCGGACCCGGACGGCACCCCGCGCCGGACCGTGGCCACCGCCGTGCGCTACTCGCTCGAGGAGCTTGCCGCCCGGGTGCCCGGCAACAGCGTGGAGGTGCGCGTCCCTCCCTTCGGCGTGACCCAGTGCGTGGCCGGGCCCCGGCACACCCGCGGGACCCCGCCCAACGTCGTCGAGACCGACGCCCGCACGTGGCTCGGCCTGGTGACGGGCGCCGTCACCTGGCCGGAGGCCGTCGCCTCGGGCGCCGCTGTGGCCTCGGGCACAAGGACCGATCTCGCGGACGCCCTCCCCCTGTTTCCCCGGTAGCCTTGGAGACATGAGCTCCACTCCCTCCTCCCCCTCCGCGCGCCCGTCTCCGCGGAAGGTCCCGCGCCGGCGCCGCCGGGAGCGGACGGCCGTGCCGCTGGCCGTCTCCGGCAGCCAGCAGATGACCCTGCGCCGGGCCCCGAACATCTGGGCCTTCGTCCTGCTCGGCGGCGTCCTCGGCGCCGTGGCCGGCGTGCTCGTGGGGCTGTCCGGCGGGGGCAGCGCCGAGTTCACCCAGGGAGCCGTGACCCTGTTCATGGTCTCCGTCTGCACGGTCCTGGGGCTCGCCGCCGGCGCCGTGCTGGCCCTCGTGCTGGACCGGGTCTCCGTGGCCCGGGCGCGGGCCGTCACCACCGAGGTCGTGGACGGGGACGACGACGCCCCCTCCGGCGCGCCGGCGGACGCCCCCCGGCCCACCGACCCCCGAAGCTCGAGAGAAGGCTGATCGACGTGGTTCGCCCTGATGGACAACTCAGCCACGACCTGCTCCCCGGAGAGAAGGGCCCCCAGGACGCGTGCGGTGTGTTCGGCGTGTGGGCTCCCGGCGAGGAGGTCGCGAAACTGGCCTACTACGGCCTCTACGCCCTGCAGCACCGCGGCCAGGAGTCCGCCGGCATCGCCGCGAGCGACGGCAACCGCATCGCGGTGTACAAGGACATGGGCCTCGTCTCGCAGGTCTTCGACGAGGCGACCCTCACCACCCTGACCGGGCACCTGGCCGTGGGCCACTGCCGGTACTCGACCACGGGCGGGTCCCACTGGGCCAACGCCCAGCCCACGCTGGGCGCCACCCCGCACGGGACCGTGGCGCTCGCGCACAACGGCAACCTCACCAACTCGGCCGAGCTGTACGAGAAGCTGATCGACAAGTCCGGCTTCCCCTCCCAGGGGGAGATGGCGCAGGGCAACACCACGGACACCGCGCTGGTCACCGCGCTGCTGGCCGAGCACACGCACGGCTCCCTCGAGGACGCCGCCATGCACCTGCTCCCCCAGCTCGTGGGCTCCTTCTGCCTGGCCTTCATGGACGAGAACGCCCTCTACGCCGCCCGCGACCCGCAGGGCATCCGCCCGCTGGTCCTCGGCCGGCTGGAGCGCGGCTGGGTGGTGGCCTCCGAGACGGCCGCGCTGGACATCGTGGGCGCCTCGCTGGTGCGGGAGATCGAGCCCGGCGAGTTCGTGGTGATCGACGAGCACGGCCTGCGCTCCCAGCGCTTCGCCGAGACCCGCCGCGCCGCGTGCGTGTTCGAGTACGTCTACCTGGCCCGGCCGGACACCACCATCAACGGCCGCTCCGTGTACGAGTCCCGCGTGGAGATGGGCCGCCGGCTGGCCCGGGAGCACGGCATCGACGCGGACCTCGTCATGCCCACCCCCGAGTCCGGGACCCCGGCCGCCATCGGCTACGCCGAGGAGTCCGGCATCCCCTTCGGCAACGGCCTGGTCAAGAACGCCTATGTGGGACGAACGTTCATCCAGCCCTCGGACACCATCCGCCAGCTCGGCATCCGGCTCAAGCTGAACCCGCTGAAGTCCGTGGTGGCGGGCAAGCGGCTGGTGGTCATCGACGACTCGATCGTGCGCGGGAACACCCAGCGCGCCCTCATCCGGATGCTGCGGGAGGCCGGGGCCGCCGAGATCCACGTGCGGATCTCCTCCCCGCCCATCAAGTGGCCGTGCTTCTACGGCATCGACTTCGCCTCCCGCGCGGAGCTGATCGCCAACGGGCTCGGGGTCGAGGAGATCAGGGCCTCCCTGGGGGCGGACTCCCTCGGCTACATCTCCGAGGACGGGATGATCGCGGCCACCCTGCAGGAGCGCGCCGAGCTGTGCACCGCGTGCTTCTCCGGGACGTACCCCACCCGGCTGCCGGACGCGGACAAGCTGGGCAAGAACGTCTTCGAGACCCGTGTGCCCGTGGACTCCTCGCCCCGCCGGAGCCCGGGCGCACCGTCCGTGGCGCAGCGGCCCGAGCACGCCTCGGCCGTGTCCATCGACACCCGCCCCTCGGCCGCCGAGGGCGTCTCGCGCCGGCCCGCCGAGCGCACCAGCATCTCCGACGATGACCCCGGCGTCCAGGAGACCTCCACCGGGTGCGACCCCGGGCCCGACGCCGACCTCGAGGACCTGATCCTGCCCGAGGACCGGGTCCCCGCCGGACCCGCCGCTCGGACGACCACCGGGCCCGCCGCCCGGCCCGGATCCCAGCACGCCGCCCAGCACGAGACCGCGAAGGACGCCTGACATGGCCCAGCCCCCCTCCTCCACGAACCGCACCGTCACCTACGCCAGCGCGGGCGTGGACGTCGAGGCGGGAGACCGCGCCGTCGAGCTCATGAAGAGCGCGGTCAGGGCCACGCACACCCCCAGCGTGATCGGCGGGGTCGGCGGGTTCGCGGGACTGTTCGACGTGTCGGAGCTGCTCGCCTACCGCAAGCCCTACCTCGCCACCTCGACCGACGGCGTGGGCACCAAGGTCGCGATCGCCCAGACCCTCGACGTGCACGACACGATCGGCTTCGACCTCGTGGGCATGGTCGTCGACGACATCGTGGTGGTGGGCGCCAAGCCCCTGTTCATGACCGACTACATCGCCACGGGCCGCGTGGTGCCCGAGCGGATCGCCGACATCGTGCGCGGCATCGCCGCGGCCTGCGAGCAGGCCGGCACCGCCCTGGTCGGCGGCGAGACCGCCGAGCACCCCGGGCTGCTCCGCCCGGACGAGTACGACGTGGCGGGGGCCGCCACCGGCGTGATCGAGGCCGACGAGCTGCTGGGCCCGGACCGCGTGCGCGCCGGCGACGTGGTCATCGGCATGACCTCCTCCGGGCTGCACTCCAACGGGTACTCCCTGGTCCGCAAGGTCATCAACGTGGCCGGGTGGTCGCTGGACCGGCAGGTCTCCGAGCTCGGCCGCACCCTGGGCGAGGAGCTGCTGGAGCCCACCCGCGTCTACGCCGCCGACGTCCTCGACCTCGCCGCCGCCTTCCCCGTCAACGGCCCCGACCGGACCACGGGACGCGGTGTCCGCGGCTTCAGCCACGTGACCGGCGGCGGCCTCGCCGCGAACCTCGCCCGGGTGCTGCCCGGCGGGCTCGAGGCCACGGTGGACCGGAGCACCTGGGAGCTGCCCGCCGTCTTCCAGCTGATCAGCCAGCTCGGCAACGTCCCCCTGCCCGATCTCGAGCGGACCCTCAACCTCGGCGTGGGCATGGTCGCGATCGTCGACCCGGCGGTGGCCGACGACGCCGTCGCCCACCTCACGGCCCGCGGCCTGCCCTCGTGGGTCATGGGCACGGTGGCCGAGATCGACCCTGACGCCGACCACGGCGGACCGGACTGGGTGCAGGGCGCGAAGGGCGTGGACGGCGGCGCGGTGCGCATGGTCAACGCCTACGCGGGCTGATCCCGCCCGGCGGGTGGTCAACGCTTACGCGGGCGGATCCCGCCCGGCGGGACCGCCGGGGAGACGACGAACGCCCCACCGGCCGGCGGGGCGTTCGTCGTTCGCGGGAACGCGAAGAAGGTGCTCGTCCTGGACGGGCACCTCGTTGCGTCATGCGGTGGAGACGAGCGGAGTTCCCGGTGCTTACCGGCGGTAGTCCTCGTCGTAGTCGTCGGCGTACTTGTCGACGTAGGCCGAGTACTCGTCCTCGTCCTTCTCGACGGTCTCCTCGACCGGCTCCCGCAGCGGGGGCAGCTGCTCGCTGCCGCGCAGTTCCCGCTGGAGTGCCGTGAGGTCGGTCTGCGGGCTGAAGTACTTGATCTCCCGCGCCTGCCGTGTCGCCTTCGCCTTTTGACGGCCGCGCCCCATGGCGTGACCCCCTCTGTCTCTTGGTCCGGACGGCGGCACTCAGGCACAGAGTACGGCCCCGGAAATGTCGTATGAATGGTTCGTGAGACCAGGGTACATGGTTTGTCAGCCCGTTGCGCCCGGCCCGGGACCGGCGCGGTGGACTGTCGGCAACCTCACGGGAGACGGACGGAACCCGGTCCGGGACGGGCCGTGACGGGCCGTCGCCGGGTCCCCCGACGACGGCCCGCCGCCCGACCTGGGCCGTGCCCGCCGCTGCTCGCGGCGCGCCCCGGCGCTCGGCCGGCGGCACGCCCCGCACCTCAGCTCGCGGCGTGCGCCTGCTCGGACACGGCGGTGACGGTGAGCCCGTCCGCCACGACGTCCGCGTTGACGTCCACCCGGACCGCGTCGCCGTCCACGACCGCCCCGGAGAGGATCGCCCTCGCGAGCTTGTCCCCGATCTCCCGCTGCACCAGCCGGCGCAGCGGCCGGGCACCGTAGGCCGGGTCGTAGCCGGTGATGCCCAACCACTCGGCGGCCGCGGGGGTGACCTCCAGGCCCAGGCGGCGCTGGCCCAGGCGCTCGGCCAGCTGGGCGACCTGGATGTCCACGATCTTCGACAGGTCGGACGTGGACAGCGGGTCGAACAGGATCACGTCGTCGAGCCGGTTGAGGAACTCCGGCTTGAACGAGGCGTTGACCACGTTCATCACCGCCTGCTTCTTCGCCTCCGGATCGATGGTCTGGTCCACCAGGAACTGGCTGCCCAGGTTGGAGGTGAGGATCAGGATCACGTTGCGGAAGTCCACCGTGCGCCCCTGCCCGTCGGTGAGCCGCCCGTCGTCGAGCACCTGCAGCAGGATGTCGAAGACGTCCGGGTGGGCCTTCTCGATCTCGTCGAGCAGGACCACCGAGTACGGGCGGCGCCGCACGGACTCGGTGAGCTGGCCGCCCTCCTCGTAGCCGACGTAGCCCGGAGGGGCACCGACCAGCCGGGAGACCGTGTGCTTCTCCCCGTACTCGGACATGTCGATCCGCACCAGCGCGCGCTCGTCGTCGAACTGGAACTCCGCCAGGGACTTCGCGAGCTCGGTCTTGCCCACGCCGGTGGGTCCCAGGAACAGGAACGAGCCGATCGGCCGGTTCGGGTCGGAGATGCCGGCGCGCGAGCGGCGCACGGCGTCCGCGACGGCCTGCACGGCCCGGCGCTGGCCGATGAGCCGCTTCCCGAGCAGCTCCTCCATGTGCAGCAGCTTCTCGGTCTCGCCCTGGAGCATGCGACCGGCGGGGATGCCGGTCCAGGCCGAGATCACCTCGGCGACGTCGTCGGCCGTGACCTCCTCGGAGACCATGGTGTCGTGCGGGGCGGAGGTGCCCTCCTGCTCCTGGGCGGCGTCGAGCTCCTTCTGCAGGGCGGGGATCTCCCCGTAGAGCAGCCGGGAGGCCTCGCCGAGGTCGCCCTGGCGCTGGGCCATCTCCGCCTGCGAGCGCAGGTTGTCGATCCGCTCCTTGAGGTCGCCCACACGGTTCAGACCGGCCTTCTCCGCCTCCCACCGGGCGTTCAGAGCGTCCAGGTCCGCCTTCTTGTCGGCCAGCTCCTGGCGCAGCACGGCGAGGCGCTCCACCGACGCGGGGTCGGTCTCGCGCTCGAGCGCGAGCTCCTCCATGGTCAGGCGGTCGACGGCGCGCCGCAGCTGGTCGATCTCCTCCGGCGCGGAGTCGATCTCCATCCGCAGCCGCGAGGCGGCCTCGTCGACCAGGTCGATGGCCTTGTCCGGCAGCTGCCGGCCCGGGATGTACCGGTTGGACAGCGTGGCCGCCGCGACGAGCGCGGCGTCCGCGATCTGCACCTTGTGGTGGGCCTCGTAGCGCTCCTTGAGGCCGCGCAGGATCGCCACGGTGTCCTCCACGGAGGGCTCGCCGACGTAGACCTGCTGGAAGCGGCGCTCCAGGGCGGCGTCCTTCTCGATGTTCTCGCGGTACTCGTCCAGGGTGGTCGCGCCGATCAGGCGCAGCTCGCCGCGGGCCAGCATGGGCTTGAGCATGTTCCCGGCGTCCATCGAGCCCTCGGCGGCGCCGGCGCCGACCACGGTGTGGATCTCGTCGATGAAGGTGACGATCTGCCCCTCCGAGTCCCTGATCTCCTCGAGCACGGCCTTGAGCCGCTCCTCGAACTCGCCGCGGTACTTGGCGCCGGCCACCATGGACCCGAGGTCCAGGGAGATCAGCGTCTTGCCGCGCAGCGACTCGGGGACGTCCCCGGCGACCATGCGCTGGGCGAGGCCCTCGACGACGGCGGTCTTGCCGACGCCGGGCTCACCGATCAGGACGGGGTTGTTCTTGGTGCGGCGCGACAGCACCTGCACCACGCGCCGGATCTCGGAGTCCCGCCCGATGACGGGGTCCAGCTTGCCCTCGCGGGCCATGGCGGTCAGGTCGGCGCCGAACTTCTCGAGCGCCTGGAACGTGCCCTCGGGGTTGGCGGTGGTCACGCGGCGGTCTCCTCGCACGGACGGGACGGCGGTCCTCAGCTGCTCAGGTCCGGCGCCCGCGCCCCGCAGGATGTCCCCGGCCTTCCCGTCCTGCTGGGCGAGGCCGTACAGGAGGTGCTCGGTGGAGATGTACTCGTCGCCGAGGGACTGGGCGAACTGCTCCGCGGCCTGGATGACCTGCAGCGAGCCCCGGTTGAACTGGGCCTGGGCCGTGGAGGACCCGGACGCGGAGGGCAGGGCCTTGATGGCGGCGCTGGCCTGCGCGGAGACGGCGTCGATGTCGGCCCCGGTGGCCTTCAGGACGGCGACGGCCACGCCCTCCCGCTGGTCCATGAGGGCCTTGAGGAGGTGAGCGGGCTCGACCTGCGGGTTGCCCGCGGTCGAGGCGTTGGTCGAGGCGGCGGAGAGCGCCTCCTGGGACTTGGTGGTGAACTTGGTCTCCACTGCGGCTCCTTCACGAGGGACGATCGGGGACGAACCGACCCGGCACTGTTCTCCTGCGAGTGCGGCCGGTCGATTCAGCTAACCTGAGTCTACTCCACTCAACCCTTGTTCGACAGCGCCTATTCCTGCCCTCCCCGCGCCCGATGGCCCGCAGTGGCCCCCAGCGCCCCTCTGCCGCCCTCGGCGGGCCCGCGGAACAGCGCGGACCCCTGTCGGGAGAGCCTTCCGAGGGGCTCGCCCGACAGGGGTCCGTGCGGTGCGGGTCGTACGGACCTCCCGCCGGCCTATCCGGTGCTCCGGCCCGTCAGCTTGTCGCGGAGGCGGTCGACCATGCCGACGCCGGGCCCGATGGTCTTGTGGAACAGCTCCGAGTGCGGTGCGGACGGGTGCGGCCGGGTCGGCGCCACCTTCTTGGCGCTCTGCACCTTCTCCCCCAGCTCCACGAGGTCCTCGGCCGGGATGTGCGCCCGCAGCTTCGGGAACTGGTCGGACTCCTCGTCCTCGATGTGGTGGCGCAGCTGCGCCTGCATCTCACGGATCAGCTCCATGAACGCCGGCTCGGAGGCGTCGACGCCCTCCACCTGCTTCATGACCTGCACGAGCTCGTCGTGCTCCTTCTTGTCGTGCTCGACCTCCTCGGCACCGCCGGGCAGGTGCTTCGCCATCACCGGGTAGACGTGCATCTCCTCCGCGACGGCGTGGCGCATGACCTCCGCGATCACGGTGTCGGCCAGGTCCCGGCGCCGGGCGGCGTCCGGCGCGCTCTCGATCTGGCCGAGCAGTTCGAGCATCTCCCGGTGGTCGGTGGTGAGGATGTCGATGACATCCGTGCCCGGTCCCGCTGCGTGGGTGTCGGTCATGAGACGCGCCTCCTTGAAGTCGTGGTTCCCGGTTCTGCGGGCGGCAGGACGATCTCCCGGTGCCTCAGCGCCGGCCGCGCCCGTGCCGTCCTTCAGCAGTGTGCTGATCACCTGCGACTCTAGGTCACGCGGACACCGGGCGACCAGGTCCCACCGCCGGATGACACCGCTCACCCGGCACGGCAGCCGCCCGAGGTCCCGGACCGCTCCACGGCCCGCCGGAACGGGCCGCGAGCTATATCACACGACGAACCAATTTGTCCAAGATCACAGGCCCGAACTGTTGGATGCCCCCGACATCGTCCGTAGCATCGAGGTTTCAACCTGTTCGGCCCGACGACGCGCCTTCCACTCCCCCTCGTTCCACACGGAAGGATCTGCCATGTCCGCACCGCGCACTGCCGTGCTCCAGGTGATCAACGCCCCGGACCGCACCGGCACTCGACTCGCACTCTTCGCCCTCGCCCTCGGCGGCTTCGGCGTGGGCACCACCGAGTTCGCCTCGATGGGTCTGCTCCCCTTCATCGCCGAGGACCTCGACGCCTCGATCCCCGCCTCCGGGCACGCCATCGCGCTCTACGCGCTGGGCGTGGTGGTCGGCGCACCGCTCATCACGTCCCTGACCTCCCGGGTGGAGCGCAAGACGCTCCTGCTCGGGCTCATGGGCGCGTTCACCGTGGGCAACGTCCTGTCGGCGGCCGCACCCTCCCTCGAGTGGCTGTACGTGGCGCGGTTCCTCTCCGGCCTGCCCCACGGCGCCTACTTCGGGGTCGCCGCGGTGGTGGCCTCCTCCCTGGTGCCGCGTGAGCGGCGCGGCACGGCCGTGGCCCGGGTGGCCCTCGGCCTGACGGTCGCCAACATCGTGGGCGTCCCCCTCGCCGCCGTGCTCGGCGGGACACTGGGCTGGCGCTCCGGCTACGGGCTCGTGGTGGCCATCGGCCTGCTGACCGTCACCGCCCTCGCCCTGTGGGTGCCGCGCACCCGCAACGGCGGCGGCGTCTCCGTGGCCCAGGAGATCCGTGCCCTGGGCCGCCCCCAGGTGACCCTGACCCTGCTGGCCGGAGCGGTCGGCTTCGGCGGCATGTTCGCGGTCTACACGTTCATCTCCCCGATCCTGACCGAGCTCAGCGGTCTCGGCCTCTCGGCGGTGCCGTGGGTGCTGGCCGTGTACGGGGTGGGCATGACCGCGGGCTCCCTGCTGGCGGGCCCCCTGCTGGACCGTTCCATCGAGAAGACCGCCCTCGGCGCGGGGGCCGTCTCCGGCGTGGCCCTGGCCTTCTTCGGCCTGTTCGCCCACTCCGCCGTCGCGGCCGTGCTCGGCGTGCTGTGGATCGGCGCCATGGGCGCGCTCTTCAGCACTGCGCTGCAGATGCGCCTGCTGCGCGAGGCCAAGGACGCCCCGTCCCTGACCGCCGCCATGAACCACGCGGCGTTCAACCTGGCCAACGCCATGGGCGCCTTCCTCGGCGGGATCGTGATCTCCGCCGGCTGGGGCTACCGCTCCCCCGCCTGGGTGGGCGTCGGCCTGGCCGTGGCCGGCCTGCTCATCCTGGGCTACGCGACCCGCCTGCACCGGACGGGGGGAGTCCCCGCCTCCTCGCCCGTCCGCACCGGGCCCTCCTGGGCCTACCAGGCCGTCTCCGACCTGTCCGTGCTCCTGCCGGAGCCCGGGCAGCCGCGCCCGGTCCTGGCGAACAGCGCCCGGATGACCAGCTGGGCCGATCTCGGCCGGTGACTGGTGGCCGCCGGCGCTCCCTGCCTTCCGGGCAGGCGGCACCGGCGGAGCCGCGGCGCCCCCGCCTCCTCGCGGCCAGGCTTGCGTCCACCGGTCGCTCTTGTCCGCCCCGCACGCCGTGGGCCACGATGGGAGCGTCCGGACAGGAGGCGGCTCATGCGGATCGCGCTGGTCGGCGACGTCATGCTCGGCCGGCTGGTCAACGACCGGCTGCGCCGCGAGCACCCCGCCTTCCCGTGGGGCGACGTCCTCCACCTGCTCGAGCAGGCGGACCTGCGCTTCGCGAACCTCGAGTGCGTGCTCGCCGACGACGGCCCGCCCTGGCCCGGCAAGAGGTTCCACTTCCGCTCGGACCGCAAGAACGTCGCGAGCCTGAAGGCCGCCGGGGTCGACGTCGTATCGCTGGCCAACAACCACGTGCTCGACCACGGTGCGGAAGCCTTGCGGGAGATGCTCCCCCTGCTCGACGAGCAGGGCATCCTGCACACCGGGGCCGGCCCGGACGCGGAGGCGGCCCGACGTCCCGCGGTCTGCACCCGGGCCGGGACCGCGGTGGGCTTTCTCGCCTTCACGGACAACGAGCCGGGCTGGGCGGCAGGGCCCCGCTCCCCCGGCGTCCACCACGTGCCCGTCCGGCCGACGGACGGGCGCGCGCGGGACCTCCTGCAGCTCGTCCGGCAGACCCGGGAGCGCACCGACCTCCTCGTCGTCTCCGCCCACTGGGGGCCCAACTGGGGCGCCGCGGTACCACGGGACCACCGCGCGTTCGCGCACGCGCTGGTGGAGGCCGGCGCGGACGTGGTCTTCGGCCACTCCGCGCACGTCTTCCGGGGCGTGGAGGTGCACCGCGGCCGGCCGGTGGTCTACAGCGCCGGGGACTTCGTCGACGACTACGCCGTCCGGTCCGACGAGCGCAACGACCAGTCGTTCGTCTTCCTGCTCGACGTCCGGGACGGCCTGCCCCGCCGCCTGCGCCTGCACCCCACGGTGATCGAGGACCTCCGGGCGAGAACGGCCACGGTCGAGGCCCGGGCCGTCGCGCGGCGGATGGAGCGGCTCAGCGCCGCGCTGGGCACGCGGTGCACGTGGCAGGACGACGAGCAGTGCCTCGACGTCCCGCTGAGCTGATGCCCGCCCCGACGACCCGGCGCTCCCCGTCCTGCGGTGCGCGCGCCCCGAGCAGCCGCGGGCGGGGGTGGCACACTCGGTCCCATGCGTGAGCTCGTCGTCCTCGGCACCGCCTCCCAGGTCCCCACACGGACCCGCAACCACAACGGGTACCTGCTGCGGTGGGACGGCCAGGGCCTGCTCTTCGACCCGGGCGAGGGCACGCAGCGGCAGATGACCCGTGCGGGCGTCCCCGCCTCCGGGATCACGCGCATCTGCCTCACCCACGTCCACGGCGACCACTGCTACGGACTGCCCGGCGTGCTCTCCCGCATGGCCCTCGACGGCGTGCCGCACCCGGTCCACCTGCACTACCCGGCCTCCGGCGAGGACGTGGTCCGTGCGCTCGTGTCCCTCGCGGCTCCCGGCACGGACCTGCGGATGCACCCGCACGGGAGCGGCGGGACGGTGGCGCCGGGCCTGGAGGTGCGGCCGCTGCACCACCGCGTGGAGACCTACGGCTACCGGCTCGCGGAGCCCGACGGCCGCACGATGCTGCCCGACCGGCTCGCGGCGGCCGGGATCACCGGCCCGGACGTCGGGCGGCTGCAGCGGGAGGGGCGCCTGGACGGGGTGCGCCTCGACGATGTGAGCGCGCGGCGGCCGGGGCAGCGCTTCGCCCTCGTCATGGACACGGCGCCCTGCCCGGGCGCCGAGGAGCTCGCCGACGGCGCCGACCTGCTCGTGGCCGAGTCCACGTTCGCCGACGACGACGCCGCCCTCGCCGCGCGGCACCGCCACCTCACCGCCGGTCAGGCGGGCGCGCTGGCCGCCACCGGCGGCGCCGGCACACTGGTCCTCACCCACTTCTCGTCGCGGTATCCCGACGTCTCCCGGCTCGCCGGACAGGCCCGCGACCGCGCCGGCGGAGCGACCGTGCTGGCCGCGGAGGACCTGGACCGGGTCCCCTTCCCGCGCAGGCGGTGACCGGCCTCCCCCTCCTCCGGACCCCCGCCGGAGCGGTTCGTTCCGCGTCCGCGCCGCCCGACGGTCCGCGGTGACCCTGACCCGACGTTAGAGTTGTTCCAGACTTCTCGGGGCAATCCGGCCCCGCACGCGGCCCCGGCTCGACGAGAGCCGACCGCACGACCTTGCACCACCCCACGTTGAACCCACGATGAAAGCGAAATCCTTTGACCACTTCCTCCCGCAAGCTCAAGTCCCCGCCCCCGCTGCCCTCCGGGGGCCTGCGGATCACCCCGCTGGGGGGTCTCGGCGAGATCGGACGGAACATGACCGTCTTCGAGCACGCCGGCAAGCTGCTCGTCGTCGACTGCGGCGTGCTCTTCCCCGAGGAGCACCAGCCGGGCATCGACGTGATCCTGCCCGACTTCACCTCCATCCGGGACCGGTTGGGCGACGTGGTGGGGATCGTGCTCACGCACGGCCACGAGGACCACATCGGGGGCGTGCCGTACCTGCTCAAGGAGCGCCCGGACATCCCGGTGATCGGCTCCGAGCTGACCCTGGCGTTCATCACCGCCAAGCTCAAGGAGCACCGGATCACCCCGAAGGCGGTCCACGTCGAGGCCGGCGACCGGCACCAGGCGGGTCCCTTCGACTGCGAGTTCGTCGCGGTCAACCACTCGATCCCGGACAGTCTGGCCGTGGCGATCCGCACGGACGCCGGGCTGGTGCTGCACACCGGGGACTTCCGGATGGACCAGTTCCCGCTGGACGACCGGATCACCGACCTGCGCCACTTCGCGCGGCTGGGCGATGAGGGGGTGGACCTGTTCCTCACCGACTCCACCAACGCCGAGGTCCCCGGCTTCACCACCTCGGAGCAGGAGCTGACGCCGGCGATCAACCAGGTCTTCGCCACCGCGCCGAAGCGGATCATCGTCTCCAGCTTCGCCAGCCACGTCCACCGGATCCAGCAGGTCCTGGACGCGGCCCACGCGCACGGGCGCAAGGTCGCCTTCGTGGGCCGGTCCATGGTCAAGAACATGGGCATCGCCCGGGACCTGGGCTATCTGAAGATCCCGCGCGGGCTGGTGGTCGACTTCAAGAAGCTCCAGTCCATGCCCGACGCCAAGGTCACCCTGGTGTGCACCGGGTCCCAGGGCGAGCCCCTGGCCGCGCTCTCGCGCATGGCCAGCGAGACGCACCAGATCCAGCTCAACGCCGGGGACACGGTGCTCATGGCGAGCTCGCTGATCCCCGGCAACGAGAACGCGATCTACGGGATCATCAACAAGCTCACCGACCTCGGGGTGAAGGTGGTGCACAAGGGCAACGCCAAGGTCCACGTCTCCGGCCACGCCTCGGCCGGGGAGCTGGTCTACTGCTACAACATCGTCAAGCCCACCCACGTGCTGCCCGTGCACGGGGAGTCCAAGCACCTGCACGCCAATGCCGAACTCGCGATCCGCACCGGTGTCGATCCGGAGAACGTGCTGATCGGCCGGGACGGCACCGTCATCGACCTCGTCGACGGCCGGGCGCGGATCTCCGGGCAGGTGGAGGCCGGGCTGGTCTACGTCGACGGCCACACCGTGGGCAAGGTCACCGAGGAGACCCTCGTCGAGCGCCGGCTGCTGCAGGAGGGCGGCGTGGTCACGGTCGTGGCCATCGTCGACGCCGACACCAACGCGCTCGCCGAGCCCCTCGAGTTCCTCGCGAAGGGCTTCGTCCACGACGAGCACATCTTCGACGGGGCCGCCGACAAGGTGAAGAACGCCCTGGCGCGCCCGGACACCTCCAAGGTCGCCGACCTCGACAAGCTCGAGTCGATCATCGCCGACACCGTCAGCCGACACCTCGAGCGCGCCTACCGGCGGGCCCCGCTGGTGACGGTCGTCGTCGTCGACGCCTGAGCCGCACGACCCGCCCGGCCCCCACCCCGGGGCCGGGCGGGTCGTGCGGTGCCTGCCCCGGGACCGGGACCGTTCGGTTGGTAGACTCGGGGTCCCCTGATCTCTGGAGGTCGTTCGATGCCGCAGCGCGTCCGTGGAGGCACCATGCAGATCGGCGAGCTCGCCGAGCGGACCGAGCTGTCCCTGCGCACCATCCGTCACTACGACGAGGTGGGCCTGCTGCCGGCCTCGCGCACCGAGGGCGGCTTCCGCGTGTACACGGAGCGGGACGTGGAACGGCTCACCCACATCAAGCGGATGAAGCCGCTCGGCTTCTCCCTGGAGGAGATGGCCGAGCTGCTCGAGCTGCTCGGCGCCGACGAGCCCGCCGGGGCCCGACTGGCCGACTACCTCGCCCGGGCCCATCCGGAGCGGGACCGGCTGGCCAGGAAACTGGCCCAGGCGGACGAATTCATCGCGATGCTGGAGCAGCGGCTCCAGCGATGAGCGACCGCTCCACCTGGTGCGGTGCCGCGCTCGTGGCGGCACTCCCCAGCCCGTCCACGCAGGAGACCTCCAGGCAGTCGTGATCGACTGCTGGGGCCTCCGCCCGGAGGATGCTCCCTCCGGGGCCGTCCGGCTCCGGAGGGCGACGGGCACGGTCGCCGCGGCAGCGACGTGCCGGTCGCCGAGCTGCACTCGGCCGCCCGCCACCGACCCGTACAGGCACTGCACCCCATGACGTTCCCCACCGCGACCGCCCCGGTGCTTCCGGACACCGCGCCGTCCACTCCCGCCCCGCGGGTCCGGCACCGCCAGGACCTGCAGGGTCTGCGCGGAGTGGCGGTGCTGCTCGTGGTGGTCTTCCACGTGTGGACCGAGAAGGTCTCCGGCGGGGTGGACGTGTTCTTCGTGCTCTCCGCCTTCCTGCTCACCGGTTCCTTCCTGCGTCGGATCGAGCACGGCAAGCCACCGGCGCTGCCCGCCTACTGGGCCCGGACCTTCGCCCGCCTGCTCGGGCCCGTGGCGGTGATGCTGCTGGCCGTGCTGGCCGCGGTGTTCCTCTGGTTCCCGCCCAGCCGGTGGCCCGAGCTGCTGACCCAGGCCTGGGGGTCGCTGTTCTACACGGTGAACTGGGTGCTGGCGGACCAGGCCGTGGACTACTACGCCGGCAACTCCGCGGCCACCACCCCGTTGCAGCACATGTGGTCGCTGTCGGTGCAGGGCCAGGTGTTCCTGGTCTGGCCGCTGCTGCTGGCCGGCTGCGCATGGGTGGCCCGGCGAACGGCTCTGCGGGTCCGCCCGGTGGCCTGGACGGTGTTCGGCGCGGTGTTCGCCGGCTCGCTGGCCTGGTCGGTGGTCGCCACCGCGGCCGGGCCCGAGGCCGCCTACTTCAGCACCCTCACCCGGCTGTGGGAGTTCGCCTTGGGCTCGCTCACCGCCCTGGCCCTCACCACTGCCGCCAGGCCGCGGGCCGCCGCGCCGGGCGCCGCACCCCCGGTGGTGGTCCGGCCGTCGGGCGGCACCCCCGGCGTGAGCCCCGGGGTGGGACTGGGCGTGGTGCTGGGCTGGGCCGGGCTGGCCGCGATCCTCGCCACCCCCTTCCTCGTCGGGGCCGAGACCCGCTTCCCCGGCACCGTCGCCCTGGCCCCGACCCTGGGGGCGGCCGCGGTGCTGGCGGGCGGCACCCTGGCCCCCGACGCACCCCACGGGGTGGGCCGGGTGCTCGCGCTGGGCCCGCTGCAGTGGTTCGGGGACCGCGCCTACGGCATCTACCTGTGGCACTGGCCGCTGCTCATCACCTATCTGCTGATCACCGCTCGCGACACCGTGCCCGTGCCGGCCGGGCTGGGGATCCTGGCCGCGTCCGTGGTCCTCACCCGAGTCACCGCGCTGCTGCTGACCGGCTGGCGGGCGCTGCCCGGGGTCCGGGCGGGCAGCGGGATCCGGCTGGTCGCCACCGCCCTGCTCGTGGCGGTCCCCCTCACCGGCGCCCACCAGTACACGATCCTGCGTAACCCCACCGCAGGGGTGGAGCGCACGGCGGAGAACTATCCCGGGGCCGCGGTGCTGCGCGACGAGGCGACCGAGGTCCCGGACGTGCCGATCATCCCCACCTACTCCGAACGCGGGTACGAGTGGGGCGACACCGGAGACCCCTGCGCCCCCGAGCAGACCCCGGCAGGCATCGAGGAGCTGGGCGGCGAGTGCTGGATCATCACCCCCGACCCCGCCCCCGGCCCCGGCACCGATCCCGGCAGCGGCACCGGCACCGGCACCGGTGCTGGCACGAGCAACGGCCACCGCGACGACGGTGCTGACAGCGCCGACACCGGCACGAGCAACGGCAGCGCCCGCGGCACCGGCTCCCGGCGGACCCTGGTGGTGCTCGGGGACTCCCACGCCCGGCAGCTGCTCACCCCGATCCACCGGGTCGCCGACGCCCAGGGCTGGACGGTGGTCTCCTACCTGCGGATGGCCTGCCGCTACACCGCCCCGTCGGAGAACTACCAGGCCGAGTGCAACGACTTCAACGCCGCCGCCCGCCAGGCGGCCCTCGAGGCCGGCCCCGACGCGGTGCTGACCGTCGGCACCCTGAGCCTTTCCGAGGCCCCGCACGAGAAGCTCGTCGAGGGCTACGAGGACGGGGTCACCCCGTTCCTGGATGCCGGGATCCCGGTGGTGGCCTTCCGGGACAACCCGCGCTTCCCCTACGACATGTTCGAGTGCGTGGAGACCTACGGACCCGGCCGCGACCGCTGCAACGTCCCCCGCTCCGAGTCGCTGCTCCCGGTCAACCCCCTGGAGGAGCTGGCCGCCCGGCACGAGGACCTGCACAGCATCGATCTCACCGACCGGCTGTGCACCGAGACCACCTGCCCCGGGGTCGTCGGCAACATCCAGGTATACATGGACCTCGACCACGTCACGTCCGCCTACGGCGAGACACTGGTCCCCGACGTCGAGGCGCGCCTGCTGGCGGCCCTGGGACGAGCATGAGCTGCGTCTCCTCCGGGCCGAGACCGAGGACCCTACCCTGACGCCAGGGTAGGGTTGGGGCGCGGCCTCCACCGGCGCGCCTCCGCGCCCGGACGCCGCACCTCTCGCGCGACGCCGCGCCCACCCGCACGCACGCACGCCACCGGAGTGCCTCAGCTCTTCCGTCCTGGCCTTCTCCGCCCTCTCTCCGACCTCCTCCGCCCTTCTCTCCCGACCTCCTCCCCTGCGAACGGAGCCTCCTTGGCCACCACGACAGCCGGCCCCGCAGCCGACCACCTCACGCCCGAGCAGCGCCAGTCGGTGCGCCTGACCCTCCGGTCCCCCCGCCACCTCAAGACCGAGGTCCTGGCCGGGCTCGTGGTGGCCCTGGCGCTCATCCCGGAGGCGATCGCCTTCTCGATCATCGCCGGGGTGGATCCCCGTCTGGGCCTGTTCGCGTCCTTCACCATGGCCGTGACCACCGCCGTGCTGGGCGGGCGGCCGGCGATGGTCTCCGCGGCCACCGGTGCGGTGGCGCTGGTGATCGCCCCGCTGGTGGCCTCCCACGGCCTGGACCACTTCATCGCCGCAGTGATCCTGGCCGGGGTCTTCCAGGTGGTCCTGGCCCTGGTCGGCGCGGCACGGCTGATGCGCTTCATTCCGCGGTCGGTCATGGTGGGCTTCGTCAACGCCCTGGCGATCCTGATCTTCAGCTCCCAGATCCCCGAGCTGATCGGCGTGCCGTGGGCCGTCTACCCCCTCACGATCCTGGGTCTGGCCATCGTGTTCCTGTTCCCCCGGCTGACCGGCGTGGTCCCGGCCCCGCTGGTGGCCATCGTGGTGATCACCGCGATCGTGGTGCCGATGGGCATGGACGTGCCCAGCGTCGGCGACAAGGGCGAGCTGCCGGACTCCCTGCCCTCGCTGTTCTTCCCCGACGTCCCGCTGGACCTGGAGACCTTCCGGATCGTCGCCCCGTTCGCGCTGACCATGGCGCTGGTGGGCCTGCTGGAGTCGCTGATGACGGCCAAGCTCGTCGACGACATCACCGACACGCACTCGAACAAGACCCGTGAGTCCTGGGCGCAGGGCGCGGCCAACATCGTGACCGGCTTCTTCGGCGGGATGGGCGGGTGCGCCATGATCGGCCAGACCATGATCAACGTGCGCGCCTCCGGGGCCCGCACCCGCATCTCCACCTTCCTGGCCGGGGTCTTCCTGCTGATCCTCGTCGTCACCCTGGGCGAGGTCGTGGCGGTCATCCCGATGGCCGCGCTGGTGGCGATCATGATCTTCGTGTCCTGGGCGACCTTCGACTGGCACTCGGTCCGCCCCTCGACCCTGTCGCGGATGCCGGTCCCGGAGACCCTGGTGATGCTCTCCACCGTGGCCGTGACCGTGTGGACGCACAACCTCGCCCTCGGCGTGATCGTGGGTGTGCTCGTGGCGATGGTCGCCTTCGCCCGCCGGGTGGCCCACTTCGTCACCGTCGACCGCGTGCTCGAGCGGGGCGACGGCCGGGAGACGGCGGTCTACACCGTGCACGGGGAGCTGTTCTTCGCCTCCTCCAACGACCTCTACACGATGTTCGACTACGCCGGGGACCCGCAGCGGGTGGTCATCGACTTCTCCGACTCGCACCTGTGGGACGCCTCCACGGTCGCGGCACTCGACTCGGTGACCGACAAGTACGCCCACTACGGCAAGGACGTGGAGATCGTGGGGCTGAACCAGGCCAGCCGCCGGATGCGGGTGCGCCTGGGCGGGATGCTCAACACCGGGCACTGACCCGACGCGCCGCCCCGACGCGCTGACCCGCCGGCACGCACGGGGGGGGGTCAGCGTATTTGCGATCACAACCCTTTGTTTCTGCATGTGAACTGGGTCACACCCCGGCCCTTGCCGATCCCTGCGGAATCGAGCATTCTTGCTTCTCACCAGGGGATTCTGTGGTCCGGCAAGGATCATCCCCCGGCTCCCGCACCGTCGACCGACAGCGCGCCGCCTCCCGGCTCCGGGGGCGCGACAAGCACCCGGTCCGGGCGCGGGAGCAGCAGGGAGCGGGGCCGGCTGGGGGGCCGCCCCGCTCCCCTTCTGCGCGTCGGCGACATCCGCACCAGCATTCCCGAGGCCCGTTCCAGCGCCCGTGCCGGCCGTGCCGGCATAGACAGCAGCGACAGCAGCGACCACTGTGGCGGTCGTGCCGGCCGGGCCCGGACGTCCGGAGGAAGCACCGGCGATCCGGAAAACGCACGCGACCGGGCGTCGGATGGTGACTTCGTGCCCGGCTCGGAACCATGATGGGGGCGGCGGTGTCACCGCACCGCCACGGACGGTCCCGGACCGCTGCGCAGCGTCGCGCCCGGTCCGGGACCGTCCTCGGACCGCAGCACCACAGTGGGGGGAACCGTGGACGACAACAGGCTCGGAGCCGTGCAGGCTCGCCTCGCCCGGTATGCCGTCGAGCGCACCGGTCTCGACCTGACCCGGCTGTGGTGGCACTACTTCCAGCTCGGCGGCGAGGCCGGGATGCTGGAGGTCGACGCGTACCTGCACGGATGCCTGAGCCTGCCGGCCACCCACCGCAACTTGGTCGCACGCGCGGTCAACGGACTCGTCGAGGGCGCCCCCGTCGCCCGGGTCCCCTTCTCCTGGGAGATCGCGGCCTCCCGGGACGACGCCGGGCCGCACGACCTCGGCAGCACGCCGGGCACCGGGCCGCGCGGCTGAGCCTGCCCCTCCACCGCAGCGAATCCTGACGAGGGCCTTCTCCACGGCACCTCCCGAGCAGCGCCTCCACTCCAGCGCCTCCGGAGCAGCGCCTCCGGTGCAGCGCCTCGCGCACAGCGCCTCCGCCACGGCTGCGGCAGCCTCGATGGCAGAATGGTCCGGGGTGCCGGCCCCGACGACGGCTCGCGCCCGGCCGGTCGCGTCGAGCCTGCCGCAGCACGCCCGTCGTCGTCCCTGCGCTCCCCACCTCGACCCTAGGATGTCGGATGGCCCACCCCTCGCCCCGCACCCCTCCGCCCCCCGCACCGACCGGCTGGTCGACCCTGCACCGGCACCACATCGGGGTGGACGTCGGCGGCACCCTGGTCAAGTACGCGGCCGTGGACATGGCCGACGGCGAGCTGACCACCCCGGTCCTCCAGCGCCCCACCCCTGCCCCCGCCACGCCGGAGGCTCTCGCGGAGCAGCTCGTGCTCATCGTGCAGGAGCTCTCCGCGGGCCCCGGGGCCCCGCACCCCGAGGCCAGCGTCGGAGTGGCGCTCCCCGCGATCATCCGCCACGGCGTGGCGCGCTCCGCCGCGAACATCGACGACGCGTGGATCGGGCTGGACGTCCACCGGTACCTCACGCAGCGGCTGGGGCGCACCGTCCACGTCCTCAACGACGCCGACGCGGCGGGCCTGGCCGAGCTCCGCTACGGCGCCGGGCGCGGGAGCACCGGCACCGTCCTGGTCATCACCCTGGGCACCGGCATCGGGTCAGCGCTGTTCGTGGACGGCAAGCTCGTGCCCAACGTCGAACTGGGCCACCTGGAGCTCGACGGGGTCGACGCCGAGGTGCGGTCCTCGGCGGTGGCCAGGGAGCGGGACGGACTGGACTGGCCGGACTACGCCGAGCGTCTCCAGCAGTACTTCGCGCACCTGGAGTTCCTCTTCTCCCCGGACCTGATCGTGGTCGGCGGCGGGATCTCCGCCCGGCACGAGGACTTCCTGCCCCGCCTGCGCCTGGACACCCGCGTCATCCCGGCCGAGCTGCGCAACGCGGCCGGCATCATCGGCGCCGCCCGGCACGCCTACCTCGCCGTGCCTCCGGCGATGACCTGACCCTGGAGTGCCTGACGGAAGTACTGCACGCCCGCCAGGACGTGCAGGACGGCCGCCACTTGGACCATGACCCGGCCGACGTCCGTCACCTCGGGGCTGGACCAGGCGGGTCCCGCCAGGACGAGCACGGTCCCCACCATGAGCAGAGCGGTCTTCGCCTTGCCGACCGTCGTGACCCGCAGCGTGCCGAGGGACCTCCGGACCAGGGTGGCGATCCCCACCACGACGTCGACGACCGCGATGACGATCAGCACCCACCAGGGGAAGAGCCCGACGATGCTCGCGGCCACGGCGATCGCCACGGTCCCCAGCCGGTCGGCGATGGGGTCCATGACCTCGCCGACCCGGCTGCGCTGCTGGAGCGCCCGGGCCAGGGCGCCGTCGACCCAGTCCGTCAGGGAGAAGAGGGCGACGAGGACCAGTGCGCGCACCGGCCGCTCGTCGATGTCGAGGACGGCCAGCACGGCGGGGACGATGAGCGCGAAGCGCACCACCGAGACGACGTTGGGCACCGTGAGGACGCGGTCGTAGTACGGCGACTCCGCCGGCTCGACCGCGTCCTGGTGCTGCTGTGCCATGTGCTCGTCCCGTCCTCCGGCGCTCCGGGCGAGCATCCCGCGCCCGTTGGTGCTGCCACCGAGACTATCCCTTCGGTGCCGACGGCCCGGCAGATGACGTCGCCCCGCACGGGCACCTCGATGACCGCACGGACCGGCGCCGCACCGGGGACGGGTGCTCCTCGAGGACCGGCACCGTCGACGCCCACCGGGATCTCGACCAGGTCCCCTCGGACCGCGGGGCCACGCCGACCCCTGACACCGGGGAGCGGCTGACGTCTACGCTGGACCGGTGAAGGCGGGCCGCTCCCGCCCCGGACCCCAGGAGGCCGCCGTGGACCCGCGCGTGCACTTTCTCACCCTGTCCACCCCGGACCTCGGCGCCGCGCGGGAGTTCTACGCGCAGGGCCTCGGCTGGGAGCCGCTGCTCGACGTCCCCGGGGAGATCCTCTTCTTCCAGATCGCTCCTGGGACGGTGCTGGGCCTTTTCGACGCCGGGAAGTTCGCCGAGGACCTCGGCCTCCCGGCGGCGTCCCCGGCCCAGGGCCTGACGCTCGCGCACAACGTGGACAGCGAGGCCGCGGTGCGCGCGAGCGTCGACGCGATGAGCGCCGCGGGCGGCACCGTGCTCACGGCGCCGCAACCGGGTGCCTTCGGGGGCGTCTTCCACGCGCACGTCGCGGATCCCAACGGCGTGGTGTGGGAGATCGCGCACAACCCGGGATGGCGTGTCGACGACGACGGGACCGTGCGCCTCGGCTGACCGGCCTCGGCCCGCTCCTGTCCGTTCCCAGAGGCTGCACAGCGGCCGGGACCAGCCGCGGACGGGTCGGCTGCCGGACGGATCCGGGGCGACCGGGTCAGCCGCGGACGTCGAAGCGCAGGTGGTGCTCGACGTCGTGCAGGAAGTACGCCGCGAAGCTCGCCACGGTGAAGTCCTTGCCGTCCCCGCGCCGGCCGGTCCGGGCCCACTCCTCCTCGGCCACGGCGTCGAAGGCGTCCGCGGTGGCGCGGATCTCCTGCGCGAGCTCCCCGGAGACCTCGTAGGGGTCCTGGAGGTTGTACCGCTCCTCGACCGCCGCGGCGTCCTGGTCCCAGTCCGCGAAGACCGGGTGCTCCTCGTCGAGCATGAGCCGCAGTCGCTCGCGGAAGACCCGGCAGAGGTCCCGGACGTGGCATGCGTACTCGAGCGGGGACCACGTCCCCGGGCGGGGCCGGTCCGTCATGCCCAGCCGGTCGAGGACCGTCGCCCAGCGCTCGACCGTGGCCCGCGCGCGCTCCCCCGTGGTCGTGACGTCGTAGTCCGGGTCGAACCCGCAGTCGGGGCAGCCCTGGTCGAGCACCACGGTCCAGTCCTTGGTCTCCGGGGGGACCGGGGAGGTGTCGGGGGTGCCGGGGCGCTCGGTGCTCATGCGGTCAATGTACCCGGGCCCCCCGGGTGCTGCGAGGTCCTGTGGCGGGCCGGGCGGGTCAGAGCCCCTGCCGGTCCAGGATCTCGTCCTCGCTGAGCGGCTCCCCGCGCTGGATCCGGCGGGTCCGGCGCAGGTCGGTGGCCGCGAGCACCACGGTGGCGGTCGCCAGGACGAACGAGAGGATGCCGAGGGTGTTGGCGAACCCTGCGGACAGGCCCAGGTGGACGGGGTCAGCGCGGAGGCGCCGGCGCCGTCCACGCGGTCCGGGAGGACGGCGCCGAAGCCGAGGAGCACGGCCCACGCGGCGGGCATCGTCAGGGAGGACCGCAGGGACGCCCCGCGCGGGACGTGGGCGCGGGCGTCCCGGCGCAGCAGGACGCCCGCCACCACGAGCAGCGCCGTCAGCGGCAGGGCCAGCGTCAGGGTGTAGAGCGGCACCAGGTCACCGGCGGCTCCGGCGAGGCCGCGCCCCACGGCGACCCACGTCCCGAGCAGCAGTGCCGCCGGGACGCCCAGGACGGGCACGGCGCGCTGAAGGGCGGTGGGCCGGTGCGGGACGCGGTCGAGGGCTGTTTCCACGCCCGCCAGTCTGTCGGCGGGCGTCCCGCCGCAGGCCCGGCCCCGGCCGTCCCGGTAGGCTGGAGCGCATGCCCTCCCCCGGATTTCCGCACGCCGTCCTCTTCGACCACGACGGGACCCTCGTCGACACCGAGCCGCTGTGGGACCGTGCCAAGCAGAACCTCGCCGCCGAGCACGGACTGCTCTGGACCCCCGAGGACTCGCTCGCGACCCTGGGCCGGCCGGTCGACGCCACGATCGAGCGCATGCAGCAGGTCGGCGTACCGCTCGGCGAGGACGAGCTGTTCCGGGCGGTCTTCGAGCACAGCGTCCGCGTCCTGGAGGACACCGAGCTGACGTTCATCGACGGGATCGAGGTGCTTCTCGAGGAGCTCTCTGCCGCGGGGATCCCCGCGGCGATCGTCACCAACGCGAGCTCGGCGATGGGCCGCCACACCGCGAGCACGGCGCCGGAGGGCCTGTTCCGGGTGATCATCGGCACGGACGAGTACGCGCAGGGGGTCCGCCCCAAGCCGGACCCGGACGCCTACCTCACGGCGGCGCGCCGCCTCGGGGTGGACCCCGCCCGGTGCGTCGTGGTGGAGGACTCCCCCGCCGGGGCCGCCGCGGGCGTCGCGGCGGGCATCCCCACGGTGGTCGTCCCCGGCGAGCTGAGGGTCGAGCGCGGCCCCGGACTGCTGCACGTGGAATCCCACCGGGAGCTGACCCTGGAGCTGCTGCGCTCGCTGGACCCGCAGTCCCCGTCGTCGCCCTTCCACCCCGTGCAGGAGACCCGCCCGTGAGCTCCCCCGGCTTCCCCGCCGCCGTCCTGTTCGACCACGACGGCACCCTCGTGAACTCCGAACCGCAGTGGGCCGTGGCCAAGCGGGCGGTGGCCGGCCGGTACGGCGTCGGCTGGAGCACCGAGGACGACCTCGCCACGCTGGGCAGGACGGTGCCCACGTCGGCGCGGCTGATGGTCGAGCGCGGCGCCGAGGGGACCGTCGAGGCCATCACCGCCGAGCTCGGACGGGAGGTCGCGGCCTCGCTCACGGGCGAGGTCCCGTTCCTGCCCGGCATGCGCGACCTGCTGACCGAGCTCGAACGGGCCGGCATCCCCGGGGCCGTCGTGACGAACGCCCTGACCGTGGTCGCGGAGGGCACCGCGTCCGGGGCGCCCGAGGTGCTGCGGGTGGTCGTCTCCCAGGAGGACGTGGAGCACGCCAAGCCGCACCCGGAGCCCTACCTGCTCGCGGCGCGGCGGCTGGGCGTGGACCCGGCGCGGTGCGTGGCGGTCGAGGACTCGCAGACGGGGGCTGAGAGCGCGGCGGCCGCCGGGATGCCGGTGGTGGTGGTGCCCGGTGAGCTGCCGGTGGAGCCCGCGCCCGGCTTCGTGCTCGTGGACGCCCACGCGGACGTCACCCTGCAGTTCCTGCGCGGGCTGGCTCCGACCGACTGACCACGGCAACGACAACGAGGGCCCGTTCCTCGCCGGTCCGCGGGATGCGGAACGGCAGGGAACGGGCCCTCGTGGGACGTGCTGGGGCTCAGCGGGTCGCGGTGCCCTGGGGGGACGACGCGCGGCGCGGGCTCCGGGTGCGGCGACGGGCCGCGGCCTGGGTGGAGCGGTCCGGTGCGGACTCGGTCGAGTACGCGGGTGCCGCGGAGCGGGTGGGCGCCGCGGAGCGTGCCGGTGCCGCCGAGCGGGAGGCCGAGCCGTTGCCGGGGCGGGAGCCGCCGCGGCTGCCGGTCTCCCCGCGCTGGTCGCGGGAGCCGCTGCGTCCCTGCTCGGATCGGTTCTGCCCGCCGCGGCCACGGTTGCCGCCGGAGCCCACACGGCCGCCGCCGGAGCGCTGACCGCTCGCCGGACGGCCCTGGGCCTGGACGGGCTGCGGCACATAGGCGACCTTGTCGGCGAGCTCGCCCACGAGCGCCGCGACGGCCGGGGAGCCGACGGTCACGGTGTCGAAGTTCGCGGTGACGCCCGCGGCCTTCATGAGCTGCGTGACCTCACGACGCTCCTCCTTGGTGGCCACCGTGACCACGGAGCCGGAGGCGCCGGCGCGGGCCGTGCGCCCGGAGCGGTGCAGGTAGGACTTGTGCTCGGTGGGCGGGTCGATGTGCACGACCAGCTCGACCTCGTCCACGTGCACGCCGCGGGCGGCGACGTCGGTGGCCACGAGCACGCGCACGTCACCGGCGGAGAACTGGGCCAGGTTGCGGTCACGGGCGTTCTGGGACAGGTTGCCGTGCAGATCCACGGCGGGGATGCCCATCTGGCTGAGCTTGCGGGCCATCTTCTTGGCGCGGTGCTTGGTGCGCGTGAACATCACGCGGCGCCCCGTGCCGGAGGCCAGGGCCTCGATGAGCTCCTGCTTCTCGTCCGCGTCCACGACGAGCACGTGGTGGTCCATGGTGGACACGGACGCCTGCGGGGCGTCCACGGAGTGCTTGACGGGGTTGGACAGGAACTGCTTGACGAGCTTGTCCACGCCGCCGTCGAGCGTCGCCGAGAACAGCAGTCGCTGGCCGCCCTGAGGGGTGCGCTTGAGGATGCGGGTCACCACGGGCAGGAAGCCCATGTCGGCCATGTGGTCGGCCTCGTCGATGACCGTCACGCGGACGTCGTCGAGCGTGAGGACGTTCTGCTTCAGCAGGTCCTCGAGCCGGCCGGGGCAGGCGATGACGATGTCGGCGCCCTTGGCGAGCGCCTTCTCCTGGTTGCGCTGGGAGACCCCGCCGAAGATGACGGTGGTCGTCTGTCCGGCGGCCTCGGCCAGCGGGGCGATCGCACGGTCGATCTGGGTGGCCAGCTCGCGGGTGGGGGCCAGCACCAGGCCGGTGGGCCGGTTGGCCCGCCGCGCGGCGCGGGCGCCGTTGCCGGTCAGCCCGGCGAGCCGGGACACGAGCGGCAGCGCGAACGCCACGGTCTTGCCCGAGCCGGTCTTGCCGCGGCCGAGCACGTCGCGGCCGGCCAGCGAGTCGGGGAGGGTCTTCTCCTGGATGGGGAACGCCTGCTCGATGCCCTGCTGGGCGAGGACGGCGGAAAGGGCCTTGGGCACGCCAAGGTCGGTGAAAGTAGCCAAAACTGGGATACGTCTTTCGATCGGATGTCCCGGCAAGGGGGTAGCGCGCCGGGTTGCGCCGAATGACTCCTGGAGCCCCTGCGAGCGGGCTGAGACCGTCTGGAACGGTGCCACGCTGGAAGAAGAACGGGGTGCTCGACGCCTGCCTGCTCACCCGGGGACGGGGAGCAGTGCCATATGCAATACGACTCACCCTACAGCATCGGCGGCACGACACCACCCGGATGTGGCGGAGGGCACGGCCTCGGCCGTCCGCCTCCCCCCGGCGCGAGAGGCGGCGGCACATGCGCTCTTCTCGCACCGGTGCGGTGATCTCGGCGGCGCGAGGACGGCCTACAGGGCGGTGTAGCCGCCGTCGACCAGGTAGTACCCGCCCGTCATGAAGGAGGCCTTCTCCGAGAGCAGGAACGTGGTCAGGGCGGCGACCTCCTCGGCGCGGCCCAGCCTGCCGAGCGGGTGCTTGGCGGCGAGTCCCTCGAGGACGGCCGCCGACGCGGTCCGGAGCAGCGGGGTGTCGATGTAGGCGGGGCCGACGGCGTTGATCCGCACCCCGCGCAGGCCGTACTCCACACCGGCCTGCTTGGTGAGCCCGACCACGCCGTGCTTGGCGGCGGTGTATGCGCTGTTGCCCGCCGCTGTGGCCACGGTGCCGTGGATGGAGGCCATGTTGACGATCGCCCCGCCGCCGGCCTGCTCGATGGCGGGCAGCTGGTAGCGCATGCCGAACATGACGGCGTGCAGGTCGATCTGCACGGTGCGCACCCACGCGTCGAGGTTGGACTCGCCCACGGCGTCCGCCGTGCCGCCGACCCCGGCGTTGTTCACCGCCAGGTGCAGGGCGCCGTAGGTCTGCTGGGCGAACTCGACCGCGGCCTCGCAGTCCTCGGGCTTCGCCACGTCCTGCCGGAAGCCCGCGGCGTTCCCGCCGGCGGCCATGATGGACTGGACGACGTCGTCGATCCGCCGGGTGTCGATGTCCGTGACGACGACCTTGACGCCCTGCGCCGCGAGGTCCTTGGCGCAGGCCTCGCCGATGCCGGAGGCGGCGCCGGTGACGAGCGCGACCTTGTCCCTGAGGTCAGCCATGTGGTTCTCCTGCCGTGTGTCCGCTGGGCCGGACCGGGCGGCCCGATGCTCCCAGTCTGTCCGGAAACGGCGGGACCCGCGAGGGGCGACGCGGGCGTTTCCGCCCGCGCCGCCCCTCGCGCGGGGTGGTCGGGGCTCAGCCCTGGTCGTCCTCGGACTTCTCGGCGTCGTGCGCCCGGCGCAGCGCGGCGGAGTCCGCCTCCTGCGCCGCCTTCTGCTCGCGCACCACCGCGGTCAGGAGCTTGGTCATCTCCTTGGCCACGCCGGCCGCGGACTGCGGGTTCTGCCCGGTGACGAGGCGGTCGTCGACGACGACGTTCTCGGTCCAGTTCGGCGCCGTCCGCACGTCCGCGCCCTGCTCGACGAGCTTGTCCTCGAGCAGGAACGGGACGACGTCCGACTTGCCGACCTCGTCCTCCTCGGCGTTGGTGAAGGCGGCCACTCTGCGTCCCTCGACGATGCGCAGACCGTTGGAGAGCTCCACGTCGACGAGACCGGAGGGCCCGTGGCAGACGGCGCCGACGACTCCCCCGGCGTCGTGCACGGCGGCCACCAGCGACTGCAGGTCGGCGTTGCCGGCGAAGTCCCACATGGTGCCGTGACCGCCCACGAGGTAGACGGCGTCGTACTGGGCCGGGTCGACCACGCTGATCCGCGGGGTGTTGTACAGGGAGGCCCGCACGGTCTCGTCCTCGAGGTACTGCCGCTGGACCTCGTCCTCCTCGTCCTTGCCGTCCTGCGGGGGCTGCCCGCCGGCGATCGAGGCGAAGTCGACGAAGTACCCGGCGTCCCGGAACACCTTCCACGGGTGCGCCGCCTCGCCGACGAAGTAGCCGGTCGGCTCCCCCGTGTCGCCGAGGGTGTCGTGGCTGGTGAGAACGAGCAGAACCTTCTTCATGGTCTCGATGTCCATGTCTGTCCTTCCGTCGGGTGGCAGGACGCGGAGGGCGTCCCGCCGGCTGGTGGCCAGCCTAGGCTCCACGGGCCGCCCCCGGCGCGGGTGTTCGCTCCCGGCCCGTCCCGCGCGGAGGGCGCGAGGCCTCCCCTGATAGGGTCGTTGACGACTCAATAACCCTGTTCGCCCTCCTGAAAGGACCGACCATGAGCCTCTCCAACGCGATCCTGCGCGGCGTCTCCGGCGCCTACCTGCTGCAGTCCGGCTACGGCAAGAAGGACCTCCCCACGGAGGCCGCCGCGGGTCTCCAGCAGTTCGCCGCCACGGGCGTCCCCCAGTTCAAGGAGTGGGACCCCGACACCTTCGGCAAGTTCGTGGCCTACTCGGAGATCGGCATCGGCGCCGCCCTGCTGACGCCGTTCGTCAACAAGCGTCTCGCGGGTCTTGCCCTCGGCGCGTTCTCCGCCGGACTGCTCTCGTTGTACTTCCGCAACCCCGAGATGACCCAGGAGGACGGCATCCGCCCGACCGAGGCCGGCACGGGCCTCTCGAAGGACGCCTTCCTGGCCGCGATCGCCGCGGCTCTGGTGGTCTCCAAGTAGGCACGCCCCCGCAGGAGCCCCACGGGTGCCGCACGTCCGCACGGACGGGCGGCACCCGTTTCCTCTCCCCGGCCGTGGGCCGCGCGGCACGGCGCCCTCCGGACGGACGGGCCTCCTAGGACGTCCGAGGCGCCCGGGAGAATGGGCCCATGACGACGACGGCGCACCGCCGGGCCCGTCCTGCTCCGGGTCCGCACCGAGCCCCTCCCGTTGGGGAGAGGGTGCTGGACCCCGGTGTCCGGGCCGAGGTGCGGACGGTCGTCGGGGAGCTCGTCGACTCGGCGGCCGCGCAGGCGCGGGAAGCGGGACGCCAGCTGCGCTGCATCCACCGGCTGTGGTTGCTGGCCTGGGAGGACCGCGAGATCGACTGGGTCTCCTCCGCGGGGCTGATGCCGTACGAGGCCGACGAGCTCGTGTGCTCCCTCCTGGAGACCGAGGACCAGATGGTGCGCGACCTCGCCGACGAGATCGGCCCGGCGCTCCACCTGCCCGCGGCCACGGCCCTCGAGCGTGTCCGCGAGGCACTGGTGCTCGGACTCCATCTGCCCGAGACCCTCGAGGCGCTGGAGGCGGGCCGCTTCAGCGCCCGCCACGCCTCGGTGATCGCCGACCAGTGGCGCGAGCTGGTCGAGGACGCCCCGGCGGGCCAGGAGGCGCCCCCCGACGTCGTGCAGCAGCTCGCCGCCGAGCTGGTGGAGCGGGCCCCGCACTGCACGGTGGCGCAGCTGCGCGCGTGGGCCCGGCGGCGGCGGGCGGCGCTGCTGGCCGAGACGCAGGAGGCGAGGCACCGGGCAGCCCGTGCCGGACGCCGGGTGTGGGTCGAGCACGGTGAGGACGGCATGGCGTGGCTGCACGCCCTGCTGGACGCGCCCACGGCGCTCGCGGTCCAGGACCGGATCGACGCGCTCGTGGCGCTCCTCGGGCCCGCGGAGGCGGCTGCCGGCGCGGTGGCGGACCGTGACCCGGGGGAGTTCGAGCCGACAGGGGCCGCGGGGGCCGCTGCTGTCCGGACCGAGGCGCAGCTGCGGGCGGACGTCCTCGGCGACCTCCTGCTGGCCGGGGAGGTCGCCGACGACCCCGCGTTCCCGCGCGGTGTGCGGGGCCAGGTCTGCGTGACGGTCCCCGTGCTCACGCTGCTGGGGTGCCGCCCCGAAGGCCCGGCCGCCGGCGTGCCCACGGATGCCCCGGTGCTCGCGGGTCACGGCCCGATCAGCGCGGAGGCCGCGCGGGAGCTGGCCGCCGGTGCGTCCTCGTGGCAGCGCGTACTGACGCATCCCGTCACCGGCGCCGTCCTCGACCACGACCGCACCACCTACTCCGTGCCCGCCGATCTGCGCCGCAGACTGCGGCTCCGCGACGGGACCTGTCGTTTTCCGGGGTGCCGCCGGCGTGCCGAGCGCTGCGACCTCGACCACACGGTGGCGTGGCAGGACGGAGGTCGGACCGCCGCGGACAACCTGGCCCACCTGTGCCGCCACCACCACCTCGTCAAGCACCGCAACGGTGTCCTCGGCCGCTGGTCGGTGCGACAGCTCGGGCCGGCGCCCACCGGCGGAGTGCTCGAGTGGACGTCACCGGCCGGGAGGACCTACCGCACCGTGCCGGATCCCTCGGCCGGGTCCACGGCCGGCGGACCGGTCTCGGACGGCGGGGCGCCGGACCGTATAGGTCCGAACCGCTGGGTGCCGGACCGCTGGGTGCCGGACCGAGCGGTGCAGGACGGGCGCGCGATGAACGGACCCGTACCGGAGGACGCCGACCCTCCCCCGTTCTGACCGCCGGACGGAGCAGTCGGACGGAGCAGTCGGACAGAGGGTACGGATGATGCGGGACGTGCGGCATCCCGGCCGGTGCCGCCGCGGGACCCGTGCGCCGGTCGAGCTCTCCGGCCGTGCCGACCGCCGGACGGTCCTGGGCCTCAGGCGTGAGGCCGGCCCGGGTCCTCCGCCGTGGTCTCCACCGACAGCCGGTAGCCCATGCTGTGGGTCTCCTCCGGCTCGAGGTGCACCGCGTCGGCGTGGGTGTTGCCGCCCTCCACGCACACGAAGTCCGTCCAGCCGTCCGGCCCCACGTCGGACATCGCGGCCGCCTTCTCCGCCCAGGGGTTCCACACCACGGTGGTGCCGGAGTTCTTCTTCCGGATCCGCAGCACCCGCCCCAGCACGGGATCCACGACGGCCACGTCGCCGGTCGAGCGGTACACCCGGTCCGTCTCTCCGTCGAACCGGAGCTCCCCCTCCTGCACGCAGTCCTCCTGCTCCAGGACCTTGTCGCGGTAGGAGGCGCCGGCCAGGCCCTCGACCCGGATCTTTCGCACGTCCCCCACCACCAGGTAGGCGTGCAGAGCCTCCTCGAAGTCGAACGGGCGCTCACCGGTGTTCGTGACGCTCAGCTCGAGGGACAGCTCGGTGCCGAAGCGCACCACGAAGTACGCCTCGAACGGGTGCGGGAACTGTTCCCGGTGCGCGGGATCGGTGACGTCCGCGTCCGAGAGCCGATAGACGACCATCGCCTCGTGGTCGGAGGACTCGCGCGACTCGACGTGCCACGGGAGCGTGCGGGCGAAACCGTGCTTGGGCTCGCGTCCGCCCTCCGCCCCGTTGGCGAACCACGGGAAGCAGATCGGGACACCTCCGCGCACGGGGCTGCCCGTCTCGAGCGCGGTGCTCGGGGACAGCCACAGGACCGGGGCGTGGCCCGTGGGGATCCAGTCGGTCACGTGCGCGCCCTGGTCGTAGACGGCGCCGGTGGCGTCCGCGCAGGAGAACGGGCGGGGCTCGGGAAGTTGGCTCATGCCCCTCAGGCTAGACGGAGGGCCCGGCCCCCGTCAGGAGGCCGGGCCCTCGTGGACCGGCAGCCGTCGAGAGGCCGGGCCCTCGTGGACCGGCAGCCGTCAGACGCCGGTGCGCTCGTACGAGTCGATCGCTCCGGGGTGGCCCTCCATGAACGCGTCGACCTGCCGGCCGTCCGCCCGCAGCTTGGGGTCGTGGTTCAGGTAGTGCTTCGTCTCGCGGACGACCAGCCCCGAAAGGAGCAGCAGCCCGAGGAGGTTGGGCAGCGCCATGAGGCCGTTCATCACGTCGGCGAAGTTCCACACCACCGCCAGTGGCACGGTGCAGCCCACGAACACGATCAGGGAGAACACGACCCGGTAGGGCATCACGGCCGCCCTGCCGAAGAGCCGTTCCATGCAGCGCTCGCCGTAGTAGGCCCATCCGAGGATCGTCGAGTAGGCGAACATCACGAGCCCGACGGTGACCACGTAGTGCCCCCACTGCCCGGGCAGGCCCTGGCTGAAGGCGTCGCCGGTCATGGTCGCGGCGAAGTCCGCCCCCTGCTCCCAGACCCCGGTGGTGATGAGCACGAGTCCCGTGCAGGTCACCACGATGATGGTGTCGATGAAGGTCTGGGTCATGGAGACCAGGCCCTGGCGGACCGGATGGGTGGTCTGGGCCGCCGCCGCGGCGATCGCGGCCGAGCCCATGCCGGACTCGTTGGAGAAGATGCCGCGGGCCACGCCCATCTGCACGGCGAGCATGATGGCCGATCCGGCGAACCCGCCGACCGCCGCGGTGCCGGAGAAGGCGTCGGTGAAGATCAGGACGATCGCCTGCGGGATGGCCGCGACGTTGACGATGAGGATGAACAGGGCGCCCAGGACGTAGAAGAGGATCATGACGGGAACGAAGCTCGCCGTCACCTTCCCGATGGACTTGATGCCGCCCACGAGCACGGCGAGCGTCAGCACGGCGAGCACGGCACCGGTGATCCAGGTGGGGACGCTGAAGGAGCTCTCCAGGTTGGAGGCGATGGAGTTGCCCTGGGTCATGTTGCCGATGCCGAAGGCGGCCAGCGCGGCGGCGATGGCGAAGAAGATCGCCAGGAACTTCCCGAACCCGTTGCGGATGCCGCGCTCCAGGTAGTACTGGGGTCCGCCGGAGATCTCCCCTTTGGCGTCCGTGGTGCGGAACCGCACGGCCAGGAAGGCCTCGGAGTACTTGGAGGCCATGCCGAGCAGGCCGGTGACCCACATCCAGAACAGGGCGCCGGGTCCGCCGATCGAGATCGCGGTGGCCACGCCCACGATGTTGCCGGTCCCCACGGTGGCCGCGAGCGCTGTGGTCAGTGCCTGGAACTGGGAGACGTCACCGCCGCGGGCGTCCGCGTCCTTGCGGTCGAACAGGGCCAGTCGCAATGCGGGGCCCAGCTTGTGGAACTGCAGTCCGCCCAGCCGGACGGTCAGGTACAGACCGGTGAGCAGCAGCAGGGGGATGAGGACGTAGGGCCCCCAGATGATGCCGCCCAGTTCGCCGAGGGCAGTCTCGATGGTTTGGAGCATGTGATCTCCCGTGGGTGTCGGGTGGATGAGGAAGCGGGCCGGAACGGGACTGTGACCTCTGTCTCGGCAGAAGGCATCTAATCACAGGTCAGCCGGTCCTCCCGTCAGGGACCGGTGGCTCGGCCACAGTGTGGCCCCGGACCGTTTCCGCCCGGTTACGGCCCTGGCGGGGCGGCGAGGTCCTCCGGTGCCCGCCGCGAGAGCGGGCGGGCGAGGAGCACGGCGCCCGTGGCGAGCAGCGAGCACACGGCCATGGACACGGCCATCGGCACCGCGGTGTGCTGACCGGCCAGACCGGTCAGCGGGCTCACGAGCCCGGCCAGGAGGAACTGGACCAGCCCGAGCACCGCCGATCCGGCCCCCGCCCGGCCCGGGACCCGGCCCTGGGCGAGGGCCACGGCGTTGCCCATGACGAAGCCGATGCAGGTCTGGCTCACGAAGAGGTGCGCCAGCGTGGTCCACCCGGTGATCCCGGCCAGCACCAAGCCCAGGCCCACCACGTTGACGGTCGCCATGACCACGATCGCGGTGCGGAGGATCGTGCCGGGCTCGACCCGGTCGACGAGGCGGGTGTTGACGACCGCGCCCAGGATCGAGCCGCCCGCGTTGACGGCGAAGACCACGGAGTAGCCGAGCGCCGAGTAGCCGAGCACGTTCTGCAGCACGAAGGACGAGGCGGAGATGTAGGAGAACAGGGCGCCGAACGCGAGCCCGAAGGCCAGCGCGTAGGCCATGAACGACGGGGTGCGCAGCACCTGCCACGACCCGGTGACCACCGCGCCCACCCCGCCGCGGTGCCGCCGGTGCGCGGGCAGGGTCTCCGGGACGACGAGCACGGAGCACGTCAGCATCAGCAGCCCGAACGCCGCGAGCGCCCAGAACACGGTCTGCCAGGGGGCCACCGTGGCGATCACCCCGCCCAGCAGCGGGGCCACCACCGGGGCCAGGGACGTGATGGTCGCGAGGATCGAGAACAGCTTGGCCGCCCCGCGGCCGGAGGTGATGTCCGAGACGACGGCGCGGGCGATCACCACGCCGGCCGCCCCGGCGAGGCCCTGGACCGCCCGCAGCACCAGCACCGTTCCGATGCTCGGGGCGAGGACCACGGCGACGGAGCTGAGCAGGAACAGCGCGTTGCCGGCCACCATGAGGCGGTGCCGGCCCAGCACGTCGGACACCGGCCCGAGCACGAACTGCCCCAGGGCCATGCCGACCATGTACGTGGTCAGCGTCAGCTGCACCGCGGAGGCCGACGCCCCGAAGTGTCCTGCCATCGCCGGCATCGAGGCCAGGTACATGTCCGTGGCCATCGGGCTCACCGCACTGAGGATCCCCAGGGCCGCCACCAGCACCACCCGGTCCTTGCCGCCGGAGAGGCGCAGGCGGGACCGCACGCGGTCGTCGGGCGGCGGTGAGCTCACGGGAGGTCCTTCGGCAGGGTTCTGCGGGGCGAGCGCGGGGCGCGACTCATGCTATCGACGCCGCGACGAGGACGGGAACGACGACCGCGACGAGGACGGTGACGACGACCGCGACGAGGACGGTGACGACGACCGCGACGAGGACGGTGACGAGGACGGTGACGACGACCGCGACGAGGACGGTGACGACGACCGCGACGAGGAGGGAAACGACTACCGCGACGACTACCGCGACGACTACCGCGACAATGTTCCCATGAGACTCGCCGTGTACACCGGGGCCTCCCTCGGCTCCGACCCCCTGTTCGCCGAGGCCGCCCGCGCCTTCGCCACCGCCCTTGCCCGCCGCGGCGTGGGCGTCGTGTACGGCGGCGGCCACGTGGGGCTGATGGGCGTCGTCGCCGACGCCGCGCTGGCCGCCGGGGGCGAGGTGGTCGGGGTCATGCCGCAGTCCCTCGTGGACGACGAGACGGCCCACACGGGGCTGACCGAGCTGCGGATCGTCCGGACGATGCACGAGCGCAAAGCGGAGATGGCCGCGCTCGCCGACGGGTTCGTGGCCCTGCCCGGCGGCCTGGGCACCCTCGAGGAGATCTTCGAGGCGTGGACATGGCTGCAGGTCGGAGTGCACGCCAAGCCGGTCGGCTTCCTCGACGTGGCCGACTACTGGAGGCCCCTGCTGGACGCGGTGGCCTCGATGTCCGCGGCCGGCCTCGTGCGCCCCGAGTACCGGGACGCCGCCGTGGTCGCCCGGGACGCCGACGGGCTGCTCGCCCGCTTCGCGGTGTGGGAGGCGCCGCGCCGTCGCTGGTCCGAGCCGCCCGTCCCCGGCGCCGGCGCGCCGGTGGCCCGCCCTGGCCCTAGGATGTAGGGCGATGAGCGAGCACACCCCTTCCCCCGCCGAGGGCCCTGAGCAGGGTCCCGTCCCCGAGGCGTTCCACCGCCGGCCGTACTCCTTCGTGCGCCGCGGTGATCGCCTCACCGCCCGCCGCCAGAAGGCCTGGGACGACTGGGCGCCCTCCCGGGTGCTCGACGTCCCGCGCGTGCGCACGGACACCTCCGTCCACCCCGACCACGAGTTCGACGCGGCCGCGGCCTTCGGGCGCGAGGCGCCCCTGGTCGTGGAGGTCGGCTCGGGGCTCGGGGAGGCTGTCGTGCACGCCGCCGCCCAGGACCCCGCGCGGAACTTCCTCGCCGTCGAGGTGTACAAGCCCGGGATCGCGGACCTGCTGCTCAAGGCGGGCCAGGCCGGCGTGGACAACGTCCGTGTGGTGCAGGCCAACGCGCCCGAGGTCCTGGAGCACATGCTCGCCCCGGCCTCGGTCGACGAGCTGTGGGTGTTCTTCCCCGACCCCTGGCACAAGACCCGCCACCACAAGCGGCGCCTGGTCTCCCCCGCGTTCGCCGAGCTCGCGGCCCGGGTGCTCGCGCCGGGCGGGCTGTGGCGGCTCGCCACGGACTGGCAGGAGTACGCCCTGGTGATGCGCGAGGTCCTCGACGCGTCCCCCCACTTCGAGAACGTCCACCCGGGACCCCTCGCCGACGACGAGCACCCGGACACGGGCTGGGCCCCCCGCTGGGAGGGACGGGTCCTCACGAGTTTCGAGCGCAAGGCGCGGGAGGCGGGCCGCGTCCCACGCGACCTCGTCTACCGCCGGACGGCGTGAGCGCCGTCCCCGGCGCGGAGCGCGACGGCTTCGTCGTCGTGCTCCCGGGCGATCCCCGCACGCAGCCGCTGCTCGAGGGCCTGCACCTCGAGTACGTGGAGCGCTACGGCCCCGAGATCGGGGCGGAGGAGATGGCGCACCACCCCGTGGCCGACTTCACCGCTCCCACCGGGGGGCTTCTGCTCCTGCTCGAGGGCGGCGTGACGGTGGCCGGCGGCGCGTTCCGCCGGTACGACGACGCCACGGCCGAGCTCAAGCGGGTGTGGACCGCCCCGGCGCGCCGCCGGCGGGGGATCTCGCGGCGGGTCCTGGCCGAGCTCGAGCGGCTCGCCGCCGCGGCGGGCTACCGGCGCGTCTACCTCACCACGGGCAGCCGTCAGCCGGAGGCCTCCGCCCTGTACCGCAGCAGCGGGTACGTCCCGCTGCCCGGGACCGCCCGGGTCTATGCGGGCGGCGCGTACGACGTGGGCTTCGAGAAGCACCTGCCCTGACCCGCACCGGTCGGGCAACCGGTGCTGCTCAGCGCTCCTGCTGGCGCGGGGGCCGGTACAGCACCACGGCCTGCGAGATCTTGCGGGCCCGGGGACGGGCGCCGCGGGCCATGCGCACCACGTCCCCGCCGACACCGGCGGCGAAGATCCGCGAGGACTCCTCGGCCCGGTCCCGGGCGACCTCGAGCTCCTGGGACAGCTCCGCCACCCTCGACCGCAGGGCCGCGACCTGGTTCTCCAGCTGGAGGATGCGCCGGATCCCCTCGAGGGACACGCCCTGCTGGGACAGCACCTGGATCTGCTGCAGCTTCTCGATGTCGCGCTGGGAGTAGCGGCGGGCGCGGCCGGGGGCGCGGGACGGCTTGACGAGGCCGAGCCGGTCGTACTGGCGCAGCGTCTGCGGGTGCATCTCCGCGATCTCCGCGGCCACGGAGATCACGAACAGCGGCTGGTCGGCGTCCAGTGCCATTTCACACCCGTGCCTTCTCGGCCAGGCCGGCCCGGGGGTCATCGGCCGCGGTCGCCTCGGCGAACGCCCGGACGGCGGCCTGCGCCTGCTCGTCCAGCACCGCCGGCACGTGCACCTCGACCGTCACGATCAGGTGGCCCGTGCCCTTGGCCGTGCTGAACCCGCGCCCCTTGACGCGGAAGCGCCGGCCCGATGACGTTCCCGCCGGCACCTTCACGCGCACGGTGCCGCCGTCCAGCACGGGCACCTCGATCGTGGCGCCCAGGGCCGCCTCGGGGAACGTGATCGGCACGGTGACCTCGACGTCGTCCGTGCCCTCGACGCGCTGGAAGAAGGAGTGCGGCGTCACGTGGACGGTGACGTAGAGGTCGCCGGCCCCGCCGGCACCCGAGTGGCCCTTGCCGGCGAGCTTGAGCTTCTGCCCGTCGCGCACGCCGCGCGGGATCCGCACCGTGGTCTCCTGGCCGTTGCCCCGGCGCAGCTTGATGGTGGTGCCGTGCACTGAGGAGCGGAACGGGATGGTCGTCTCCGTGCGGATGTCCTCCCCGCGCGCCGGCGGGGCCTGGTACCCGCCGTAGCCGCCCGGCGCCCCGTACCCGGTCTGGCCGCCGAACTGGGCGAACAGGTCCTCGAACCCGCCCGGGCCGCCGGGACCGCTTGACCCGCCCGTGGAGTAGGTCGTGCGGCGACGGCGCCCTCCGCCGCTCCCGCCGAAGATGTCGCCGAAGAGGTCCTCGAAGTTCGCCGAGCCGCCGGCGCCGCTCGGGCCCCCGGCGGTGAAGCGCGCCCCGGAGCCCATCGCGCGGATCGCGTCGTACTGCTTGCGCTCCTCGGGGTCGGAGAGCACGGAGTTTGCCTCCGTGATGTCCTTGAACCGCTGCTCGGCCTCCGCGTCGCCCGGGTTCTGGTCCGGGTGGTGCTGGCGGGCGAGCTTGCGGTAGGCCTTCTTGACGTCGGCGGCGGACGCGTCCTTGGACACGCCGAGAATGCTGTAGAAGTCCTTGTCGATCCAGTCCTGGCTGGCCATGACGCCTCCTTTCTGTGGGGCCGGTCGGGGTCCTGCGGGGCAGAGCCCCGTGGTGGTCCTCGTCCCCGGCGCCGCGGCGCCGGGGACGGGTGGACGGGGCAGGGGAGGTCCGCCGGCGGACCTCCCCTGCCGTCGCCGGGATCAGGCCGGGACGGGCCTCACTCGGCGACCGCGACGGCGACCTGGGCCGGCCGCACCACGCGCTCGCCGATCCGGAAGCCGGAGCGCAGCACCATCGAGATCTGGTCCGGCTCGACCACGCTCGTGGGCTGCTGCAGCACCGCCTCGTGGACGTTCGGGTCGAACTTCTCCCCGATCTCCCCGATGCGCACGAGCCCCTGCCGCACGAGGGTCTCCTCGAGCTTGTTCGCGATCGCCGCGAACGGGCCGTCGGTGAGGTCGCCCGCCTGCCGGGCCGCGTCGATGTCGTCGAACACCGGCAGCAGCGTCTGGAGGAGGTCGCCCGTCACGAAGGTCCGGAGCTGCTCCTTCTCGCGCGCCGTGCGGTGCTTGAAGTTCACGAACTCGGCCTGCAGCCGGCGCAGCTCCTCCAGCCGCTCCTCGGCGAGGGCCGCCGCCGGGGAGTCCTCCCCCGCGGCCGCCGCAGGGGCGGCGTCCCCGGCCTCCGCGTCCGTCGACTGCGGCGTCGAGAGGATGTCGTCCACCGTCAGTCCCTCCGGCCCGGCCTCCTCGCGCGGGCCGTCGCCGGAGTCCTGCGCGCGCTGCTCGCCGGGGTGCGCGGCGGGGTCGCCGGGGACGTTCCCGGTGCCGTGGTCGTCCGCGTTCTCGTCGGGTCCTGGCGTGGGGTCGGGCATGCTCACTTCTTCTCGTCCTCGTCGTCGACGACCTCGGCGTCGACGATGTCCTCGTCACCGGTGGCACCGGTGGCGCCTGCACCCGGAGCGCCCTCGGCGCCCTCGGTCTGCGACTGCGCGTAGAGGGCCTCGCCGAGCTTGGTCTGGGACTGCTGCAGCTTGTCGTAGGCCGTCTTCACGGCGTCGTCGTCCTCGCCCTCGAGCGCCTTCTTCAGGGCGTCGACGTCGGCCTGCACCTCGGACTTGACGTCCGCGGGGAGCTTCTCGTCGTTGTCCTTCAGGAGCTTGTCGACGGAGTACGCCTGCTGCTCCGCGTTGTTGCGCAGGTCGGCCGCCTCGCGGCGCACCCGGTCCGCCTCGGCGTTGGCCTCGGCGTCCTTGACCATGCGGTCGATGTCCTCCTTGGAGAGGGAGGACCCGCCCGTGATGGTCATCGACTGCTCGGTGCCGGTGCCCTTGTCCTTCGCGGAGACGTGCACGATGCCGTTGGCGTCGATGTCGAAGGTGACCTCGATCTGGGGCATCCCGCGCGGGGCGGGGGCGATGCCGGTCAGCTCGAAGGTGCCCAGGTTCTTGTTGTCCCGGGTGAACTGGCGCTCGCCCTGGAAGACCTGGATGGACACGGACGGCTGGTTGTCCTCGGCGGTGGTGAAGGTCTCGGACCGCTTGGTGGGGATGGCCGTGTTGCGCTCGATGAGCTTGGTCATCACGCCGCCCTTGGTCTCGATGCCCAGCGACAGCGGGGTCACGTCGATCAGCAGCACGTCCTTGCGGTCGCCCTTGAGCACGCCGGCCTGGATCGCGGCGCCGACGGCGACGACCTCGTCCGGGTTCACGCCCTTGTTGGGCTCCTTGCCGGCCAGGCGCTGGACGGTCTCCGCGACGGCGGGCATGCGGGTCGAGCCGCCCACCAGCACCACGTGGTCGATGTCGGACACGGAGATGCCGGCCTCGGCGATGACGTCCTTGAACGGCTTCTCGGTGCGCTCGAGCAGATCGCGGGTGAGCTCCTCGAACTTGGCGCGGGTGAGGCGCTCGTCCAGGTGCACCGGGCCCTCGGGGGTCACGGACAGGTACTGCAGGGAGATGCTGGTGCTGGTCGCGGAGGACAGCTCCTTCTTGGCCTGCTCCGCGGTCTCCTTGAGGCGCTGCAGGGCGATCTTGTCCTTGGACAGGTCCGCGCCGGTCTTCGACCGCACCTGCGCCAGCAGCCAGTCGACCACGCGCTGGTCCCAGTCGTCGCCGCCGAGCCGGTTGTCACCGGCGGTCGAGCGGACCTGGATGGTGGAGAAGTCGTCCTCGTCCTTGCCGACCTCCAGCAGGGAGACGTCGAAGGTGCCGCCGCCGAGGTCGAAGACGAGGATGAGCTCGTCCTCCTTGCCCTTCTCCAGGCCGTAGGCGAGCGCCGCGGCGGTGGGCTCGTTGACGATGCGCAGCACGTTCATGCCGGCGATCTCACCGGCCTCCTTGGTGGCCTGGCGCTCGGCGTCGTTGAAGTACGCCGGGACCGTGATCACGGCGTCGGTGACCTTGTCGCCGAGGTAGGACTCGGCGTCGGTCTTGAGCTTCATGAGGATGCGCGCCGAGATCTCCTGCGGCGTGTACTTCTTGCCGTCGATGTCGGTGGACCACCCGGTGCCCATGTGGCGCTTCACCGAGGCGATCGTGCGGTCCACGTTGGTGACGGCCTGGCGCTTGGCGATGTCGCCGACCAGGGTCTCGCCGTCCTTCGAGAAGGCGACGACGGACGGCGTGGTCCGGTTGCCCTCGGCGTTGGCGATGACGGTGGGCTCGCCGCCCTCCAGCACGGACACCACGGAGTTGGTGGTGCCGAGGTCGATTCCTACTGCACGAGACATGGGTGTGTTCTCCTTCGGGTCGAGCTGAACCGGGCGGGCCGTGGTGGCCCCGTTGGGGTCCCGGAGGTCTCACTTCTTGAGTTTTCCTGGCTCAAGTCTGCCACGTGAGCCACTGATGTCAACTTAACTTGAGCCACATCGACTCAACCCAGGAGTGTCAGTGGATGTGAGACTCCCCGCAACCCCGCCCCCTGCGGCAGGGCGTCGGCTACGGTGGTGTGTTTGTGCCCGTTCTCGCGGGCCGCCCTCGACACCCCCGGGTCCGCCCCGCACGCCACCGCACGCACCGACACGACACCGCACGCACCCCGACACTCCAGGAGCCTCTGTGAGCAGCACGCCACCCCATTCGCCGCAACCGCCGAGCCCGGCCCAGCCCTCCCGCCGGCCGAAGCCCCGGGAGGTGCTCCGCGAGATCAATTACCCGCACGGCATCCACCCCGCCCTGGTCCCCGGCATCGCCGTCGAGGACCAGAAGCTGCGCTACGGCACGGACAAGGTCGTCTTCCTCGTCACCGCCGCGCTGATCGTCGCGTTCATCGCCTGGGGCGTGCTCTCCACCGACTCCCTGACGGCCGCCTCCACGGCGGCCCTGGGCTGGGTCACCGGCAACACCGGCTGGTTCTTCACGGCCCTGTCCACGGCCGCCGTCCTGTTCATGCTCGTCGTCGGCTTCAGCCGCACCGGCCGGATCCCCCTGGGCATGGACGACGAGAAGCCCGAGTACTCCTTCTTCTCCTGGCTCGCCATGCTCTTCGCCGCCGGCATGGGCATCGGCCTGATGTTCTACGGCGCCTCCGAGCCCCTGAGCCACTTCGGCGCGGGCGTGCCCGGTTTCGGAGCGGAGCCCGCCTCCGAGGAGATGACCGTCTACGCCCTCGTCCAGACGGCCTTCCACTGGGGCCTCAACCCCTGGGCCATGTACGCCGTGGTCGGCGCGGCCGTCGCCTACGGCGCCTACCGCCGCGGGCGGCCCCCGCTCATCAGCCGGATCTTTGTGCCGCTGATCGGACAGCGGCGCGCCGAGGGCGGCCTCGGCCGGCTCATCGACGTGTTCGCCATCTTCGCGACCCTCTTCGGCACCGCGGCCTCCCTGGGGATCGGCGCGCTGCAGATCGCCCGGGGTCTCGAGATCGTCGCCGGCTGGGGGCCGATCAGCAACGGGGGCCTCATCGCCATCATCGCCGTCCTCACGGCCGCCTTCGTGGTGTCCGCCGTCTCCGGCGTGGCCCGCGGCATCCGCTACCTCTCCAACACGAACCTGCTGCTGGCCTTCCTGCTGGCCCTGTTCGTGTTCGTGGCCGGTCCCACCGTCCTGATCCTCGACCTGGTCCCCGCGGTGTTCAGCACGTACCTGCAGGAGTACCTGTGGATGACCGGGCAGACCGGCGGCTGGGGCGAGGACGCGACCGCCTTCGCCGGCGGCTGGACCGTCTTCTACTGGGCGTGGTGGCTGTCCTGGTCCCCGTTCGTCGGGATGTTCATCGCCAAGATCTCCCGCGGCCGCACGCTGCGCCAGTTCGTGACCGTGGTGCTCGTGGTCCCCTCCTCGATGTGCGTGCTCTGGTTCGTGGTCATCGGCGGGACGTCCATGTACCTGCAGCGCACCGGGACCGACCTCGCGGCCGCCGGCGGCCAGGAGGCCGTGCTGTTCGGCATGCTCGACGCCCTGCCCCTGGGCGCGGTCACCTCGGTGCTGGCCATGGTCGTCATCGCCATCTTCTTCGTGACCAGCGCGGACTCCGCGTCCATCGTCATGGGCACGCTGTCCCAGCGCGGCCAGCCGGAGCCGAACCGGCCGATCGTCGTCTTCTGGGGTCTGTGCCTCGGCGGCATCGCGGCCGTGATGATGCTCGTGGGCGGTGACGACGCCCTGACCGGCATGCAGAACCTCGTGACCGTCTCGGCCCTGCCCTTCGCCGTGGTCGTCGCCTTCCTGATGGTCGCCTTCTACAAGGACCTGCGCAGCGACCCGGCCACGATCCGCCACGCATTCGCCCTCACGGCCGTCCGCAAGGCCGTGATCCACGGCATCGAGGAGCACGGCGACGACTTCGCCCTGCAGGTGGAGCACGCCCCCGGGGCCCGCGCCGCCGGCGAGACGTTCGACTCGCACCACCCGGACGTGACGGACTGGTACCGGCGGGTCGACGAGAACGGTGAGGAGATCGACCTCTCCACCGGATCCGCCCCGGCACGGAGCCCCGAGCAGAACCCTGAGCGGGCGCTCGATCCGGCCGGCGACCGGGCCTGACGTCCCGGTGCCGAGTGCGGCCGCCGCCCCCGGGCGGCGGCCGCACTTCTCGTGCCGGGACCGGACGGCTTAGACTGCCCGCTATGTATTCGATCGTGGCCGTGTGCACCGGCAACATCTGCCGCTCGCCCATGGCGGAGTTCGCCCTGCGCCGCGCCTTCGAGGCCGCAGGACTGGCCGAGCGCGTGCGGATCGACTCGGCGGGCGTCAGCGACGAGGAGCTCGGCAACCCCGTGGACCCCCGCGCCGGCGACCTCCTGCGGCGCGAGGGGCTCGACGCCTCCCGGCACGCGGCCCAGGTCTTCGACCCCGTCCGCTTCGACGACCGCGACCTCGTGCTCGCCCTGGACGTCGTGCACTGGCGCCGTCTCAGAGCGCTCGCACCGGACGGGTCCGCCGCCGCCAAGGTGCGGCTGCTGCGGGAGTTCGACCCCGCCGTCGAGGACCTCGAGCACGACGACCTGGGGATCTACGACCCCTGGTACGGGGGCCCGGAGGACTTCGAGACCACCTACGGCATGATCGCCGCAGCCGTGCCGGGCGTCGTCCGCGCCGTCGCCCGGGAGCTCGGCGCCGACCGGGGCTCCGCGCAGGACGCCGGACGCGCGTGATCGACATCGAGCTGGAGCTGGACCCGTCCCTCGCCGCGGCCCACCCCGCCGGCACCAACCTGGCGCGGCTGCTCCCCTCCCCCACCCGCCGCCCGTACCTCATCGGCATCGACGGGCGCTCCGGCGCCGGCAAGACCAGCCTCGCCGAGCAGCTCGCCGCCGTGCTGCGCCCGGTGCGGGACGTGACGCTCTTCCACCTCGAGGACCTCTACCCGGGCTGGGACGGGCTCGGACCCGGCCGGCGGACCTACGTGGACGAGGTCCTCGCTCCCCTCGACCAGGGCCGCGACGCGGAGTGGAGCGCCTGGGACTGGGTCACCGACTCCCCGGGCACCCCTCGGCTGACCCGCGTGGCGGAGGTCGTGATCCTGGAGGGTGTCGGCGCGTGCAGCGCCGACGCGCGGGAGCTGCTGGACGTCTCCGTGTGGGTCGAGCTGCCCACCGCCCTGCGCTACGACCGCGCGCTGAGCCGTGACGGCTCATACTACGCCGAGCACTGGGACCGCTGGGCCGCCCAGGAGGACGCCTACCTGGCGGAGGACCACGTCTGGGAGCTGGTGGACATCCTGCACCCCGGCCCGGTCTGCTGAGCACCTCGGCCGCACCGACAGGAGAATCCGTGACCAGCACCGTCGTCGTCCTCGACGCCGCCCACCCGGCGGGCGTCCTCGCCGATCCGTCCGTGCCGCTCGTGCGGATCGACGACCAGGGTCTCACCCGCGGGGACGGCGTTTTCGAGACCATGCGCGCCGTCGACGGGACCGTGCAGAAGTTCGAGGCCCACCACCAGCGGCTGTCGGCCTCCGCGCGGCTGGCGCAGCTGCCCGTGCCGTCGGCGCGGGACCTGCGCGGGGCGGTGGAGCTGGCGCTCGCCCACGCCGCGCCCGGCGGGGACGGCGGCCTGGGCGCCGAGCACGCGGTCAAGGTCGTGATCAGCCGCGGCACCCCGGAGAACGGCCCGTGGTCCTGGATCGTGGTGAACCCCGTGCCGGAGACCACGTTCCGGCAGCGGCGGGAGGGCGTGACCGCGGTGCTGCTGCCGCGCGGCCACGACCCCGCCCAGGACGCCGGGTACCCGTGGCTGCTCCCGGGGGCCAAGACGCTCTCCTACGCGATCAACATGGCCGCCCTGCGCCACGCCCGCTCCCTCGGCGCGGACGAGGCGGTCTTCACCACGGAGGGCCGCAGGGTCCTGGAGGGCGCGACGTCCTCCGTGGTCTGCGCCCGCGTGCGCGCCGGCCGCCGCACCCTGCTGACGCCGGAGCCCTCGCACGGGATCCTGCCGGGCACCACGCAGGCCAAGATCTTCGCCGCCGCCCGCCGGGACGGCTGGGAGCTCGGCTACGGGCCGCTGTACCCGGCGGACCTCATGGAGGCCGACGCCGTGTGGCTGGTCTCCAGCGTCCGGCTCGCGGTGCCGGTGCGCCGGCTCGACCACCAGCCGCTGCCGGTGGACCCGGACCTGACGCGGCTCGTCACGAGCTGGGTCTCGCAGGCATGATTCCGGGCTCAGGCCCAGATGAACCGGTGCGTCCCGAGCAGGGCGGACACCGCCGGGCCCGACGCCGCGGCCGCCGCGCAGCCTGCGAGGACCGCGGCGTCCCGCCAGGAGTACCCCGGCACGCGGGCCCACGTGCGCGGACCCGCGCCGAAGCCGCGCGCCTCCATGGTGACCGACAGCCGGGTGGCCCGGCGCAGGGACTGCACCAGGAGCGTGAACGCCTGGCCGCCGAACTCCCGCAGCGCGCCCACCGGTCCGTGCCCGGACCCCGCGCCGCGCGCCCGCCGCGCCATCGCGAGGGTGGTCCATTCGGAGACCATCACGCCCACCAGCCGCAGCGCGGCCAGGGACGCGAGCACGAAGCGGGCCGGGAGGCGCAGCGTCTGGGCGAGGCCGTCGGCGAGGTCCGTGGGGTCCGTGGTGAGCACCAGCATCAGCCCGGGCAGGGCCAGTGCCAGCCCGCGGAGGGCGATCGCCGCGCCCGCGGCCACCGAGCCGGTCGAGATCCCGGTGACCCCCAGGTCGAGCAGCACCGGCCCGGAGTCCTCGGCGAGCAGTGCCGTGCCCCACCCGCTCACCAGGGCCGCCACGACCACCGGCCACGCCCGGCGCAGCAGCGCGAGCGGGCGCTGACCGGCGAGTGCCAGCAGGAGCACCTCGCCCAGGAGCACGGTCCCCGACGTCACGGGGTCCGCGCTGAGCAGCAGGACGACGGTCAGCAGCAGCGCCCCGGCCAGCTTGACCACCGCGTCGGCCCGCCCCAGCAGGGAGGTCCGGGCCGACGGCGCGATCGCGGAAGCGCTCACCGGACGGGCTCCCGCCGGGCCGGGACGGGCGGAGCGACCGGCGCTGCCGTCCCAGCGGGAGCGACCGGAACGGCTGACGCGGCCGGCACGGCAGGAGCGACTGGCGCTGCCGGCGCGGCGGGAGCGACTGGCGCTGCCGGCGCGACCGGCGCGGCCAGGGACTCTCGCGCCGCCGGGGCCGCGCGAGTGGCGCGGTCCCGCTCCGGGGGCGTTCCCAGGGCCAGCACCTGGGCGCCGAGCGCCCGCACGAAGTCCTCGTCGTGGGTCACGGCGAGGACCGACGTGCCGGCGTCGACGAGCTCCACGAGCAGGTCGACGAGTTCCGCCCACGTCAGGGCGTCCTGGCCGAAGGTGGGCTCGTCGAGCACCAGCACGTCCGGGTCCGTGGCGAGCACCGTGGCCACGGACAGCCGCCGCTTCTCGCCGCCGGAGAGGGTGAACGGGTTGGCGTCGGTCAGGTGGGAGAGCCGCAGCCGGCGGAGCAGCTCGTCCGTGCGTCGCTCCCGCTCGGCCGCCGGCGTGCCCGCCAGCCGGGGGCCGAGCTCGAGCTCGGCGCGCACGGTGGCGCACAGGAACTGGTGCTCGGGCTCCTGGAAGACCGTCCCGACACGGGCCACGAGCTCCCGGCCGCGCCACTCCAGAGGGTCGGGGCCCGCACCGCGATCGAGGCTCGGATGGGCGCGCACCGTGCCGCGCACGGGGGCGAGCAGGCCCGCCAGCGTCAGCGCGAGCGTGGACTTGCCGGCGCCGTTGGGCCCGGTCAGCGCGAGCGCGCGGCCGCGGCGCAGGGACAGGTCCACGCCGGCCACCGCCGTGGGGAGGTCCCGGCCCGTGGCGGCGTCGTCCACCGGGCCGCCGCGGCGCCGCGCCCGCCGCCGGGCGCGCAGCTGCCGCGCCGAGGGCTGGCTGCGCGAGACGCCCAGACCGGTGGCGCTCAGCAGCGGTTCGCCGTCCGCCCCGGGGCCGCCGACCGCGGCCGGACTCCCCGCAGGACCCGCAGCAGGACTCCCCCCATGACCCGCAGCAGGACTCCCGGCAGAACCCTCGACCGGGCTTCCGGCAGAACCCTCGGCATGCCCCGCGGCCGGGCGGGCGGGCGCACGCGTGGCCGGCACCCGGCCGGGGACCCACACCCCCGCCCGGCTCAGCTCGTCGGCCGCTGCACCGAGCACCTGTCCCGGGGCCCCGTCGTGGGTGATCCCCCCGTCGCGGCCGAGCACGACGACGCGGTCCACGACCTCGGCCCACACGGCGACGCGGTGCTCCACGACCACGAGCGTGGCCCCGCCGTGGTCGAGGCAGGACACCACGGCGTCGCGGACCTGCCGCACGCCGGCAGGGTCCAGGTTGGCCGTCGGCTCGTCGAGCAGCAGCAGCCCGGGGCTCATGGCCACGGCGCCCGCGAGGGCCAGGCGCTGCTTCTGCCCACCGGACAGGGCTGCGGTGGAGTGGTCGAGCGGGAGGTCCAGGCCCACGGCGTCGAGCGCCGCGCGCACCCGCGGCCAGATCTGCTCGCGGGGCACCGCGAGGTTCTCGAGGCCGAACGCGGTGTCGTCGCCGATCCGGGACAGCACCACCTGGGACTCGGGGTCCTGCTGCACGAGCCCGGCCCGGCCGCGCGCCTGCTCCGGGGGCGTGCCGTCGAGCAGCAGCTCGCCGGAGCCGGACTGCCCGTCGTCGTCGTGGAGGACGCCTGCCAGGGCGTGCAGGAAGGTGGACTTGCCCGCCCCGCTGGGCCCCAGCAGGAGCACCCGCTCCCCCGGTTCCACCACGAGGTCGACACCGCGCAGCGCCGCTGTCTCCCGCCCGGGGTGGTGCCAGCCGAAGCCGAGGGCCTCGACGCGCGCCCCACGGGCCGCGGGCACGGCGGGGCGCCGGACCGTGGGGGCCGTCATCGGCGCACGGCCCGCCCCGAGGCGAGACCCTGCAGGACGCCGGTGGCCGCGAGGGCCCGCACCACGGCCTGCATGAGGAGGCCCGCGAGCACCGCCCCGGAGACGGCGGCCAGGACCACGTAGACCACCTGGTGTCCCAGCGCCCACTCGTAGTTGTAGACGATGTTCTCGTGCACGCCGAGGAAGATCCCGCTCACAGCCCCCGCGACGGCCGCCGCGAGGGCGTCGAACCGGCGGTACCGGAAGGCGGCGAAGGCCAGTTCCGCGCCGATGCCCTGGACGAGTCCGGAGAGGATGACCAGCAGACCGAAATGGGTGCCCAGGAAGCTCTCGATCACGGCTGCGAGCAGCTCGCAGAACAGCGCGGCGCCGGGCTTGCGGATGATCAGGCCGCCGAGCACGCCGGCCACCAGCCAGCCGCCGGCGATCAGTCCCACGGCGGGCGGGTAGGCGACCGCCGCCGTGCCGACCACGGGGTAGAGCAGGTTCGACCAGGCCCAGAAGACGACCGCGCACACGGCGGCGAGGACGGCGGCCACGACGATGTCGACAACGCGCCAGGACGACGTGCGGGACGTGCCGGGGCGGCCGGCGGGACGGTGGGTGGTGGTGTTCACGGTGCGTTCCTCCTGGGCTCAGCGAGCCGTCGGTGCCAGGAGGGGACGGGGTTCCGCGGGCCGCGCCGGTGGCGCTCTCCCGGGGAACACCCCTGAGATGCTCGACTCCCTTCGCCGGTGCTAACCGGAGCAGGTTCGAGGGTCTGCGGCGATCCGCACTCTCAGCGCCGCGCCGGTCTCACCGGCGGGACGCTCCCCTGTCGTTCAGTGGCACCGAGTCTACCCCTCCGTCGCCCGCTCCGTGCACGCCCGGGACCCCGGCTGCGCCCGCGGGGCCGGAGCTCCGGCTGCGCCCGCACGGCGTTCCCGCACGGCGTTCCCGCAGCACGTCCCCCGCGGCACGTTCCACGCACGCCCGCCAAACGTCTCCCGCGGCACGTTCCCCGCCGCACGTCCACCGCACGAATAGGGGCCCGTCCGGTCGGACACCGGTGCGGTGTCCGACCGGACGGGCCCCCTCGCGAGGTGCCCGCCGGGCCTCAGACCTCGGCCTGGCTCGAGGCCTTCGGGTTCTCCTGCGGCTTGTTCTCCATCTTCGCGATCTGGCGGGAGATGGCGACCTTGATGACGGTGCCCACGAGGCCGGTCACTAGCGACCAGATGATGATGCCCGTCCAGGCCTCGTCCGGGTCCGGGTTCCGGGCGGGGGGCGGGTCGCCGGTGATGCGCGTCCACGCGGCGCCGAGCACCTTGTGCGAGAGCGCCACGCCGCCGAGCGAGAGGCCGGTGCCCACGAGTTCGAGGACCTTGGTGTTCATGGAGTGCTGCTCCTTGTCGTCAGGGGGGACGCGGGTGCGCCCTGTCGATCCTGCCCAGCCTAACGCGTTGTCGCCGATCCGTCAGTCTGCTGTCCGTCCGCTCGCCGGCCGTCCGGGCTCGGCACCGGAGGTCCTGCGGTGATGCCCTCCCCGGTGCCCTCTCCGCTGCCCTCCGCGGCGCGGTCGAGCACCTTCTGCAGGTCGTCCTGGGTCAGCGTGGTGCGGTTCAGGTGCTTGGTCCGGTAGGTCGAGCGGCCCACCATGTGCGCCGAGACGGGCACGGTGAGCAGCTGGAAGATCCAGCCGAGGGCGATGAGCGGGATCATCACGGGCTCGCGGTTCTCGAGGGCGACGGCCGTGAGCATGAGGAGCAGCCCGAAGACCTGCGGCTTGGTGCCGGCGTGCATGCGCGTCAGCAGGTCCGGAAAGCGGACCAGGCCGATCGCGGCGGCGAGGGACATCAGCGCGCCGCCCACGAGGCACACGGCCGCGGCGGCGTCCAGGACGGTGTCCAGCACGGCGCTCACCGCCCGTGCTCGGCGGTCTGGGTGGCGAAGCGCGCCACGGTCACGGATCCGATGAACCCGACCAGCGAGACGATCACCATGAGGATCAGGTTGTTGAGGTGGCCGTGGTAGGCCATCTCCACGGCCAGGGCGGCCGCGACGATCGCCAGCAGCACGTCCGTGGCCACCACGCGGTCCAGCAGGGACGGGCCCTTGGCGAGGCGGTAGAGGGTGCCCGCGGCGGCCGCGCTGAGCAGCACGGCCGCGACGGCCACGGCGATCTGCATCACGAGCGGTCCTCCTCGGGGGCGTCGGTCGGGGTGCCGGCCGGGACGTCGTCGGGGACCTCGTGCCGGCGGCGGCCTACGATCTGCTGGCTCGCGGTGACCGGGGAGCCGATCGCGGCGCTGTCACGCCGGTCCGCGTCGTAGGCTCCTCCGCGGCGGCCCTCGGCCCGCAGGGCGGCGAGCTCCTCCGGCGTGCCCATGATCCGGATCCAGGCGGCCTCCACCTGCAGCGCGGACCGGCGGAAGTCCTCGGCCTCCTGGGCGCTGCGGACGTTGAGCGCGTGGAAGTACAGCGTGCCGGCGGCACGGTCCACCTCCACGACGAGCGAGCCGGGGATCAGGGTCATGGTGTGGCCGGTGGCCGTCAGGAGCAGGTCGGAGCGGGTGCGGAGCTGGACGCCGACCACGGCGTTGCGCGCGCGCGGCCCCACGAGGATCGCGATGAGCATCACCTCGAAGCTCGCCTTGGCGACCTGCCACACGAAGGTCACGGCGAAGACGGCGAACTGGAACGGGTTGAACCGGCCGGACAGCTGCACGGGCGGCAGGTAGAGCACCCACGTCACCAGCAGGGCCAGGACCAGCCCGACCAGCAGGTTGCCGGGGCCGAAGTCGCCCCAGAGGGCGCCCCACACGACCACGAGCCACACCAGCAGCGGCAGCTCGACGAGCAGGGAGTTCTTGGGGCGGGTCACGGTGCCTCCTCCACGACGGGCCGCGGCGCGGACGCGGGATCCAGCACGGCCTCGACGTAGCGCTCGGGGCGGACGAGGTTCTCCGCGGCGTTGTCCGCGAGCTGGAACAGCGGCCCGGCGAAGACGGTCAGGGCCACCCCCACGGCGACGAGGGCTGAGGCCCCGCCGAGCATCGAGGGAGACATGAGGCGCACGTCGCCCTTGCCTGCGAACCGGCCCGCCTGGTCGTCGACGGCGCCCGAGGTGAGCAGGAACCGGGACCCGGCGGGCACCGGGGCCAGCAGGATCGGGTCCGGGTACTCCGCGTCCTCCGGCGCGCGCAGGAACACGCGGTTCCACACCCGGATCATGGCGAGCAGGGTCAGGAGGGACACCGCCACGGACCCCGCGACGAGGGCGTAGGCCAGCCCGTCGCCCTGGTCGACGCCGGCCTGCAGCAGACCGGTCTTGCCCAGGAAGCCCGAGAACGGCGGGATCCCCCCGAGGTTGAGCGCGGGCACGAGGTAGAGCAGCGCGAGCAGCGGGGAGATCTTGGCCATTCCCGCGAGCCGGTCCACGTTGGTGGAACCGCCGCGGCGCTCGATCAGCCCGGCCACGAGGAACAGGCTTGTCTGGATCACGATGTGGTGGGCCACGTAGTAGACCGTGGCGGAGAGCGCCTCCTGGGTGCCCACGGCCACGCCGAAGATCATGTACCCGATGTGGCTGATCAGCGTGAAGGAGAGCATGCGCTTGATGTCGATCTGCGCGAGCGCGCCCAGGATGCCGACCACCATGGTGAGCAGCGCGACCCACATCAGGAGGTCGTCGAGCCGCTCCCCGGGGAAGAGCACGGTCTCGGTGCGGATGATCGAGTACACGCCCACCTTGGTCAGCAGGCCGGCGAACACGGCGGTGACGGGCGCGGAGGCGGTCGGATAGGAGTCCGGGAGCCAGAAGGACAGCGGGAAGACGGCGGCCTTGATGCCGAACGCGATGAGCAGCATGAGGTGCAGCTGCATCTGGGTGCCCACCGGCAGGCCCTCGAGCTTGACCGAGAGGTCGGCCATGTTGATGGTCCCCGTGGCCGCGTAGATCATCGCGATGGTGATCAGGAACAGCACGGAGGAGATCACCGAGACCACGACGTAGGTCACGCCGGTGCGGATCCGCTGGACGGTCCCGCCCATGGTCATCAGCACGTAGGACGCGGTCAACAGGATCTCGAAGCCCACGTAGAGGTTGAACAGGTCCCCGGCGAGGAAGGCGTTCGACACCCCCGCCACGAGGATCAGGAAGGAGGGGTGGAAGATCGAGATCGGCCCCTCCTCGTCGCCGTCGGCCACGCCCTGCCCGCTCGCGTAGACGAGCACGGCGAGGGAGACGACCGTGGAGACCACGAGCATCAGCGACGAGAGCTGGTCCACGACCATGACGATGCCCCAGGGCGCCTCCCAGCCGCCGAGGTGGACGGCCTGCGGACCGAGGTTCCACGTGGACCCGAGCACCAGGGCCTCGATCGCGAGGGTGAGCACGAGCGAGCCGATGGCCACGGTCCGCTGGAGGGCGTTGCGCCGCAGCAGCAGCAGGCTCAGGGCCGCGCCCAGGAACGGGATGATGACGGCCAGCGGGGCCAGCTGGGCGAAGTTGACGGTCACCGGTTCCCTCCCCACTTCTCGATGCCGCGGACCCCCGGCGTCTCGAGGGACTCACCGGGGTCCTGGCGCCGGGGGGCTTCGTCGAACTCGGTGGTGTCGGCGGGGACGTCGGCGTCGTCCTCCACGTCGTAGGAGGACTGCCGCGCCACGCGCCGGTCCTCGACGTCGTCCTGGATCTCGTCCCGGCGCCCGAGGACCCAGGAGCGGTAGATCATGCCCAGGAGGAACGCGGTGACCGCGAGGGAGATCACGATGGCGGTGAGGATCAGTGCCTGGGGCAGCGGGTCGCTGTAGTCCTCCGCGGCGATCGACCCGTCGTACAGGGGCGCTGACCCGGCGGCCCCGCCGGCGTGCAGGATCAGCAGGTTCGTGCCGTTGGTCAGCAGCATCAGCCCGAGCAGCACGCGGGTGAGCGAGCGCTCGAGCAGCAGGTACACGCCCACGGCGTAGAGCACGCCCATCACGACCAGCAGGGTCAGGTTCACGGTCATCGGTGCTCGCTCCCTCCGTCGGGGCCGGTGCGGGGGGTCGGGATGGGCGATGTGGCGGACGACACCGCGGTCGCTCCCGCGGGGGCGCCGGCGGCCACCTTCCGCTGCCGCGTGACGCGGATGCGCGTGCCGCGCCCCGGGGTGCGCCGGCGCCGCCGGACGGCGTCCTCCTCGATCCGCTGGTCGATCCGCCCGCCGAGCGAGCGCAGGATGTCGAGGATGAGCCCCACCACGATGAGGTAGACCGCGACGTCGAAGACCAGGGCGGTCACGAACTTCTCGGCCCCGAAGACCGGCAGCTCGGCCTCGAAGGTGTAGCTCTGCATCACCGATCCGCCGAGGAACACCGGGGTGACGGCGTAGAGCGCGGCGAGCGCCAGGCCGGTCCCGAGCATCGTGCCCGCGTTGATCGGGGTGGCCAGCTCGAGCTCGTAGCGCCCGCCCGCGAGGTAGCGCACGGTCAGGGCGAGACCGGCCATGAGGCCGCCCGCGAAGCCGCCGCCGGGGTCGTTGTGCCCGGCGATCAGCAGGTAGAGCGAGACCATCATGAACGTGTGGAACAGCAGCCGGGTGACCACCTCGAAGACGATCGAGCGCCGCTCCGGGGCCAAGGTCCTCCCGGCGAGCAGGTAGGGGTCCTCGAGGTCGTCGTCGCGGCGCGCGAGGCCCACGTCCAGGGGCTCGCCGCCGGGCGAGACGGCCGCGGCGTTGCGCCGCCGGATCACCCGCAGCTGGTCGGTCGTGGGATCGTCCCCGGAGCGGACGATGCGGTCCCCGCGGCCCGTGACGAAGATCAGCGAGGCCACGCCGGTGGCGGCGAGCACGAGCACCGAGATCTCCCCGAACGTGTCCCACGCGCGGATGTCCACGAGGATCACGTTGACCACGTTCTGGCCGTCACCGAGCTCGTAGGCCATCCGTGGCAGCTCCAGGGAGATCGGGTCGGCCGTGCGGGAGGAGATGCTGAACGCCGCGAGCGCCATCATGAACAGCCCGAAGGTCACCGCGATGGTGCCGCGCAGCAGGCGTCGCCCGGCCGGGTTGCGGTGCCACAGCGGGGCGGGCAGCGAGCGCAGGGCGAGCACGAACGCCACCAGCAGCACGGTCTCGACGAGCGTCTGCGTCAGGGCGAGGTCGGGCGCGCCCTGCAGGGCGAAGATGAGGGCCAGCCCGTAGCCGGTGACCGACACGAGCAGCACCGCGAGGAAGCGCTTGGTGGCCAGTGGCACCAGCAGGGCCGCCACGACCATGGCCGCGCCCGCGATCAGCTGGGCCGGGCTGTCGGCGACCCGCAGCGTCCCCAGCGGCGGGGTCTCCTCGATGAACAGGGCCACGAGCGGCACGACGATCGCCGTGATCAGGATGACCGAGAGGTAGAACATCAGCGAACCGCGCTGGGTGCGGCCGGTGATCCACACGGCGACCAGGTCCAGGACGTTGACGGCCCGCCGGTAGACGAGCTCGCCCGCGGGCAGGGACGGCAGGGCCCGCTGCAGGTCGGCGACCCGGCGGCGGAAGAGGTGGAGCAGGAGCCCGGCCGCGATGATCGCGGCGGAGAGGCCGAGGGCGGGGGTGAGCCCGTGCCACAGGGCCAGGTAGAACTCGTACTCCTCCGTGGCCGGGAACTGGTCGACGTAGGGCTGCAGCATGGCGTTGACCGGCTGGGGCCACAGGCCGAAGACCACGGTGAGCACGGACAGCACGAGGGGTGCGGCGAGGAACGCGGGCTCGACCCGCTGCATGTCGCTGATCACGGCCTTGCCGCCGACCCCGGCGTCGAGCTCCGAGAACTCGGCGGACTTCTGGGCGAACCCGCCCCACACGAACCGGGCGCTGTAGGCGAAGGTCAGGACGGAGCCGAGCACGAGTCCGGCGAGCACCGTGATCCCCGCCGCGCTGTCCACGTCGTGGGCGAACGCGGTCAGCACGGACTCCTTGGCCACGAACCCGGCCAGGGGCGGCAGGCCCGCCATGGACGCCGCGGCGACGAGCGAGACGGCGAACAGCACCGGCACGCGGCCGGCGAGCCCGGACAGGCGGCGGATGTCCCGGGTGCCCGCCCGGTGGTCGATGATCCCGACCACGAGGAACAGCGTCGCCTTGAACAGCCCGTGCGCGAGGAGCATGGCCAGGCCCGCCTGCGCCGTGTCCGCCGAGCCGCGGCCCACGATCACCACGAGGAAGCCGAGCTGGCTGACGGTGCCGTAGGCGAGGATCAGCTTCAGGTCGTACTGCTTCAGGGCCGCCCAGCCGCCGAAGAGCATGGTGCCCAGACCGAGCACCGTGACGGTCGGCTGCCACAGCGCCGTCTCGGCGAAGCCGGGGGCGAAGCGGGCCACCAGGTAGACGCCGGCCTTGACCATCGCGGCGGCGTGCAGGTACGCGGACACCGGGGTGGGCGCGGCCATCGCGGCCGGCAGCCAGAAGTGCAGCGGGATCAGCGCGGACTTCGTCACGGCCCCCACGAGGAGCAGGAGGACGGCCACGTCCACCACGGTCCCGCGCTGCGCCAGCTCGGGGGCCGCCGCGAGCACCTCGGAGATCCGGTAGGTGCCGGCGGCCTGGCCCAGCATCACGATGCCGACCAGCATGGCCAGGCCGCCGGCGGTGGTGAGCACCAGGGCCTGCAGGGCCGCCCGCCGGGCGGACAGGCGGGTGCGGCTGTAGCTGATGAGCAGGAACGACAGGACGGTGGTGATCTCCCAGAAGACGAACAGCACCAGCATGTCGTCGGCGGTCACGAGGCCGAACATGGCGCCCGCGAAGGCGAGCAGCTGGGCGCCGAAGCCGCCGATGCCGCTCGCGTCGGACTTGAAGTAGCGGGCGCAGTAGAACAGCACCAGCGAGCCCACGCCGAGCACGAGCAGGGACATCGTCCACGAGAGGGCGTCCATCCGCAGGACCAGGTCCAGGTGCAGGGACGGGATCCACGCGCCGCCCTCGGTCCAGCCGCCCTCGGGGCCGTAGACCTGCGGGGCGGAGCCCAGCAGCCACAGGAAGCCCGCGAGCGGGACCGCCGCCAGGAGGTAGAAGGCGCTGCGTCCCATCCGCGCGAACAGCAGGGGCGCGACCGCGGCCACCACTGCGTGGAGCAGGAGCACAGCGGTCATCAGGCGCCTCCGGAGGTCGGGGAAGGGATCGGCGGGCGGGCGTCGTGGAACCCGGACGCGGGCACGGAGGACCTGTGCGAGCACGGGAGGGCCGGGGCGCGCCCGGGGAAACCACCTTATCAAAGCGGTGCTGCCGCCCCGTGGCCTCGCGTCCGGCCCAACCTGTGCACATCCTGCACGTTCCGGGGCGGCTGCCTGGGCGGGGCCGGGATTTCCGGTGCCCGGTGTCGGCGAGGCCGACGCCCCGCACCGGGCACCTCGGGCCTAGCATGACTGCCATGGACGCCACGCCCCCCGGCCCCCCGGCCCCCTCACCCACCCTTCCCGCGACGCCGTTCGTGCCGCGCCGCTCGCACGTGTGGGCGTGGAGCCTGTGGGACGCCGGATCCGCCGCCTTCAACGCCGTGATGACCACGTTCGTGTTCACGGTCTACCTCACGAGCGACCCGTTCGGCGGGGAGGACCACGCCTCGGAGGTGCTGGGCTACGGGATCGGCGCCGCCGGCGTCGTCGTGGCACTGCTGGCCCCGGTGGTGGGGCAGCGCAGCGACGGCGCGGGCCGGCGCAAGCTGTGGCTCGGCATCAACACGATGCTCACGGCGCTGCTCACGGCCCTGTGCTTCCTGGTCTATCCCGACCAGCCGTTCCTCTACCTCGGCGTGGGCCTGCTGGCGCTGGCCAACGTCTTCGACGAGTTCGCGGTGGTCAACTACAACGCGATGCTGCCGGGGATCGCCGGCCGCGAGCACATCGGGCGGGTGAGCGGCCAGGGCTGGGCGATGGGCTACTTCGGCGGGATCGTGGCCCTGACGATCGTGCTGTTCGGGTTCATCACCCCGGGCCTGCTCGGCATCCCGGAGGAGGACGCCCTCAACGTGCGGGCCGTGGCCCTGTTCTCGGGGCTGTGGATCGCACTGTTCTCGATCCCCGTCCTGCTGGTGGTGCCCGAGATCCGCCCGACCCGCCGGGGGCCGCGCCCGTCCGTGGCCCGCTCCTACCGCCAGCTGTGGCAGACCCTCCGGGAGCTGTACCGGGACGCCCCGCAGACGCTGTGGTTCCTGCTCTCCTCCGCCGTGTTCCGGGACGGGCTCAACGCGGTGTTCACCTTCGGCGGCGTCATCGCGGCCGGCACGTTCGGCTTCACCCTGACCGAGGTCATCGTCTTCGCGATCGTCGGCAACGTGGCCGCGGGGGCGGGCGCCCTCGTGGGCGGCCGGCTCGACGACCGGGTGGGACCCAAGCGCGTCATCGTGGTGTCCCTGGTCGGCATCCTGCTGGCCGGGGCCCCGCTGCTCGTCCTCGAGGGCACGGCCGCGTTCTGGGTCTGCGGGCTGCTGCTGTGCCTGTTCGTGGGACCCGCGCAGTCGGCCTCCCGCACGTTCCTCGGCCGGCTCACGCGGACCGGGGAGGAGGGCGCCCTGTTCGGTCTCTACGCCACGACGGGCCGGGCCGTGAGCTTCCTGGCGCCGACCCTGTTCGCCGTGTTCGTCTCCGTGCTCGGCGCGCAGCGCTGGGGCATCCTCGGGATCCTCCTGGTGATCGGCGCCGGCCTGCTCCTGCTGCTGCGCGCGCGCGACCCGAAGACCACGGCGGCGCCGACCGCGGCACCGCCGCCCGCGGAGCCCTCCGGGCCGTGAGCTGTCGCGCGGTGGACCGTCGGACGCGGGCACGCCGGCATCGGGCGGCCGGACGGTGCACCGTCAGATGCGGGTGCGGGAGAACCCGAGATGGCTGCGAGACGCGGTGGGACCGCGCTGCCCCTGGTACCGGTTGGCGTAGGCGCCGGACCCGTACGGGTGATCCGCGGGCGAGGAGAGCTGGAAGAAGCACAGCTGACCCACCTTGGAGCCCGGCCACAGCTTGATGGGCAGCGTGGCCATGTTGGACAGCTCGAGCGTGACGTGCCCCGAGAAGCCCGGGTCGATGAACCCCGCCGTGGAGTGGGTCAGCAGACCCAGGCGCCCCAGCGAGGACTTCCCCTCGAGGCGGGCGGCGATGTCGTCCGGGAGGGTCACCTTCTCGTAGGTGGAGCCGAGCACGAACTCCCCCGGGTGCAGCACGAAGGCCTCGTCCGGGTCGACCTCCACGAGCCGCGTGAGCTCGGGCTGCTCCACGGACGGGTCGATGTGCGCGTACTTGTGGTTGTCGAAGAGCCGGAACCAGCGGTCCAGCCGCACGTCGATGCTGGCGGGCTGGATCAGGGCGGGATCGTAGGGTTCGAGGACGACCCGGCCGCCGTCGAGCTCCCGGCGGATGTCGCGGTCAGAGATCAGCACGGTCCCCAAGATATCGCACGCCCGGCCGCCGGACCGTGCTGCGCGACCGCCCCGTGCCGGGCCCCGCCCCGGCGGGTGGTGTAGAGTGGGTGCTGTCCTCGTCCGGCGCACGCGCCGGACGAACTGTGGATGCGCGGCTGTAGCTCAATGGTAGAGCGCACGCTTCCCAAGCCTGATACGCGGGTTCGATTCCCGTCAGCCGCTCTCGCACCGAACGCCCCGAGCCCACCCGGCCGGGGCGTTCGTCGTCGCCGGAGACCGCGCGGTAGGATGTTCCCGCGCCCCGCCCCTGCCCCGGGGCGGCGACCGCCCGGAGGACCACCCGGGCCCAGCGCAAGCCACCCGCATCCCGCTCACGAGGAGCACATCTCCCGTCATGCTGCGCACCATGTTCAAGGCCAAGATCCACCGTGCCGTCGTGACCCAGGCCGACCTCCACTACGTCGGCTCGGTCACCGTCGACCAGGACCTGCTCGACGCCGCCGACATCCTCCCCGGCGAGCTCGTCTCCATCGTGGACGTCACCAACGGCGCCCGGCTGGAGACCTACACGATCGCCGGCGAGCGCGGCTCCGGCGTCGTGGGGATCAACGGGGCCGCCGCCCACCTCGTGCACCCCGGGGACCTCGTCATCCTCATCAGCTACGCGCAGATGGACGACGCCGAGGCCCGCGCCCACGTGCCGTCCGTGGTCCACGTGGACGCGGACAACCGGATCGTCGACCTCGGGACGGACCCCGCCGAGGCCCTGCTCGACGGCGTCGCCTGCCCTCCGCACTCCCGGACACTGGCCGCCGCCCGCGCCGACCTGCCCGCCGCGTGACCCGTCCCGGCACGACCGCGGACGGGCCGGCGATGGGATAGAACTGTAGGGGCTCGCGGACGCGGACCCGCAGCAGCGCGAGGGAGGGTCCCGTGACCGGAGTGTTCTCGGGGTTCTTCATCGTCTGGGCCGTCATCCTCACCGGCTACGCCGTCGGTCGGCGGGGCGTCCTGGGCCCCCAGGGACAGCTCGTGCTGAGCAAGTTCGCCTTCTACGTGGCGAGCCCGCCGCTGCTGTTCCTCACCATCTCCGAGGCGGACATCGCCCAGATCCTCTCGGCGCCGCTGCTGGTGGCCGCCGTGTCCGCCGTGGCCACCACCCTCGTCTACGCCGCGATCGCCCGGTGGGTGCTCCGCCGGGACGCGGCCACCACCCTGATGGGCGCCCAGGCCGCCTCCCAGGTGAACTCGGCCAACCTGGGCATCCCGATCGCCGTCTTCGTGCTCGGGGACGCGTCCCAGGTGGTGCCCGTGATCCTGTTCCAGCTGGCGCTCAACACCCCCGTCTACCTGACGATCATGGACACCCTCACGGACGGCCGCCGCCCGAGCCTGGGCAGCGTCCTGGGCAACGTGGTGACCAACCCGATGATCGTGGGCTCCGGACTGGGGATCCTGTTCGCCGTCACCGGCTGGCGGCTGCCGGAGGTGGTGCACGAGCCCGTGGAGCTGGTGGCCGGGGCCTCCATCCCGGCGATGCTGATGGCCTTCGGGATCTCCCTGGTGGGCGCCTCTCCCCTGCAGCGGGGTGCCGGGCCGCGCCGGGACGTGGCGCTGGCCAGCACGCTGAAGCTGCTGCTCCACCCCGCGCTGGCGTTCCTGTTCGCCCGGTTCGTGCTGGGCCTGGACGGGCACCTCCTCTACGCCGTGGTGGTGATGGCGGCGCTGCCCACCGCCCAGAACATCTACGTGGCGGCCGTGCGCTACGGCAGGGCGGAGCAGCTGTGCCGGGACACGGTGCTCGTCACCACGGTGATCGCCATGCTGACCATGGCCGGAGTGGCCCTGCTGCTCTCCTGATCCTCCCCGGCGCCGGGACCGGTCCCGGCCCTGCCGGACGGGAGCGGACGGACGCGCCGGGACACGCCGAGGCGCGCAGGGGCACACCGTCAGGTTACTGGCCTGTGAGGTAGACCACTCATAGACTGAAGGCTCCGTGCAGGGGTGGTCGACCGGCAGCACCCGTCGCCGACCTTCCCGCCGACCGGGTCCCACAGGATCCCCTCGACGCCCCTCGCGGACCGCCACATCGCCGAAGGGGAGGAACGACCGTTGACCACCACCTCACACCCCCACAGGGCACCGGGCAGGCGGCGGCTCAGCACCGCCGCAGCGCTCGGTGCTGTGGGCGCCCTGCTCATGACGGGATGCGGTGACGCCGATGCCGGCGGCACCCCGACCCTGACCTGGTACATCAACCCCGACGCCGGCGGCCAGACGGAACTCGCCCAGCGGTGCTCCGAGGAGTCCGGCGGCCGGTACAACATCGAGACCGCGCTGCTCCCGCGCGACGCCGCGTCGCAGCGCGAGCAGCTCGCCCGGCGGCTCGCCGCCGGGGACAAGTCGATGGACATCATGAGCCTGGACCCGCCCTTCATCCCCGAACTGGCCGAGCCGGGTTTCCTGACCCCCGTGCCCGGTGACGTCGAGGAGGCCACGACCCAGGACGTCCTGGCCGGGCCGCTCGAGGGCGCGAAGTGGAAGGACGAGCTCGTCTCGGTGCCGTTCTGGGCCAACACGCAGCTGCTCTGGTACCGGGAGTCCGTGGCGGAGGCCGCCGGCCTGAACATGGACCAGCCGGTGACCTGGGAGCAGATCATGGACGCCGCCCGCGAGCAGGACAAGTACCTGGGGGTGCAGGGCACGTCGGCCGAGTCGATGACCGTGTGGGTCAACGGCCTGATCAAGTCCGCCGGTGGCGACATCATCGAGAACCCCGAGGCCCCGGCCGACGAGGTGGTCATCGGCATGGACTCCGAGGCCGCGGCCAAGGCCGCGGAGATCGTCGGCACCATCGGCCGGGACGGGCTCGGCGGGCCCGGTCTGCCCACCTCGGACGAGGGCTCGACGATGGCCCAGTTCCAGTCCGACGACGGGTCCTTCATGGTCAACTGGCCCTTCATCTACGCGGCCACCGCCGCGGCCGTGGAGGGCGGGACGGTCGAGCAGTCCATGTTCGACGACATCGGCTGGGCCCTGTGGCCGCGCGTGGACGCCGACCAGCCCTCCGCTCCCCCGCTGGGCGGGATCAACCTGGGCGTGGGCGCCACGTCCGAGCACCAGGAGCTGGCGTGGGAGGCCGTGGAGTGCATCGTCCAGCCGGAGAACCAGGCGTACTACTTCGTGAGCAACGGCAACCCGGCGGCGTCCGAGGCCGCCTACGAGGACCCGGAGGTCCGGGAGGCCTTCCCGATGTACGAGACCATCCGGGAGTCCCTCGACCAGGCGGCGCCCCGCCCGCAGACCCCCTACTACAACGAGGTCTCCACGGCCATCCAGCAGGAATGGACCCCGCCGGCCTCCGTCACCGAGAACACGCCCCGTGAGACCTCCGAGTTCATCGAGGCCGTCCTGAAGGGAGACCAGCTGCTATGAGCACCGTCGTCAACCCCAACGCTCCCGGCACCGGCCCCCGGGAGGTCGCACCCGCTCCCGTGACCGGGCGCCGCAGCTCCAAGCCGGCGATGTCCGACCGCGCCCGCTCGGAGCGCAAGCTCGGCTGGATGCTCGCCGGGCCGGCGTTCATCGTGATGCTGCTGGTCACCATGTACCCGATCCTGCAGGCGCTGTGGGACTCGTTGTTCTCCTTCCGACTCACCGACCCGGGGAACAAGGAGTTCGTCGTCCTCGGCAACTACGCCACGGTCCTCTCCGACATCGTGTTCTGGCGAGACCTGGGCGTGACCGTGCTCATCACGGTCGTCACCGTCGTCGTCGAGCTCGTCCTGGGCTTCGCGCTGGCCCTCGTGATGAACAACGCGATCCGCAACACCCGGGGCCTGCTGCGCACCGCGATCCTGGTTCCCTACGGCATCATCACCGTGGTCTCGGCCTTCGCCTGGTTCTACGCGTTCGACATCACGACCGGCTACATCAACAACTGGTTCTCCTGGGTCCCGGGCATCGGCCCGGACTTCAACTGGTTCTCCAACACCTGGTCGGCCCTGTTCGTGATCATGGCCTCGGAGATCTGGAAGACCACGCCGTTCATCTCGCTGCTGCTGCTCTCCGGCCTGGCCCAGGTGCCGAGCGAGTACACCGAGGCCGCCCGGGTGGACGGCGCCACCTGGTGGCAGCGGATGTCCCGGGTGATCCTGCCCAACATGAAGGCGGCGATCATGGTGGCGGTCGTGTTCCGCGCCCTGGACGCCTTCCGCATCTTCGACAACATCTTCATCATGACCCAGGGCCAGTACGGCACGGAGACGCTGTCCCTGCTGGCCTACCGCACGTCCATCGGCCGATTGGAGATCGGGCTCGGCTCGGCAATCTCCGTGATCCTGTTCGTCTGCGTGCTGCTGATCGCCTTCCTCGCCATCAAGGTGTTCAAGGTCGACCTCGCCGGCGCCGGGAAGGGAAGGTAACCGCCCATGTCCACCAAGCACAAGGTCGGCTGGGCCGTCGTCTCGGTCCTGGTCCTGATCTACGCCCTGTTCCCCGTCCTCTCGATCCTCATGACGTCCTTCAAGGCGCCGGCGGACCTGACCTCCGGGAAGTTCCTGCCCACCGACTGGGTCGGCGAGAACTACTCGTCGCTCTTCGTGGGCTCGGCCCGCGACCTGTTCCTGCCCTCGCTGCGGAACTCGATCGGCATCTGCCTGATCGCCACGGCCATCGCCGTGATCCTGGCCACGCTGTGCGCCTACGCGATCGCCCGCCTGGACTTCCCCGGCAAGAAGATGATCCTGACGGTCGCCCTGGCGGTGTCCATGTTCCCCGTCGTCTCGATCGTGACGCCGCTGTTCAACCTGTGGCGCCAGATCGGGCTGTACGACACGTGGCCCGGCCTGATCATCCCCTATCTCTCGCTGACCCTGCCGATCTCGATCTGGACGCTGACAGCGTTCTTCCAGCAGATCCCGTGGGACCTCGAGCGGGCGGCCCAGGTCGACGGCGCCACCACCTGGCAGGCGTTCACCAAGGTGATCGTGCCGCTGGCCCTGCCGGGGGTGTTCACCACCGCGATCATCGCGTTCTTCATCGCGTGGAACGACTTCGTCTACGGCATCGGCCTCACCTCCACCGAGGCGGCCCGGCCCGTCCCGGCGGCGCTCGCGTTCTTCACCGGCGCCTCGCAGTTCGAGGATCCGGCGGGCGCGATCTCCGCGGCGGCCATCATCGTCACCATCCCGGTGGTGCTGCTGGTGCTGCTCTTCCAGCGCCAGATCGTCTCCGGCCTCACCCAGGGCGCGGTCAAGGGCTGAGCCCGCCCCGCCTCCCGCATCTTCCCGAACCGACCGAAGGACTGAGTTCCAGATGGCATCCATCACCCTCAATCACCTCGTCAAGAAGTACGGTGACGGCTTCCCTGCCGTCAACGACGTGTCGATCGACATCGCCGACGGCGAGTTCCTCATCCTCGTGGGCCCCTCCGGCTGCGGCAAGTCCACGTTGCTGCGCATGATCGTGGGCCTCGAGGACATCACCTCCGGGGACCTCCTGATCAACGGGCAGCGGGTCAACGAGAAGGAGCCCCGGGAGCGCAACCTGTCCATGGTGTTCCAGAACTACGCGCTCTACCCGCACCTCACCGTGTACGAGAACATCGCGTTCCCGCTGCGGCTGTCCAAAGGCAAGTTCTCCGACGAGGAGATCGACCGCAAGGTGCGCACGGCGTCGTCGACCCTGGACCTCGACGACCACCTCGAGCGCAAGCCGGCCAACCTCTCCGGCGGTCAGCGGCAGCGCGTGGCCATGGGCCGGGCGATCGTGCGGGACGCCGACGCCTTCCTGTTCGACGAGCCCCTGTCCAACCTGGACGCGAAGCTGCGCGGCCAGATGCGCACGGAGATCGCCCAGCTCCAGCGCCGGATGGGCATCACCTCGGTCTACGTGACCCACGACCAGACCGAGGCCATGACCCTCGGCGACCGCGTGGCGGTGCTCAAGAAGGGCATCCTGCAGCAGATCGCCTCGCCCCGGGAGCTCTACGAGCAGCCGGCCAACCTGTTCGTGGCGGGGTTCATCGGCTCCCCGTCGATGAACTTCCTCCCGGCGCACGTGAAGGGCAACGTGTTCGACACCCCGCTGGGCGACATCCCGGTCCCCGAGAAGGCCGCCGGGAAGCTGCCCGCGGACGGATCGATCGTGCTGCTCGGGCTGCGTCCCGAGCACTTCAACGACGCCAAGTTCGTGGACGAGGCGATCGCCTCCCGCGGCACCGTCTTCGACACGGAGTTCACCCACACGGAGTGGATGGGCAACGAGCAGTACGGCTACATCAACTACCGGCAGGACGACTCGGTCAAGGCGAAGCTCGACGAGCTGGCGCAGGAGCTGGACGGGGACGAGATGCACCCGCAGATCGTCGTCTCCCTGGACGCCACCTCCCGGATCCGCGGGGGGACGAAGGGCAGGATCTGGGTCGACACCCGCCGGATGCACGTCTTCGATCCCGAGACCGGGGCGAACCTGACCCGGGACGAGGAGGCCGGTGCCGAGCTGACCCGCGAGGCCGTCGAGGAGCGCAAGGCCGAGATCGAGCGGGCCCGCCAGGAGCTGGCCGCCGCCGGCTGAGCACCCGGCGCTCCGCCCGGCGCTCGAGGAGCCCGCCGCCCGTTCCCGGGGCGGCGGGCTCCCGCGCGTGCGGGGGCTCCGGCGGCGGACCACGGACCGGTGCGCCGGAGCGGTGGCTCCGGTGCCGGAGCCACGACCACGGTGCCGGCGGCGGGCCCGCGCGCCGGGCCGGGACCTCGGCCGGCGCCCGGGTGTGGGTCGACCGGTATCCGGGGTGAGCAGGTGTCCGGGGGTCGACCGGTACCGGGGTCGACCGGTGCCCGGGGGGGGGTGAGCAGGTGTCCGGGGTTCAGTCGACGCCCGGCAGGCCGAGCGAGAACCACGCCACGAGGGCGAGGACGGCGATCAGACCTGCGGAGGACGCGGCGGAGTGCAGCCGAGGGTGCCGGAGGCCCCAGGGCACGAGCCGGGGCCAGCGGTCCGCGGCCTCCCGCGCCGTCGCGCGCTCGAGGTGGGTCCGGGGCGCGCCCAGCGCCACGGCGACGTCCTCGAGGGAGCGGGCGTCCCACACCGCGCCGTCGAGGCCCAGGACCCGACGGCCCGAGCGGCCCGCGACCCACAGGTGGGGCCGGTTCCCCGCTCGCGGGGCGCCGGCCGACCGGTGCAGAGCCCCGACCGTGACGACGTGCTCCACCTCCGCGAGCGGCGTCGCGGCGAAGCCCACGGTCCGGGAGCGCAGGACGTGGCTGTCCGTGCGGACGACCAGCACGGGACGCAGCCGGACCCAGCACGCGGCGGCGGCGAGGAGCACGAGCGCGAGCACCACCACCGCGACGCCGGTGGCCGGCCGCCGCGCCCACAGGAACAGCACGAGCACTGCGCCCACCAGCAGCGGGCCCACGCAGGAGAGGAGGCGCCGGCCGTAGGAGCCCAGCCGGGGTCGCAGCACGGCACGGACGGGCCCGTACTTCTCGGGGACCTGGCGGACGGAGTCGGCCATGGGGAGTCAGCTCCAGACGGGAACGGGAACAGGGACGGGAACGGGATCGGATGCGGGAAGGGGTGCGGCACGAAGCGTACCCGTCCGGGACGACCCGTGCCTTCCGGGCGGGCTCCTCCGGCCCGGTGCACGCGCAGGCCGGGAGCCGATCGGTTAGCGTGATCGGATGGAGTCCAACGTCCGCGTGCTGAAGGCCCTCGGGGCCTGGCTGTTCCTCGTGCTGCTCGGGGTGGCGGCCGCCGCCGTCACCATCGCCTTGGTCAACAAGTACATGTACGGCCCGGAGACGGACGTGCGGGCCTACTTCGAGGACCTGCGGGACGGGGACGGGGGCGAGGCCCTGGGGCTGCTCAACGCCCGCGTCCCGGACGCGAACGCGGCGATGCTCGACGGCGAGCCGCTGGAGGCCTCGGCCGAGGACCTCGAGGACCTCGAGGTCTCCACCGTCTCGGACGACGGCGAGCGGGCCGTGGTGCGCGCGGACTACACCCTCGACGGCGAGCGGCACAGCTCCGAGTTCGCCCTGCACCCCGTGGACACCCAGTGGGGCTTCTTCACCGTGTGGGCGTTCGACGAGACCCCGCTGCCCACGGTGACGGTCAGCCTGCCGGGGGCCACCTCGGTGGACGTGAACGGTATGTCCGTGGCTCTGCCGGAGTCCTCCGGGGAGTTCTCCGCGTTCTTCCCGGGCGCCTACACGGCCTCCTACACGTCCGAGCTCGTGGCGGCCGAACCGGTGCGCACGGTGCTGACCGATCCGGGCCAGCAGGCGGAGATCGTCCTGGAGGCCCGGCCGACCGAGGCCCTCGAGCAGGAGGTGGACCGGCAGCTGAAGGAGCACCTCGACGGCTGCGCCGGGCAGAGCAGCCTCTTCCCGTCCGGCTGCCCGTTCTCCTTCGAGTTCGACGGGCGGGTCGCCGGGGACGTGGAGTGGACGATCGAGTCCTACCCGGACCCGGAGATCGTCGTGGGCTCCGAGGGCGGCAGGGGCTGGGCCCTGGAGCCCGCGCGGGGCACCGCGCGGATCGCCTTCGACTCCCTCGACCTGTTCACCGGGGACGTCGAACGGCTCGAGCGCACCGTGCCGTTCGAGGTCGCCGCCGATCTCACCATCGACGGCTCGACGGTGCGGGTCGTCCCGCGAGGCTGAGCCCGCCGCACGGGGCACCGCCCGGTCGCCCTCCGTCGGCCGGCGCCGCCCGGTCGGCCCTGCTCCGCCGTTGCCGCCCTGTCGACCTCGTCGAGCCGTCGCCACCCGGTCGGCCCTGCTCCGCCGTTGCCGCTCTGTCGGCACCGCTCCGCCGGCCGGGCCCGGTCGACCCGCTCAGTTGACGCCGCGCAGGTCCAGGACCAGTTCGGCCTCCCCCTCGGCGTCCAGCACGAAGGGGATGCCCCAGTCCTGCTGGTAGAGGTGGCACGCCGCGTGGTCGGGGATCTCCCCGCCCGGCTCGCCGTCGCACGCCGCGGCGCGCGCGGTGATGTGCAGGACGCCCTCGGTGACGCCGTCCGCCAGCACGAGCTGCCGGCGCAGGCCCTGGGCCGTGCCGGCGCCCTCGACGAGCGCCGCCTCGGGCGAGGACGAGATCTTCAGCTGCGTCGGGTCGCCCCACCGGTCGTCGAGCTTCTGTCCGGTCGGCGCCGCGAAGCGCACCTCGATCGCGAGCGCGCCCGGGGCCAGCTTCGTGCGCGCGCGCTGGGTCCGCGCGGCCCCCTCGTCGACGCGCTGGGCGGCGGCGGGGATCGGCACGCGCACCAGGCGGTGGGCGTTGGCCTCGACGACGACGAGCAGCGGCTCCTCCCCCGACACGTCCAGCAGCACGTCGGAGGGCTCGGCCAGGCCGCGGGCCAGGGTGGCCACCTGCCGGGTCCGGGGGTCGTAGTGGCGCACGGCGCCGTTGTAGGTGTCCGCCACGGCCACCGACCCGTCGGGCAGCTGGGCCACGCCGAGGCAGTGCTGCAGGCGGGCCCCGCCGGCGTCGCCGTCGCGGAAGCCGAAGTCGAACAGCCCCTCGCCCACGGCGGTCTCGACCGCGACGGCCCCGTCGTCGTCGAACCGCAGCACGCGCAGGGCGGAGGTCTCCGAGTCGGCGATCCACACGTTGCCCTCGTGGTCCTCCGCGAGCCCCGAGGACTGCGCGAACCATGCCTCGGCGGCCGGCCCGTCCTTGAGCCCCTCGTCACCCGTGCCCGCGAGCACGGCGAGCCGGCCGGTCCGCGGGTCGAAGGAGAACAGCTGGTGGGTGCCCGCCATGGCCACCACGAGCCGGTCGGCCCGCGCGGACCACACGACGTCCCACGGGGAGGACAGCGCCACGTCCAGCGGGTCGGCGTCGGGGTCGATGTGGTTCGGCTCCGCCCCGCGGGCGCGCTCCTCGTCCAGCAGCCGCTGCACCCCGTTGCCGGCCACCGTGCGCACCTGCCCGGTGGCGAGGTCCACACCGCGGAGCCGGTGGTTGACGGAGTCGGCCACGACCACGTCGTAGCCGGCCGCCGCGCGCACCTCCTCGGGCAGCAGGGTGAGCCCCTGGGGCTCGGTGAAGCGCGCTGTCCCCGGGTCGCCGTCCGCGTGGCCCTTCCCCGCGCCGATCACCCGCCGGACGGTCTCGAGGTCGTTGTCCAGCTGGACGAGGCGGTGGTGGCCCGTGTCGGAGACGAGGAACGAGCCGTCCGGCAGGGGCAGCACCTTGCCCGGGAACCGGAGGTCCCCCTCGGGCGCGGGCCGGGGCACGTACGGCCCGTCGCCGCGGTGCAGGGTGCCCCGGGCCTCGTGCTCGGCCACGAGCTCCTCCACGAGGGGGACGAGGCCCTGGACGTGTCCCTCCCCCGAGAGGTGGGCCACGATGTAGCCCTCCGGGTCCACGACCACGAGGGTGGGCCACGCACGGGCCGTGTAGGCGTCCCAGGTGGTCAGCTCGGGGTCGTCGAGCACGGGGTGGTGGACCTCGTAGCGGTCCACGGCGGCCGCCAGTGCGTCCGGGTCGGCCTCGTGCTCGAACTTCGGGGAGTGCACGCCCACCGTGACGAGGACGTCGGAGAAGCGCTCCTCGAGGGGGCGCAGCTCGTCGAGCACGTGCAGGCAGTTGATGCAGCAGAAGGACCAGAAGTCCAGGACCACGACCTTGCCGCGCAGGGCGGCGAGGTCGAGGTCCTTGCCGCCGGTGTTGAGCCAGGCGCGGCCCTGCAGCTCGGAGGCGCGGACGCGGGAGGTGAGGCGCATGGGTGGGGATCCTTTCGGGGCGGAGCGGGACGGGGCGGAGCAGGAGGGTGTGGAGCGGGAGCGGGACCGGGAGGGCCGGATCGGGCCGGGAGGTGGGACGGGCGGCCGGGGCTCAGCGCCGGGCGGCGCGGTCGTCGCGCTCCGCGAGCCCGGCCATCATCTCGTTGTAGGCCTTGAGCTCGGCGTCGTCCGTGCGGTCGGCCTTGCGGTCCGCACGGCGGTTCTCCTTCGTGCCCTCCATCGCCCACATGATCGCGACGACGACGGCGACGACGACGGTGGGGAACTCGCCGATCCCCCACATGAGGGCTCCGCCGACCTGCTGGTCCTCGATCGCGGTGCGCCCCCAGTCCCGGCCGGTGTTGCCGAACCAGGAGGCCTGCAGCAGGGTGTCGGAGCCCATGAGCGCCACCCCCACGAAGGCGTGGTAGACCATCGTGGCCAGCAGCAGCACGAGCCGCATCATGTGACCGGGGCGGTACGGGATGGGGTCCACGCCGATCAGCACGAGCATGAACAGGTACCCGGTGATCAGGAAGTGCACGACCATGAGCACGTGGCCCACGTGGTAGTGCAGCGTGAAGTGGAACAGCGGGGTGAAGTAGAAGACCACGATGGACCCGGCGAAGTTCACGGCGGCGAAGATCGGGTGGGTCACGACCTTGCCGAACCCGGAGTGCACGAGCCGCAGGATCCACTCGCGGGGCCCGCGGGTGCCGTCCGGGCGGGACTCCAGGGCCTTGAGCAGCAGGGTGATCGGCGCGCCCAGGACCAGGAAGATCGGCACGACCATGGTCAGCGCCATGTGCTCGACCATGTGCGCCGAGAACAGGACGCGACCGTAGACGGCGAACCCGCCCGAGGTGACGTAGAACAGCACCCCGAGCCCGGTGAGCCACGAGAGGGTGCGCAGCACGGACCAGGAGTCCCGGCGCCCGCGCACGCGCGCGAACGCCCACAGGTAGACGACCGCGAGGAACACGCACACCGCGAGCCACAGCCAGTCGACGCGCCACGTGGTGAACCACGAGGCCGCGGTGGGCTCGGGCGGCAGCTCGTACCAGGTCAGGATCAGCGCCGGGGAGGCGTCCGGGGCGATCTCCTCGGGCACCGGCGGGGCCGTCCGGGACAGGGCCACCGCGACGCCCATGACGGCGCCCATCACCAGCAGCTCCCCCAGCACGAGCTGCCACACGGCGCGGCGGGCCGTGAGCCGGCCGGCCTCGAGCGCGGGCACCAGCCACCGGCGGTGGGCGAGGCCCGCGAGGCCCAGACCCAGCGTCAGGACGGCCTTGACCAGCACGAGCCACCCGTAGCCGCTGAAGAGCTGCTCCCAGGAGCCGATGCGCACGGCCGCGTTGACCGTCCCGGAGAACAGGACGAGGAGGAAGGCGCCGAGGGCGACCGCGGAGAAGCGGCGCAGGACCACCGCCGCGATCGGCACGCGCCGCCGCGAACCGGCCGACGGACGGCCCCGGACGGCGCCCTCGGGCAGGGTGCCGGTGCCGGCGTCCGGAGCGCTCAGCTGCGGGGAGAGCCAGGCGAGCACCACGAGCCCTCCCGTCCACAGCCCCGCGCCGAGCAGGTGCAGGCCCAGGGAGTTGACGGCGCCCATGTGGTCGTTGCCACCGGCGGAGTGCCCGTTGAGGGCCATGGCGACGAGGGCCGCGCAGGACAGGGCCAGGGTCAGCAGCAGCCCGAGCAGCGACCGGATCCCGAAGACCAGGGTGGTCACGACGGCGGCCACCACCACGATCGCCGCCTGGGCCTGCCCCGTGGGGATGTCCGTGGTGTAGTGCAGCAGCTGCTGGGTGTAGGTCCCGTCCCCGCCCACGGGCACGCCCGCGACGTCGGAGTAGGACAGGACGAGCACGGCCACGGCGGCCACGGTCCAGACCACGGCCGCGGCCTCGGCGAGGCGCATCGTGCTGCCGAACAGGGGGTGCTCGGGGGCGGCCGCCCGGTCCCGGGCGCCCCGGCGGCGCCCGTCGAGGGTGGTCGGCACGACGCCCACCGCGAACAGCAGGGCGCCCATGACCACCACCAGCGCGCCGTTGTGCGCGAGCTCGGCGGCGGGCAGCCCCCAGCGGACCAGTGCCCCGGGGTCGGCGGCGAGCCGGGCCGCGCCGGACCCGGTCCACAGCATCGCCACGACGAGCGACGTGAGGGCCACGACCGGCACGGCCGCGAGCCACCAGGGGTCGATCCCCCGGCCGCCCGGCCGGGCGGCGGTGCCGTGGTCGGCGCGCTCGGCCGTCCTCGAACTCATGATCAGTCTCCTTCATCCGCCCCACGACGACGGGGCGGCCCGTCTCCATTGTCCCTCTCCGCGCGCGCTCGCCCGTGCGCGTGTGCCGGACCCCACAGGGGCGGGTCTCAGTCCCCGAAGAGCACGTCCCCCACGAACCCTCCCTCGGCGCAGCCCGGGGGCACGGCGAACACCGCGGACCCCACTGGCGTGGTCCAGGCGTTGAGCATGTCCAGCTCGTCGAGCCGGCGCTGGATCGGGACGAACTGGCGGTCGACGTCCGAGCAGTACGCCGCGAAGACCATCCCCGCGTCGCTGACCCCTCCGGTGGTCGCGCCCCGTCCCCGCGCGCCCGAGGCGTCCGCGACGGGCAGGTCGTAGTTGTAGACCCTCCGGTGGATCCGCTCCCGGGGGTCCTCCGAGCGGGAGCGGCGCACGTGGGCGTAGTCGGCGATGACGGGGAAGCCCAGCGGGCCCCGCGCCGCGAGATCCGGCTCGTCGTGCTCGGCGCCGCCCGTCAGCGGGGCGCCGTCGCGCAGGCGCCGCCCGACGGCGTCCTCGCGCGCCGGTGTGTCCGCCTCGTCCCAGGTGTCCAGGTTCATGGCGATCCGGCGGACGACCAGAGCCGTGCCGTCCTGGATCCACGGCGTGAAGCCGTCCCGGCCGTGGACCACCCGCTCGAACTCCTCGCTGCCGGCCCGGGGGTTGACGGTGCCGTCCACCTGGCCGAAGAGGTTGCGCATGCTCTGCCCGTCGGGGACGGAGCCCACGGTGTGCCGGAAGCCGTCCTGCACCCAGCGCACGGCGGCGAAGGAGCGCGAGGCCTTGAGCAGCACCCGCTGGGCGTGCGCGACGGTCAGCCGGTCGTCGGCGCAGAGCTGCAGCAGCAGGTCGCCGTCGCTCCACCGCTCCTCGAGCCGGTCGATCGAGAACGACGGCAGGGGGCGCAGCCAGGCCGGCGCTCGGTCCGGGGCGGCCAGTCCGAGCAGCCGCGGCCCGAAGCCGAGGGTGACCGTGAGCCGCGCGGGGTTCACGGCGAGCCACGGCTCCTGGTCGGCGACCGGAGCCCTGCCCCGGGTCAGGGCGGCGGCGTCCTCGGAGAGCACCCGCAGCAGGCGCCGCACCGCGTCCCGGGTGGTGTCCCGGTGGAAGTCCAGCGCCACGAAGGCGGCGAACGCCTGGGGCGCGGTCGCCACCCCGGCCTGCCGGGGCCCGTGGAAGGGCTCGGTTGCCTGCCCGTGCCCCTGCGGTGTCGCCCGTTCCGCCTGCGGCGCCGGGGCGAGGGCCCCGGCGCGGCGGGCCGACTCCAGGCCCAGGGCCGAGGCGGCACCGACGCCGGCGGCGCCGCCCGCCACGAGCAGGCGCCGCCGGTTCAGGCCACTGGCCTCACCCACGGCAGCCCGGCAGGTCCGCCGCCGGCACGGGCCCTGCGGACGGCCCCGTGCCGCTCCCGGTCCTGTGGTCCCCGGCGTGCCCCCCGCTGTCACCCTGGCTGTCGCCCCCGCTGTCACCCTGGCTGTGGCCCTCGCCGTGGCCCTCGCCGTGGCCCGGGTTGTACTCCTCCTGGGCGCCCGCGTAGTCGCGGACGGCCGCCGTGAGCGTCTGCTCGGCCCCGCCCTCGAAGCGGAGGACGAGCTCGAGCTCGTCCCCGGCACGGATCTCGCACCGCAGGTCCAGGAGCATGATGTGGTCCGCCCCGGGCTCGAGGGCGTAGGACTCCCCCGGCGCGATGCCGACCGGGTCCTGCATCCGCTGCATGACCGTGCTGCCGGTCTCGGGGTCGAGCACGGTCTCGTGCAGCTCGACCGCACCGGCGACACCCGCGGCGGACGCGCCGGTGAGCACGACCGGGGCGTCGCCCTCGTTGACGAGGGTGCCGAAGACCCCGGTCATGCCCCCGGCGGAGCCGGCCTTCGCCCAGGGCTGCTCCACGGTGAGCGGTTCCTGCGCGACGGTGCCCCCGGCGTCGTGCGGGGACGGGCTGCCGGAGGCGGACGTGGACGCGGCGGCCGGTGCCACCTCCTGGGCGGAGGACGTGCACCCCGTGAGCGCGATGGCGCCGACGGCGAGGACGGTGGTGGCCCGCAGCAGTGCGATGGGCAGGGAGATGGGCAGGGATCTGGACAGGGAGGTGGGCACGGGTGCTCCTGGGATCGTGGGAAGAGGGCGCGCGGCGAAGGACGCGCGGAGAGGGGTGCGCGGCGCAAGGCGCGCGGAGAGGGGTGCGCGGCGCAAGGCGCGCGGAGAGGGGTGCGCGGCGCAAGGCGCGCGAAGAGGGGTGCGCGGCGCAAGGCGCGCGAAGAGGGGTGCGCGGCGGCCCCGGGGGGCGCAGCGAGCGCCCGGCGGGTGGCGGGTCGGACGGTGCAGGACCGGGACGGTCCCCGCCGGTTCAGCCCTTGCGGCGCCGGCGCGAGACGAGGCTCACCAGGCCGAGCACGGCGAGGGCCACGGCCCCGCCGGCGACGGCGACGAGCCAGAGCGGGACGTCCCCGGACGAGGCACGGTCCGCGGCGTCCTGGGCGCGCTGGGCGGAGTCCTCCACCGCGGCGCTCGGCTCCGCCGTGGGCTCGCCGCCGGAGCCGACGTCGTAGCTGAACGTCCCCTCGATGGGGTGCCCGTCGCTGGAGACGACGCGCCAGACGACGCGGTAGGTCTCGTCCTCCGTCCCCGCGCCGGTCAGGGGCTGGACGATCCGGTTCCCCTCCGGCTCGAGCGGGCCCTCCGTCACGGAGCGCCCCTCGGAGTCGGTGACCAGGACCTGGTGGCCGATGTCCATGACCTCGCCGGAGAAGGTGAGCTCGAGCTCCTCCGGCGCGGTGGTCAGGACGGAGTCGGGCTCGGGCGAGACGGCGGTGAGCTCGTCGTGCGCAGAGGCGGGCAGCAGGGGCAGGACCGTGAGAGCACCGGCGGCCAGCAGGGCGGCGGTGCGTCGGATGGTGGGCATGGGCATGAGGTCTCCTCGGGGGCCGGGCGGCGGTGGGCCGGGCCGCCGGGCCGGGACGGCCGGGCGGCGTGCTCGGGCCGTCGGACCTCCTGCCGGGGTTCGCGCCCCGGTCGGCGCCCCGCGACCGGCCGGCTCAGCCGGCGGGCAGCGTGGCGGGTCCCGGGAAGAGGACCGGCAGCAGGGGTCGACGGCGGGCGCGCGGCGGCCCGCGGTGGGAGCGCACGGGACGCAGCAGCGTCTGATCGGTCAGCACGTGCGGGCGCCCGGCCCGCACGGCGCGCGGCCGGCCGACGACCACGGGAGCCGGCGGGAGCTGCCACCGGCGGCGCACGCGCAGCCGGAGCGCCTCCAGCAGGACCACGGCCGCGACCTCTCCGTGGCGCATGAGCACGTAGGCGGCCAGCGCGGCCAGCACGTGGGAGACGAGCATCGCGGTCCCGCCGTGCCCGGCGTGGGACTGGACCTCCAGCACGAGAGCGGGACCGCCCCCGTGCTGAGCGGTGTGGTGCAGGGAGGGGTGGGTCGTGCCGGCCACCGTGCCGACGCCTCCGGAGCCCGCGAACAGGGCGTGCAGCACGGACTGGCTGAGCAGCACGCCCAGCAGCAGGGACGACCGGGACAGCACCCGGCCGGCGAGGGCCATGCACAGCGGCCCGGACAGGGTCAGGGACAGGAGGACGAGCACCGCGGGCGGGGCCTGCCCGCCGGCGGCCGCATGGGAGAGCACGGCGGCCGAGGTGGCGATGGACGCTCCGGCCCAGCCGCGGGCGAGGCGCCGTGCACGTGGGCTCACGCCGCACCTCCCGTCTCGTCGCCGGCCGCTCGGCTCGGTGCTCCCATTATGCGCACGGCCCCCGGCGCCGGACCAATTGCGCCCCCGCGGGCACGCTCACGGTCACGCCCGGGGGCTCGGCGCCTCCCGCGCAGGACCCGGGGACGCCGAAGGGGCGGCCCCTGCGCGGGGGCCGCCCCTTCGGACGAAGCCATGGGACAGGGTCCGGAACGGACCCGCGGGTGTCCTTACTTCTTGGACACAGCCGCCTTGAGCTTGGAACCAGCGGTCAGCTTGACGCCGTGGCCGGCCGGGATCTCGATGGTCTCGCCGGTCTGGGGGTTGCGGCCCGTGCGAGCGGCACGGTCGGTGCGCTCGACGGCCAGCCAGCCCGGGATGGTGATCTTCTCGCCGGCGGAGACGGACTCCTCGAAGACCTGGAACATCGCGTCCAGGACGCCGTTGACGGCGGCGTTGGTGGTGCCGGCCTTCTCGGCGACCTCTGCGACGAGTTCACTGCGGTTCTTAGCCATGTTCATGTCCTCCTGGACTTGGGGTCGTGGGGAAGCGCGGCACGGGGGACCGATCGCGCTCCTGCGTCAGAAATTACCAGCTGGACTTGGTGATGCCGGGCAGTTCGCCGCGGTGAGCCATGTCGCGGAACCGGACGCGGGAGATGCCGAACTTCTGGAGGGTGCCGCGGGGGCGGCCGTCGATCTGGTCCCGGTTGCGCAGCCGGACCGGGGAGGCGTCCCGGGGCAGCTTCTGCAGGCCCAGGCGGGCCTCCTCGCGGGCCTCGTCGGTGGCGTTCTCGTCGACGAGGGTCTTCTTGAGCTCGGCACGCTTCGCGGCGTAGCGCGCGACGACGACCTTGCGCTGCTCGTTCTTGGCGATCTTGGACTTCTTGGCCATGGATTCAGCGCTCCTCGCGGAAATCGACGTGCTTGCGGACGACCGGGTCGTACTTCTTGAGCACCATGCGGTCCGGGTCGTTGCGACGGTTCTTGCGGGTCACGTAGGTGAAACCGGTGCCGGCGGTGGACTTCAGCTTGATGATGGGACGAACGTCCTTGTCCTTGGCCATGCTAGATCTTCTCCCCACGTGCGAGAATGTCGGTCACGACGGAATCGATGCCACGGGCGTCGATGACCTTGATGCCCTTGGCACTGACGTTGAGCGTCACGCTGCGGCGCAACGACGGCACCCAGTACCGCTTCTTCTGGATGTTCGGGTCGAACCGGCGCTTGGTACGGCGGTGCGAGTGCGAAATGCTGTGCCCAAAGCCCGGCTGAGCTCCAGTCACCTGGCAGTGCGCTGCCATAGTGTTCTCCTCCAATGTTGACGAAATGACGGCACGCAGTGGGTGCCGCAGATGATCACTCAGCTGCGGCAACGGGCGTCCCGCCACCTTCAGAATTGCCACCGTTCGCCAACCGGGCCCTCTCGTAAGGCCCGCGGCCGGAACCGGCGAAGGCCTCGCCACGATGAAGACGGTGAAGATCAAGGTGCCGGAAGGTGGACTCCACCACACGACAGCCTTGAAGTCTAGGCCCGGACGGACTTCCCCGCAACCTGACGTCAGGTGTGACCAGCTCCGGGTCAGTCTACCGGCTCCCCGGACCCCCGCAAACCGGGGGACTCCCCGATCAGCCGCGCCGGAGCGGCCCGGTGCCGGGGTCGCGGGCGACCGGGTGCCGGCCGTCGATCGCCGTGCACCAGTGGTGGCGCCCGGCCGGGACGGGGTGCGGGGCGCGGGGTCCGCGCCGCCGGCGGGGTCCACCGCGCCCAGCGGGCTCACGCGCGCATCCCCTGCGCGGGTGCCACCGCCTCGTGGCGGGTCTCGGGACCGGCGGGGAGCACCGGGCGCGGCAGCAGCGTCGTGTACCCCGGGTGGCGGGCGGCGACCGTGTCCCCGGAGGAGGTCCCGCGCAACCGCCGCCCGATCCAGGGCAGCAGGTACTCGCGGGCCCAGTAGAGGTCCTCCTTCAGCACGCCCGGGCTCGCCGTGACCGGCAGCCGGTCGGTGGGCGGCAGCTCCAGGGCGTGCTCCACGCCCAGCAGCTCGAGCACTCCGGCGGCCACGTGCACGTGCCCCGCGGTCGACATGTGCAACCGGTCCACCGCCCAGTAGCGCCAGTCCTGCAGGGTGCGCATCCGCCAGTAGTCGAGGACCAGGCACCCGTGCCGGTCGGCGATCTCCCGGACGTGCTCGTTGTAGAGCGCCTGCCGAGGACGGGTCCAGGACGTGGGGGCGTCCCGGCCGGGGTCGAAGGCCGTGAACACCACCACCTGGGCGCCGGAGCCCCGCAGCCGGGCGACCGCCTGCTCGTAGACCTCCATGAGGGCGTCCACGTCCGCCCGGGGGCGCAGCATGTCGTTGCCGCCGGCGTAGAGGCTCACCAGGGTCGGCTCCAGGGCCAGGCACGCCTCCAGCTGCTCCTCGACGATCCCGCGGAGCAGCCGCCCCCGGACCGCCAGGTTCGCGTAGCGGGTGTCCGGGTGGACCGCGGTCAGCTGCTCGGCCACGAGGTCGGCCCAGCCGCGCACCCCGTTGGGACGGGCCGGGTCGGGGTCGCCCACGCCCTCGGTCATGGAGTCGCCGAGGGCCACGTAGCGGACGGGCGGTCCGAGCGGCACGGCGGCCGGGCGGGACGTCGTCGGCTCCGTCATGCGGTGTCCTCTCGGTTCCGGGCAGGGGAATGCCGCGGGCGCGGTCGCCCTGGGTCCGGTCAGGGCGCCGTGCGGTCGGTGTGCCGGGGTTGCTCCGGCTCCCCGACCGGCCGGAAGCGGGACCGGTTGCCGAGCGCCTCGTTGACCGCGCGCACCAGGGAGTTCGCCCGGGGGTTGTCCGGCAGCTGCTCGATCAGCACCGGATTGCCCGACTGGTCGGCCAGGGGGACGCGCCAGTTGGGGTACTCGTCCCCCGTGCCAGGCTGGTTCTGCATCCGGCGCTCGCCGACGGCGTCCACGAGGGAGACGTTGAACAGCAGCGCCGGGGACTGCGCGAGGTAGCGGTGCAGCGCCTCGACCAGGCCCTGCTCGTCCGTGGCGTCCCCGTCGGGGAGCAGCCCGTCCGCGGCGACGGCCGCGAAGAACGTGTCGAGCTGCCGGCGCGCCTCGGCCCGCTCCTCCTCCACGGGCCGGGCCAGCAGGCCGAGCTCCTCGCGCACGTCCACCTGCACGCCCTCCAGGAAGCCCGCCGTGGGCGGGAAGTCGTGGGTGCTGACCGAGGCCATGCTCAGCTCCCGGTACTGCGCCGGCGGGAGGGGCTCGTCGCCGTCCACCTCGAACCAGAGGATCGACGTCCCCAGCACGCCGCGATCCGCGAGGTACTCCCGCACCCACGGCTCGAGGGTGCCCAGGTCCTCCCCGACCACCACAGACCCGGCGAGCTCCGCCTCGAGCGCGAGGATGCCGACCATCGCCTCGTGGTCGTAGTAGACGTAGGCGCCCTCCGAGGCCTCCTGGCCGTCCGGGATCCACCACAGCCGGAACAGGCCCAGGACGTGGTCCACCCGGATGCCGCCGGCGTGCCGGAAGATCGTGCGCAGCATGTCCCGCCAGGGCAGATAGCCCGCCTCGGCCAGGCGCTCGGGGTGCCACGGGGGCTGGGACCAGTTCTGGCCCTTCTGGTTGTACATGTCCGCGGGCGCGCCCACGCTGACGCCCAGGGCCAGCACGTCCTGGAGGGTCCACGCGTCGGCGCCCCGCTTGTGCACGCCCACGGCGAGGTCGTGGATCACGCCGATGTCCATCCCGGCCAGGTGCGCCGCGCGCTGGGCGGCCTCCAGCTGCTCGTCCAGCAGCCACTGCATCCACACGTGGAAGTCGATCCTGCCGGACAGCCGGGTCCGCGCCTCCACCGCGAACGGGTCGTCCGGGCCCGCCGCGACGTCGTCCCACTCGGGGGCGTCCTCGCCGAGCTCCTCCCGCAGCGCGCACCAGAGGCCGAAGTCCTGCAGGCCCTGCCCGCCCTCGGCCACGAACCGGCGCAGCTGCTGCTGGCGGTGCGGGGAGCGGCGGACGGTGAACAGCAGCTCGAGGCTCTTCAGCTTCGCCGCGTAGGCCTTGTCCCGGTCGATGGTGCTGGTGTCGAGGTTGTCCTTGCGCTGGATCGCGGCCAGCGTGTTGACCACCTCGAGGTCGGCCGGGCGCAGGTAGGCGTACTCGGGGACCTCGGCGATGCGCAGGTAGAGGGGGTTGAAGAAGCGGCGGCTGGTCGGCAGGTACGGCGAGGGCTCCACCGGCGGGGCGGGCTCGGCGGCGTGCAGCGGGTTGACCAGCAGGTAGTCCGCCCCCTGCTCCCCCGAGATCGCGGCGAGGCTCGCGAGGTCCGAGGCGTCGCCCACGCCCCACGACCGCCCGGAGGTCACCGAGTAGATCTGCGCCATGTAGCCCCAGCGGTGCCGGCCGTGCAGCCGGTCGGTGCTGGACAGGCGCCGCGGGGTCACGGCCAGCGGGGTCGTGACCGCGCGTCCGCCGTCGACGTCGGGGCACTCGGCGCGGACCTCGTACCAGCCCACGGCGAGGCTCTCGGGCACCTCGAAGGTGGCCTGGCCGGTGAGGACGCCGTCCACGTCGCGCGGGGAGCGCCAGTTGTCGACCTGGGGTGCGGTGGCCCGTGCGCCGTCCTCCGCCACGAGGGTCACGCGCACCGTGGAGCCGTGCGGGACGTGCACCGCGAAGCGGGTGCGCTCCCCGGCGACGGCGACGACCACGGGCGGCAGGACGCGCCGCCAGGGCGCCAGCTCCCGCTGGGCGAGGCACGCCTCGATCGCGGCGTCGTCGCCGGCGTCCGCGCCCAGCGCGTCGAGCACGGCGCGCAGCGTCGGCTCCGGGACCTCCCGCTCCTGTCCGTCGAACCCGGCGTAGGTCGTGGAGACGCGGTAGTCCTCGGCGAGCCGGCGCAGCGCGCCGTCGGTGGTGGTGATTTCGGCCATGGCCCCCACTCTAGCCATCAGCGCGGCCGGAGCCGCAGGCTGCTGATGATCCGCGCGGCTACGCCAGGGTGCGGGCGACGTCGATGACGAAGCGGTACCGCACGTCCGAGGCGACCACCCGGTCGTAGGCGGTGTCGACGTCGTCGGCGCCGATCAGCTCGATCTCGGACTCCACGCCGTGCTCCGCGCAGAAGTCGAGCATCTCCTGGTGCTCGGGCAGCCCGCCGACCATCGACCCGGTGAGCACGCGCTGCGGGCCGATCAGGGCGCCGGGGCGGACGCTGTACGGCTCGGTGGGCAGTCCCACGGAGCACAGCACCCCGTTGACCCGCAGCAGGGACAGGTACTGCTCGATGGGCAGGTCCGCGGAGACGGTGTTGAGGATCAGGTCGAAGCGGCCCTTGTTGCGCTCGAAGGTCTCGGGGTCCTTCGTCGCCCAGTAGTCGGTCGCACCGAACGCCAGGCCGTCCTCCTGCTTGGACAGGCTCTGGCTCAGGACGGTGACCTCGGCGCCCATGGCCGCGGCGATCTTCACGGCCACGTGGCCGAGCCCGCCCATGCCCAGGACGGCGACCCGCCGGCCCGGCCCGGCGCCCCAGCGCTTGAACGGGGCGTACGTGGTGATCCCGGCGCACAGCAGCGGGGCGGCCCGGGCGGGGTCCAGGGCCTCGGGGACCCGCAGGACGAAGCGCTCGTCGACCACGATCGCGCCGCTGTAGCCGCCCTTGGTGGCGGCGCCGTCGGCCTGGGGCGTGTTGTAGGTGGCCGTCACGCCCTCCGTGCAGAACTGCTCCCGGCCGTCGGTGCAGTGCTCGCACCGGCCGCAGGAGTCGACGAAGCAGCCGACGCCCACCGTGTCGCCGGGCGCGAAGCCGGTCACGGCCTCCCCGACGGCGCTGACGCGGCCGACGATCTCGTGCCCCGGGGTGACGGGGTAGTGCGTGCCGCTCCACTCGTCGCGCGCGACGTGGATGTCGGAGTGGCAGATGCCGGCGAAGTGGATCTCGATCGCGACGTCCTGGGGGCCGACCGGGCGGCGCTCGATCGTGGTGCGGCGGAAGCCGGAGTCGGCGGAGACGGCCTCGAGGGCGGGGACGGTGGTGGTCATGGGGGTGCTCCTGTCGTGGTGCGGTTGCCGCCCGGCGGAGATCGCGGGGCGGCGGTCGTGCGGTCGGGACGGCCGGCGCCGGGCCGGTGCGCTCACCAGGCCCGGGCGACGAGCTCGTAGGACCGGGCGCGCACCTCGGGGTCGTGGGCGTAGCTGTTGAGCATCAGCTCGTCGGCGCGGGTGATCTCCACGATCTGCTCGAGGTCGGCGACCACCTGTTCGGGCGTGCCGACCGCCGAGACGGCGAGGTGCTCCTGCACCATGCCCGCCTCCGCCGCGGTGAGCTCGACGCGCTCGACGGGCGGCTGGAGCGGCCGGCGGTCGTTGCGGGCGATCCCGCGGACCAGCAGCTGGTGGGTGCTGAACTGGCGCCGCGCCTCCTCGTCGGTGTCGGCGGCGAGGACGTTCGCCGCGACCATCACGTGCGGGCGCTCGACCGTGGCCGTGGGTGCGTCGGGGTCGAAGCGCTGCCGGTACAGGGCGATGGCGTCCATGATCATGGCCGGGGCGAAGTGGGAGGCGAAGGCGTAGGGCAGGCCGAGTCGGGCGGCGACCTCCGCACCGCCCGTCGAGGAGCCGAGGATCCACAGGGGAACGTCCGTCCCCCGGGCCACGGACGCCCGGACGACCTCCTGCTCCTGGCCGCCGAACAGCCGCACCAGACGGCGCACGTCGGCCTCGAAGGTGTCGTGGCCGGCGTGCCCCCGCCGCAGCTCGAGGGCGGTGCGCATGTCGGTGCCCGGGGCGCGGCCCAGGCCCAGCTCCACGCGGCCGGGGTAGAGGTTGGCGTGCGTGCCGAAGGCCTCGGCGACGGTCAGGGGGACGTGGTTGGGCAGCATGATCCCACCGGAGCCCACACGCAGGCGCTCCGTGGCGGCGAGCGCCTGCCCGATGAGCACCGCCGTGGCGGAGGACGCGAACGCCTCCGTGTTGTGGTGCTCGGCGTACCACAGGCGCGTGTAGCCGGACGCGTCGAGCCGGCGGGCGAGGTCCACCGCCTCGCGGAGGGCGTCCGCGGCGGAGCGGCCCTCCGACAGGGGCACGAGGTCGAGGGCGGACAGCGGGACGCGGGGCGTGGCGGGCAAGGGCTGGGCTTCTTCCGTCGGGAGGACACGTTGGGGTTCGGTGGCGGCAACACCCCGGGCCGGGCTCGTTATTCCGGGCGTGCTCCTGGGAGTTGCCCTGCTCACACGCCCGCCACGACCGGACCCGGGTGGGGCACCATGGGAGCATGACGACTTCCCCGGCCCCCGTCCCCTCCCCGCCCACGCCCGCCCACGAGCTGACCGCGCCCGGACCGGGTTGGACCCCGGCGTGCGTGGTCTTCGACTGCGACGGCATCCTCATGGACACGGAGGCGAACTGGGCGCAGGTCCAGCGACTCGTGTCCGAGAGCTACGGGCTGGAGTACACCGAGGCCCTGGAGCGCCGGATGATGGGCTGGTCCGCGGCGGACGTCGCCACGGCGATCGCGGAGGCCGCGCAGGCCGACCGTGCCACGGTCTACGCCGACGTGCTCCGCACCGAGGAGGAGACGCTGAGGGGGCAGATCGTGCCCCTTCCGGGCGCGCTCGAGACGGTGCGCGCGTTCGCGGAGCGACTGCCCGTGGCGGTGGCCAGCAACTCCACGAGCACGATCCTGGGCGTGAAGCTCGAGCAGGCCGGCTTCGTCCCCCATCTCAGCACGTGGGTGTCCTCCGAGGACGTGCCGCGCGGCAAGCCGGCCCCGGACATCTACGCCGAGGCCGTGCGGCGGCTGGGCTTCGCCCCGGGAGAGGCCCTGGCCGTGGAGGACTCCGTGGTGGGTGCGACCTCGGCCGTGGCGGCAGGGCTGGTGGTCGTGGCCGTGCCGTCGGTCCCGGACGGGGACCCCGTGCCCGCGCACCACCGGGCGGCGGCGCTGACGGACCCCGCCTTCCGGGAGCTCATGACCCGCTGGCTGGGCTGAGCGCCCGGGCCGCTCAGTGGTTCCAGATCCCGTAGGTCTGCGCCAGCTCGGAGACCTTGCGGGCCCGAGCCAGGCGCGGCAGGTAGCTGCCGTCGCCCACGACGTGCCCGGAGTCGTGCTGCGTGATGAGCTCGCGCGCCCAGGTGATCTCCTGCTCGCTCGGGGCGAGGTTGCGGTTGATCCCGTCCGTCTGCTGCGGGTCCAGGCACAGCTTGCCCGTCATGCCCATGGACTGCGTCACGGCGCACGCCTCGGCGAGCCCCTCCTCCGAGGCGCCCAGGGTCGGTCCGTCGATGGGACCGGGCAGCTCCCCCACCCGGGAGGCCACGACGAGGCTCGAGCGCGCGAACGCCAGCGCCATGGGGTCCGCGCTGACACCGGTGTCCCGGCGGAAGTCGCCGACCCCGAAGGCGAGCCGGAACACCCCGGGGGCGCGGGCGATGTCGTTGGCGTTCATGATCCCCACGGCCGACTCGATGAGCGCCACGACGGGGGTGCCGGCGGGGGCCATCATGGCCGTCTTGGTGATGTGGTCGGGGTGCTCCGTCTTGGCCAGCATGATCCCGCGCAGGTGGCCGACCCGGCTGAGGGCGGCCAGGTCCTGCTCCCAGTACGGGGTCGTGATGTCGTTGATCCGCACCCACGCGCTGGCCCCGGCCTCGAAGGCCTCCACGACGTTCCGCCGGGCCTGGTCCTTGCCGTCGGCGGGGATGGCGTCCTCGATGTCGAACACGACGGAGTCCGCCTCGGACGCGAGCGCCGCCGGGAAGACGGAGGGGTCGGCGGCCGACGTCAGCAGCCAGGAGCGGGACAGGCGGGCGGGCAGCGCGGCGGCGCGCTGGTTGCGGTAGGGGGCCATGGGAGGGTCCTTTCCGAGAGGAGGCGGCGGGGACGGGAGGCCCCTGGGCGCCCGATCCCGCGGGCGGGCCCGGGCCGTAGGAGCTGTCCAGTCTAGGCGGCGCGCCGACTCTGCGGAACGCTCAGACGGTCAGGGGCGTGTGACGTCCGTCAACCCTCTCCTCCAGCCGCACGGGACCCGGCGCGGTCCCCGCGCCGAAGGGCGAGCCGCCGAGGGCCTCCCGGCCGTGCGCGGACACCCAGTTGTCCAGGTCGGGGCCCACGGGCACGATCTGCGAGGGGTTGATGTCCTCGTGGACCACGAAGTAGTGCTGCTTGATCTGCTCGAAGTCCACGGTGTCGCCGAAGCCGGGCGTCTGGAAGAGGTCCCGTGCGTAGCCCCACAGGTGGGGCATCTCCGTGAGCTTGTTGCGCGAGCACTTGAAGTGCGAGTGGTAGACCGGGTCGAAGCGCACCAGGGTGGTGAACAGCCGCACGTCCGCCTCGGTGATGTGCTCGCCCATGAGGTAGCGACGGGTCGCGAGGCGGTCCTCGAGCCAGTCCATGGCGGCCCACAGCCGCTCGTAGGCCTTCTCGTGGGCCCGCTGGGAGCCGGCGAAGCCGCACCGGTAGACCCCGTTGTTGACCTCGGTGTAGACGCGCTGCATGACCTCGCGCATCTCGTCCTCGAGGTCGGCCGGCCAGAGGTCGGGTGCGCCCTCGCGGTGGAAGGCGCCCCACTCCTTGGCGAGGTCCTCCGTGATCCGGGGGAAGTCGTTGGTCACCACCTGGCCGCTCGCGATCTCCACGACCGCCGGCACGGTGATCCCCCGCGGGTAGTCGGGGTAGCGGGCGAAGTACGCCTCCTGGAGCCGCTCGATGCCCAGCACCGGATCCCTGCCGTCGGCGTCGAGGTCGAACGTCCACGAGCGGACGTCGTGGACGGGACCGGGCAGTCCCACCGACAGGGCGTCCTCGAGCCCCAGGAGCCGCCGCACGATGAGGGTCCGGTTGGCCCAGGGGCAGGCCCGCGCGGCGACGAGCCGGTAGCGGCCGGCCTCGACGGGCCACGCCCGCGCCCCCTCGGGCACGTCGGCGCGCGCCGGGTCGCGGACGATCCGGTCCTCGATGTAGGCGGTGTCCCGGCTGAACTCCTCGCCGGGATGCACGTAGGCGCCGGCGGTGCTGTGCTCAGACGGCTGGGTGCTGCGCTGTGACATGGTGGCTCCTCGAGGTGCGGCGGGACGGGACGCCACCGGCCGGACGGTGGTCGGCAGCGGGACGGCCGCACCTCCCGCCCCCCGGTTTTGATGATATGTCAATCACGGGAGGGGCGCCAGAGGAGGTCCCGTCGGAGGCGAGGTCTACAGTAGAGGCGTCCAGCACCCTCCCACCACGGAAACAGCCCGCTCATGAGCACCCACGGCAACGAGCCCGAATACGGCCAGCGACTCCCCCCGCAGCACGCCCCGCTCCGGGCGGACCACAGGGGCGCGGCCTCCCCGCGGGCCGCGCGCCGGATGACGCGGGGACTCTCCTTCACGCTCGTGATGCTGGGCCTCCTGCTGGGCGGCGGGCTGACCGCCGTCGGTCACGCGTGGAGCTGGGCCGTCGGAGCACTGCTCGTCCTGCCCGGTCTCGCAGGATTCGCCGCCGTCCAGGCCCAGCTGCACCCGGCCTTCCGGGACGCCTCGGTGCCCCCGCTGCGGAGCCGCTCGAAGCTGTGGCTCATCCCCTCCGCCCTGCTGCTGCTCGGCCTGCTGCCCCTCGCCGGGGTGTTCGCGGTCCAGCCGCTGCTGGCGGGCACCACCGGCGCGCACCTGGCCGACGAGTACGTCAGCGTCCTGGTCGTCTCGGGGATGACCCTGGTGGTCGCCGCGGGCCTGGGCTTCGGCCTCGTGGCCATGACCTCCTTCACGCCCGTCGACGACGACGACTCCCCCCTGCGCCCCACCGGGTACGCCGAACGGCTCCGGCGGCCCGTGCACGACCCCGGGGACCACTACGACTCGGAGTGGATCCACCGCCGTCCGACGCGGTACGGCCTCGGGACCGGTGACCGACCCGACCTGCGCGACACCCCGCCGGAGGACGTGCCGGGCAGTTGACATTTGTTGACATGTCAATCTACAGTGGGGGTTTTCCCGCGCCACGAGAGGACCGCCACATGAGCCACCCGGAGACCGACGAGGTCAACTGGCTGTCGGACGAGGAGCAGCGCGTGTGGCGCGGCTTCCTGGCCCTGAGCCGCGGCATGCAGACCGCGGTGGACCGGCAGCTGTCCCGGGACAGCGCACTGTCCGGCTCGGAGTACGAGGTCCTCGTGCAGCTGTCGGAGAGCAGCGCCGGCGTGGTCCGCTCCCGCGACCTGCTCCACGAGCTCGGCTGGGAGCGCAGCCGCCTGTCCCACCTGCTCTCCCGCATGGCCCGGCGCGGGCTGCTCGAGCGGCTGCCGTGCGACAGCGACGCGCGCGGACTCGACGTGCGGATCACCCCGGAGGGGCGGCGTGCCATCGAGGCCTCCGCCCCCGGTCACCTCGAGCTGGTGCGGGCGGCGCTCATCGACCACCTGACCCGGGAGGAGATGGACGCGCTGCTGTCCGTGTCCGGCAAGGTGCTTCCCCGCCTCGAGGAACTGGGGCTGTGCTGACACCGGCCCCCTGAGCCGCCCACCGGCCGGGGCCCGCCCGGATCCAGGACTGCCCCCGGACAGGGGACAGGCCCTGCCGCATGGGGGGATCGGCAGGGCCTGTCCGGCATCCCGATCGGGGGAATGGGACACCACACGTCGGCAGGAATCATCCGGAGGCAGATGGGGGGATCACCTCCGGGCCAACGCCGACGACAGATTTACCTTAGACCCAGTGATCTGCATGAGCAAGCCGCCTGTGCGTTTTGTGTCCTCGACGGTCCTGGTGGCCCCGGAGACGGCCGCGGGAGTGCTCGGCACCGCGCCCGTCCGGCCCGCCCCGAGCACGGGAACGCCCCCGTCGGCCTCGGCCGACGGGGGCGTTCCCGGGTCCACCACGGCTGTCGCGCCCGCGCGTGGGGTCCCTACTTGGTCTGACCCTCCTTGGCGAGGACGTAGTCGTAGACGACCTCTTCCCCCTCGCCGCCGTCGGTGCGCGGCTTCGGGTCGAGCATCAGCTCGGGCTTGACCGCCGAGGCGATGTCGTCCTCGTTGTGCGGGTCGCCGGGGAAGTACAGCTGCTGGGTGACCAGCTGGTGCCCGGGCGCGGAGACCTTGATGTGGATGTGCGCCGGACGCCACGCGTGCCAGCCGGCCGCGGAGATCAACTGCCCGCAGGCCCCGTCGGTGGGGATCTGGTACGGGGCCGGGCGCTTGGTGTTGATCTCGAAGAAGCCGTTCTCGTCGGCCTTCACGGTGCCGCGGAACAGCCACTCGGGCAGCTCGGGGGCGTACTGGGAGTAGAAGCCGTTGGCGTCGGCGTGCCAGATCTCCACCTGGGCACCCTGCAGGGGGTTGCCGTCGGTGTCGGTGAACCGGCCTTTGAACAGCAGCGGAGTGCCCGGCTCGTCGGCGCGCATCTCCAGGGTCGCCGGAGTGGGCAGTACCGGGGAGTCCGGCACGTAGTAGGGGCCCTCGATGGTGCCCACCGCACCCGGGCGCTCCTGCGAGTTGACGTCCTCGATGGTGTGCTCCAGCCACACGTCCAGGAACAGCGGCCACTCCCCGTCGGTGCCGACCTTGATCAGCCACGCCTTCAGCGCGTTGTACTCCTCGTAGGTGACCTGGTGCTCGACCGCGATGTCGTTGATCGCCTTGATCGCCGCGCCGGCCAGCAGGGACACCCGCTCCTTCGGCACGGCCAGCTTCGCCAGCTTGCCGGAGGCGGTGAACCGCTCGGTCGCCTTGGACCCGGCCTCGACCGCGGTGCCCTCGTTCTCCTTGCGCGTTGCCGCACGGGTCTCCGTCATGGTGTTCTCCACATTTCTCGTTGAACGGTGATCAGGGACGCCCGTCGTGCCCGTCGCTCCCGATGCAGTTCGCGGCCCCCAGCTCGAGGCCTCCGGTTGTGACTCCGGACACGTCGACGTCTCCTTCAGCCTAGGGGTGCGATCAGGACGCGACAAATATTGATTGGGCTACTTTTGTGTACCCAATACGGCATAAAACCACCCTGGGTTACTCCTAGGGGTTTGCCTGATGTGAGCGGAGTCACGGCGCACCAGACTGGCTCTGTACCGTCCGGCAGGAGCCGGTCGCGGCCCCGGCCCGCACGTCCCGAGCAGACGTCCCGCCCCAGACATCCTGACCAGAAGGAGCACGTCATGACCGAGAACCTGACCCACGTCCGCGAGGTCCTCTCCGACGCCGTGGTGGACGACCGCGAGAACGGCCTCATCCGGGCCAAGCGGGAGATCTTCACCGACGAGGAGGTCTTCGAGCTGGAGATGAAGTACATCTTCGAGGGCAACTGGGTGTACCTGGCGCACGAGTCCCAGGTCTCCAACGTGGGCGACTACTTCACCACCTACATCGGTCGCACCCCGGTGGTCATCACCCGCGACAAGGAGGAGAAGCTGAACTGCATCGTCAACGCGTGCTCCCACCGCGGCGCGATGCTGTGCCGGCGCAAGACGGACAACCGCACCACCTTCACCTGCCCCTTCCACGGCTGGACGTTCAAGAACTCCGGCGAGCTGCTCAAGGTCAAGGACGGCCGCAACGGCGGCTACCCGGAGAACTTCAACAAGGAGGGCTCGCACGACCTGACCCAGGTCGCCCGCTTCGAGTCCTACCGCGGCTTCCTGTTCGGCTCCCTCAACCCGGACGTGCTCCCCCTGGAGGAGCACCTGGGCGACGCCACCACGGTGATCGACTCGATCGTGGACCAGTCCCCCGAGGGCCTCGAGGTCCTGCGCGGCGCCTCGACCTACACCTACGACGGCAACTGGAAGGTCCAGGCGGAGAACGGCGCCGACGGCTACCACGTGACCTCGGTGCACTGGAACTACGCCGCGACGACCGCCCGCCGCACCGCCGGCGACTCCGCGAACAAGACCAAGGCCATGGACGCCGGCAAGTGGGGCAAGGTCAAGGGCGGGTTCTACTCCTACGAGCACGGCCACCTGCTGCTGTGGCAGGAGTGGACCAACCCGCAGGACCGACCGCTGTGGGACCGCCGCGAGGAGCTCGTCGACAAGTACGGCGAGGAGATGGCGAACTTCATGATCAACATCTCGCGCAACCTGTGCCTGTACCCGAACGTGTACATCATGGACCAGTTCTCCTCGCAGATCCGCCACTTCCGGCCGATCTCCGCGGACCAGACCGAGGTCACCATCTACTGCATCGCCCCCAAGGGCGAGTCCCAGGAGAACCGCTCCAAGCGGATCCGCCAGTACGAGGACTTCTTCAACGCGACGGGCATGGCGACCCCGGACGACCTCGAGGAGTTCCGCTCCTGCAACAAGACCTACTGGGCCACCTCCGCCCCGTGGAACGACATGTCCCGCGGCGCCGCCCACGAGATCCAGGGGCCGGACGAGCAGGCCCGGGCCCTCGGCATGACCAAGGTCATCGCGTCCGGCGTGCGCACCGAGGACGAGGGCCTGTACCCCATCCAGCACGGCTTCTGGAAGGACGTCATGGACAAGGGCCTGGCCGCGGAGGAGCGCGCCGCCGCGCAACCCGCTCCCGTGACCGTCTGACCCGGACTCCCCCCGAACCACAGAAAGAGTGCAGAACACCATGGCCAACCTGCTGAACCCCGTGACGGCGCTGAAGACCGCCGAGGAGATCGCGACCCTCGAGACCGTGCGCTCCTTCCTCTACAAGGAGGCGCGCCTGCTGGACGACCGCCGGTTCGACGAGTGGCTCGAGTGCTACCACCCGGACTCCGAGTTCTGGATGCCGTCCTGGGGCGACGACGACCAGCTGACCGAGGACCCCCAGAACGAGATCTCCCTGATCTACTACGACAACCGCGGCGGCATCGAGGACCGCGTGTTCCGCATCAAGACGGACCGTTCCTCCGCCACGTCCCTGCCGGACCCCCGCACCGGGCACAACATCACCGACGTGGAGGTCCTCGAGCACGACGGCGACCGGGTGCAGGTCCGCTTCAACTGGTTCACGCTGTACTTCCGCTACAACACGACGGACACCTACTTCGGCACCAGCTTCTACACGATCGACCTCTCGGGCGACGAGCCGGTGATCCTGAAGAAGAAGGTCGTCCTGAAGAACGACTACATCCACCACGTTGTGGACGTCTACATGATCTGACGCTTGCCGTGGTCGGCTCCGTGCCGGGGCCGACCACGACGGACCGTCGGCACCCCGTGCTCACCGAGCCATCCCGTGCTCACCGAGCACCCCACAGACTTTTCGCGGGCCGCGAGGACGCGGCCCCCACCCAGGAGGAAATCATGGGCCACCAGGTAGCCCTCAGCTTCGAGGACGGCGTCACGAAGGTCGTCAAGGTCGGCGACTACGAGACCGTCCTCGACGCCGCCTACAAGGCGCGCATCAACATTCCCGCGGACTGCCGGGACGGCGCCTGCGGCACCTGCAAGGCCTTCTGCGACTCCGGCTCCTTCGACCCCGGGGACTTCATCGACGACGCCATGACCGAGGACGAGCTCGAGAAGGGCTACCTGCTCACCTGCCAGGCGGTCCCGGAGTCCGACATGGCCATCCAGATCCCGGCGACCGCCGAGTCCGCGAAGACCTCCGCCGCCACGTACACCTCCACGCTCCAGGAGCTGGACAAGCACTCCGAGACCACGATCTCCTTCACCCTCGACGTCGAGAAGCGGGAGGACCTCGCGTTCCTGCCCGGCCAGTACGTCAACATCAAGGTGCCCGGCACCGACGCCGAGCGCTCCTACTCCTTCAGCAGCGGCCCCGAGGTGGAGGGCGCGGGCTTCATGGTGCGCATCACCCCCCAGGGCGCGATGTCCGAGTACCTGCGCGACCGCGCCCAGGTCGGCGACACCGTCGAGTTCAGCGGCCCCTACGGCTCGTTCTTCCTGCGCGAGCCCAAGCGCCCGATGCTGCTGCTCGCCGGTGGCACCGGCCTGGCCCCGCTCCTGTCGATCCTGGAGAAGCTCTCCGAGAACCCGCCCGGCAGCCCCGTGCACCTGGTCTACGGCGTGACCCGCGAGGCCGACATCGTTGGCCTCGACCGGCTCCGTGCCTACGAGGAGAGGCTGCCGGCGTTCACCTGGGACTACATCGCCTCCGAGGCGGGCACCTCCGCCCCGCACACCGGCTACGTCACGCAGATCATCGAGCCGTCCCACCTCAACGACGGCGACGTGGACGTCTACCTGTGCGGTCCGCCGCCCATGGTCAACGCCGTCTCCGCGTGGCTGGACTCCGAGGGGATCGAGCCCGCGAACTTCTATTTCGAGCGCTTCGCGCCGAAGGAGACGACCGGCGGCGACGCCGAGACCGGCGCCCCGCCCTCCCCCGAGACGATCGCCGCCGAGGGCGACACCATGACCCGCTCCGAGGCGCTCTCCTCGCTGGAGACCGGCCGGCTGGAGTTCCGCAAGGAGGACAGCTTCGCCCACCTCGACGCCCGCATGGGCCTCGAGCTCGCCGTCACCGAGCTCGTGATGGGCCGGCTGACGGAGGAGCAGCTGGAGCAGTTCCGGCGCCTCGCCGAGGCCACCACGCGCTCCGTGGGCGCGGGCACCGTCCAGGACCCCGAGGAGTACGTGCGGACCAACGAGGAGTACCACGAGTACCTCTTCCTGGTCTGCGACAACCCCACGCTGCTGGAGTCCTACCGCCGGCTCGACGTGCGCGCGCAGATGGCCGCGACCTTCGAACGGGGCACGGAGATCTTCGCCGGGGTCGCCCAGGACCACCTGGACGTCGTCGAGGCCTTCGAGCGCAACGACAAGGAGCGCGCCCGCGAGGTGATCATGGCCCACGCCCGCGACGCCAAGGAGACCATGTCCACGGCGATCGACGCCAAGGAGGCCGGTCGCTGATGGGCGCACCGTACGCGGGGCAGTTCCTCACCCCGGGCCGCTTCGCCGGCAAGGTGGCGGTCGTGACCGGCTCCGCGCAGGGCATCGGACAGAAGGTGGCCGAGCGGATCGGCGCCGAGGGCGGCGCCGTCGTCCTCGTGGACCGCTCCGAACTGGTGCACGACGTGGCGCAGGGCATCACCCGCGCCTCCGAGGCCTCGGGCTCGGGCGGTTCCGCGACGTCCGTGACCGCCGACCTCGAGACCTGGGCCGGGGCCCAGCACGCCGTGGAGGCCGCGCACGCCGCGCACGGCCGGGTGGACGTGCTCGTCAACAACGTGGGCGGCACCATCTGGGCCCGGCCCTACGAGGAGTACGACGAGGAGAAGATCGAGAAGGAGATCCGCCGCTCCCTCTTCCCCACGCTGTGGTCCTGCCGCGCCGTGCTCCCGGCCATGCTGGAGCAGGGCTCGGGCACGATCGTCAACGTCTCCTCGGTGGCCACCCGCGGGATGCACCGGGTGCCCTACGCCGCGGCGAAGGGCGGGGTCAACGCCCTGACCCAGTCCCTGGCCATGGAGGTCGCCGGCCGCGGGATCCGCGTGGTCGCCACCGCCCCCGGCGGCACCGAGGCCCCGCCCCGCCGCGTCAGGCGCGGGCCCGAGGCCGAGTCCGCCACCGAGAAGGCGTGGTACCAGGTGATCGTGGACCAGACCGTGGAGTCGTCGCTCGTGAAGCGCTACGGCACGCTCGACGAGCAGGCCGCGCCCATCGTGTTCCTCGCCTCCGACGAGGCCTCCTACGTCACCGGCAGCGTCCTGCCGGTCGCCGGCGGGGACCTCGGCTGAGCCGCGTCCGGGCGCACGCCCGCCGGCGTGGCCGCGCCCTGCCCCCGGGTAGACTCGCGGCCATGACGGCGGGCCTGCACCACGGAGAACCCGGGGAGGAGTTCCCGCTGGTCGGGCGGGCCGCCGCGCTGGAGGAGCTCCTCGAGGTCCTGCGGACCGTGCGCAGGGGCCACGTCCGCACGGTGGTGCTCGACGGCCCGCTGGGCTCGGGCAAGACGGCCCTGCTCGAGCTGTTCCTCGACCACTGCCGCTCCGCCGCGCGAGGCGTCCGCGTGCTCAGCGCCACCGGCGACGAGTGGGAGTCCCAGCTCGCCCTGGCCGGGTACAGCCAGCTCATGCTCGCCACGCCGCTGCGCTCGTCCAGGGGCTTCGACGGTGAGCCCGCGCCGCCCTCGGCCCCGGTCGCCGACCTGAGCCCCGCGCAGGCCGTGAACTACGCCGCCACCCTGAGCACCCACCTCGAGAGCCTGCAGACCCGCGGCAGCGTGGTGGTCACCGTGGACGACGCCCACCGGCTGGACGAGCAGACCCTGCGGATCCTGGTGTTCGTGATGCGCCGGCTGCACGGCAAGCGGGTCATGTTCGTCCTGACCCTCGACCCCGCGCAGGCCTGGCACGTCCCGGCCGGGGTGCTCGACTTCCTCACCGGTCACCAGGTGCAGCGCATCCCCCTCGAGCCGCTCGGGGCGGAGGAGGTCCGCGCCGCGGCCCGGCAGCACTTCGGCCTCGACCTCGGCGCGACCGCCGCCCACCGGCTCGTCCGGCACACCGGCGGGCTCCCCCAGCAGGTGCTCGAGCTGCTGCGCGAGCAGCCCGAGGACACCTGGCACTCCTGGTTCGCGGACCTGCCGGCGAGCTCCCGGGTGCGCGCCCGCGTGCGCAGCGTCCTCGCCGAGGCCTCCCCCGACCTGGTCCGCACGGCCGAGGCCGTCTCCGTGCTGGGGCGCAGCGCGGGACTGTCCGAGGTGGCCCACGTCAGCGGGGTGGACGCCCTGATGGAGGCGCTCGACGAGGGCCACCGCGCCGGGCTGCTGGACCTGTCCGTGGACCAGGCCCGCTCGGTCGTGCAGTTCTTCGAGCCGGGCGCCGCGGAGGCCGTCTACGGGCTGATCGTGCCGAGCCGGCGGATCGAGCTCCACCGGCGGTCCGCGACCGCCGTGCACGAGGAGGGCGAGCGGCTCGGCCACCGCGTGTCCGCCACCCCGGGGCCCGACGAGGCGCTGGCCGTGGAGCTCGAGGCCTTCGCCGGGCGGCAGGCGATGGTGGGGGCCTGGCAGGACGTCGCCACGGCCCTGCTCTCGGCGTCCCGGCTCTCCGCGGACACGCGCGCCCGCAACGACCGTCTGCTCCGGGCCGTGGACGCCCTCGTCGGCTCGGGCAACATCGCCCAGGCCGGCATGTGGGCGGCCGCCGTGGACGCCATGCCGTCCTCCCCCCTGCGCTCGTCGGTGCTCGGCTACCTCTCCACGGTGTCGGGACAGAACCGCAGCGCGCAGACCCAGCTCGAGATGGCGTGGCGCACGAGCAACCGGCAGCGGGACCCCGCGGCCGCCGCGCAGATTGCCCAGCGCTTCGTGCTGCACGGCGTGGCCTCCTGGGACGGGCCCGTCATCACCCGGTGGGCGGAGACCGCGATGTCCCTCACCGCTCCCGGCACCCCCGCCCACATCGAGTCCGAGGCGATCTACGGCCTGGGCCTCTTCGCCCAGGGCCGGGTGCGGGAGGCCGAGGCGTCCTACGAGCGGGCCTTCGAGCACGCGGCGGAGAACGCCCAGAAGCAGCGCCTCCAGATGGGCGCCGGGTGGCTCGCCCTGCGCGCCGACGACGTCGAGACGGCGCTCGTCAGCTTCCAGGCGGCCGTCCCCACCGAGCACCGGGGCGGGTCCCTGCGGATCTCCCTGTGGGCGGAGGCCTGGCTGGCCCGCACCCAACTGGTGCTGGGCGACTGGGACGCCGCGGCGGCCACGGTCTCCCGCGCCTCGGTGCGCCTCGAGACCGCGCAGATGCCGCTCATCCGCCCGCTCCTGTACTGGACCGCCGCGGAGCTGTGGTCGATGCGCGGGGACTGGGACCGGGCCCGCCACTACGTCTCCCAGGCCGCCGTGCAGCCGGGCACCTACCGGGCCATGCAGGTCCCGGCCAGCCTCGCCCGGGCCCGCTTCCACGAGGCCCGCGCCGACTACGAGAGCGCGCTGGGGGTGCTGCAGCCGCTCACGGACATCGATCCGTGGACCGACGAGCGGGTCTCCTTCTGGCCGTGGCAGGACACCTACGTCAACGCCCTCGTCATGACCGACCGGCTCGAGGACGCGGACGCCTTCCTCACCGCGTTCGAGCGCGTGCGCCGCGAGCGGCGGATCCCCTCCGACGAGGCCCGCACGTTCTGGGCCCGGGGGCGGATCCTCGCCGCGCAGGGGGATCCGGACACGGCGCGGGAGCACTTCGAGGCGGCCCTGGGCCACCTGGGCGGGCTCAACCGCCCGTACCTGCGCGCCCGGATCAGCTTCGCCTTCGGGCAGAGCATGCGCCGTGCGGGCAAGCGGCGCCTGGCGTCCACCGTGCTGCGGACCGCGCGGGACCTCTACGACTCGCTGGGCGCCGCCACCTACGTGGAGCGCTGCGACCGCGAGCTCAAGGCGACCGGGCTCGACGTCGGGAACCTGCCCGACCCCTCCGACCCGGTGCTCGCCGCCGTGGGCCGCACCGCAGTGCAGCTCACCGCCCAGGAGCAGGCCGTGGCCGAGCTCGTGTCGGGCGGGGCCACCAACAAGGAGACCGCGCGGGCCCTGTTCCTCGCGGAGAAGACCGTCCAGTACCACCTGACGCGCATCTACGGGAAGCTGGGGATCCGCTCCCGCAGCGAGCTCGCCGCCCGCTACCGCTCCCCCGAATGACCGCTCCCCCGGATCGCTGCCCCCGGACCGCTGCCCCCGGAGGACCACTGCCCCCGGACGACCACTGCCCCCGGACGACCGCGAGATGGCGGCCGACGGCGGCACCCGTGGCCGGGTCGCCGTCGGCCGCCACCTCGCGCGGGGCGGCGCCGTCCCGCCTCACGCCGCTGCGTCATGCCGCGGCGTCACGGCACTGTGTCACGGCACTACTTCACGTCGGAGGGGTGCTTGGCCAGCGGCACCACGGTGATGTCCATGTAGGGGAACAGCGGCAGGTTCTGCAGGATGTCGTGCAGCTCGTCGTGGGACTCGACGTCGAAGACCGAGTAGTTGGCGTACTCGCCCACCACGCGCCAGATCTCGGGCCACTTCCCGGAGCGCTGCAGCTCCTGGGAGTAGGCCTTCTCGGTGGCCTTGATCTCCGCGGCCTCCTCGGCGGGCATGTCGGTGGGGAGGTCGATGTCCATGTGGACCAGGTACTTCACGGTGTGTCCTTCCGTCGGGCCGGGTTCTCGGGCGGGGTTGTCGGGCTGGATGTTCGGGCCGGATCCGGGATCCGGGTCCTCGGGCGGGGAGTGCGGCACGGAGCCGGGTCTACCGGTCGGTGCGGTAGTGGGCGAGCTTGTCCTCGTCCACGGCGGTGCCCACCCCGGGCACGTCCGGCACGCGGATCCGGCCGTCGGCGATGACCACGGGCTCGGCGAGGAGGTCGTCGGCCATGTCCAGGAAGTTGGACAGCTCCCCGGCCCGCTTCGAGGTGTGGGCCAGGGCCGCGCCGAAGACCACGGAGGCCACGGTGCCGACCTGGGTGTCGATCTGGTTGCCCACGTAGACGTCCACGCCCATGCCCTCGGCCATGCCGACGATCTTGGCGGCCTCGGTGAACCCGGAGCGGGCGGTCTTCACGGCCAGCAGGTTCGCCCCGCCGGTGAGGATCTCCTTCGCGGCCTCCCCCAGGTTCGGGGCGGACTCGTCGGCGGCGATGGGGATCGTGGACTTCTCCACCAGGCGGCGGCGGCCGAGCACCTCGCGGGCGTCGTCGGGCTCCTCGAGGAACTGCAGGCCCAGGTCGCCCGTGCGGCGCAGGACCTCCATGGCCTCGTTGGCGGACCAGCCGCGGTTGGCGTCCATGTAGAGCTCGGCGTCCTCGCCCAGGCCCTCGCGCAGCACCCTCGCGGCCTCGACGTCGAGGCCGACCGGGTGCCGGCCGGTCTTGAGCTTGAACGTGGTGATGCCGTAGGTCTCGCGGAACTCCAGGGCCAGGTCCAGCAGTTCCTGGGCGGGCTGGAAGCCGAGCATGTGCGAGACCCGCATCGAGTCGGTCCAGCCGCCGAGCAGCTTGGTCACCGGCCGGCCGAGGGCCTGGCCGATCACGTCCCACAGCGCGATGTCCACCGCGCCCTTGGCGGTCTGGTTGTGGATGGTGCGGGCCAGCACGGCCTGGACCTTCTCGCGGTCGAAGACGTCCAGTCCCACCAGCTGCGGGGCGAAGAGGTCCTCCACGACGGCCACGATGGACTTCTGGGTCTCACCGTAGGTGTAGGGCCGCGGCGGGGTGTCCGCCGTGCCCACGATCCCCTCGTCGGTGGTGATCCGCACCAGCACGTGGTCCGCCGCGTGGACCGCGCCCGAGGCGAAGTGCAGCGGGTGGACGTAGGGGATCGAGTAGGGGATCGCCTCGACGGTCGCGATCTTCATGGGCGGACGGGCCTTTCCTGGGCGGACGGGACGGGCTCGCCGCCGGGGGATCCGGGGGCGGCCTGGGCGTCGACGACGACGTCGATGAAGTTGTGCAGCAGGGCGGAGCGGTCCTCGCGCCGCCACGCGACGGCGAGCTCGATCTGCGGCGAGTGCTCGATGTCGCGGTAGACGACGCCCTCCAGCTGGAAGGCGCGCACCCCGGCGGGCACCACGGCCACCCCGCCGCCGGCGGCCACGAAGGACAGCAGCGTGGACGTCTCCCCGGCCACCTGGGCGATCCGGGGCTGGAAGCCGGCCTGGCGGCAGAGGTCCGCCGCGGTGCGGTAGAGCACGGAGTCGGGCGGGTAGGTGATGAAGTCCTGGTCCTGCAGCTCGTGCACGGCCACGGGCAGGTCCATGGCGAGGGCGCTGAAGGAGGGCAGCGCCACCACGAGCGGCTCCCGCGCGACGACCCGGTACTCGACGTCCGCGGAGGCCACGGGCGGGCGCAGCAGGGCGGCGTCGAGGGTGTGGTCCCGCAGTCCCGCCTCCATGGCGGGCGTCAGCATCTCGCCGTGCAGCGCCAGGGACAGCCCCGGCATCGCCTCCTTCGCCCGCCGCACCACCTGCGGCATCACCCCGTAGGTCGCCGAGCCGGAGAAGCCGACGCGCAGCACGCCCGTGGCGCCCTGGCCCACCTGGTAGACGTCGGCCTTGAGGGCCTCGATCTCGTTGATGATCCGCCGTCCCCGGTCCAGGAGCACCTGGCCGGCGGCGGTGAGGTCCACCCGCCGGGTGGTCCGGTCCAGCAGGCGCACGCCGAGCTGCTCCTCGAGCTGGCGGATCTGCTGGGACAGCGGCGGCTGGGCCATGTGCAGGCGCTTGGCGGCGCGGCCGAAGTGGCGCTCCTCGGCCACGGCGATGAAGTAGTTGAGCTGCCGGATCTCCATCGTGGACCCTGGTCCTTCCACTCGGTCGGAGGGGTCGTCGTCGACCACCTTCCCCTGTATTGATCCACAGAGTACACCGAAATCGCCTCATTAGGACATCCAAGGACTCCAATCGGAGAGGATGTCACCGTGCACTCGGTGGCCGTGCGCCGTGACCGGAACCGGTGGAGGTGGTGCAATGGGCCCATGCGCACCGACATCACCGCCGACCGGCACGGCTCCTTCGCCCGGGCGGTCAAGTCCCTCGTGCTCCCCCGCCCCATCGCGTGGGTCAGCTCCCTCTCGGCCGCGGGGGTCGACAACCTGGCCCCGCACTCGTTCTTCACGGTGGCCTCGGAGCGGCCCACGATCGTCCAGTTCGTCTCCGTCGGGGAGAAGGACAGCCTCCGCAACATCCGGCAGAGCCGGGAGTTCGTGGTCAACTTCGCGCCCGCGGAGCTGTTCCAGCAGATCAACGCGACCGGCACCGACTACCCTCCCGAGCTCAGCGAGTTCGACGCCGTAGGACTGACCCGTGAGCCCTCGCTCACCGTGGCCGCCCCCCGCGTGGCCGAGTCCCCCGCCGCCATCGAGTGCCGGCTGCACGCGGACCCCATCCCGGTGGGTGACAGCTTCCTGGTCCTCGGCGCCGTCACCCACGTGGTGGTGGACGAGCGGGCCATGGACGAGCGGGGCCCCGTGGTGGGGGCGCTGCGGCCGATCGCGCGGCTCGGGCGCGACGAATGGGGCGAGCTGGGGCGGATCCGGTCCGTCCGGCGGGTTCCCTACCGGGACGTCGCCCCGGACGCGGACCTGCCCTGAGGCCCCGGGCTCACAGCCGCACTCCCGCCCGCTGCAGCTGCTCGCGGACCTCCCGGCGCTGGATCTTGCCGAGCATCGTGCGCGGGAGCTCCTCGACGGCCACGATCCGCCGGGGGACCTTGTAGCGGGCGAGTCCCGCCCAGCAGTGCTCGCGCAGGGCCGCCTCGTCGAGCTCGGCCCCCGGCACGAGGGTCACGGCGGCGACGACCACCTCGCTGCCGCCGGGGTCGGCGAGCCCCACCACCGCGGCGTCCTCCACCGCGTCGTGCTGGCGCAGCACGTTCTCGACCTCGCTGGGGGCCACGTTGAATCCTCCCGTGATCACGACCTCCTTGAGCCGGTCGACCACCCGCAGGAACCCGGCGTCGTCGACCGTGACGACGTCGCCGGTGCGCAGCCACCCGTCCTCCGTCAGCGTCCGGGCGGTCTCGTCGGGGCGCTTCCAGTACCCGTGGAAGACCTGCGGGCCGCGTACCCACAGCTCCCCCGGGTGGTCCCGGGGGACGTCCTCGAGGGTGTCCGGGTCGACGAGCCGGACCTCGGTGGACGGGAACGGGACCCCGATGGAGCCCGTCCGGCGTGAGTCGTTGAGCGGATTGCAGGCCACCAGCGGGGAGCACTCGGTCAGCCCGTAGCCCTCGATCAGGATCCCCCCGGTGGCCCGCTCCCACTGCTCCACGAGCGGGACCGGCAGGCTCATGGCCCCGGAGACGGCCACCGGGATGCCGCGCAGGTCGACGCCCTGCCCCGGCGCGGCGTCGAGGAGCTTCTGGTACACCGGCGGCACGGCGGGCAGGACCGTGGGCCGCGCACGCTTCATCGCCCCGAGGACGAGGTCCGCGCGCACGGTCGGGAAGAGCACGAGCCTCGCCCCGAGGGACATCGCGAACGTCACGCCGAGGGTCAGGCCGAAGGCGTGGAAGAGGGGCAGCACCCCGTGCACCACCTCGTGCTCGCCGGAGCCGAGCCAGTGCCGGCCCATGAGGGCGTTGGACTCGAGGTTGCGGTGCGTGAGCATCGCCCCCTTGGGCAGGCCGGTGGTGCCGGAGGTGTACTGCAGCAGCGCGAGGTCGTGGGCGGCGGGCCGCGGGTGGTCCACGGCGATCGGGTCGGCGGCCAGGACATCCCGCCAGGGGACCGTGCCCGGGGCGGGGCCGGTGAGCTGCGCGCGGGAGGCGCGTGCCCTCGGCAGCGGCAGGCGCAGGGCCAGCCGCTGCGCGCGCGGCATCGCGGCGGTGATGTCCACGGACACGACCGCGTCGGCCCGCAGGTCCGCGGGCAACGAGCGCACCCGGTCGGCCGCCCGGTCCCAGACGATCGCCACGCGCGCCCCGTGGTCCTCGAACTGGTGGCGCAGCTCCGGAGCCGTGCAGAGCGGATTGTGCTCGACGACGACGGCACCCAGGCGCAGCACCGCGTAGAACGCCACGACGTGCTGCGGGCAGTTGGGCAGGACGATCGCGACCCGGTCGCCGCGGCGCACGCCCAGCCGGCGCAGGCCCTCGGCCGCGCGGTCGACCTGCCGGCCCAGGGCGGCGTAGGACGTCGTGGCCCCGAAGAACTCGAACGCGGTGCTCGCGCCGTGGCGGGCGACGGAGCGCTCGAGCATGTGCACCAGGGACGTCTCCGGCAGCTCCAGGTCCGCAGGGACGCCGGGGTCGTAGCTGGCGGTCCAGGGACGGGCGCGCAGGAACTCGCGCACGGTGTCGACAGGCTTGACCCCGACCCTACTCGGCGGCGTCCTCCGGCCGCCCCGCCCGGCGACACCCCGTGCCGGGCGGGACGGCCCACCGGGCCCGCCCCGGGGACCGGCCGTAGACTCCGGTGCCATGACGCCCTCCTCGACACCCGGCTCGCCCTCCCCTGACGACCCGATGCCCTGGTCGGACACCGGTCCGCACGACTCCTCGGACGCCACCCGGCCGCTGCCCCCGGTCAGCCGGTTCGCCGCCCCGGCCGGCGGCAGCTCGCCGCACGACGCCCCGGACGGAGGCGCCGGGAGCGGCGGGACCGAGGACTGGACCTGGTACGACGACGAGGACGACCAGCACACCCGGCCGCTGCCGGCGGTGACCGCCCAGCGCCCGGTCCCGGAGGACCCGGGGCCGCGCACGGACCCGGCTCCCGCGGTCGGGGCCCCCGGCGCCGCGCCCGCAGCCGGGTACGGCACCGTCCCGTCCGCCCACGGACCCCACGATCCCGGGCCCGGCGCCCCGACCGGCGCCCCGGCCGACGCCGCGAGCCGTCTCGCCCGGCAGCGGGAGGAGTTCGGGGGCCTCCAGCTGGTCCCCGGCTTCTTCGGCTGGCTCAGCGCCATGGCCCTGACCTGGCTGCTGCTCGCGCTGGCAGGTCTCACCGCGGCCGCGCTGGGGCTGCGGCTCGTGGAGGGGGTGGGCGGCGTGGTCGACGACCTCGCCGCCGGGTCCGCGACGGCCTGGACGGGCGCGGCGGCCCTGGGCCTGGCCGAGTTCCTCGCGTTCCTGGGCGGCGGATACGCCGCGGGGCGGATGGCACGCTTCTCGGGGGCCCGGCAGGGCGTGTCCGTGTGGCTGTGGTCCCTGTTCGGCCGCTCCGTGGCCACCGTCGCGGGACTGGTGTGGGCCGACACCGTCGGCCTGGCGCCCGTGGGCGTCTCCGCCCAGGCGCTGATCGGCGACCTGCTGGTCCCGGGCCTGCTCGCGGTCCTGGCCGTGCTCGTCGTCGATCTGCTCGCGGCGGTGCTCGGCGGGCTGTGGGGCGTCCGCTACCACCGCAGGGTCGATCGCTGGGGGGACGACTGGGGGGACCGGGCCCGGTAACTTTGCGTCCCGGCACCGTGTCGGGTTCGCATCCGACCACAAAAGGGGGGACAATCAGAGCACCTCGGTGAGATCCGTCACCCCCACGCAGAAATCTGCGGACCGGCCCATCGAGCAGCACCCGGAGGAACCACCCATGCCGTCCACCCTTGTCGCCGTCGTCGATGACCACGAGGTCGTCCGGGAGGGCGTCCGCCTCGTCTCCATGACCTCGCAGGCGGACGTGAAGCTCGTCGGATCGGCCTCCAGCGTCCCCGGCCTCCTCGACCAGCTGGGCCGGGACCCCGAGAACCCCGCCCTCACCGCCCAGGGCGCCAAGCGGATCGAGTGCGAGGTCGTGCTCCTGGACCTGTCCCTCGACGACATGTCCCGTCCCGCCACCAACGTGGAGCTGCTGCGTGCCGCCGGCATGAAGGTGCTCATCTTCAGCATCGGCGAGAACGCCGCGCTGATCCGTGAGGCGCTGCGGGCCGGCGCGCTGGGCCTGGTGCGCAAGTCGGACCCGCTCGAGCACGCGATCGAGGAGGCCCGCAACATCGCCGAGGGCAAGCCCGTGATCACGAAGGAGCTCGCCGCCGCGATCGACGGGGACGTCGAGTTCTCCCGGGCCAGCCTCTCCCCGCGGGAGCAGGAGACCCTGCGGCTCTACGCCTCCGGCTTCGCCCAGGTCCAGGTGGCCCGCCGGATGGGGATCAAGCAGAGCGCGGTCAAGACCAACATCGACCGCATCCGCGAGAAGTACGCGCGCGTCGGGCGCCCGGCGCCCACGAAGATCGACCTGCGCATCCGGGCGATCGAGGACGGTCTCGTGGAGCCCACGGCGGACATCACCACGGCGGAGAAGCATCTGTGATCCGCCCCTCGCCGCGGTGAGGACCACCGCTCCGTGAGCCACGCCGCGCCCGGGCCCCCGCTCGCCTACCGGAAGGTCCCCGCCCGAAGGCGCCGCAGCAACCTCCTGGTGCCGACCTCGCCGCAGGAGCTGGGGATGAACTCCTACCGCATCCACCTGCTCGCGAACATCTGCCACGGGCTGGTCGTCGTCGCGCTGTCCCTGGAAGCCCTCACCATCGTCGGGGACCAGCTGCGCGCCTTCGAGCGGTGGCACCTGGTGTTCCTGCTGGCGCTCCTGGCCAACGGTGGCGCCATGCTCCTCCAGGGCGTCAGGCGGCAGGTGCGGATGTGGCCGGTGCTCGCGGCCCCGGTGCTCGTGGCGCTCGCGGTCCTGACCCTCCCGCTCGCCTGGACGGGCGCCCCTCCGCCGCAGGACCCGTGGGTGGAGCCGTTCATCCTGCTCGCGGCCGCCGCCACCGTGGTCGCGTGGAGCATCGAGCTGGCCGTGGCCTACCTGGCGTCCGTCACGGTCTTCTACGTCCTGGTCATGGTGCGCACCACGGAGTCGGCGGACGTGATGGGCGTGCTGTTCGACGCCACGAGTCGGATCGCCTTCGGCGTGGTCCTCGTGGTGCTGATCAGCCTGGTCTACAAGGGCGGGCAGAACGCGGACCAGGTCTACGCGGCCGCGATCGCGCAGGAGCTGCAGCTGAACCGCTCCCGCTCCCAGGCCGAGGAGCAGGAGCGGCTGGACCGCCTGATCCACGACAACGTCATGGCCGCCCTGCTCGACGCCGGACGGGCCCCGGGGCCCGTCCAGCGGCGCACCCGGGAGCTGGCCCAGCGGGCCCTGGAGGTCCTCGCCTTCGAGGAGCGCCGCGCCGAGGGCAAGGGCACCACCATGGTGCACACCCTGCTGGACGACCTGCTCGAGTCCCTGTCCCCGTGGCGCAACCGCGTGCGCTTCAACAGCATCACCCCCTACATCAGGCCCCCCGGCCAGCCGCGGCCCCTCATCCCCGTGGAGACGGCGCAGGCGCTCGTGCAGGCGGTCACCGAGGCGGTCTCCAACAGCGCCCGCCACGCCGGCACGGAGGTCACCTTCGTGACCATGGACGGCGGCGTGTGCCCGCCCACCCCCCTCAACCCCGAGGGCTTCTTCCTGCGCTTCCAGGTGGTGGACCGCGGCCGCGGCTTCCAGGTCCGCAGCATCGACTCCCGGCGGCTCGGGGTGCGCGTGTCCATCCTGGGCAACGTGCGCCACGTGGGCGGCGCGGTGGACGTCGACAGCGCACCGGGCCGGGGCACCCGCGTCACGATCCTCTGGCCCCGGGACGCGCAACCGTGATCTCCCGCACGCTCTTCCATCCCCTGAGCCTGGTGGCCGCCGCGGTGTTCTTCCTGATCCCCGTGGTGCTCGGGATCCTGCAGACGAAGAGCATGGACAAGCCGGACCTCATGCAGGCCGCGCTCATGACCTATGTGATCGCGGTGGCGCTGGTCGTGTACCCGTACGGGCAGCGCCGCCTGCCGGACCTGCCCGCGGCCCTGGGCGTGCTCCTCATGCTGGTGTCGATCCAGCGCTCCTACGACGCGCTGAACCCCCAGGCGGAGCTGTTCGGCGGCCAGTGGTTCACGCTGGGCTTCGACGGCTTTCTCGTGGTCCTCGGCATCCGGCGCCGCGCCGGGTGGGGCTGGGCCACGCTCGTCATCGCGGTCGCCGTGTCCATGACGTGGGGCGCCCGCTCCGCCCTGGGCCTGTGGGACGCGGCGCTGACGAACGCGGCGGCCGCGGCCCTGCTGCTCGCGAGCCAGCTCATCGCCCGGGAGTACGACCGCGCCTCCGCCGCGTTCGCCGAGGCCCGGGACATGGTGATCTCGGCGCGCTCCCACGACGAGGCCGAGCAGGACACGGTCAACGCCTCCGTGCAGCGCGTGCACGAGGTGCGCCGCCTCGCGGGCGGGCTGCTCGAGCGGATCGCGCACGACCCCTCCCCGGTCTCCGAGTACGAGATCGAGCAGTTCCGGCTGACCGAGGCCCAGCTGCGGGACTCGATCCGGGGCCGCTCGATCGCCACCCCCTACCTGCTCGAGGTCACGCGGGCGGCGCGGGCCCGGGGCGTGCTGGTGGACATCCTGGACGAACGGGGCAAGCCCCTGCCCACGGCGGTGCTGCGCGCGGCCACCCGCCAGGCCATGGAGGTGCTCAACGCCGCGACCTCGGGGTCGGTCACGATCCGCGCCTTCCCGGAGGGAGAGCCCGCCGCGGTGTTCATCGTGCACGACGGCAACGCCGGGGACGAGGAGCCCGTGGCCATCGAGATCGCCGACACCACGGGCGAGGTCTCCCGGTTCTGACCGGCTGCACCGCGCACGGTGCGGGCGCCCGCACTGCACCCGCGAGCCGGCGCCCCGGGCACGGTCGGCACCGTCCACAGGGGGCCGCGCGCCCCCCGGCCCGCCGTCCCGGCGTTCCTACCGTGGCCCCATGGACACCGCTTCCGCCGGGCACGACCCGCACCCCGCCGACGACCGCTCCTCCCCCGACGGCGGCCGCCCGCCCGCCGACCACCGTTCCCCGGGCACCGACGACCGCCCGCCCGACACCGCCGTCCGGGGCGACGCCCGGCACTCGCCCGACACCGACGACCGCCCGCCCGCCGACCCCTGCTCACCCGCCGACGCCTTCCGTGCCGTGCTCTGCGGGGACGGCCTGCGCCGCTGCCCCTGGGCCCCCACGGGCCCGGCCGCCCTCGAGGAGCACGACCGGCGCTGGGGCGCACTGCCCGCGGACTCCGCCGGCTGGTTCGAGGCCCTCAGCCTGGAGATCTTCCAGGCGGGCCTGGCCCGCTGGAGCATCGCCCAGCGCCGGGAGGGTCTGCGCCGGGCGCTGCGGGGCTTCGTCCCCGAGGAGATCGCCCGGATGACGGAGGACGACGTCGACGAGCTGCTCCTGGATCCCGCGGTCATCCGCAACCGGGTCAAGATCGAGGCCGTGGTGCACAACGCCCGCGCCTGCCGCGGACTCGGGTCCGAGAACTGGGCGGAGCAGGTCGGGGACCTCCGGCCGGGCGTCGCCGAGCCGCCGCCGACCGTGCTGGAGGAGTCCCGCCGCTCCCCGGAGGGGGACCATCTGGCCGCGCGGCTCAAGGAGCTGGGACTCGTGTTCGTGGGTCGCACCACAGCGCACCGGTTCCTGCTCCGCACCGGGGTGCTCCCCGGGCACCTGGCCGGGTGCTTCAGAGCCGCGACTGGAACCGGAGGATCCGGGTGAGGGCCTCCTCCACCCGGTCGGGCCCCGCGGCGAAGGACAGCCGGACCGTGCGGTGGCCTCGCGCGGCGTCGAAGTCCAGGCCCGGCACCACGGCAACGGCCTCCGCCTCCAGCAGCCGCCGGCACCACTCCAGGGAGCTGCCGTGCCGCTCGAGCTGCTCCCCGAGGTCGGCGTAGAGGTAGAACGCCCCGTCCGCCGGCGCGACCTCCCCCCACCGGAGCGCGGGGAGCGCGTCCAGGAGCAGGCTCCGGGACCGGGCGAACTGCTCCACCGCCCGGTCCGCCTCGGCGCAGGCGTCCGGGGTGAAGGCCTCCACGGCGGCGAGCTGCGCGGCGGCGGGCGGGCAGAGACTGAGGTTGCCGGCCAGCGCGTCGACCGCGGCCGCGAGGTCCCGGGGCAGCAGGGCCCAGCCCAGCCGCCATCCCGTCATGCCCCAGTACTTGGAGAAGGAGGAGATCACCACGGCGTCGCGGTCGTGCTCCCACGCGCTGGTGCCCCGGTACGGCCCGCCGTCGCGGGGAGCACCGTCCTTCGGGGCGGTGTGCACGATCCCGTGGTAGATCTCGTCGCTGATCAGGCGCGTGCCGTGCGCGGCGCACCACCGGGCCAGCGCCGCCAGCTCCGCGGGCTCCAGCACGGTGCCGGTCGGGTTCGCCGGACCCGCCACCACCAGGCCCTGCAGCGGCCCGTGCGCGGCGACCGCGGCGTCGAGCATCCCGGGCGTGGGCTGGAAGCGGGTCGCCGCCCCGCAGTCGAGCTCCACCACGTCGGCGCCCAGGGCGGCCAGGGTGTTGCGGTAGGCCGGGTAGCCCGGGCGGCACACCGCCACCCGGTCCCCCGCGTCGAACGCCGCCAGGAAGGAGAGCACGAGCGCCCCCGAGGCCCCCGTGGTGATCGCGACGTCCTCGGGACGGACGTCGAGTCCGTACCACCGGGCGTAGTGGCCGGCCACCGCCCGGCGCAACGGCTCGATCCCGAGGGCGGGGGTGTAGCCCAGCCCCTCGTTGCGGGCGTGCACCCGGGCGGCCGCCCGCGCCACGGGGCCCGGGGCGCCGCCGGAGGGCTCGCCCGCGCAGAGCGAGACGACGTCCCGGCCGGCGGCCCGCAGGCGCTCGACGTCGGCGAGGATCTCCATCACCCGGAACGGCGGCACCGCGGAGCGTGCCGAGGGACGGGGCGGCAGGTGCGCAGGCATGCGCCCAGCCTACGGGCGGCGTGGCCCGCCCGACCGCGGTCATGCCCCGTCATGCGCACTTCGGGGGACAGACTTTTGTCCAGACCTCCGCAATACTGGTCCCAGTCCTGGACGTCAGGAGGTCGCACTGAGGCGGCGCTCCGGGCGTGGGGGGACAGGTCTCCGGCAGCAGTGCCGGGGACCGACGGGCAGGTTGCCACCGCGGCCGGCGTCGCACGAGTGATCCATCGTGAATGAGATGTGTGATTGTGTCTGGGGGGATTTCAATCACGGGTCCGCAGCAGATGGGACGCCGGGCACGGGAAGCAACCGCCCTGTTCCACGTCGGTGCGGCGTCGGGCCACGGCCCGGCGGGGAGAGCCACAGGACGTGGCGGCACGCGCGTCGACGACGCAGCACACGGCCCCGCACCGATCGGTGCGGGGCCGTTGCCGTGCCGCGGACCGCACGGGCCGGGGCTCACTCCACCAGCAGCGCCGGCTCCTCGAGGATCCGGGCGACGTCCGCGGTGAAGCGGGCCGCGAGGTCCCCGTCGACCACGCGGTGGTCGAAGGAGCCGCCCAGCGTGGTCACCCAGCGGGGCACCACGGCGCCGTCCACGACCCACGGCTTCTGCTTGATGCTCCCGAACGCGATGATCGCCACCTCGCCGGGGTTGATGATCGGCGTGCCGGTGTCGAGGCCGAGAGCCCCGATGTTGGTCACGGTCAGGGTGCCGCCCTGCATGTCCGCCGGCTGGGTCCGTCCCGCCCGGGCGGTCCGCGAGAGCTCATCGAGGGCCACGGCCAGCTCGCGCAGCGAGAGGTCCTGGGCGTCCTTGACGTTCGGGACCATGAGCCCGCGCGGCGTGGCCGCCGCGATGCCCAGGTTGACGAAGTGCTTGACGAGGATCTCCTCGTCCGTCCACGTCGCGTTGACCATCGGGTTGCGGGCCGCGGCCCACAGGACGGCCTTCGCGAGCACCAGCAGGGGCGTGACCTTGACGCCCTCGTAGTCCGGGGCGGACTTGAGCCGCTGGACGAACTCCATGGTGCGCGTGGCGTCGACCTCCACGAAGACCGAGGCGTGCGGGGCGCTGAACGCGCTGCGCACCATGTTCTGCGCCGTGGCCTTCCGCACGCCCTTGACGGGGATCCGCTCGATCCGCTCCTCCGGGGCCGCGGGGCGGCGCCGCTCCCCGGCCTCGCCGAGCCGCGCCACGTGGGCCAGCAGGTCCTGCTTGGTGATCTGCCCGGCGGCGCCGGTGGCGGGAACGTCGGCGAGGTCGACGCCCAGGTCCCGTGCGGCCTTCCGCACGGGAGGCTTCGCCAGCGCGGGTCGGCGCGGGACGCTCTCGACCGCCGTGGGCGCCGGTCCCTCGCCCCGAGCGGGCCGGCGCCAGACGCCGCTGTCCTCGGCCAGCCGGGCGGCGCGCCCGGCGATGCCCTGGGCCGCCGTGCCGATCCCACCCCCCAGTGGGCCCCGGGACAGCTTCTCCGTCCAGCCCGCCGGACGCGGGGACTCCGGCTCGGCCTCGGGCGCCGGGGGCTGGGCCGCCCGGCGGCGCCGGCGCACCGGGTCGGCCTTGGGCCCGGAGCCGACGAGCGGTCGGTCCGCACCGGCGCCCGGCGCCCCGCCCTCCCCCAGCACCCCGGGGACACCGGAGGCCGGCGCGGGTTCCGGTGACTCGCCCGGGGAGCCCACGGCGATGATGGGGGTGCCGACCTCGACCGTGCTGCCCTCGGCGGCCAGCAGGTCCAGGACGGTGCCGGCGTACGGGGACGGCAGCTCGACCACGGACTTCGCGGTCTCGATCTCGACGAGCACCTGGTTGACCGTGACGGTCTCCCCGGGTGCGACCTTCCACGCGAGGATCTCCGCCTCGGTCAGGCCCTCGCCGACGTCGGGCAGGTTAAAGATCTGGGGCATGTCAGTACTTCCTCTCTCGCGCGGCACCCGGGTCGGCGGCGGTGCCGCCGACCCGGGGTCCGGCGACCGGGTCGGCGGAATCAGTAGGCGAAGGACCGGTCCAGGGCCTCGAGGATCCGGTCGAGGTCCGGCACGTACCGGTCCTCGACGGCGGCCACCGGGTACGGCAGGTGGAAGGCGCCCACCCGCAGCACCGGTGCCTCGAGGGAGTAGAAGGCCCGCTCGGTGAGGCGGGCGGCGATCTCCCCGCCGAGACCGCCGAAGGTCGGGGCCTCGTGGGCGACGACGAGGCGGCCGGTCCGTCGCACGGAGTCCTCGAGGGTGTCGAAGTCGATGGGCGACAGCGAGCGCAGGTCGATCACCTCGACGCTGCGGCCGTCCTCCTCAGCGGCCTCCGCCGCCGCGAGCGCGACGGGCACGAGGGGACCCCAGGCCACCACGGTGGCGTCCTCGCCCGGGCGGACGACCTGCGCGGAGAACGGGTCGGCGGTCGGGCGCTCGACGTCCACCGCGCCCTTGAGCCAGTACCGCCGCTTGGGCTCGAAGACGATGACGGGGTCCTCGCACGCGATGGCCTGCTGGGTCATCCAGTAGGCGTCCTGGGCGTTGGACGGCGTGACGATGCGCAGACCCGCCGTGTGCGCGAACAGGGCCTCGGGGGACTCCGAGTGGTGCTCCACCGAGCCGATGACCCCGCCGTACGGGATGCGGATCGTCACCGGGACGGTGACGTCCCCGTTGGTGCGGTTGCGCATCTTCGCCAGCTGCGTGGTGATCTGGTTGAACGCCGGGAAGGAGAAGCCGTCGAACTGGATCTCGCACACGGGCCGGTAGCCGCGCAGGGCGAGCCCGATGGCGGTGCCCACGATCCCGGCCTCCCCCAGCGGGGTGTCCATCACCCGGTGGGCGCCGAAGTCCGCCTTGAGCCCCTCGGTGACGCGGTAGACGCCGCCCAGGGAGCCGATGTCCTCGCCCATGAGCAGCACCCGGGGGTTCTCCTCCATGGCCCGGCGCAGGCCCGCGTTGACCGCCTTCGCGATCGTCAGGTCGGGGGCGGTGCTCATGCGAGGTCCTCCTGGGTGCCGGCGGTCCGCGGGTCGGGGGCCCCGGCCACGGGGTCGGCGGCCACGGTCAGTCCCGCGGCCTGCGTGCCCCGGTCCGGCCCGGCGGTGCCCGGCCCGGCGGCGTCGTCGTCGGTGCGGGTGTCGGTGTCGTCGAAGCCGGCCTGGTAGGCCGCGTACCAGGCGCGCTCCTCCTCCACGAGGGAGTGGGGCTCGGCGTAGGGCCGGTCGAAGAAGTCCTCGAACGCCGGCGGGTCCATGGCCAGCACGAGGGCGCGGGCCTGGTCGGCGAACGCCTGGGCGTCGGCCGCGACGTCGGCGAAGAAGTCGTCGCCGGTGCCGTGGGCCTCGCGCAGGTGCGCCTCGAGACGGAGCAGCGGGTCGAGCTCGCTCCAGTGGTGCTCGTCCTCCCGCCGGCGGTACTTCGTGGGGTCGTCCGCGGTGGTGTGGGCGCCGAGCCGGTAGGTCTCGGCCTCCACGAGCACGGGGCCCTGGCCGGCCCGGGCCTTCTCGAGCGCGTACCGCGAGGCCGCCAGGACCGCGAGGACGTCGTTGCCGTCCACGCGGATCCCCTCGAAGCCGTACCCCGCGGCACGCTCGGCCAGGGGCACGCGGGACTGGGTGCTGAAGGGCACCGAGATGGCCCACTGGTTGTTCTGCACGAAGAAGACCACCGGGGCGTCGTAGGACGCGGCGAAGACCATGCCCTCGTGGACCTCGCCCTGGGTGGAGGTGCCGTCCCCGAAGTAGACGACCGCGGCCGCCGGCTCGGCCTCACGGCCCTCCGCCTCGGCCGTCCGCCGGTCCAGGTCGATGCCCATGGCGTAGCCCACGGCGTGCGGGACCTGGCAGCCGAGCACGATCGAGTAGACGTTCATGTGGTGCCGGCTCGGCCGCCAGCCACCGGCGCTGTGCCCGCGGAACACGGTGAGCAGCTCCGCGGGCTCGACGCCCCGCTCGATGGCCACCGCGTGCTCGCGGTACGTCGGGAACACGTGGTCGGCCGGGCGCAGCGCGCGGGCGGAGCCCACCTGGGCGGCCTCCTGCCCGCGCATCGGCGCCCACAGCACCAGCTGCCCCTGCCGCTGGAGGTTGGTCGCCTCCTCGTCGAAGCGCCGGGCCAGCGCCATCGAGCGGTACAGCTCGCGCAGCTCCCCGGCGCCGATGTCGCGCACGTACGGGGACAGGACCGGGTCCTCGCTCAGGCGGCCGTCCCGGTCGAGGAGCCGCACCAGGCGCGTGCGCACCTCCGGTGTCGGCACGGTGCGGGCCGGCACGGGGTCGGCCGGGGACGATGGAGCGGCATCCATGGGCAGGACGTCCTTTCGGGTTGCTCGGGAGGGAGCCGGGCCGGCGCGGCCGCGGATCAGAGCACGGGCGGGTGGGGGAACTGCGCGCACAGCTCCAGGAACCGGGTGTTGGCCTCCGGCTCCCCGATGGTCACGCGCACGCCCTCGGCGCCGAAGCGTCGCACGGATAGGGCGTGGGCGTCGCACAGCTCGGCGAAGCCCCCGCTGTGCTCCCCCAGGTTCAGCCAGACGAAGTTGGCCTGCGTCTGCGGGTACGGCCAGCCGAGCTCGTCGAGCCCGGCGAGGACCCGCGCCCGCTCGTCGACGACCCTCTGGACGCGCTCGGCCACCTGGTCGTAGTGGCGCACCGACGCGATCGCCGCCCGCTGGGCGAGGTCGGTCACGGAGAACGCGGGGGACGCCTGGCGCAGGTACTGGGTGATCTCCTGGCCGGCCACGGAGTAGCCGATCCGCAGGCCGGCCAGCCCGTGCGCCTTGGAGAACGTCCGCAGCACGACGACGTTGGGGTGCCGGCGGTACAGGTCGACGCCGTTGACGAGGTCGACGCGGCGCTGGAACTCGTGGTACGCCTCGTCGATCACCACGACGACGTCGCGCGGCACGGCGGCGAGGAACTCCTCGACCTGCGCGGTGGTGAGGCTGGGGCCCGTCGGGTTGTTCGGCGTGCACAGCAGCACGACCTTCGTCCGCCCGGTGACCGCGGCGGCCATGGCCTCGAGGTCGTGGGAGCCGTCCCGGCGGTTCGGGACCGGGACACCCAGTCCGCCGGAGAGCCCGATGCTGATCGGATAGGCCTCGAAGGAGCGCCAGGCGTGCACCACCTCGTCCGGGGTGCCGTCCTCGCCGGCGCCCACGAAGGCGCCGAGCAGCTGGTTGAGAGCGCCGAGGCTGCCGGCGCCGGTGACGATGTCCTCGGCGGGCACGCCGAGGAACTCGCCGAGGACCTCCCGCAGCTCCGCGGAGGTCGTCTCGGGATAGCGGTGCACCGCGTCCCAGTCGGCCAGGACCTCCTTGACGGCGGGCACGGGCCCGAACGGGTTCTCGTTGGAGGACAGCTTGTAGGAGACGAGCCCGTCCACCACGACCGGAGGCTTGCCGGCCGCGTAGCGGGGAAGTCGGGACAGAGCCGGGCGCGGCCGGACCGCCGGGGTGGTGGCGGTGGCCGGGCCCGAGGCCGGGGCGGTGCCGGCCAGGGTGCGGGTAGCGTCGCTGGTACTCATGGAGGTCATGCTATCCCCGCACCCCCGGGGTTCTCCCGGTGGATGACGCCCCTCCGGACGACCCGCTGCTTTTCGGGGCGAAAGCTACAACCGGGTTCCGCGAAAGTTGGCGGCGGACGACAATTCGTCCGCCCGGGGGCGCGCGGGCGCCGTGGAAGAATGTGCCCATGCCCAACACCGATCGCATCCTGTCCTCAGGGCGCGCGGCGCTCGCCGCCGCCGTCCCGCCCGTCGCGCTGGGGCCCCTCGACGGCCGCTACCAGCCCGTGGTCGCGCCGCTGGTCGACCACCTCTCCGAGGCCGCCCTCAACCGCAACCGCGTGCACGTGGAGGTCGAGTGGTTCGTGCACCTCGCCGAGCGGTCGGTGCTGCCGGGCCTCGCGCCCCTGACCGAGGAGCAGACCGCCGGGCTGCGCCGGATCGTCACGGACTTCGACACCGACTCGGTCGCGGAGCTCGCGGAGATCGAGGCCGTGACGGTCCACGACGTCAAGGCCGTGGAGTACTACATCGGCCGCCGGCTGCCCGCCCTGGGGCTGGAGCACCTCGTCCCCCTCGTGCACTTCGGCTGCACCTCCGAGGACATCAACAACCTGGCCTGGGCCCTGGGCGTCAAGGACGCCACGACCGACGTGTGGCTGCCCGCCGCCCGGGCGCTCGTGGCCGACGTCGCGGCGCTGGCCGGGTCCGCGGCCGAGACCCCCATGCTCTCCCGCACCCACGGCCAGCCCGCCACGCCCACCACCCTGGGCAAGGAGATGGCGGTGGTCGCCCACCGCCTGGGCCGCCAGCTGTCCCGGATCGAGCGCACCGAGTACCTGGGGAAGATCAACGGCGCCACGGGCACCTACGCCGCCCACTACGCCTCCGTCCCGGACGCGGACTGGACGGTGGTCTCGCGCGAGTTCGTGGAGGGCCTGGGCCTGACCTGGAACCCGCTGACCACCCAGATCGAGTCCCACGACTGGCAGGCCGAGCTCTACGCCGACCTCGCCCGGTTCAACAGGGTCCTGCACAACTTCTGCACCGACGTGTGGTCCTACATCTCGATCGGCTACTTCCAGCAGGTCCCGGTGGAGGGCGCCACGGGCTCCTCCACCATGCCGCACAAGGTCAACCCCATCCGCTTCGAGAACGCCGAGGCGAACCTCGAGCTCTCCAACGCCCTGCTGGACGCCCTCGGCGCCACCCTCGTGACGTCGCGATGGCAGCGCGACCTCACGGACTCCTCGTCCCAGCGCAACATCGGGGTGGCCTTCGGGCACTCCCTGCTCGCCGTCTCCAACGTGAGCAAGGGGCTCGCTCGCCTGGACGTGGCGGAGGCGGTCCTGGCCGCCGATCTCGACGCGAACTGGGAGGTCCTCGCGGAGGCGGTCCAGATGGTCATGCGCGCCGAGGCGATCGCCGGTGTCGAGGGCATGGACAACCCCTACGAGCGCCTCAAGGACCTGACCCGGGGCCGCCGGGTGGACGCGGCGCGCCTCCAGGAGTTCGTGGCGGGCCTGGGCCTGTCCCCGGCCGCGGAGCGGCGCCTGTCCGGGCTGACCCCGGCCACCTACACGGGCATCGCGGCGGAGCTCGTGCGCTTCCTCTGAGCCCGCGCCCCGCACGACGACGGGGGGCCCGGGCACGGGGTGCCGGAGCGCGTCCGTCCTCGGGCACCCCGTGCCGCAGGCAGCCGTCCGTGCCGTGCGGTCCGTCCGGTCCCGTGCCGTGCGGTCCGTCCGGTTCCGTGCCGTGCGGCGCGGACCCGGGGACCGGACCGCGCAGGTCAGACGGACGGGAGGTCGTGCAGGTTGTTGCAGACGGTGTCCTCCGAAGCGGCCCACAGCCGCTTCTCGCACCCGGCGGACACCACGCGGACGCGCAGCTGCCCCGACGATCCCGGGACGTAGTAGAGGTGGACCCCGCTCTCGATGTCCCGGATGATCCGGGTGGTCGACCGCGGGGACCACACCTCGGCGGGATTGCACAGCGCGACGATGTTCCCGAGGGGGTCCGTGCGGACGCCCGTGACGGGTCGCTGGTCGGTCATCGGCAGAACTCCTGAACTCGTGCCCCGGCCGGTGCCACCGGCCGGGGATCAGTCGTATACCACTGTGTGGGCCTGCGCGCCACCCTGCAGCAGGGTCGCGTGCCGGCCACGGCGTTCTTCGTTTGCTTTTGACGCCCTCCGGGCGTTCGCTTTTGACTCACGGGCCGTCGCCCGGGATCATCGGTGCCTGAACCCTCTCTCGCGGCGGACCTGGATCCTGGTCCGCGGGACCGGAGAGGACGGTGCTCGGACCACGGCCTTCGGGGGAAGGCAGGCGCCGGGCGCACCGGGGAAAATGATCATGACAGTGGGGGATCATGACAATGGATGGGGAACACTCGATCAGGCTGCGGCTTCTCGGCAACGTCGAGGTCGAGCTCGACGGCACCGTGCTGGCCCTGGGCCACCGGCAGCAGCGCCTGCTGGCCGCTCTCGCCGTCCTCGGTCCCAAGCCGCGCCGCTTCCTCGGCGAGCTGCTGTGGCCCGACCGGACCGCGGAGCGGGCGATGGGCAGCCTCCGCACCACCGTCTTCAACATCTCCCGCCAGGTGCCCGGGGCCGTCGGGGCCCGCGGCAACAACATCGCGCTGGCGGAGTGGGTCACCGTGGACCTGCACGAGCTGCGCGAGTCCCTGCACCGGGCGGCCACCGCCACGGAACCCGTGAAAGAGGACCCCTGGTTCCTGTCCCCCGATGGCGCGCAGCTGCTGCCCGGCTGGTACGACGGCTGGGTCATGGCCGAGCAGGACCGGCTCCGGACCCTGTACGTCAACGCCGTGGAGCACCTCGCCCGGCTCTCCCTGGAGCACGGGCACTTCTACCGGGCCCACGTGCTCGCCGACAACGTCCGGGCCCTCGACCCCCTGCGGGAGAGCGCGGTCCGCGTCTCGATCGAGGCGGACCTGGGCCTGGGCAACAACGCGCCGGCCCTGCAGACCTTCCGCAGCTTCTGCAGCACGATGGCCGACGAGCTCGGAGCGCCGCCCTCCCCCCAGATCACCCAGCTGATGGGCCACATGCGCAGCGCCTGACGCGCGCCCGCCCGGAGCGTTCCGGTCGGAGGAGGAACGGTGTCCCCGTGACCCGGGAACGGGTCGCGGGGACACCGGCTCGGCGTTCATGGCCGGGTCATCGTCCCGAGGTCAGCGCGGCCGCCGCCGACCGCACCGGGATGCCGCGCCAGGCGGTGTGCGGCAGCAGCTGCTCGCCCTTCATGACCAGTGACAGCGCGTCCACCGAGGCGCCCGCGCCGACCGTCGTGTCGTAGAGCACGATCGAGCGCGCCCCGACGCTGGCCCCGGGCAGGATCTCCACGTGGGACATCTTCATCACGCGGTCCTCGAAGAGGTGCGTCTGCAGCGACACGTCCGTCGAGACGGCTGCGTCGTCGCCGATGTGGACGAGGTCGAACTCGGTCAGGTAGGTGGTGCCGATGTAGGTCCGCCGGCCGATCTGGGCGCCGAACAGCCGCAGGACCGGGCCGATCAGGGGCGTGCCCACGAGACCGCCGATGAGGGCGGGGACCGCCGCGGACTCGTACACGCCGGTGACGAACTCGCTGCGCCGGACGAAGTTGTCCCACAGCGGCTCGACGCGCTGGCGGTACCGGCCCACGATCGCCCACTTCAGGACGACGACGGCGAGGACCACGGTCAGGCCGGTGGCCAGCGCGATGAGCGGCAGCACCGCGACGAAGCCGAGCAGCGTCAGCTCGGGCACCAGGGCCACCGACGCGAGCAGGCCCAGGTAGCCGATCAGCCCGATCAGGGCCGGCGGGACCGTGATGCGCAGCGCCTCGATGACGAGGCGGGCCGCCACCTTGCCGCGCTTCGGCCGGTAGGTGAGGCTCTCGTCGTAGTTGCCGCTGTCCTGCCGGCGCGGCAGGAACATGGCGGGCGAGCCCAGCCAGGACGTGCCGTCCGGCACGTCGGCCGGGGGCACCGAGGCGACGCCCACCAGGGAGTCCTCGCCCATCCGGGTGCCCGAGGGCACGAACGCGGCGTTGCCCACGAACGAGCGGTCGCCCACCACGGTGCGCTCCATGTACAGGTGGCCGTGGTGGTAGACGGCGCTGCCCACGCTGGCCATGTCCGCGACGAAGCTTCCCTCGCCGAGGGTGAGGAGGTCCGGGTCGATGTGGCCGACCGTGGAGACCTCGGAGCGGGGACCGACCTTGGCGCCCAGGGCGCGCAGCCAGGGCACGGTGTACAGCGTGGCGTACAGGGCGTTCGTGCTCTCCAGGCTGGTGGAGAGCAGCTGGTCGGCCATCCACTTGCGCACGCCCAGTCCGCTGCGCACGGGGTGGATGCCGGTGGGCGTCCGGCGCAGGACGATCTTCCGGCCGACCGCGACCACGGCGCACACGGTGAGCACGTAGACGATGCCGACCGCCGGGGTGAGTGCGAGCCCCGCGGGGAGGCCGAACTCGAGGGCCGCGATCCAGATCATCAGGAAGGACGGGAGCACCAGGACGAAGGGCATCAGCTCGAGGACCATCCAGCCCAGGAGCAGCCCGGCCGCGAGCGGGGCGGGCCAGCGGCCGCTGGGCAGCGGGCGCCGCTCCATCCGCTCGAGCAGCTCGTCGTCGCCGTCACCGGGCCGGGCCGGGGAGCCCAGCCAGTGCTCGCCGGCGGGGATCGTCTGGTTGCGGGAGGCCAGGGACTGCTCGGCCAGGCGGGCACCGTCCTCGACCCGGGCACCGGGCTGCAGGAGGGCGTTGGCGCCCACGAACGCGTCGTCGCCGATGTGCACCGGCGCGATGGTCACCCACCCCTCCTCGACCTGGGCGGTCTGCACGGAGGAGTTGTAGCCGATGCTGGCGCGGGAGCCGATGGTGACGAGCGAGGGCAGGCCGATGGCTGCGGTGCCCACGTGGGCGTCCGGGCCGATCCTGGCGCCCAGCAGGCGCAGGTAGACGGCCGCCATCGGGGTGCCGGTCAGGAGGTTGAGCGGGGAGAGCCGGGTCAGCCCGTCGATGCACCACAGCAGGAAGTACTGCCTGCCCCAGAGGGCGTGGTGCCCGGGTCTGACGAGGCGCCCCAGCACCCGGGAGCCGAGGAACGGCAGGAAGAAGCGGGCGAGCACGGAGACCAGGACGCCGACGAGGAGCATGTCCCACATCAGGGCGTAGCTGAACCGTCCGCCGTAGGAGTACAGGACCGCGGCGAGCGGGGAGCCGACGAGCATGGCCGCCAGGACCATCGTCGTCACCTGCGCGAGGCCGCACAGCGCCACGCGTCCGCTGGTGTGGTGCAGCGGCGCGGGGCGGTCGTCCGGGGCGGCCGCGGCGGGGACGACCGCCGGGGCGGCGTCCAGTTGGCGCGCCAGGTCCCGGACGGTCGGGTAGGTGTAGATGTCCGCGATGGAGATGTCCTGGTCGGGGTGCGCGCGGCGCAGCTCGGACGTGGCGGTCGCGGCGAGCAGCGAGTGCCCGCCGAGCTCCATGAAGAAGTCCGCCTCGACGGAGAGCTGGTCCTCGGGGATGCGGAAGACCTTCGACCACACCTCCGTGATCCCCCACTCGGTGTCCGTCTGCGGCGGGACCAGGCCCATCGTCGTCACGAAGCGGGGCGTGCTGGGGTCCGGCAGGTTCTTCCGGTCCACCTTGCCGCTGACCATCATCGGCATCGCGGGCAGGATCTCGTAGAAGGACGGCACCATGTACGGCGGCAGCGCCGCGACCACGGAGTCGTGGAGCAGCTCGAAGAGGGCGCGCTCGTCGCGCACCGGGGCGCGCAGGGTGAGGAACGCCACGACGTCGTCGCCGCCGGAGGTGAGCTTCACGGCGGCGTCCGCCACCGCGTCCTCCCGGCGCAGCACGTTCTCGATCTCCTGCAGGTCCGCGCGGTGGCCGCGGATCTTCACCTCGCTGTCGGCGCGGCCGAGGTACTCGATCTCGCCGTCGGGCATGAACCGGCCCAGGTCGCCGGTGCGGTAGATCCGCCCGGCCCGGGGTCCGTCCGGGTGCGGGCGGAAGCGCTCCTCGGTGACGTGCGGGAGGTTGACGTAGCCCCGGGCCACGCCCGGGCCGGCGATGCAGATCTCGCCCGGATCGCCGTCGGGGACCTCGTTCATCTCCTCGTCGAGGATCCGCACCTCGTAGGTGGGCAGGGGCTTGCCGATGGTCACGGGCCGTCCGGGGGCCAGCTCGCCCCACGTGGCCGTCACGGTGCCTTCGGTGGGGCCGTAGGTGTTGAGCATCCGGCGCTCGGGGGTGGACCACCGCTCCACGAGGTCGGCGGGGCAGGCCTCGCCGCCCACCAGGATGCTGCGGATGCGGGGCAGGTCGTGCTCCAGGGTGGCCAGGACGGTCGGCACGCAGTAGAGCACGGAGATCTCCATGCGCTGCAGGAACTCGGCGAGGCCCTGTCCCAGTCGGGCGTCGTCGGTGGGGCCGGCCACCAGGGAGGCGCCCACGGCCCAGGTCGGCCAGATCTCCTCGATGGAGAAGTCGAACGCGATGGTCATGCCCTGGTAGACGCGGTCCTCGGGGCGGACGTCGTAGACCTCGGGCACGATCTCGATGAAGTTGCAGATGCTCGAGTGCGCGACCTCGACGCCCTTGGGGCGGCCGGTCGAGCCCGAGGTGTAGATGATGTAGCACGTGGGGTCGCCCTCGTGGCGGAGCGCCGGGCGGTGCGCGGGAGCCTCCTCGAGCCGCTCGCCGATCCGGCCGACGTCGACGACGTCGGCGGGCGCGTCCTCGACCAGGGCCACGAACTCGGCGGAGGTCAGCATGAGGGACAGGTCCGAGTCCTCGGCGATGAACTGCACGCGGTCCGCGGGCAGGTTCGGGTCGATCGGGACGAAGGTGGCGCCCGTCTTGAGGATCGCCAGGAGGGACGCGTAGAGCATCGTCGAGCGCTGGAGCAGGATCCCGACGCGGTCCCCCGCGCTGAGGCCGTAGCCGGCGATCAGGTGGGCGAGGCGGTTGGCGAGCTCGTCGAGCTCCGCGTAGGTGTAGGCCTGGCCGTCGGCGTGCAGCGCCTGGGCGTCGGGGGTCAGATCGCAACTGCGCTCGAAGAAGTGGTGCAGCCGGGTGGGCTTGGTCTCCGTGCTCCGGACGCCTCGGGTCGAGGGCTCCGTCCACGGGAGCGCTCCCGCGGGGCCTCCCTTCGCCGCAGCCTCGTCCCACAGCACGCGCTCTGCCGCCGCGGCCTGGTCGCGACGGTGAGAGCGATGTGGCACTGAGGTCATGTCCAACTCCTTTCGATGCACGGACACCGGGTGTTACCGGCACGTCCGTTCTACGGAGCGGGGCGTTATGGCCTCCTCACGGATCCGTCACGCTGGCGTTATTCCCGCGTTATCGATGCGTTCGTCTCCGGAGCTGCCAGGGGCGATGCCGACCGCCCGGTCGGTTTACAGTGGTGAAGATCACAGCCCGCATCTCGCTCCGCGAGACGTTTTCGACTGCAATCACGCGGGTCCTGGGCCGGCGGCCCCGGTCGCGGGGTCTGCGTCCGTGCGCGACGGCCGTGGGGGACGGTCGACCGGTCGACCGCTCCGGCCACAGCTCCGGGGACAGGGGATCTCCCCCGTGTTACCTTTCGTGAACGCTCGCGGGGACGGTCCGGCACGCACGAGGCCCCCGCGCGGTGCAGGAACCGGACGGTCCCGTCCCCGCGCGGGGGCCTCGTGCTGCGGTGCGTCCCGGGGGGCCGCTCAGCCGGCCGGGGAGCCACGGTCCTCGTCGTCGCCGGACGGGGTCGTCGCCGCGCCGTCCGGCCGGGCCGCCCAGGTGAGGTAGCCGCCGTCGAGGTTGACGACGTCCCGCCCGTGCTGCGCGAGGACGCGGGCCGCGAGGTAGCCGCGCAGGCCGGCCTGGCAGTGCACCACGATCTCGCCCTCGGGCAGCTCGTCGAGACGGTCCCGGAGCCGGTCGAGCTCGATGTTGATCCCGCCGGGGATCGGCATCGCCGTGTGCTCGCCCGGGGTGCGGACGTCCAGCAGGGTCGCGCCGGAGGCGAGGCGGTCGTCCAGCTCGTGCCACTGGACGGTCTCGACGAGCCCGTCCCGGTGGTTGCGGTCGATGTAGCCGAGCATGTTCACGGGGTCCTTCGCGGAGCCGTAGAGCGGGGAGTAGGCCAGCTCGAGCCCGGCGAGGTCGGCGGCGGCGATCCCGCCGGTGATGGCCGTGGCGAGGACGTCGATGCGCTTGTCCACGCCCGCCCCGCCCACGCCCTGGGCGCCGAGGATCGCGTCGTCCTGCGGGTCCACGAGCAGCTTGAGGGTCATCCCCTCCGCCCCGGGGTAGTAGCCGGCGTGGTTCGCGGGATGCGTGTGGATGGCGCGGTAGGGCCGGCCCGCGGCGCGCAGCCGCTTCTCGTTCCAGCCCGTGGCCGCGGCCGTGAGGCCGAACACCCCGACCACGGAGGTGCCCAGCACCGGCCGGTCGGAGACGTCCATGCCGGCGATGACGTCGGCGACCAGCCGGCCCTGGAGGTTGGCCGTGTTGGCCAGGGCGACGAGCGTGGCGGACCCGTCGAGGGCGTCGCGCTTCTGCACGGCGTCCCCCACGGCGTAGACGTCCGGGTCGGAGGTGCGCAGGTGCTCGTCGACGACGATGCCGCCGCGCTCGCCGACCTCCAGCCCCGCCGCCCGGGCCAGCGTGCTGTCGGGACGGACGCCGACCGCGGCGAGGACCACGTCGGCGGGCAGCTCCGTGCCGTCGTCGAGCGTCACGGTGCGCTCCCCCACCTCGGTGACCGTGGTCCCCAGCCGCAGGTCGAGGCCGTGCTCGCGCATCAGGGCGTGGACGGGCTCGACCATCTCGGGGTCGAGGGGGGCCATGACCTGGGGCGCGGCCTCGACGAGGGAGACCTGCAGGCCGCGGTGGACGAGGTTCTCCGCGACCTCGAGGCCGACGTAGCCGCCGCCGACGACCACGGCGGAGCGGGCGCCCTCGACCGCCGCCACGACCGCGTCGGTGTCCTCGATGTCGCGCAGGACGAGGGCGCGCTCGATGCCGGGCACGGGCGGGCGGACGGGGACGGCGCCCGGGGAGAGGACGAGGACGTCGTAGCCCCGCTCCTCCTCCCGGCCGGAGGCGAGGTCCCGGACGCGCAGCACGTGCCGGTCCCGGTCGACGTCGACGACCTCGTGGCCCACCCGGACGTCGAGGCCGAACCGGGCGCCCAGGGACTGCGGGGTCTGCAGGAGCAGCGCGGAGCGCTCCTCGATGACGCCGCCCACGTGGTAGGGCAGGCCGCAGTTGGCGAAGGACACGTGGCCGCTGCGCTCGTACACCGTGATCTCGGCGTCCTCCAGCAGTCGGCGCAGACGGGTGGCCGCGGACATCCCGCCGGCGACGCCGCCCACGATGACGATTCTCATGCGGTCATGCTACCGGCGCCGCTCAGGCCGCCGCGTGGCCCGCCCGCCCGGGCCAGCCCGGTGTCCTGAGCCGGCGCCGGAGGGTGCTGCCGGGCCGGGAACCGGTGAACTCGCCGTCGGCGCCGCACGCCGCGACCCAGCCGGGGGCGTCCCGTCCCAGCAGGTGGGCGGCACGGGCGTAGGCGTGGGCCTCGACCGCGCTCGGTGCGGCGACCACGACCCGGTCCCACGGGCTGGCCGCGGCGGCACCGGTCACGGGGTTGACCACGGCGCTCCCGGGGCCCTCCACCACGGCAAGGCCCCGCCGGCCGCGCTCGACGAGGGCGGCCCGGACCCCGGGCTCCACGCCGGTCCGGGAGCACGCGGTCCGTGCCGTCGGCGCGGCGCCCACGAGGGCGGCGGCTGCGGCGGGCGGCCCGCCCACGGCGCACGCTCCGCCGACCTCGGCGACCAGCGCGTGACCGGGGTGCGCCTGCGCGAAGACCTGGATGATGCGGTCCGCCGCCCACGCGTCGGCGACCGGCGCGAGGTCGAGCACCGTGCCGCGGCCCATGCGCAGCCGCCGGGTGGACTCGTCCAGCTCGAGGCGCCCGATGCCGGGTGCCGGGTGCGGGGCGAGCCCGTCCAGGGCCCGCCAGGCCGCCGCGCCGGTGGTGGGGTCGACGAGCCCGCTCGTGAGGCGGGCGGAGAGCAGGGCGGCCGCGATGATCCCGGCCAGGACGGGCCCGACGACGACGTCGACGTCCTCGTGCTCGGCGAACCGGTTCAGCAGGGACAGCTCCGAGTCGATGCGCTCGGGCGCGACGGCCCCGGCGACCTCCCGGCGCACGCGCTCGGCCAGCCGGACGGCCTCGGCCTGGAGGTCCGGCACGGGGGCGCGCACGGCGCCGGCGTCCGGGGCGCGGGGCGGGATCGGGGTGGGCATGACCGTCTCCTGGTGGTGGGGGGAGAGGCGAGCGGCGACGGTGTGCGGGGGGACACGGACCGGTGCTGACGAGCATACGCGCGCCGCGTCCCGGCGCGCGGTGACGTGACCGTCTGTTACCCGACCGTCGCCGCCGCGCACCGGGACCGGCCCGCGGCGGTCACCGGTCCCGGCGCGCCGGTCGCCACGCCGGCCGGAACCCCTGCCGGGACGCGGAGCGGGACCCCGGCCGGAGCACCCGCCCAGCGCAGCACGTCGGCCGGCCGGTTCGTGGTGAGCTGCTGGACGCCGAGTGCGCTGCACAGGTCCACGTCCCGTGCCGTGTCGACCGTCCAGACCCGCAGCACGCGCCCCTCGGCCCGCCACTGCCGCACCAGGTCGGGGCGGGCCCTGACGAAGCCCAGTCCCGGGCCCACCAGGTCCACGAGACCCGCCGAGATCACGGGCAGCGCGGGCGGCACCACGAACCGCATGCCGGCGTGGAGCACCGCCGCGGCCGTGCGGCCCACGCGCAGGCTGTCCCGGACCGTGCGGCGGGTGGTCGTCTCCACCAGCTGGCACACGTGCCGGGCGGGCACCGTCTCCAGGAAGTGCCGGACGGCGTCGGGGTGGAAGCTCATGAGCGAGACCGTGACGTCGTCCAGCCGCCCGGTCTCGGGGTCCCAGCCCTCCCGCATCAGCAGGCCCAGGACCTCCTCCTCCAGCCGGTGGCCGAACGGGCTGGGGTGCTTCGTCTCCACGGCCAGGCCCACGGGCCGTCCCGCTCCCCGCAGCAGGTCCAGCAGCTCGGGCAGGGTGAGCAGCTGACGGTCCGGCGCCCCGTGGCCCGGCGGGATGGGCACGCCCTTCCAGGAGGTCCAGTCGAGGCGGCGCAGCTCGGCCAGCGTGCGGGCGGAGACGGGGCCCCGGCCGTCGCTCGTGCGGCCCAGCTGGGCGTCGTGGTGCAGGACGAGGTGGCCGTCGCGGCTGAGGTGGACGTCGCACTCCACGCCGTCGGCGCCGTCCAGCAGCGCCTGCACGTAGGCGGCCCGGGTGTGCTCCGGGAAGGCCGCGCTGGCTCCCCGGTGCGCGTAGACGATCGGCCGCACGGCGCTCCCTCGGCTGTCGGTCGGGGCGCGGTGGGCCCCGCTCACGGACCACGCTAGGGAGACGCGGTGAACGCGGGGCCACGCCCCGGCGGACCTGTCGTGAACGACGACGACGCCCCGCGGGGCGCGGGGCGTCGTCGTGCTGGGAGTGCAGCGGGGAGCGCGGCGCGGGGCCTACTGCTCGCCGGTGATCTCGCCGTGGGCCGCGTCGGCCTTCCGGTCCCGCTTGCCCTTCCGGGACTTCCGGTCGTCGAAGCGGGGGGCCCGCTCCTCGAGGCCGAGCTCCGCGGGGAAGGTCGTGGGCAGCGGTCCGAACGCCTCGTGGGTCGCGGAGATGACCTGCTTGGACATGGCCAGGTTCGCTCCCCCGCCGACGATCGCGCCCACGCCGAACGGCAGGGCGCGGCCGAACACGGCTCCGGTCTGCTTGAGCAGGAAGCGCTTGACGAACATGTTGCGGATGATCCGGCTGACGTCGAAGGCCTTGGAGTCGTCCTTGCCCATCATCAGGCCCCAGGACGACATCATGCCCTTGCCCTTGGTGCCGCTGGCCAGGATCTGGTTCATCACCTGGCGGCCGTCCTCGCCGAGCATGAGGGCCATGACCATGGTGCGGGTCTTCTCGGGGTCCTCGGTGTGCACCCCGTGCAGCTCGGCGATCGCCTGGGCGTACAGGGCGGTGGCCTCGAGGTAGCCGACCACCGCGAAGGAGGACAGGCCGAGGGACGCGACGGTGCCGATGCCGGGGACCACCGCGGTGGCGCCGACGGCCCCGCCGCCCATGGTGACGGACCGGACGTAGATCTTCTCGAGCCGCCTGGCGATCTCCTCGGGCGTCTCGTCGGGGTGGTCGGCGCGCTCCTTCCGGACGAAGCCCAGGACCACGGGCCGCTGGACGCGCAGCACGGTGTCGAGGAGCTTGTTCATGGCGGGCTTCGGCCTGCCCTCGTCGTCGAACGCGTTGTTCAGGGGATTCAGGTCCATGGCGTGCTCTCCTTGTGGGGTGCCGGGACGGTGGGTCTCGGCCCACTATATGCACAGCAGGCTGATCGGGTCCCGGGATTCGCCGTCGGCGGAGGACGGGGCCCGGTCAGCTCCCAGGCAGCCGGGAGACGGAGGGGTCGACCCGCTGGAAGGAGTCCGGGAACTCGGCGCGCAGCCGGACCAGCTCCCGGGCGAACGCGTCCAGGTCCCGGTCCTCCTGGCTGACCGGCTGCCACTGCCGGGCCGGCAGGGCGTGCCCCTGGTCGTCGAGGGCGACCATGACCATGAGGCAGTTGGTCGTCAGCGCGAGCTCGCCGGTCGCGGGGTCCCCGGACCAGCAGTTGACGGAGATGTGCAGGCCGCGGGCCGCGGTGTGGATGAGCCGCGCCCGGACCTCCACGAGGTGGCCGATGTGCATGGGCCGGTAGAACCGGACGCCCCCGGCGTAGACGGCGATGACCGGGCGGCCCGCCCACCGGGCCCCGCACACGTACGCGGCCTCGTCGATCCAGCGCATGGCCGTGCCGCCGTGCACCTTCCCGCCCCAGTTGATGTCCGTGGGGGCGGCGAGGAAGCGCAGCACGGTCTCCTCGGCGGTGCCCTCGTCCGTGTAGCGCTGCTCGGCCATCAGCGCCTCGATGCTGTTGCGCAGCTCGATCCGCCGCTGCGTGATGGCCGACTGCTGCCGTTCGTGCTCCGTCTCGGGCGCCCACTGCGGGACGGGGGTGGGCCGGCCGTCCCCGTCCACGGCCACCATGATGATCAGGCACGTGTCCTTGAGCGTCACCCCGTGCTCGCGGGGATCGGCGGAGGCCACCTCCACCCGGATGTGCATCGAGGACCGGCCGGTGTGCACGATCTTGGCGGAGACCTCCACCATGTCCCCCACGCACACCGGGCGGTCGAAGTGGATGTTGCCCACGTACGCCGTGACGCAGTAGGCCCGGGACCAGCCCACGGCGCACGCGTACGCGGCCTTGTCGATCCACTCGAGGACGCGTCCGCCGTCCACGGTGCCGGTGCGCCCGGCGTCGGTCGGGGCGGCGAGGAAGCGGAGAACGGCGGTGTCGCGTGCGGCCATGCCCCCAGTGTGGCACGGGCCACGGCACCGCCGGCTCGGCGGTCCGCTCCACGGGGGCTCCACGAAGGCTCCACGGGGTGGTCCACGGCCGGCTCCACGGCTCACTCGACGAGCGGCGCCCACGCGTTGAGCCGGCGGAGCATGTCCGACTTCTTGCGGGCGTGCCCCTCCATCCGCACGAGGATGTCGTCGAGGGCTTCGATCGCGTCCACCACGAACGGGCCCTTGTTGAGCATGACGCACTCGGCGCGCTGGCCCATCGCCGCGTCCGTGACCTCGGCCCGGGAGGGCAGGCCCTTCTTGGCGAGGGACTCGAGGACCTGGGTGGCCCAGACGACCGGGACGTGCCCCGCCTCGCAGAGCCACAGGATCTCCTCCTGCACTTCGGCCATCCGCTCGAACCCGGCCTCGACCGCCAGGTCCCCGCGGGCGATCATGACCCCCACGTCCTGCCACCGCATGGCCTCCAGGAGCATGGGAGGCAGCGACTCGAAGCCGCCCACGGTCTCGATCTTGAGGTTGACGTCCAGGGCGGTGCTGCCGATCCGGTCGAGCTCCCGCAGCAGGTCGGTCACATCCTCCCGCGAACGCACGAAGGACATGTTGACGATGTCGGCGTGCTCGGCCACGAACGGCAGGTGCGAGCGGTCCTCCTCGGTGAGCGCGGAGATCCGCAGGTCCGTCTCGGGCAGGTTGATGCCTTTCCCGGCCTTGAGCCGGGTGCCGCCGGGGCCGGCCTGCAGCACCTCCAGCGCGATCTCGTCGGGCCCCACGGAGGAGATCCGGCAGCGGATCTTCCCGTCGTCGATCCACGCGGGCTGCCCCTCCCGGGCGTCCGTGAACACCTCGGGCAGCGAGCAGCCGATCCGGAAGGGCCCCTCGGCCCGGACCGGGGCGGGGGTGAGGTCCCGGGTCAGCACCACGGTGTCCCCCGTGCGCACGCGCAGGGACTGCTCGACGGCGGGCAGCTCGCCGAGCACGCCCTCCGTGCCGTCCTCGGCCCGCACGGCCAGCCCCGTGGCGAAGTACACCGTCTTGGAGCACTCGACGAGCACACCGGGACCGGTGGCCTCGAGCACCCGCAGCGTCCGGCCGGAGCCGCGCGCGTCCTTGAGCCGCAGCCTCTCCCCCGGGATGCGGGCCGCGGTCCAGGCGGCGCCGGCCACGGGAACGGCCGGGGCGTCGTCGTCGACCGCCGGGTCCGCCTCGCCCAGCCAGAGCCGGGCCGGGGCGGTCACCCGGCCGCTGCTGTCCCGGGTGGGCTTGATCTTCTCGACCTGCGGACCGGGCTCGATCGGCCCGGTGCGCAGCTTGGGCCCCGCGAGGTCCATGGCCACGCGGACCTCCCGGTCGAGCGCTTGCTCGGCCGCCCGGACGTGGCCGATCATGGCCGCCCACTGCTCCGGGCCGTCGTGCGCGCAGTTGATCCGGGCCACGTCCATCCCGGCGCGGACCATGTCCTGGACGAGCCGGGGGTCCCCGGCGGCCTCGGACGGGAAGGTGACCATGATCCGGGTGCTGCGCCCCTCCCGTCCCGGGCCGAGCAGGGCCGCGGTGTTGCGGCGCAGGATCTCCGCTCCGGGCTCGCCGGGCTCGTCGGACTCGGGGCCGGGCGCCTCGGCGTCCTCCTCCGCCCGGCCGGCGAGCACGCGGAGGGTCTCCAGCACGGCGCCCAGGTGGCTCATGACGCCGGCCTCCATCCGTCCGAGGGAGGACATGCCCAGGCCGCTGAGGTCCCGCTGCAGGTCCCGGACGTCCTGGCTGCGCACGGCCACGTAGTCCACGAGGTTCAGCGCGGACCGGCGGTGGCGGGGGTTCACGCGCTCGAGCTGCGGCACGGCCGCCCGGCGGGCCCGGAGCACCACGTCGACGAGGGCCGAGACCCGGTCGTGCAGCTGCCCGGCGCACTCCTGCCGGGCGGTCGCCACCATGCCGTGCTCCCTCCCGCGGTCGCGGCCGGGTGCACCCCGGTCGCGAGCTCCGTCGATCTGCTGACTCCCCATGATCCTCCTCGTCGGTCCGGCTGTCAGCGCCGACCGTAGTCGGCCCGGGCGAACAGCGGCTGAACGCGAGGAGTCCGGGGCCTCAGGCGGCGCGGACGGACGGGGACAGGCGCAGGCGGTAGCCGTGCACGGGGATCAGCCGGCGGGAGCCGGTGCCGGCCTCCAGGATCCAGAGGAGCCGGAGGTGGGGCGCGCACTGGCCCACGGTGCCGACGTGGCGGAGGTGGTCCTGCTCCCACACCTCGATCCGGTCGCCGGGCCGGATCCGGGCGGGGTCGTGGACCCAGGCGTCAGCCGTGGTCGCGTCGACGGTGGTCGCGTCGGGGATCGTCATGGCGGCACTTCCTCTCGGGGTGGGGTCCGGGGTGGGGCCCTCGGACACTCCCAGGATCGTCGGCGGATGTGGCCGGCACGTTTCCGTGCGGTGGACGGGCCGTGCATTCGTCCCGCGAGGACTGTGGGACTCACCACGGGGACCGGCGGAGGACTAGGCTCGTGCGGACGTCGACGCCTGCGCCCGCCCCCGCGGCGGGCGACAGGTCCCGCCACCGGAAGGAACCGCTGTGATCAACTCGGAGAACGTCAGGGCCTACGTGGAGCGCATGGCCTCGGGCGAGCCCGCCCCCGGCGGCGGCGCCGCGGGAGCGCTGCAGGCGGCGCTGGGCGCGGCCCTGATCGCGATGTCCGCCCGCTACTCCACGGGGGCCGAGCACGCGGCCCGGGCCGAGCGCACGGCCGACCGCGCCGAGGAGCTGATCCCGCGCGCGCTGGGCCTGGCGGACGCCGACGCCGAGGCCTTCGGCGCGCTCTCGGCCGCCTACACCCTGCCGAAGGACACCGACGAGGAGAAGACGGAGCGCTCGCGGGCGGTCCAGGAGGCCACGGCCGGCGCCGCGCAGCCCCCGCGGGAGCTGATCGGGGTGGGCGCCGAGGTCGTGGAGCTCGCGCGCGAGCTGACCGGCTGGTGCAACCCCAACGTCCTCAGCGACCTGGCGGCGGCCTCCGAGGCGGCCCGGGCCGCCGTGGCCACGGCCATGGTCACGCTCGAGATCAACGTCCGCTCCCTCAAGGACGCCGCGACCCGGGACGAGCTGCGCGCGGGGCTGGCCCAGGGCGAGCAGGCCGTGGAGGACGCCGCGGAGCTCACGCGGCGGATCCGCGAGCGCGTCCAGGACTGACGGGCCGGCCCGCGTCCCCTCAGCCGTCCGCGCGCTCGGCGGCGGGGCGGCGCACCCCGAAGGATCCGACGACCGCCAGCAGCGAGATGATCCCACCGCACAGGAAGGCGCTCCGCACGCCCGCCTCGGTGGCCTCGGGCCCCGGGGCCCCGGAGGCCGTGGCGGCGGCGGCGGCGAGGGTCAGCACCGTGACGAACAGGGCCGTGCCCGCGGCCCCCGCCACCTGCTGCAGGGTGCCCACCACGGCGGAGCCGTGCGAGTACAGCCGTGTCGGCAGGGAGCCCAGCCCGGCGGTGAACAACGGGGTGAACATCAGGGCCAGGCCCGTGCTGAGCACCACGTGGGCGAGCAGCACCATCGGGACGGGCGTGGCCCCCGAGGTGGAGGCGAGGTACCACAGGGACGCGCTCAGCAGGACGGAGCCCGGCACGAGCAGCACGGTGGGCCCCGAACGGTCGTAGACCCGCCCGACGACGGGCGCGAGCAGGCCCATGACGAGCCCGCCGGGCAGCAGCAGCAGGCCCGTGCCCAGGGGATCGAGGCCGTGCACGGTCTGCAGGTAGATGGGCAGCACGATCAGCGTGCCGAAGAGGGCCATCATGCTGACGGCGAGCACCGCCGTGGACATCGTGAACACCCGGGAGCGGAAGGTCCGCAGGTCCAGCAGGGCCCGGTCCGCGCGCTGCAACCGCGCCTGGCGCAGCACGAACACGACCAGCGCCGCCACGCCCAGCGCGAGCGGCACCCACGCCGGGACGGCGGCGTCCCCGCCCTCGCCGAACGTGCTCAGGCCGTAGACCAGGCCGCCGAAGCCCAGGGCCGAGAGCACCACCGAGACCACGTCCAGCGGCGCCGGGCGGGGCTCGGTGACGTTCTGCATCCGCCACGCGCCCAGCAGCAGGGAGCCCACCGCGATCGGCAGCACCAGGATGAACATCCACCGCCACTCGAGCATGCTGAGGATGACGCCCGAGATGGTGGGCCCCACGGCGGGGGCGACCGAGATGACGACGGAGATGTTGCCCATGACCCGCCCGCGCCCGGCCGGCGGCACCAGGGTCAGGACCGTGGTCATCAGCAGGGGCATCATGATGGCGGTGCCGCAGGCCTGCACCACCCGCCCCGCGAGCAGCGTCCCGAACCCGGGCGCGGCCGCGCAGACGAGCGTGCCGAGGCTGAACAGGGTCATCGCGGTCAGGAACACGGGCCGGGTGTGCAGGCGCTGCAGCAGGAACCCCGTCACCGGGATGACCACGGCCATGGTGAGCATGTAGGCGGTGGTGAGCCACTGGCCGGCGACCGCCGTGACGGAGAGGTCGGACATGAGACGGGGCAGCGCCACGCCCATGATCGTCTCGTTGAGGATCACCACGAAGGTGGAGACCAGCAGCAGCGCGATGACCAGACGGTTGCGGGCGGAGTGGTCGGTGTCCGCGACGACGGCGGGGCCGCCGGTGTCCGGGACACGGGCGGAGGGGGCGGGGGCGGGGACCGGCACGGTCTCGGACACGGGGACGTCGGGGGTCATGGGCGGGGGATCCTTCGGGACGCAGCAGTGATACACCGGTGCAGCCGCCCCGGACCCCGGTTCATTCCCATCCGGGAAGTGACAATGGGCTCATGCGCAGATACCTCAAGGACGCCGGCGTGCACGCCGAGATCACCCCGGACGGCTTCACCGAGGGCGGGTTCGTGCTCTCCATCGGCGGGGCCGAGCAGTCCCACGTGGACCTCGCCCACCCGGAGGAGATCTTCTACGAGTACCTCCGGCGGATCGCCAACGTCGTCGACGTCGTGGCGGCGCCGGGCGCGCCGGTCACCGCGGTGCACCTGGGCGCCGGGGCCCTGACGCTCGCCCGGTACGTGGCCGCGACCCGGCCCGGCTCCGCGCAGGCCGCCGTGGAGCTCGAGCGGGAGCTGCCCGCGTTCGTGCTGGAGGCGCTGCCCCTGCCCGCGGGCGCGGACGTGCGGGTCGTCGTCGACGACGCCCGGGCGGCGCTGCCGGACGTCGTCGCCCCCGGGACCGCCGACCTCGTGGTCCTCGACGTCTTCTCGGGCCGGGACGCCCCCGCCCACCTCACGGAGGTCTCCTTCTACGCCGAGGCCGCCGGGCTGCTGGCGCCCGGCGGGGTGCTGGTCGTCAACGTGGGCGACGACCCCGGGCTGGTGTTCTTCGCCGAGCAGGCGCGGGCCCTGCGAAAGGCGCTCGCCGACGTGTGGTGCCTGGCCGAGGAGCGGCTGCTCACGGGCCGCTACCCGGGCAACCTGGTCCTCGTGGGCGGGCGCCGCGCCCTGCCCCGGGAGTGGGCGGACGCCTTCGCCGCGGCCGGACCGCACCCGGCGGGCGTCCTGGACGGCCTCGGCCTGGAGGAACTGCTCGCGCGGCTGTAGCGTGGATCACACCCCCGAGCCGAGGAGCGCGCCGTGAGCACCACCGAGAACGCAGCCGAGAGCACCACCGGGAGCACCGCCGTCCTGGAGTCCGCCCCCGCCGTCGAGGGCGAGACGTTCTCCCGCGTGGCCCTGACGCCGTCCGCCGTGGAGCTGCTCGGGACGCTGCGGGAGCTCCACGGGCGGCTCATGTTCCACCAGTCCGGCGGGTGCTGCGACGGCTCCGCGCCCATGTGCTACCCGGCCGGGGACTTCCTCACCGGTCCGGCCGACGTGCTGCTGGGCGTGTTCGCGCTGCCCGGGGACCCGGCCACGGCCGAGCTCGAGTTCTGGATGTCCCGCGAGCAGTTCGAGTACTGGAAGCACACCCTGCTCACGGTGGACGTGGTGGAGGGCCGTGGCTCCGGGTTCTCGGTGGAGGCGCCGGAGGGCAAGCGGTTCCTGATCCGCTCGGCGCTCATGCAGGATCCGGCCGTCTCCTGAGCCGGCCCTGTTCGTCGAAGGACGGGCCCCGGTCGTGGACCGGGAACGTGGTGAAGGCCGGGACCTCGTAGGGGTGGGCCCCGGCCATCGCCCGCAGCACGCGCTCGCGCTCGGCCGCCGGATACAGCGTCTCGATGCGGACCTCGTCGACCTCCTGCGGCGTCCCGACCTCCCCGATCGTGGGGTGCGCCCCGGGGAGCGGCGTGAACCGGCCGGTGCCGCGGCTCACGAACGCGGTGTGGGAGTAGTGGCCGGATCGTCCGGCCCCGGCGTCGCCCAGGGCCTGCAGGACCTGCTCGGCGTGGGCGGCGGGGACGAACACCACCAGGCAGTGGTGCTCGGTGCTCCGGGGCTCAGTGCTCATGGGGCGCGCAGACCTCCGGCTCGTCGTGGTCCGCGGGCTCCAGCTGGATCGTGGAGTGCTGGACGGACACCGGGAAGTGCTCGGCCACGCACCGCTGGATCCGGCCGAGCGCCTCGGCCGAGCCGCCGGAGTAGAAGTACTCCTCCTCGAGCACCACGTGGGCGGTGAGCACGGGCAGGTCCGAGGAGATCCGGGTCGCGTGCAGGTCGTGGACCTCCACCACGTGCGGCAGCTCGAGGATGTGCCCGCGGACGTCGTCCATGTCGAGCCCGGGGGGCACGCTCTCCATGAGCACGGAGAGGGACTCCACGAGCAGCCGGATGGTGCGGGGCACGATGAGCGCTCCGATGAGCAGCGCCACGACGGCGTCGGCCTGCATCCAGCCGGTGAGGGTGATGACCACGGCCGCGACGATCACGGCGACCGAGCCCAGCGCGTCGTTGAGCACCTCGAGCATCGCCGCGCGCAGGTTCAGGTTGGAGCGCCGGCCCCCGAAGAGCACGGCCATCGCCACGAGGTTGCCGGCCAGGCCCAGGACGCCGAAGACCAGCATCTCGGCAGAGGCGACCGGATGCGGCTCGAAGAACCGGCGCACGCCCTCCACGAGCACGAACAGCCCGACGGCCAGCAGCACCCCGGCCTGCAGGGCCGCGGCCACGATCTCCGCGCGCCGCCAGCCCCACGTGCGCCGTGCGCTCGGCGGCCGCAGGGTCAGCTGCGCGGCGATCAGCGCGAGCAGCAGCCCGCCCGCGTCGGTGAGCACGTGGGCGGTGTCGATGAGCAGCGCCAGGGAGCCCGTCCACAGGGCGCCGACCAGCTGGACGACGAACAGCGCCACGGTGATCCCGAAGGCGGTGGCGATCCGCCACCGGTCGGTCCCGGGACCGGCGTGCGAGTGCCCGGGCCCGTGGTCGTGCCCGTCCTCCGCGCGCCCGCGGTCCCCGGCGTGGTCGTGAGCCATGCCTCCATCGTAGAACGCAGGGCTCGGGCACGGCGGCGTGGCTCAGCCGGTGACGAACCCGTGGAACTCCCCGGTGGCGGGACCGTAGTGGGAGTCCACCTTCATCACGACGCCGGGCGCGCCGCCGCCGTTGAGGGCCCGGAGCAGGTCCCGCACGGCGCGCCGGGGCCCCTCGGCGATCACCCCCACGGTGCCGTCGGTGTTGTTGACCGCCGAACCGCGCAGGCCCAGCTGCTCGGCGTGGCGCGCGGTCCACCAGCGGAACCCGACGCCCTGCACGGAGCCGTGCACCACGGCGGTCAGGCGCAGGACCTCCTCGAGGTCCAGGCGGTCGGGGTCCCGTCCGGCCGAGGCGCCCTGGTGGATCGGAGGCAGGCTCACAGGTCCACCACCGTGGACCGGCCGGGGTCGACCTGCTCGCCGGTGGCCCGGGCCTTCGCCCAGCGCAGCGCGGTGGCCACCGTCCCGGGGCTGCGCCAGTGCTCGGCGGTCTCCGTGCGGACGCGCAGCACCACGAGGCCGGGGGTGGACGGCCCCTCCGGGTAGTACGCCTTCAGCGCGTCGGACCAGAGCCCCTCGAGCACCTGCCGGTCCTCGACCACCTCGGCGGCGCCGGAGATCGAGATCCACTCGTGGTCCCCCACGAACGCGACGTTGACGGCGTCGTTGGCCGCCACGTCCCGGACCGAGGAGGTGTCCCGGCTGGTGAAGAAGTTGAGGTCCTCCCCCGGGGCGACGTCGACCACGGTCATCGGGCGGCTGACGAGCTTGCCGGTGGCCTCACGGGTGCTGAGCATGCCGACGCGGGTGCGGTTCACGAAGTCGACGATGTGCTGGATGTCATCCTGGTGGGTGTTCATGTGGTCAGATTAGAGAACGACCGGGCCTCGTGGCACGGCCGCGCCCGAGAATTCATCATGGGCGGAACCGCGCATCCGCCGGCGGGCCGGAACGGTCCGGTCCGGCCGACCCCCGAGAGGACCGGAGCAGGCAGATGGACGACCGACAGGTCTCGGAGCAGACCGCTGAGAACACCACCGCGCAGACCGCGGCGCAGTCTCCCGGGAGCGGCCCCGGGACGATCAGCCCCCAGGACCGGATCGAGATCAACGAGATCCTGAGCTTCTCCTCGCACCTGCTGGACAACCGCCAGTGGGACATGTTCGGGGAGGTGTTCGTGCCGGAGATCCGCCTCAGCGCGCCGCAGGGCGAGTTCGACGGCCCGGCGGGCGTGCGGCGCTTCGTCGAGACGGCCGAGCTCGCCCGCTTCCCCGCCACGCACACCCTGAACTCGATCGTGGAGGCCGTGGACGCGGACACCGCCGTGGCCTGGTCCAGGATGCTCCTGCTGACCTGGGACCGCAGGGTGGCCTGCGGCGACTACATCGACACGTTCCGCCGCACCGCCGACGGGTGGCGGATCGAGCGGCGCACCGTGGCGCCCCGCAACGACTCCGCCTCCGTGGCCCTCGCCGAGGGCGGATACGCACCGGACCCGTACGCCTACGCGATGTTCGACGAGGCCGTGCTCGCGGCCGCCGGCCGGGCCCGCCGATGAGCCCCGCACCGGGCTCGGGGTGGGACCGCGTGCCCGCCGCCGATGCCCTCGAGATCGGCACCGTCCTGAGCCGGTGCGCCCGGGTGGTGGACGCCCGGGCCTGGCTGGACCTGGACCGGGTGTTCACCGCGGACGCCGTGGTCGTGTCCCCGGGCGGGACGGCGCGCGGACCGGCCGAGATCGCCGAGCGGCTACTGGCCGAGACCGGGGACCCGCACCTGGTCACCGACACCGTGCTGCGCCGGCTCGCCCCGGACCGCGTGCGGGCCTGGAGCAAGTGGCTGGTGGTGTGCGCGGACGGGTCTGCGCACGGCGGGGACCAGCTGGACCTGTTCGTGCGCACCCCGGACGGCTGGCGGATCGCCGAGCGCCGCATCGCCGCCCTGGAGACGCCCGGAGCCGGCGCGCCCGCACGGGTCCTGGGACCGGCCGACTTCCTGGCCTGAGAGCGCCTGCGACGAGGGGCGGCCGCCGTGCACCGGGGACCCGGTGCACGGCGGCCGCCCCTCGTGAGGTGCGCGCTCAGAGGGTCACGGCTGCACTTCCAGCGCGTCGGAGATCGGCGTGTGGCCGTCGGAGAACTCGATGGTCTTCCCGATGGTCGAGGGGTCGTCCAGCACGGCCGCGACCACGAGCGCCACGTTGGCCCGGGAGGTCCGGTGCTCGCCGTCCCGCTCGCCCGTGGAGACGTCGATCCTGCCGGTCGCCTCGTCCTCGGTGAGGGCGCCGGGGCCCACGATCGTCCAGTCCAGCGAGGAGGCGCGCAGGTGGTCGTCGGCGTCGGCCTTGGCCTGGGCGTAGGCGTGGAAGGGGTCGTCCTCGGGGACGCCGTGGTCCTGGCCGGCCCCGTGGTAGGAGACCATGACGAAGCGCTTGGCGCCGGCCATCACGGCCGCGTCCATCGTGCGGACCGCCGCGTCCCGGTCCACGGCGTAGGTGCGCTCGGGGCTGCCGCCGCCGGCGCCGGCGCTCCACACCACGGCGTCCTGGCCCTCGAGCAGGTCGGCGAGCTGGGCGACCGACAGCTGCTCCACGTCGGCCACCACGGGGGACGCGCCGGTGTTCTCGACGTCCTCCGTGTGGTCCGGGTTGCGGAAGATGCTCGTGACGTCCTGGCCGCCGGTCGTGAGCAGCCGGGCGAGAGAGAGAGCGACCTTGCCGTGGCCGCCGATGATGGCTGTGCGGGTCATGTTCGTGCTCCTTGGTGCAGAGGGGACGTGGGGGACGTGGTGCTCTCCCTCGACGCTAGCCCCCTCCCGGGCGCTGGGACACCGCTCACGCGGAGGGCGAAACCGGGAATGCGCCCGCCCCCGGCGTCCGGGGCCCTCCAGGCCTCCGGTAGCCTCGACGGGACCCCTGCCCCCTACCGGAGGCCGCCCCGTGCTGATCTTCCAGTTCCTGCTGTCCGCGATCGCCCTCGTCCTGCTGGTCGTCGCCCTGATCGACGGCGCGTGGACGCTCGCGCTCATCGCCGCGATGATGCTGATGATCGCGGTGTCCGGCGTGTTCATCGCCTACCGCCGGGAGAAGCACCTGGGCCGGCGCTGAGCCGCTCCGCTCTCTTCCGGGACCGCTCCGGCGCCGCGGCTACTCGGCGGCGTCCTCGATGCCGGTCACCGCGGTGAGGATGAACACCGAGTCCTCCAGGGCCTCCACCGAGTGCCGCTCCGCGGGGATCACGTGCAGGTGCCCGGCCTCGAGCACCAGGTCCTCGCGGGAGCTGATCCGGATCCGCCCGTGCAGCACCTGCAGGCTCCCGGCGTACGGGGCGTTGTGCTCGGCGAGCACCGCGCCCTCCTTGAGGGCCAGGATGGTCTGGCGCAGCACCTTCTGGTGCAGGAGCTGCTCGGCGCTGCGCCCGTGCGGGGCGTGGCGTGCCTCGTTCAGGTGCTGCAGGGCGATCTCGTTCAGGTGCTGCATGGTCATCCTCCTGGGTAGGTGATCCGGTGTCCGTCGACCACGGCGAAGTCCCGCAGCGTCGCGGGGGTCAGCTTGCTGGGGACCATGATGTGCTGCACGTCGTGCCCGCGCACCAGCAGGGCCTCGGCCAGCTGCTCGAGCTCGGCCAGCGCGGCCCGGAACTCCTCGGTCTGCATGTGGTCGGCGTAGCCGCGGAAGGACTCGTTGCGCCAGGCGGTGTTCACCGAGTCCTTCGAGGTGGGGCGCAGCCCGCCCAGTCCCTTGCAGTAGCTGTGCTCGATGCCGGCCGCCGCGAGCGTGCCCGGCAGCGCGTCGAGGTTGAACTGCGGGTTCGTCCGCGAGCGCGGCACCGTGCGGATGTCGACGAGCCGCTGCACTCCGGTCTCGCGCAGCAGCTCCACGAACTCCTCGGCGGAGCGCGTGGAGTGGCCCACGGTGTAGACGGTGTGCGAGGTCATGCCCCCACCCTACTGACCGGGCACGGAAGCCTCCCCGGCCCGACACGGCCCGCTCCGCGGGAGCCGGGCCCCGGGCGTCACGACCCGCCGGAGCCTGCGTCGGTCCAGCGGGCGGATCCGCCGGGGGTACGGCGGCCGACGGCGGCCGGGGAGTTCCACGCCTCGTGGTCGGCCATGGTGAAGCGGCGGCCCGTCACCGTGGTCGGGACGATGCGGACGAACCGGTCCTTCACGCCCTCCTGCCACGGGAACAGCGGCAGCTGCAGGGCTTCCATCAGGGCGTGGCCGGGCCGGACGCTCTCGGCGTCGCCCTTGACGATCACGCTCCACGCCGTGGCGGTCGCGGGATCGTGCCCGTCGATCTCGAGGGCCACGGCCCGGCCCGCGAGCGCGCCGCTCACCTTCGTCCCCGCGCCCGAGCGGAAGACGATCGTGCCGCGGTCGACCACGTAGTTGATCGGGAAGATCTCCGGCGCCCCGTCCGCCACCACGGCCAGCCGGGCGACGCCGTCCGCCCGCAGCCGATCCCAGCAGTCCTCGGGCGCGAGCTCCTCCACGTCCTTGCGGTACCAGTCCACCGGCGTCCCCTTCCCGTGCGCCTCGGCTGCCCGGTCACCACCTCCAACCTACGGTGCCGCGCACGCCGGGGGAACCGGACCGGCCCGCGCCGCTGTGGTGCGCGGAGCAGGACGTGGGAGGATCGGGGCATGAGCGTGGTGATCGCGGGATGCGGAGACCTGGGCACGGAGATCGGACTGCGGCTGGCCGAGCAGGGGCACGAGGTGCTGGGACTGCGCCGCCGTGCGGAGCTGGTGCCGCCGCCCCTGATCGGGATCGCGGTGGACCTGAGCACGGAGGTGCCGGAGCTGCCGGGCGACGTCGAGCTGCTGGTCGTCGCCACCGCCGCGGACGGGCGGACGCCCGAGGCCTACCGTGCGGCCTACCTCGACGGGCTGCGCCACGTGGCCGACGGGCTGCGGACCGCCGGGGCCCTCCCCCGGCGTGCCCTGCTGGTCTCCTCGACCGCCGTCTGCGGGGACGCCGGCGGCGGGGAGGTCACCGAGGACACCCCGCCGGACCCCTCGACCCCCACCGCCCGGATCCTGCTGGAGGCCGAGGAGCTGTTCCACGAGCAGTTCCCGCACGGCACGGTCCTGCGGCTGTCGGGCATCTACGGTCCGGGCCGGACCCGGCTGATCGACAAGGTGCGCTCCGGGGACGTCGCGGCCGGGGCCGCCTGGACCAACCGCATCCACCGGGACGACGCCGCCGCGGCCGCCGTGCACCTGCTGACCATGGACGCCCAGCCGCTCACGCTGTATCTCGGCACGGACGACGAGCCCGTGCCCGAGCTCCAGGTCCTGGAGTTCCTGGCGCAGGAGCTCGGCGTCCCCCGGCCCGAGGACGTCCCGGAGGCGGACGCGCCGCACCGGGGCTCGAAGCGGCTGTCCAACCGGCGGCTGCGGGAGGCCGGAGTGGAGCTCCGCCACCCCACGTACCGGGAGGGCTACCGGGCGGTGCTCGCCGGGGAGGGCGTGCGCCACCCCTGACCGGCGCCCGTCCGCAGGACGACGTCGCGCACCTCGTAGGCCGCGATCAGCTCCACCCAGGAGACCCGCGGCGGGTGCGCGAACGCCAGGGGCAGCCGCAGCAGGCGCTGCAGGAAGATGTCGGTCTCCTGGATCGCGAGGGATCCGCCCGGGCACCGGTGGGCTCCGTCCCCGAAGGACATCACCTCGGGCCGGATCCCCCGCGGCCGGGGCCGCTCCGGGCACAGCTGCCGGGCGTCCTCCCCGAGCGCCTGCTCGTCGGTGTTCGCCTGACGGACGTAGAGGTCGAGCAGGACCCCGGCCGGCACCTCGTGGCGCTCGTCGCCGTCCGCCAGGACCAGCTCATGGGTGGTCCTGCGGTAGAGGTGGCCCACCACCGGCTCCAGGCGCAGGATCTCGTGCAGGATCCCGTGCCGGGCCGACTCGTCGGCCGCGAGGTACTCCTCGCGCAGCCGGTCGTCCTCCAGCAGGTGCCAGGCGGCCACCGCGATGAACTCGCGGGTGGTGGCCATGCCGGCGGCGGCGTAGGTGAGGCACTCGACGAGGATCTCCCGGTCCGTGCATCCCTCCGCGAGCAGGTGGGACACGACGTCCTCCTGGGGCTGCCGGCGCCGCGCCCGGACGGCCGGGCGCACGTCCCGGAGCTGGAAGGCGGTCATCGCCCACATCGGCCGCAGCGACCCGGCGACGGCGCCGAGCCGGGCCGGGAGGCGGCGCCGCGGAGAACCGGTGGAGCCGGTGACGGGGCCGCTGAAGAAGCGCTCCAGGCGCCGGGACATCCCGTCGATGTCCGAGTTCGTCAGCCCCACCACCTGGGCGGCGACCTCCACGGAGTAGCGCAGGGTGATCGCGGACAGCTCGGCCCCGCCGTCCTGCCGGATCCGCTCCACCAGCTCGTCGGCGCGCTCCTCCATCAGGGCCCGGTAGCGGCGGCTCACCGTGGCCGGGGTGAAGAACCTCGCGGTGGCGGTGCGCTGGCGCCGGTGCTCGGGGCCGTCCGCGTAGAGCACGGGCGGGTGGTCGCCGGTCAGGCCCTGCCGGGCGGTCTCCGCGCTGAAGCCGGCCTGCACCGTGCCGTCGGCCTCCCGCAGCACCTGGCGGACCATCGGCAGGGACCGGACGTGCCAGACGCCGTCGAGCACCTCCACCGGCGGCGCGCTGCGCTCGCCGGGCGGGGCGGTCCTGCGCCGGTCGCCGTGCGGGACGGGGCAGCGGGGCTCGGGACGGGCGTCGTCGCTCATGGGCTCATGCTAGTCGCGGGGTGCGACGGCGGGCAGGCGCGGCCCGTTGTGGGCCGACTCGCCCACAGGCCGTACGACTCGGACCGCGAATGCGGCAAGGGCCGCTCATACACTTTCAAGCATCTGCTTTTGCACACACCTCGAGGAGCCGGACCGTGCCCGAAACCCTTCCGTCCGAAGCGATCCAGCGCGCCGCTCTGGTCATGGCTCGCACCCTCGGCCCCTGGGTCGCGGGCCACGCCCCCGAACCGGGGGATCCGCAGTCGTGGGTGACGCAGGCGCAGCGCGCGGACGAGCTCAACGGCCGCCCCCTCCGGAGGTACACCCTCGGTGATCCCCGCTTCCTGCTGCGCCTGCTGATCCAGGAGTGGAAGCAGTTCGACCACCAGGTCACTCCCCTGCAGAGCAGCTACGCGCGCGAGCTGACGCACTCCCTCAACGTCTGCGCCCACGAGCCGCTGACGCTCACGGAGGCCGATGCAGAGCGAGCCCTCGACACCATGCGTCTGCTGCTGGAGAGTCTCGGCCTGGCGGCCCCCGCCGCGGCCGAGGAGACCGGTGCCTCCGCGGTAGAGAGGACGCCCGCGGGCGCCGGGGAGCACGAGCCCGCCGGGAACGTTCCGGATCGGATCAGCGGTCAGGCGATCGAGCAGGAGTCCGCGCGGGATGTGCACGAGGGTGTCCTCGCGGACCGGGACGACCTGCCGCCCGGCACCCGCGCGGCGACCGTCACGGCCGGGCCCCTGGCCGTCACCGTCCTGTTCCGCGAGGCCGTCAACTACGCCCTGGTCAACAACGGGGTCAGCCCCCTGTTGGAGGTGCGGGTTCGCAACACCGACCAGGCCGCTCCGCACGTGCTCGAGCAGCTGGTCCTGGTCCTCGACGACTCCTCGGAGGGGCTGGGGACTCCGTGCCGCTTCGAGCCTCTGACGGTCGGCCCGGGCGGCGAGGTCCTGCTCGACGGCGCGGACGTCGCCTGGCCGCTGGACCACACCGCCTTCGCCGCCCTCGACGAGGCACGGACCGCGTCGTTGCGGATCAACGCCACGGTCGACGGCGCGGTGGCCACCGAGACCACGGGCGTGCGGCTGCTGGCCCGGGACGAGTGGTACGCCCGGTCGATCCCCGAGCTGCTGGCCGCCTTTATCACGCCCAACGCGCCGGCGGTCCGGCAGGTCCTCGACCGCGCCTCCGATCTGCTGAGGGAGCGCACCGGTGATCCCTCACTGGACGGCTACCAGGGCGGGCCCGAACGAGCGGTGGAGATCGGCCGCGCGGTCTACGATGCCCTCGCCTCCTTCGGAATCCGCTACACCGAGCCCCCGGCGTCCTTCGAGTCCACGGGGCAGAAGATCCGCCCCGTGGACCGGATGCTCTCCGAGCGGTGGGGTACGTGTCTCGACCTGACGGTCGCCTACGCCGCGGCGCTGGAGCAGGCCGGCCTGAACCCCGTCGTCGTCCGGGTCCCCGGCCACGCCTTCGCCGGGTTCCTCACCGCCGAGGCGCAGCTTCCGGAGCTGGCGCTCGCCGACCGCGGCCTCCTCCAGAACTTCGTGCGCGGCGGCATCCTGCTGCCCGTCGAGACCACGGCCCTGGTCGAGGGCAAGGACATCAGCTTCGACGATGCCAGCCAGGCCACCGCCCGACACTGGGGTACTGACGGTGAAGTGCTGCACGTGCTCGACGTCGCCGCCGCGCACCGCCGCATCCGGCCGCTGCCCCGGGTGCGGGTGGAGAGCGGCACCATCGTCGTCGAGGTCGAGACCGTCCCCGCGGCGCCGCTCCCGGGGGCCGGTTCCGGACGCCGCTCGGCGGGTGGGACGGGTGCCGCCGTCGACCGCACCGTGTACCCGGCTCGGGTGGCCCGGTGGCGTTCCGCGCTGCTGGACCTGAGCATGCGCAACCCGCTGCTGAAACTGAAGAAGACCGGCTCGGTGTCCTTCATCGTGCCCGAGCGTGCCCTGCCCGACTTCGAGGACACCCTCGCCAGCGGAGAGCGGCTGCGGTTGCGTCCCGCCGACGACCTGTCCGAGATCGACAACGCCCAGGGCCGGCACTCTGCCGCACAGCTGCCGGAGGAGATGCTCGAGGCGGTGCTGCGCAATGAGCTGGTCGTGCACACCGACCACACGGCATCTCGGCACGAGGGGACGCTGGACGGTCTGCGTCGCAAGGCCAAGGTCGTCCTGGAGGAGACCGGCGCCAACAACCTGTTCGTGACCATCGGCGCTCTGTCCTGGAAGGACCGGACGGACAAAGAAGGCCTTGCCCCACTCTTCCTGCTGCCCGTCACCCTCACCGGCCGGAAGAACCAGCCGTTCCACGTCCAGGTCGAGGACGGCGCGGAGGCCCGGCCCAACTATTGCCTCATCGAGAAGCTCAAGCAGGACTACGGCCTCGAGATCCCCGTGCTCGCCGAGCCCCCGGCCGACGACAGCGGCATGGACGTGGCCTACGTCTTCGAGGAGCTCCGCCGGACCTTGGCCCTGAACAGCCTGCCGTTCACCGTGGAGCCGGACGTCCGGCTGGCCATGCTGCAGTTCTCGACGCTCGAGATGTGGCGAGACCTCTCGGAGAACTGGCAGTCCTTCCTGGACAACCCCCTGGTCGGGCACCTCGTGAACACCCCCACGGCACCGTTCGACGACCCGATCGAGGCTCCCGAGACCGATGAGCACGACGAAGCACGCCGGTACCTGCCCGTCCCCACTGACGGCTCGCAGCTGAAGGCTGTCACCTGGGCCACGGCCGGGCGCACCTTCGTGCTCGAGGGCCCTCCAGGCACCGGCAAGTCGCAGACGATCACCAACATGATCGCGGACAGCCTCGCCGCAGGACGCAAGGTGCTGTTCGTCGCGGAGAAGCAGGCGGCGCTGCAGGTCGTCCGGGAGCGGCTCGAGAAGGTCGGCCTCGGACCTCTGACCCTCGAGCTGCACGGGAGGCAGCAGAGCATCAAGAGCGTCCGGAGCCAGCTCGTGGACTCGTGGGACTCCCGGGTCCGCACACCGTCGTCGGCGTTCGGCGTCCTCCGGGACCAGCACGCCGCCGCCGTCGAGGACCTCGTCCGCTACCCGCACGCCCTGCACCGGCCGACCCGTGGCCGCAGCGTCTGGGAGGCCCACCAGAACGTTCTCGCACTCACCGGTTCCTCGGCGGACACCGGGGTGCAGGACGACATCGTCGTTCCCGGCACGCTGGTGGCCGATCCCGAGCGCGCGGAGACAGTGTTCCGCACCGCGAGCGCCCTCGAGCAGCTGCTCCCCGACCTCGGGCACGTCCCGGACCAGGACGAGTGGTCGCTGGCCGGTCCGGAGGAGACGTCGGACGACGAGCACGGCGGCCCGGTGCTGCAGCCGGTCCAGCAGCTCCTGGAGGCGCTCCACGGCCTCGACGAGCGCGTTGCTGCGCTGCTGCGCACGACCGACGACGTCGACCGCTGGAGGGCCCTCGCCACCTGGCTCCGGGACGTCGACACGAACCGGGCGATGCCCCCGGCCCACTACCGTGAGGTGTTCACCGTGACGTGGCACCAGGAACTGCACCAGGCTCTCGACGACATCCGGAAGGTGCTCGCCCAGCACGAGCCGCTCCTGCGGTCGCTGCACCCGGCCGCCTTCACCGCCGACCTCGACACCCACCGGCAGGCCCTGGCCGAAGCGCGGGGCAAGCTCTTCGGGAAGCGGAAGGCCGTGCAAGCGGTCGTCGACGGTCTGCGTCCCCTCGTCGTCTCGGCCGACACGAGCTGCCTGGACGACCCTTCCACCTTCCTGGACGCCCTCCACGCCGTGCAGCACGCCGAGCAGGGCCTCCGGTACCGCATCGGAACCCTGTTGCCCGCCGACCTCCAGTGGTCACTGACCGCGCCCGACCCGCTCGCGGTACCGGCCTCCGTCCTGGCTTTCGCCGAGGCACTGGAGCCCGTCCTGGACTCCTTCCCGGACCAGGACGATGCCCTCAGCGCGCTGTTCTCGACGACGGGCGGTTCCACCACCGGCCGTGCCACCGCCCGGATCGAGCTCGGCCCGACGACAGCCGCCTTCGTGGAGGCGTGGTCGTCGGCCGCAGGTTTCCTGGGCGCCACGGAAGCCTCCGTGTCCCGGTGGCGCAAGGACACCTCCGTCCTCGACCGGCTCGCGGCGACGGCACCCATGTGGCAGGACCAGGTCGATCGGCAGCGTGATCGGCGGCTGCGGAGCTACCGTGCCGTGGAATCACTGCTCCAGGAGCTGGAGCACGCCGGCTTCGGCGGCCTGGCCCATGACCTGCGGGCGGGCACGATGCCGGTCACCGGACTCACCGAGCGGCTCCAGCGTGCCGTGGCGTACGAGGTGCGGGCGGACACGCTCGAGGAGGCGAACCTGACCTCCTTCGACGCCGCCGTGCGTGACCGCCAGGTGGAGAGCTACCTCGACCTCTCCGGACAGGTGCGCCGCCGTCTGCGCTCGGACCTGCCGGCGCAGGTGCTCGCCGCCACCGGCATCAACGGCGAGAAGCTGACGAAGGAGCAGGTCGAATTCAACCGCCTCATCCATCGGAAGCGCGGCGGGTCCATCCGGGAGATCATGGAGAAGACGGGGCCCGTCCTGCTGGACCTCACGCCCTGCCTGCTCATGAGCCCGCACTCGGTCTCCAAGTACCTGCCGGTGGGGTCCGTGGACTTCGACGTCGTGGTCTTCGACGAGGCCTCGCAGATCCGTGTGGCCGACGCCATCGGGGCCATGGGCCGGTCCAAGGCGGTCGTGGTGGTCGGCGACTCCCAGCAGATGCCACCCAGCTCGATGTTCGCGTCCACAGCAGGCGACGACGACCTCGCCGGTGCCGAGGAGGATGGGCTCACGGTCGCGGACCAGGACTCCATCCTCACCGAGGCCGTCGACTCGAACGTGCAGAGCCTCGGCCTGACCTGGCACTACCGCAGCCAGGACGAGTCCCTCATCGCGTTCTCCAACCGCCGCTACTACCGTGGGGAGCTCTCCAGCTTCCCCGCCCCGCCCGAGCCCCGGCCCGGCCTCGGCGTCAGCTGGGAATGCCTGGACGGCGAGTACGACGGCGGCGCCGGCGGAACCCGCACCAACGAGGTCGAGGCGCAGCGGATCGTCGAGGAGGTCGTCCAGCTGCTGCGCAAGGACCCCGACGCGTCGATCGGCGTGGTCACCTTCAACACCCAGCAGCGGGACCTCGTCCTCGACAAGCTCGAGCAGTCCACCGTGCGCGTCGTCCAGAACGCCCTGGTGCGCACGGAGGACCCGTTGTTCGTGAAGAACCTCGAGAACGTGCAGGGCGACGAACGCGACGTCATCCTGTTCTCCCTCGCCTTCTCGCGGAACAAGGACACCGGAACGCTCCGCCTGAACTTTGGTCCGCTCACGGCTGCCGGCGGTCAGCGGCGGCTCAACGTGGCGATCACCCGTGCCCGCCGCGCCATCAAGATCTACAGCTCGTTCGGCCCGGAGGACATCGATCTCGCGCGCACCTCGTCAGAGGGCCTGCGGCACCTGCGGGAGTACCTGGTCTTCGCGCGTGAGCACGGGCACGACGACGTCCACCGCCCGACCGGCGAGTCCTGGGACCTGCACCGGCAGGACGTCGCGGCGGCCCTCCGTGCAGCCGGCCTGGAGGTCGCCGAGGACATCGGCATGTCGAACTTCCGGGTGGACCTCGCCGCACGCGTGTCCCCCGAGCACGAGTGGGTCGGCCTCCTCCTCGACGGTCCAGCCTGGGCTCGGCGCACCATCGTCTCCGACCGGGACGCCCTCCCGAGCCAGGTGCTGACCGGCGCCATGGGGTGGCGGCACCTCGAGAGGGTGTGGCTGCCCGCGTGGATCCGCTCCCGCAGCACCGTGGTCCAGGAGATCGCGGACGCCGCGCAGCGAGCGGTCAGGCAGCCTGACGAGCCGCCCGCACAGCTCGTCGCCGAGGACGCGCAGGGAACCGACACTCCGCGGACCCTGCCCGATGCCGCCGAGGGTGGCGGCGGGACCGACCGCGAGCTCGTCCCCGTCGGCGCACCGGCCGCCGCACCGCGTCCGGACGAGGACCACGTCCTCGTGGCCGGCAGGGCCGGGACAGCCGCGAGGCCATCACCGGCACCGGTCGATCCGGCCGTGGTCGACGATCTGGTCGGCGTCAGTCCGGGCCCGTCCACGGGCACGGCTTCGGCGGAGGACTCCTATCGGCCTGCTCCGCACCGGGTCGCCGGGGAAAGGGCCGTGCTCGACACCATCACGGCCTCGGCGAACAAGCAGCTGGTGCGCGAGCACCTCGAGGAAATCGTCGCCGTGGAGGGCCCGATCGAGGCGCAGCGCCTGGCGCGTCTGCTCGCCAACCGCTTCGGACTGCAACGGGTACAGGCTCAGCGGCAGGAGACCATCCTGGGCTGCCTGCCGAAGAAACGGCGCAGCAGGTCGGTTCTCGGCACCTTCTACTGGCCCGAGGGCATGACGCCGGACGACTACACCGGCTACCGCAGGACCCCGGCCGACGGGGAGAAGCGGCGCGTCACCGAGATCGCCCCGCAGGAGATCGGCAACGCGGTGCTCGACGTGCTGCGCTCCGACGGCCCGTCCCCCGCCGTGGACGTGATGCAGGCGCTCAACGACGTCTTCGGGTTCAACCGGACCGGCCGTGAGATCCGGGAACGCTACGAGCAGGTGCTCGACCTGATGGCGCGCGACGGCCGGCTCGTGCGCCAGGGCGAGGTTCTGGCGCTCTCCGCGGCGTAGACCGGCCGCGGTGGGCGTCTCAGATCCGGTCCGCCTGGTCGTTCTCGATCTGTGCCGTGGCGGGGAGGATCACGGAGGACGAGGGCCCGTCCAGCACGACCAGCAGCACGCGCAGGTCCGCCCCGGAGAGATAGGCGCCCACGAGCCGGTGGTTGGAGTCGAGGACCACGAGGGACCCCTCGGTCCGGTAGGCCGGGACGGTGAGCTGGACCGGCCCCGACTCCGCCGAGAACTCCTGCCGCAGGTGCTCGATCTTTCCCTGCCGGTCCTCCGGCCACTGCTTCGCCGCAGCCTGGGCGAGGGTCTGCGGCCGGTGCTGCGGGTGCGACCACTCCCCCGGATTGCCCTCGGGGTCCACGTGCCAGACCGTGTAGAGCCCGCCGAGCTCCTCCCCGGAGGAGACCACGAGGTCCTCGATCCGGGAGTTCTCGTCGTCGAGCGCGTCCCAGTCGAGCCAGGCCCGGATGTCGTCGCCGAACAGGGTCTTGAAATCCGAAACGTCCATGCCGCCATCTCAGCAGACTTGCGATCTCGCCGCCACAGGCTCCGACGCCCCGGAAGCACCCGGGACGCGGAGGTCGCGCGTCAGGAGCCCTGAGTGTTGTCCCGCGCCGCGCGCGGTGCCGCCTCGGGCCCGACGTTGAAGGCCGAGGCCGAGCGGTCGGCGGGCTCGGTCGGGAACACCGTGTGCCCCTCCTCCCATTTGTGCCGCGCGTAGGAGTGCAGCCGGGCGGCGAAGGACCCGTCCCGCCACTCCAGGTAGGGCATGTCCTGGCTGGCGTCGAGCAGGAAGTAGCTGCTGAACGCCCGGAGCACCTGCGGCGCGCCCGGGTCCGCCGCGGGGTCCTCCGCCGCGGCGGGAGGCCCGAGCACCAGGTAGATCGGGGCTCCGGGCAGACCGTCGTAGACCCGCACCTCCAGGCGCTCGGCCACCACGGGGTCCAGCTCCCCCAGGGCCCGGAGCTGGTGGACCAGCGTGTCGAAGCTGCGCCGCAGGTCCATGGGCGAGAGGCCGTAGTGGTGGCGGATCTCGCGGAGCCGGGACGCGAGCGCGGGCGACTTGGGGTCGAGGACCAGCAGCCGGACGCGGACCCCGGCGTCGAGCGCCTTGTGGATGGCGTCCAGGTCACCGGCCAGGGTCAGCGGGAAGGTGTCCATCCACCACAGCTCCTGCCCGGGCCGCACGCCGCGGAGCACGTCGACCGCGTCGAGCTCCTCGCGGACCCCCACGAGGCCCAGCTGGTCGTCGCGGGGCGCCGGCGGCGCGGGGACCGGGGGACGCTGCGCCTCGACGGGCCAGGACCCGCGCCACCGCGCCAGTCCGGCGTCCAGGAGCAGACCCACGCCGCCCACGGTGAGCAGGACGGCCCCGGCGTCGAGGAGGACCTCCGACCACACCCGTCCGGCCGCCAGGGCGACGACGACGAGCGCCGCGCCGAGGCCGACCAGCACGACCGGCGCCGTGACGGGGCGCCGCGCCGGCGCGGCGCGGGCGGCACCGCGCCACCCGTCGCCCGCACCCCGGTCCTGGGCGGCACTGCGGATCTCCAGCACGGGACTCCCCTTCCTCGAGCGGCTCTGCTGCCAGCCTGGCACGGCTCCTGACCTGGGCGTTAGCACCGCGGGCAGCACGGCATTTTGTGACGACCGGCGCGCCGGGCCCGCCCGGACGTCCGTCCCCACTTCGGCGGAACAGTGGCGAGAACATGTGTTTGCATACCTAAACTTGGGTCAGGACGGGTGACGGCACGGCGTCACGGCTGCTCCCCACCCCGGGGACCGGCCCCGCGTCCAGCAGCTGACCGCCCCCGGCCGCGCTGCCCACTCTGCGGAAGGCACCTCTCTTGGCCACGACTCTCCGGGAACGCCTGGGCGACCGCCACAACCGCCTCAACGTCGTTCGCCTGGTCCTGGCGTCGGTGGTGATCCTCGGCCACGCGTGGCCGCTGACCGGCGCGGACGGTCCGAGCCTCGAGCTCCTGTCCGACATGGCCGTCAACGGCTTCTTCGCCCTCAGCGGCTACCTCATCGCCGAGAGCAGGGTGCGGACCACCCTGGTGCCGTACCTCTGGCGACGGTTCCTGCGCATCTACCCGGCCTTCCTGGTGAGCCTGCTCGTGGTGGCCGTCGTCCTCGCACCGCTCGCCGCCGCCATCGAGGGCACGTCCCTCGACCTCGGCTCCGCGGCCGGCTTCGTGCTGAGCAACGGCGACCTGAGGATCTCGCAGTGGGGCATCGACGGGACCCTGACCGAGGTCCCGGCTCCCGACTCCTGGAACGGCTCGCTCTGGACGCTGTTCTACGAGGCCCTCGCCTACGTGCTCCTCGGTCTCGTCCTCAGCCTCGCCGTCGCGGCGCGGCACGCCCGGTGGGTGCTCCCGGGGATGTTCCTCGCCGCGCTCGTGCTCCGCCCCCTGGTCGAGGGGCCGCTGGACGTCACGACCCACCTCTACCTCAACGGCGCCCGGCTGATGGGCTACTTCCTGGCGGGCGCGGCGGTCTGGGCCTGGGCGGGGACGTGGCGCCCCACCTGGGTGCACACCGCGGGGGCGGCCGTCGTCTACGCCGTCCTGACGGACCTCGGCTGGGCGGACCTGTACGGGCAGCTGCCGCTCGCCGTGCTGCTCCTCGGCCTCGGCGCCGCCCCGTCCCACAACTGGACCACGCGCACGGACCTCTCCTACGGCGTCTACATCTACGCGTATCCGGTGCAGCAGCTCCTCGTGCTGCTCGGGACGGCGTCGTGGGGTGTCGCCGTCAACTCCCTGCTCGTCGTCGCGCTGACGCTGCCCCTGGCGCTGCTGTCGTGGACGCTCGTCGAGAAGCCCGCCCTGCGGGCGAAGGCGTGGCTCGATCCCCGCGACCGGTCCGACCGGCGGCTCCCCACCGCCGGAGTGCAGGGCCCGACCTCCTCGGCCGTGCAGGGGCCCCGTCCGGGCTGACCCGGACACCCCTGTTCCCGGGGCCCGGGACGACGCTCGCGCCGACCCGGGCCCGCCTTGTCCGCCGCCCGGGCGGTGCCTACCGTGAGGAGCAGGCGGGTGTGACGCCGCCGGCCCCGACCCGTCAGGAGCACCCATGGACACCCCGGTCATCGAGGCCCGCGGGCTCGTCAAGACCTTCGGTCCCACCGCGGCCCTCGACGGCTTCGATCTCACCGTGGCGCCGGGGCAGGTCGCGGGCTTCCTGGGCCCCAACGGGTCGGGGAAGTCCACGGCGATCCGGGTGCTGCTGGGCCTGCTCCGGGCGGACGCGGGGACGGCCACGGTCCTGGGCCTGGACGCCTGGCGCGACGCCGTGGAGATCCACCGCCGCACCGCCTACGTCCCGGGGGACACGAACCTGTGGCCGAACCTGACCGGCGGCGAGATCGTGGACCTGCTCACCGGCATCCGCGGCGGACGACGACGGCGCCGCCGCCGCGACGAGCTCATCGAGCGCTTCGAGCTGGACCCCACGAAGAAGGCCCGCAGCTACTCGAAGGGCAACCGACAGAAGGTGGCGCTGGTGGCCGCCCTGAGCGCCGAGGCGGAGCTGTACGTCCTGGACGAGCCGACCTCCGGGCTGGACCCGCTCATGGAGGCCGTGTTCACGGACGAGGTGCGCCGGCTGAGCGGGCAGGGCAGCACGGTCCTGCTCTCGAGCCACATCCTGGCGGAGGTCGAGAAGCTGTGCGACACCGTGACCATCATCCGCACCGGCCGGGACGTGGAGAGCGGCACCCTCGCCCAGCTGCGCCACCTGACCCGCTCCGCCGTCACGGCCACGACTCCCGCCGGCCTCGGCCGCCTGGGCGGGCTGCCGGGCGTGCACCACCTCGTGCACGAGGACGGGAGGCTGAGCTTCGACGTCGACGACGCCCGGGTCCCCGAGGTGCTCCGGGCGCTCGCCGACCTGGGCGTGCAGAACCTGACCGTGACCCCGCCCTCGCTCGAGGAGCTCTTCCTGCGCCACTACGGTGACCGCCCGGCCGCACCCGCCGCCCAGGACGGGACCGACCCCGCGGCCCCGGACGGGACCGGGCGCGGCCCCGTCCGGGACGTGCGGGCGCCCCGATGAGGACCGCCGAGCCGTGGGCCGCGACCGGCCGCCTGTTCCGGCTCAACCTGCGCCTGGACCGGGTGCGGATCCTCGTGTGGGTGCTCGCGCTGACCGGCACCGTGTACGCGACGGTGCTCGCCCTGGAGGAGACGTTCCCGGACGGCGAGGCCCGCCAGGCCCGGGCCGCGCTGCTGGACAACCCGTCCGCCGTGATGATGACCGGCCCGGCCTTCGGCGCGGACGACTACACGCTGGGTGCCATGACGGTCAACGAGCTCAGCCTGTCCGTGCTCGTGGCGACCGCGATCATGAGCATCCTGCTCGCGAGCCGGCACGTGCGGGCCGAGGAGGAGTCGGGGCGGCTCGAGGTGGTCCGCGCGCTGCCGGTGGGCCGCTTCGCCCCGGCGGCGGCCGCTCTCGGGGCGGTCGCCGTGGCGGACGCGGCGGTCGGCGCGGGGATCACGGCGGGGCTCCTCGCGGCGGGCCTGGGCGGGGTCGACGCCGTGGCGTGGGGACTGGCCACGGCCCTCACGGGCCTGGTGTTCGGGTCCGTGGCGGCCGTGACCGCCCAGCTCACCGAGCACGCGCGGGCCGCCTCCGGCACGGCGATGGCTGTGCTCGGCGCGGCCTTCCTGGTGCGCGGGATCGGGGACGTCATCGAGCCCAGCGGCTCGTGGCTGTCCTGGCTCTCGCCCATCGCGTGGGCCCAGCAGACCCGGCTCTACGTGGACCTGCGCTGGTGGCCGCTGGCGCTCTCGGGGGCGCTCACGGCCGTGCTGCTGGTCACGGCCGTGCTCCTGGCCCAGCGGCGGGACCTGGGCGCCGGGCTGCGGCAGGCACGCCCGGGCCCCGCGACGGCCGGGGCGTCCCTGCTCTCCGCGACCGGGCTGGCGCGGCGGCTGCTGCGCGGCACGTTCCTCGGGTGGACCGCGGGACTCGTCCTCTTCGGCCTGGCCTTCGGCTCGCTGGCCGACTCCCTGGAGGACAGCATCGCGGACATCCCGTCGATCACCGAGTGGCTCGTGATGGACCTCGACGCCCTCACCGAGTCCTTCGCCGCCGCGACGCTGTCCTACCTCGTGCTCGGGGTGGTCGCGTTCGCCGTCTCGGGTGTGCTGCGGCTGCGCGCGGAGGAGGAGGCCGGCCGCACGGCTCTCGTCCTCTCCACGGGTCTCGACCGGGTGCGCTGGGTGCTCGGCTGGCTCACCGTCGTCGTCGTGGAGTCCCTCCTGGCCCTGCTGCTGGCCGGGGCGGCGCTGGGCGCCGGGGTCACCGCCACCACCGGGGACCTGCGCTGGACCGGCGAGCTCGCCCTGGCGGCCCTGGCCTACTTCCCGGCCGTGCTGGTCGTGGCCGGGGTCGCCGCCGCGCTGGTGGGACTCGTCCCGCGGTTCGCCGCGCTGAGCTGGGTCGTGGTCGCCCACCTGGTCTTCGTGTCGTGGTTCGGCCTGCTGCTCGACCTGCCCGATCCGGCGATGAACCTCTCCCCGGTGCAGCTGACGCCGCTCGTGCCCTCCGAGGACTGGGAGGCGGCCCCCCTGCTGGGCCTCGCCGCGCTGGCGCTCGCGCTCCTGGCCGCGGCCGCCGCGGGGTTCCGCCGCCGCGACCTGCCGGCCTGAACCGGCGGGCCGGCACCGCCGAGGGGGCGCTCCCGGACGGCGTCGGGGACGACGGTCGCCCGGGAGCGCCCCCTCGGCGCGCGGCGCCGTGAGGCCCCGCGGTGGGCTGGGCTGTGGCCGGGGAGCGGGTCAGCCCGCGACGAGCTTCAGCGTCTCCCGGTTGAAGGCCTCGAGGTCACCGGGGTTGCGGGAGGTGACGAGCCGGCCGTCGACGACGACCTCCTCGTCCACCCAGTCCGCCCCGGCGTTCTTCAGGTCGGTGGCGAGGGAGGTGTAGGACGTGAGGCGCCGGCCCTGCGCGAGCCCGGCCTCGATGAGGATCCACGGCGCGTGGCAGATGGCCGCGATCGGCTTGCCCGCGGCGTCGAACTCCTTCACCAGGCGCAGGGCGTCCTGGTCCGTGCGCACGCTGTCCGCGTTGAGGGTGCCGCCGGGCAGGACCAGGGCGTCGAAGTCCTCGGCCTTCGCCGCGGCGAGGGTGCCGTCGACGTCGTAGCTGCCGGCGCGGTCCCAGTCCCCCTGCATCGCCGTGATGCTGCCCTGCTCCGGGGAGAGGAGCACGGGGGTGCCGCCGGCCTCCTGGACGGCCTTCCAGGGTTCGGTGAGCTCGGGCTCCTCGACGCCGTTCGTGGCGATGAACGCGATCTTCTTGCCGGTGATGTCGGTGGTCATGACAGGTCTCCTCGGTCGGTGGATCTGACGGTCAGGACTCCACTGTTGGCACGCCGGGAGCGGAATGGGAAGTGCGGAACGGCCAGGTTCTCGCTGGGCGATACCGAGATCCGCCCCTGATACCCCCTGGGGTACTTGAATACCCCTGGGGGTATCTGACATACTCGGGACGAACGCCGGACGGCCCCCGGCACCCTCCTCGATCCGACCACCTCGCCCCGCCCCGGTGAGCAGAAGGACACGCACCATGACCGTCACCCTCGTACTGACCCTCCTGCTGTCGGTGCTGATCGGCCTCTCGCTCGGTCTCCTCGGCGGCGGCGGGTCCATCCTCACCGTCCCGATCCTCACCTACGTCGCCGGCCTGGACCCCAGGGAGGCCATCGCGGCCTCCCTGTTCGTCGTCGGGGTGACCTCCGCCGTCAGCGCCGTCAACCACGCCCGCAACCGACGCGTGAAGTGGCGCACCGGCCTCGTCTTCGGCGCAGCCGGCATGGCCGGGGCCTTCCTCGGGGGCCTGGCCGGGGGCTACATCCCGGGCACCGTGCTGATGGTCGCCTTCGCCCTGATGATGGTCGCGACCTCCCTCGCCATGATCCGCGGCCGGAGGAACGGGCCCGCCCAGGCCCACGACGGTGAGCTGCCGGTCCTGAAGGTCGTCGCCGAGGGCCTCGTCGTGGGTCTCGTCACCGGTCTGGTGGGCGCCGGCGGTGGCTTCCTCGTCGTCCCGGCCCTGGCCCTGCTGGGCGGGCTGTCCATGCCGGTGGCCGTGGGCACCTCCCTGGTGGTCATCGCCCTGAAGTCCTTCGCCGGGCTCGCCGGCTATCTCACCACGGTCTCCCTGGGCTGGGCCCTGGTCGGCGCCGTGACCGTCGCCGCGGTCGCCGGCTCGTTCGCCGGCGCCCGCCTGGCCGGCCGCATCCCCGAGGCCGCACTGCGCAAGAGTTTCGGCGTCTTCGTCCTGGTCATGGGCGTCTTCGTCCTGGTCCAGGAGCTGCCCGGCGCGGCCGGTCCCGCCGTCGGGATCACCGCGGCGGCCGCCGGCGTCGCCGCGGTCGTCTGCTGGTACGCGGTCCCGAGATGCCCCCTGCGCACGCCCCTCACCGCCTGACCGCACGCTCCCCGCCACACCGCATACCCCACGCCACACCGCACACCGATCAGGAGATCCCCATGGCCACCGTCGACGTCACCGAGCAGACCTTCGCCGAGACCGTCCAGCACCACGACATCGTCCTCGTGGACTTCTGGGCGAGCTGGTGCGGCCCCTGCCGCATGTTCGCCCCCACCTACGAGGCCGCGTCGACCAAGCACGAGGACGTCGTCTTCGCGAAGGTCGACACCGAGGCCGAACAGCCGCTCTCCGCCGCCGCGGGCATCAGCTCGATGCCCTCCCTGATGGCCTTCCGCGAGGGCGTGCTCGTGTTCTCCCAGCCGGGTGCCCTGCCCGCCGCCGGTCTCGACCAGGTCATCACCGCGGTGAAGGGCCTCGACATGGCCGAGGTGCACGCCGAGCTCGCCCGGCAGCAGGCCGGGCAGCAGGCCTGAGCCGCGACGGGGACCGTCGGCACACCGCTTCCGTCGTCGCCCCCCGGCCCTGGAACACTCCCGTAACAGACCGCCGATACCGTCACAACGCCCCGCGGTGCGCTGCGAGGCCCCACCAGGAGGAACGCATCATGGACGTCACCGTCATCGACACCCCCCAGCTCGGGGACCGCAGCTACCTCGTGCACGACGGCGAGGTCGCCCTCGTCATCGACGCCCAGCGCGACATCGACCGCGTCGAGGCCGCCGTGGAGCGGGCCGGCGTGCGGGTCACCCACGTGGCCGAGACCCACATCCACAACGACTACGTGACCGGCGGCTGCGTCTACGCCCAGAAGCACGGCGCCGCCTACCTCGTCAACGCCGCCGACGACGTCTCCTTCGAGCGCGCCCCGATCGCCGACGGCGACACCGTCCGGGTCGGCGAGCTCTCCGTGAAGGCCGTGGCCACCCCCGGCCACACCCACCACCACCTGTCCTTCGTGGTGGAGCACGGCGACGAGCAGGCCGTGTTCTCCGGCGGCAGCGTCCTCTACGGCTCCGTGGGCCGCACCGACCTGCTGGGCCGCGAGCACATGGTGGGCCTGACCCACGACCAGTACGCCTCCGCCCGCCGCCTCGCGCAGGCGGCCGAGGAGAAGGCCGCCCTGTACCCGACGCACGGGTTCGGCTCCTTCTGCTCCTCCGGCCCCGCCACCGGCGCGAGCGAGTCCACCCTGGGCGAGCAGATCGAGACCAATCACGTCTACACCGACCCGGACGAGGAGCACTTCGTCCGGGAGCTGATCGCCAACCTCACGGCGTACCCGAACTACTACGCGCACATGGGCCCGGCCAACACCGCCGGACCCGCCGAGCCGGACCTGTCCGTGCCCGACTCCCTCGACCCCCAAGAGCTCCGGTCCCGCCTCGAGGCCGGCGAGTGGGTGGTGGACCTGCGCAACCGCGTGGCCTACTCGAGCACCCATCTGACGGGGACCATCAGCTTCGAGTACGGCGACGGCTCGAGCTTCACCACCTTCCTGGGCTGGATCTTCCCCTACGACCGTCAGCTGACCCTCGTCGGCTCCCGCGAGGACGTCGAGAACGCGATCCGGGACCTGTCCCGCATCGGCATCGACTCCCCCGACGCGGCGCTGGGCGAGGACCCGCGGCAGCTGGCCCCGGGCGCGGCCGTCTCCTCCTATCCGCGCGTCGACTGGAAGGGCATGCTCGCCGAGCGGCCCGAGGACGAGACCGTCCTGGACGTCCGCCGGGTGGACGAGTACGAGGAGTCGCACCTCCCCCGCGCGGTCAACATCCCGCTGCACGAGCTGCTGACCCGGATGGACGAGGTCCCCGCGGGCCGGCTGTGGGTGCACTGCGGCTCCGGCTACCGATCGGGCGTGGCCGCCAGCCTGCTCGAGCGCGCGGGCCGGGACGCGGTCCACGTCGACGCCTTGTTCGACGAGGCCGAGCAGGACGGCGTCCCGCTCGAGAGCTGACGCCGACGCGGGGCCGGGTGCGCGCACCCGGCCCCGCGGTCCCTCCCCGAACCCGCCCCGACCCCGCCCCGACCCGACCCGACCCAGCGAAAGGCCCGCCGTGAGCAGCTCCCACACCGTCCCCCCGTCCGCCTCCGGGCGGCGCGGCGTCACCGTGGTCGGAGCCGCGGTCGTCCTCCTGCACCTCGTGGGCTGGGGCGCGCTGCTCACCCTCGTCCTGGCCACCGAGACCCCTCAGGGGAGCACGGGACTGTTCGTGGGGCTGGCCCTCAGCGCCTACGCCCTGGGCGTGCGGCACGCCTTCGACGCCGACCACATCGCCGCGATCGACAACGCGACGCGCTCGCTGATGGCGCGCGGCCGGGAGTCCGCGGCCACCGGCTTCTGGTTCGCCCTGGGCCACTCGTCGGTGGTCCTCGTCTCCGTGCTGCTGCTGGCCCTCGGCCTGGAGGCCTTCGCGGGCGGCCTCGCCGACGAGGGCTCCGGGCTGCGGCAGGCCGCGGGGATCTGGGGCGGCACCGTCTCCGGGCTGTTCCTCGTCACCGCCGGGGTGCTCAACCTCGCCGTGCTGCTGCGGCTGCGCCGGGCCCGCCGCGCCGCGCGCACCGGCGCCCTGGAGGCCGCCGAGCTGGACGCCCACCTCGCCGACCGGGGCGTGCTGCACCGCGTGCTGCACCCCGTGACCCGCGCGGTGGACCGCCCGGCCAAGATGTACCCCGTCGGCTTCCTCTTCGGCCTCGGCCTCGACACAGCGGCCTCGATCGGGCTGTTCGTCACGGCCGGCGGGCTCGCCCCCGAGCTGCCCTGGTACGCGGTGCTCGTGCTGCCCGTGCTCTTCACCGCGGGCATGACGATGTTCGACAGCGCCGACGGCATCCTGATGAACCGGGTCTACGGCTGGGCCTCGGGGGACGTCCGCCGCAAGCTGGACTACGACGTCACGGTGACCACGGTCTCGGTCGTCATCGCCTTCGTGATCGGCGGGACGAGCCTGCTGTCGGTGCTCGCCGAGCTCCTGCAGCCGGCCGGCGGCGCGCTCGCTCTCGTGGCGGCGGTCGACCTCGACTTCCTCGGCATCGCCGTGATCGTCTTCTTCGGCGTCGTCTGGCTGGGCTCGCGGGGCCTGGACCGGATCCGCCGCGACGGACGGCCGGTCCCTGTGCGAGGCTGATCATCATGGTCCGACTCCTCCTGCTCGCCGACACGCACGTCCCCAAGCGCGCCCGCGACCTGCCCGCCGAAGTGTGGCGGGCCGTCGACGACGCCGAGGTGGTGCTGCACGCGGGCGACTGGATCGACCTCGCGACCCTCGACCGGCTCGAGGAGCGGGCCGTGCGCCTCGTGGGGGTCTGGGGGAACAACGACGGGCCGGGGCTGCGGGAGCGGCTGCCCGAGGTGGCCCGCGCGACGCTCGGGGGCGTGCGCTTCGGCATGGTCCACGAGACCGGGGCCGCCACCGGGCGGGAGGCCCGCATGGACCGGGCGTTCCCCGGCCTCGACGTCCTGGTCTTCGGCCACAGCCACATCCCGTGGGACAGCACCACCCCGGCGGGTCTGCGGCTGCTCAACCCCGGGTCCCCCACGGACCGGCGGCGCCAGCCGTACTGCACCTACCTGACGGCGGTCGCCGACGGCGGGCGGCTCACCGACGTGGAGCTCGTCCGGCTGCCGCGGCGCTGACGCCCGGCCGGCCCGGCCCCGCTCGACCGGCGCCACCCGTTCGTGCGCCGCCGGCCCGTCCGCTCACAGCAGGCCCCGCAGCTTGTAGTAGCGCCGGCCCACCACGGTCCCGTTGACCCGGACCACGGCCCACACCAGCACGAGCAGCAGCGCCACCAGCACGGCCGGGACGGGCACGAAGAGCGCCCACACCACCAGCGCCATGCCGGGGACGGTCAGCAGGATCGGCCAGGCGTACTGCACCATCTCCACCGCCATGTAGTCCTGCATCTCCCGCAGGACCGGGTCCCGCGGGACGGCGCCGCGGCGCACCGAGGTCCGCAGCCCCTTGCTCGCGCGTGCACGGGCGTCCATGAGGTCGTTGCGGGGCGCGTCGTCCGCGCGGGTGAGCGAGAGGATGATGCCGCTGACCAGCAGGGCCGCCCCGCCCACCATGAGCCCCCACTGGGCGGGGCTCAGCAGCCGGCCCCCGCCCAGCAGCAGCGCGGCCGCGATGCCGCCCAGCAGCCCGACCACCAGGCTCGACACGAGGGCGAGCACGATCCGCCGGGCCCAGACCGCGTCGAGCTCCCCGAGCCGGGGGATCTGCACGTGCGGGTGGTCCGCCCCGCTGAGCCGGATCTCCTCGTCCATGGCGTACCGTCCTCTCGATGCTCCGGCGCTCCTGCCCGGTCCCCTCCATTGTCCCGCGCCCCGGGCGCCGTGGCACGTCCGAGCCCGGGCAGGCGGAGACCCCGGCCCTCGGGCACGTGCCCGGGGGCCGGGGACGGGGCCGCCGGCGGGCGTCAGGCGGCCTGGTAGGTCAGGCAGTCGGCCTCGTCGGCGCCGGCTCCGATCTTGACGTCGTGGGCCGTGCACATCAGGCGGGAGTTGTGCACGCACTCCCCGCGCTGGCAGGCGCCCACCTCCGCGTGCACGGTGGGCAGGCCGCCGTCCGGGCCCAGCGAGATGAACGTGCCGCAGTGCGCGTGGCCGGAGCTGCCGGTCACGGTGATCGCGTGGGCCGTGCACTCGTGGTCGTGGTTGAACGAGCACTGCCCCACGGTGCAGTCGGAGACGGGAACGAACTCGGTGGTGGCCATGACTTCTCCTCCGGGAGGAACTCCGGGCCGGAGCCTGCTGCCCCGGCCTGAACAAGCTCTTCCAGGATGCGCCTCACCAGCGACGATGAATAGCGCATTTTTTCGTCCCCCAATGTCCTGCGGCCGGCCCACGAGCAGTGCGGCACCGCACTTGACGGGGCCCCGCCGGGGGTATTCGCTGGAAGCACGGCGGTGCCGCCCGGCGGCGCCGCGACGACCACGAGGAGACTCCATGAGCGCCGGCGACCACTTCTACCTCGACAAGGCGGATCCCGGCAGCTGGCGGGCGCTCAACGGCCTGGCGCGCAAGGTCGCCGCTGCGGCCGAGGACGCCGGGCTGTCCCGGGCGCTCGTGGAGCTGCTCAGCGTCAGGGTCTCCAAGCTCAACGGGTGCGCTTACTGCCTCGACCTTCACACCGGCTACGCCGTGGAGGCCGGGGTGAGCGCGCAGAAGCTGGCCGTGCTCCCCGCCTGGCGCGAGACGGAGCTGTTCGACGACCTGGAGCAGGCCGCGCTGGCCATCGGGGAGGTCGTGGCCCTGCTGCCCGACGAGGAGACCCGGCTGGCGGAACTGGCCGTGGCCCGGGCGGAGCTGACCGACGAGCAGTACTCCGCGCTGCAGTGGACGGCGGTGGCGATCAACGCCTTCAACCGGATCTCGGTCCTCTCCCGCCACCGGGTCCGGCCCCGTGGGGCCGCCCCGGAGGACCAGGGCCGGGAGAACCAGGCACCGGAGGACCAGGGACCGGGGAAGCAGGCCGCGGAGGCGCCGGTGGCGGAAGCGCCGCGCACCCCGTCAACGGTCGCGGGAGGCACGGCGTGACCAACCTGGACGTGGACCCGCAGGAGCTCCTGTGCACCGAGGCCGTCGGGGCGGGCGCGCAGCTGCTGGCCCCGCGCGAGGTGCCCCTGGGCGGGCCCCGGGCCATGACCGTGCGCCGCACCCTGCCCCAGCGGCAGCGCAGCCTCATCGGGGCGTGGTGCTTCGTCGACCACTACGGCCCCGACCTGGTCTCGGAGTCCGGGGGCATGCGGGTGGCCCGGCACCCGCACACCGGGCTGGCCACCGTGAGCCTGCTGTTCACCGGCGGGATCGCCCACCGGGACTCGGCCGGCTACGACGCGATCGTCCAGCCCGGTGAGGTCAACCTGATGATCGCCGGGCGGGGGATCTCCCACCAGGAGTTCTCCACCCCCGGCACCACGCTCCTGCACGGCATCCAGCTGTGGTACGCCCTGCCGGAGGCGACCCGCCACATGGCCCCGGCCTTCGAGCACCACGCCCCCGAGCCGGTCGTCGGCGAGGGCACGGAGCTGCGCGTCTTCCTGGGCTCCCTGGCCGGCAGCACGTCCCCGGTGGACACCTTCACGCCGCCGCTGCTGGCCGCCGAGGCCGTCCTGCGGCCCGGCGCGCGGCTGGAGCTGGAGCTGGACCCGGCCCTCGAGCACGGCGTGCTGCTGGACACCGGCGACCTGTCGCTCAACGGCGCACCCGTGCCGGTGGACCACCTCGCCTATCTCCCGGTCGGGCAGGACTCCGTGGTGCTGGAGGCCGGTCTCGGCCCGGTCCGGCTGCTGCTCATCGGCGGGGAGCCGCTGGGCGAGCAGATCGTGATGTGGTGGAACTTCGTGGGCCGCACCCACGAGGAGATCGTCGCCTACCGCGCCGCCTGGCAGGCGGAGATCGACGCCGAACCGGCTCCCGCGCCCGCCGACGGCAGCTACGACGACGGCGCCCCGTACCCGCGCTTCGGGCCCTACCCGTCGGAGCAGCCCGCCCCGCTGCCGGCCCCGCCGCTGCCCACCGTCCAGCTGCGGCCCCGCGGCTGAGCCCGTCCCCAGGAGATCACCATGGACACTTCCGCCGTCACGGTCCGGAACAACCCCGACCGGCATCGCTACGAGCTCCTCGACGGGGAGACCGTCATCGGCACGGCCCACTGGGTCCCCTTCGAGGGCGCCGGCGGGCCGCAGCGGATCTTCCACCACACCACCGTGGACGACGCCTACGGCGGGCAGGGCCTGGCCTCCGTGCTGGCCCGCCGGGCCCTGGACGACACCGTCGGCGCCGGGCTGACGGTCGTCCCGGTGTGCCCCTACATCAAGAAGTGGCTGGGCAAGCACCCTGATCACCAGCAGCACGCCGTGCCCGTGCGGCCCGAGCACCTCGCGGCCGTCCCGCGGCAGGAGCGGCAGTGACCCCGTCCGCCGGAGCGGGCCGGAGCCCGGCGGGCACCGGCTTCCCGGGGCGGCCGGGACGCGGGCGCGCGCTCAGCTCCGCTGGGCCCCGAGAAGGTCGAGGAAGTGGGCGCGCATCCGGGCCCGGTCGGGCTCCACACCGGTGATGAGACGGAACGCGTCCACCGCCTGGCCGACGGCCATGTGGCCGCCGTCGAGCACCTGGCACCCCCGGGCCCGGGCCGCGGCGATGAGCTCGGTCTCCACCGGCAGGTAGACGACGTCGGCCACCCACTGCCGGGCCTCCAGCAGGCCGGGGTCCACGGGCGTGCCGGGGTGGTGGTGCATGCCCACCGGGGTGGCGTTGACCACCCCGTCCGCCGCGCGCACCAGCTCCGGCAGGGTCTCGGCAGTGGCGGCCTCGACCTGCTGCCCGGGGAAGAGCTCGGCCATGGCGGCGGCCCGCTCGGCCGCCCGGGCGGGGTCCACGTCGAACAGGTGCAGGGTCCGCACGCCGGCGCTCAGCAGCGCGGAGGCCACGGCGGAGCCGGCGCCGCCGGTGCCGACCTGGACCACACGGTCCTTGGCCGCGCCGGGGAGCACGGCCCGGAACCCCGCGGCGAAGCCGGACACGTCGGTGTTGTGGCCGACGAACCGCCCGTCGCGGATCACCACCGTGTTGACGGCCCTCAGCGCGGCCGCCTCCGGGGCGACCTCGTCGAGGTGGGCCAGGACCAGCTGCTTGCACGGGTGCGTGATGTTGAAGGCATTGAACCCGAGGTCGCGCCCGGCCCGCAGCAGCTCCCCGACGTCCTCGCCCGGGCGGCCGATCACCTCGAGGTCCACCGGGCGGTACAGGTAGTGCAGGCCGTGGTTCCGGGCCTCGGTCTCGTGCATCGGCGGGGTGAGGCTGCGGGTGATGCCGTCGCCGATCAGGCCCACGAGATAGGACTCGGAGGTGGTGCTCATGCAGGGCTCCTTGCGGGATGCGGGCAGGACGCGGCTGCGCCGACCGCCCTCGGAGCAGAACCGGCTGCCGGTTGCGGGGAGGGCATCACGAGCCGTTGGGACGCCCATCACAGTACACCGGGAGGGCGCCCGAGACCCTCTGCGCACTCACTCTGTGAACACTAATGCCACGAGGTGGGAGCGGATCCGGGGCGCAGCCGGGGGACGCGCTCCTGCCGCACCTGCTGCGGCGCCGGTCGGGCGGTTCCGCGGCCTGCTCCCGGCGGCGACGCTTCCGCCCGGCGCCGAGGGGCCGGGCCCGCCGCGGGGCACAATGGGCGACGAGGCATGTGCCAGGGCCCCGCCGACGGGGCTCCCGAACTGCGGAGGGTGACATCATGAGCGTGCTGGGCGAACTGGGGGCGGCGCTGGCCGCCGGGACCGTGGAGGTCGTGGACCTGACCACTCCCCTGGACCGGAACACCCCGATCCTGCGTCTGCCGGAACCGTTCGCCAACACGGTGGGCCTGTCCATGACCCCGGTGAGCGCCTTCGACGATGCCGGGCCCGTCTGGGCGTGGAACGACCTGACGCTGGGCGAGCACGCCGGCACGCACCTGGACGCGCCCGTGCACTGGATCACCGGCCGGGACGGGAGGTCGGTGGACCGGATCGAGCCGGCGCGGCTCGTGGGGCCGGCCGCCGTCCTGGACCTCACCGCGGAGACGGAGGCGGACGCCGACGCCCTGCTGGAGCCCGAGCACCTCGAGCGGTGGGAGGCCGAGCACGGCCGCTTCCCCGAGAACTGCTGGGTGCTCCTGCGCACCGGCTGGTCCGCCCGCGGGGACGACCCCGAGCGCTTCCTCAACGCCGACGAGCACGGCCTGCACGCCCCGGGTCCGTCGGTGGCCGCCGCCGAGTGGCTCGCCGCCCATCCGCACGTCAGCGGTTTCGGCGTGGAGACCGTCGGCATCGACGCGGGCGTCGCCGGCGGCTTCGACCCGCCCTTCCCCGCCCACCACCACCTGCTGGGCCACGACAAGTACGGGCTGACCTCGCTGCGCCGTCTCGACCGGCTGCCGGTCCTCGGGGCGCAGCTCGTGGTCGCGCCCCTGCCGGTCGTGGGCGGCACGGGCAGCCCCGCCCGGGTTCTCGCCCTCGTCGAGAGGACCGGGACGTGACCGGCACGGTCGCGCAGCTCGTGGGCCGTGCGCTCGCGGAGCTGGGGGTCGGGCACGCCTTCGGCGTGGTGGGCAGCGGGAACTTCCACCTCACCAACGCGCTGATCGCCGCGGGCGTGCCCTTCACGGCAGCCCGGCACGAGAACGGCGCCGCGACCATGGCCGACGCCTGGGCCCGCACCAGCGGGCGCGTCGCCGTGGTCACCACGCACCAGGGCTGCGGGCTGACCAACGCGACCACCGGCATCGGCGAGGCCGCCAAGTCCCGCACCCCGCTGATCGTGCTGACCGCCGACACGCAGGCCGCCTCCGTGCACTCCAACTTCCGGATCGACCAGGACGCCCTCGCCCTGGCGGTGGGGGCGGTGGCCGACCGGGTGCACTCCCCTGCGAGCGCCGCGGCCGACGTCGCCCGGGCCGTCCGCCGGGCCCGCAACGACCGCCGCACCGTGGTGCTCAGCGTCCCGCTCGACGTCCAGGCCGCCCCCGCTCCCGAGGGCGCCGTGGTGCCCGCGCTCCCGCCCGCCCCGCGGGTGCGCCCGGACGACGAGGCCGCTGCGCGCCTGGCGGGGATGCTGGCCGCCGCGCACCGGCCGGTGTTCGTGGCGGGACGCGGCGCCCGGGGCGCCCGCGCCGAGCTGACCGCCCTCGCCGAGCGGTCGGGGGCGCTGCTGGCGACGTCGGCGGTGGCCAAGGGTCTGTTCGCCGGCGAGGACTTCGACCTCGGCATCTCCGGGGGCTTCTCCTCCCCGACGACCGCGGAGCTGATCGGGGAGGCCGACCTCGTGGTGGGATGGGGCTGCGCCCTGAACATGTGGACCACGCGGCACGGGCACCTCCTCGACCCGGAGGCCTCCGTCGTCCAGGTGGACCTCGAAGAGTCCGCGCTGGGCGCGCACCGACCGGTGGGGAGGCCGCTGGACCTGGGGGTCGTGGGCGACTGCGCGCTCACCGCCCGGGACGTCCTCGCCGTGCTGGAGCACGGCACCGCGCGGGAGGGCTGCACCGTGCGGGAGGGCGCCGCCGGGCCGGGAGCCGCCGCCCCGGCGTCGTCGTCCTGGCGCACGCCCGAGCTGGCCGCACGGATCGCCCGGGAGGGCCAGTGGCGGGACGTCACGTTCGAGGACCTGTCCACGGCGGAGCGGATCGACCCGCGGGTGCTGTCCCGCGAACTGGACGCGATGCTGCCGGCCGAGCGCGTCGTGGCCGTCGACAGCGGCAACTTCATGGGCTACCCCAGCCAGTACCTCTCCGTGCCGGACGAGCGCGGGTTCTGCTTCACCCAGGCCTTCCAGTCCGTCGGCCTGGGCCTGGCCACCGCCATCGGCGCCGCGCTGGCGCAGCCGCACCGGCTGCCGGTGCTCGGCACCGGGGACGGCGGCTTCCTCATGGGGATCGCCGAGCTCGAGACCGCGGTCCGGCTGGGCCTGCCGCTGGTGTGCGTGGTCTACGACGACGCCGCGTACGGGGCCGAGGTGCACCACTTCGCCGGCGACGGGGACGTGCCGCTGGACACGGTGGTCTTCCCGGACGTCGACATCGCGGCGATCGGCCGGGGCTTCGGCGCCGACGGCGTGGTCGTGCGCTCCGTCGAGGACCTGGCCGCCGTGCGGGAGCGGCTGTCCGGGCCGCTGGAGCGGCCGCTGGTGATCGACGCCAAGATCGCCTCCGACGGCGGGGCGTGGTGGCTGGCCGAGGCCTTCCGCGGGCACTGACGCCGCGCCGCGCCGGCGCCGCGGTCCGCCGCCGAGCCCCGCCGGGACCGGTCAGGCCCCGGGGCTGCCGTCCCCCGCCGCGTCCCGCCGCAGCCGGGTGATCCGCACCCGCTCCACCCGGCTGCGGTCCACGGCCAGGACCTCGAGCCGGTAGTCGTCCACGTCCACGGCGTCGCCCGGGCGCGCCACCCGCCCCAGCCGGTCCATCACGAACCCGCCGACGGTCTCGTAGTGGCCCTCGGGGATGACGGGCCCCGCCTCCGCCGGAACCTCCTGGATGATCAGCCCGCCGTCCACGAGCACGGCCCCGCCCTGGCGCAGCACCGTGTCCTCGTGCTCCCGCACCCCGGCGTCGAACTCGTCGTAGATCTCGCCCACGAGCTCCTCGACCAGGTCCTCCAGGGTCACGATGCCCGCCGTCCCGCCGTACTCGTCGACCACCAGCGCGATGTGGTGCCCGTCCTTGCGCATACCCTGCAGGGTGCGCAGCACGTGGTTGGTCTCCGGCAGGAAGGGGATGGGCCGCACCACGTCCCGGAGGGTCCGGGGCGGGGCCTCGATGACCCCGTCACCGTCCCGGTCCGCCACCACGAGGTCGCGGATGTGCACGAAGCCCAGGACGTCGTCCACGCTCGTGCCGAGCACGGGGTAGCGGGAGTGCGGCAGGCCCAGGGCCGTGCGGTAGGCCTCCGTGACGGGCAGGGTGCCGTCCAGGAAGTGGACGTCGGGGCGGGGGCGCATGACCTCGGCCAGGCGTCGGTCGCCCGCCTCGAAGACGTCCGTGAGGATCGAGCGCGAGACGGACCCGATGCCCCGGGTGTCCACGACCATCTCCCGGATCTCCTCCGCCGACACCTCCTCGGTGACGGCGTGCGGATCCCCGCCCACGAGCCGGACCACCAGGTTCGTGGACACGGACAGCAGCCAGATGACGGGGCGCATGAGCTTGGCGAAGACGCTCAGCGGAGGGGCCAGGACCTTCGTGAAGCCCACGGAGCGCTGCATGGCCAGGCGCTTGGGGACGAGCTCCCCCAGGACGAGGGAGAGGTAGGCGATGACCAGGGTCATGCCGATCAGCGCCGAGGTCTCCGCGGCCGCGGTGGACAGGCCGGCCCGCTCGAACACGGGGGCCAGGTCCGGGGCGAGCGTCGAGGCGCCGTAGGCCGAGGAGAAGAACCCGGCCACCGTCACGCCGATCTGCACCGCCGAGAGGAAGAGGTTGGGGTCCCGGACGAGGGCGGCGGTCCGGGCGCCCTTCCGTCCCGAGCGCTCGATCCGCTTGACCTGGCTCTCCCGCAGGCTCACGATCGCCATCTCGGTGCCCGCGAAGACGCCGCCGACGGCCACGAACAGCAGGACCAGAAAGATGTTCACGATCGTGCTGTTGTCCATGGCGTCCACAGTACCGGCCCCCTCCGGGACGCCCGGAGATCATCTGCGCTTCACGCCGCGTTGACCGGTCCGTCTCCGCGCTCCGCTTTCGTGGTGGGGCACCGTCCCCCAGGCACAAGGAGCACCGTCATGACCGCTCGATCCCCCCGCCCCCTGCGCGGCGCCGCCGCGGCTCTGTCCACCGTCTTTGTGCTCGGCTCGGCGCTGCCCGCCGTGGCCGCCCCGTCCGGCGCCGAGGGCCCGATCCTCGTCGGGCACCGCGGCGCCGCCGGCACCGCCCCCGAGAACACCGTGTCCGGGTTCAAGGACGCCCGCGCCGCCGGCGTCGACTACCTGGAGATCGACGTCCAGCTCAGCGCCGACGGCGTGCCGTTCCTGTTCCACGACAGCACCCCGGCGCGCACCACGGACGTCGAGGAGGTCTTCCCGGGCCGCGAGGACGACCCGGTCACGTCCTTCACGTGGGACGAGCTGCAGCAGCTCGACGCCGGCTCCTCCTTCGGCGACGAGTTCGCCGGGGAGAGGATCCCCCACCTCGACGACGCCGCGAAGGTCGCCACCGTCAGCACCGGCGTCTACATCGAGATCAAGTCCCCGCAGGACTCCCCGGGCATCGAGCAGGTCGTGGCCGACGCCCTGGCCGAGGACCAGGACTGGGCGAAGCTGCTCGCGGCGGGCAAGGTCACCGTCATCGGCTTCGACGAGACGTCCAACCGGGCTTTCGCCGGGCTGGCCCCCGACGTGCCCCTGCAGCAGCTCACCGGCAGCGTCCCGGACGCCGCCACGATCGAGCGGTGGGCCGGTGTCGTGGACTCCGTGGGCACGAACTACCGCACCCTCGACGCCGACGACGTCGCCCGCGTCGACGCCGCCGGACTGGACCTGGGCGTCTACACCGTCAACTCCCCGGAGGCCGTCCAGGACGTGGTGGACCTCGGCGTCGACATGATCACAGGCGACTTCCCCCTCCAGACGCAGCGCTACCTCGACGGGCGCGAGCCCTTCCCGGCGAACAACCGGATCCGGATCGAGGACTCCGTCAACGACGTCCCGGGCGACGACCTCCAGCCCGGGACCGGTGAGCACGTGGTGCTCACCAACGCGGGCCGGAGCACCGTGGACGTCGGCGGGTACGTCCTGCGCGACGCCGCGAACAACGTCCTCACCGTGGGCGAGGGCTACGAGCTGGCCCCAGGCGCGCAGCTGCGCGTGCACACCGGTCCGGGCACCGACACGGAGGACGCCCACTACAACGGCGGCACCTCCGCCGTGCTCAACAACGGCGGCGAGTCCGTGGCCCTCTGGACGGACAAGGGCCGGCTGCTGGACGTTTTCGCCAACTGATCCGGCCTCGACCGCGACGGGCAGGACCCGGCGGCGCCGGCAGCCTGGGACCGCCCCGGCTCACCAGAGGTGGCGGCACTGCCCGTTCTGGCAGGAGAACTCGGGGGCGCGCCCGTCGGGGAGCATCATCGACGGGGACGCCAGCTCGACGTCGCGCGCCCGGTCCCAGTCGTCGGGCATGATCTGCACGTAGACCAGCTCGAACCCGGTGGCGCCGCAGCGCGGGCACGGCGCGGTGGTGCCGCGCAGACCGTCGGACGGGGTGGTGCTCATGGCAGGCCTCCCGGGGAAACGGCGCCGGGCGCTCCGGAGCCGGTGGGCCCAGTGTAGTGGGCGCACCGGCTCCGGTCGCGGCCCCTCCCGGGGGTGTCCGGCGGGCGGCTCAGGCCCTCGTGCCCGCCTCTCGCTTGGCGCGCTGGATCTCCTCGTAGACGTGGCCGCGCAGCTCGGTGAACCGCGGCAGGCCGCGGGTGGTGAGCTGGTCGCGGTCGTCGGGCAGGTCGATGGGGAGGTCCTCCTGGACCACCGTGGGCGAGCTCGACAGGATGATGACGCGCTCGCCGAGGTAGACGGACTCGTCGATGTCGTGGGTCACGAACAGCACGGTCACGCCCATCCGGTGCCACACGTCCCGGATGAGGTCCTCGAGGTCGGCGCGGGTCTGGGCGTCCACCGCGGCGAAGGGCTCGTCCATCAGCAGGATCTTCGGCTGGTAGGCCACCGCCCGGGCGATCGCGACGCGCTGCTGCATGCCGCCCGACAGCTGCCACGGGTACTTCTTGTCCGCGCCGCGCAGGTCGACGGCGGCGATCGCCTCCTCCACGAGCCGGTTCCGCTCGTCCCGGGCCAGCTTCGCGTTCTTCAGCGGCAGCTCCACGTTCTCGCGGACCGTCATCCAGGGGAACAGGCTGCGTCCGTACTCCTGGAAGACCACGGCCATGTCCTTGGGCGGGCCGGTCACCTGCTCGCCGCCCAGCAGCACCTCGCCGGAGGTCGGCGCCATGAGCCCCGAGATGCACTTGAGCAGCGTGGTCTTGCCGGAGCCCGAGGGTCCCACGAGGCACGCCAGCTCGCCGCGGCCGAGGTCGAACGTGAGGTCGCGGACGGCCTCCACGTCGCCGTGGTCGCTCTGGTAGATCTTCTGCAGCCCGCGCACGGACAGCAGCACGTCCTTCCCGCCGGTGCGCCCCGCGCCGGCGCCCGAGACCCCGGTGCCGGTGCTGTTCGTGCCGGTCCCGTGCCCGGCGCTCCCGCCCGCTCCGGTCCGGGGAGCGGTCGCGCCGCCGTCCGCTGCCGAGCTTCCTGATTCAGCCTGCATTCTCCACCTCTTTCAGGCCCCGGTACCAGGCGAGGACCTTGCGTTCAACACGTTGGAAGACGAACGCCAGCACCACTCCGATGAGACCCAGGACGGCGATGCCGCTCCACATCTCGGGGATGGCGAACGATCGCTGGAACTGCACGATGGTGAAACCGAGCCCCGAGGACGAGGCGAACATCTCCGAGATCACCATCAGGATCAGCCCGATCGACAGGGCCTGCCGGATGCCGGCCATCATCTGGGGGCTGGCGGCGGGGATCACCAGGTGGACGATCCGCGACCACCCGTGGATCCCGTACGAGCGCGCCGTCTCGTTCATGACGGAGTCGACCGAGCGCACGCCCTCGATGGTGTTCAGCAGGACGGGCCACACGGACCCGAGCACGATCACCACGACCTTCATCTGGTCGTTGACGCCGATGAGCAGCATCAGCACGGGCACCAGCACGGGCGGCGGGATCGCCCGGAAGAACTCGAGCACGGGCTCCAGCAGGTTCCGCAGCCAGCGCACCGAGCCGATCACGAGCCCGACGACCACGCCGAGCAGGATGGACAGCGCCAGACCCACCAGGAGCCGGCCGATGCTGGGCAGCACGTCGTCGAAGAACCGGTCCCCGAACCAGACGTCCACGAACGTCGTGGCGAACTCGCCCGGCTCCGGGACGTAGAAGTTGGTCTCCACGAGGGTGTAGACCCACCACAGCAGGACCAGCAGGACGGGCAGCGCGAGCGCGTAGCCCAGGGTCTTGACGAGTCTCACACCGCCACCTCTCCGCGGACGGACGAGTGCCAGGCCAGCGCCCGGCGCTCGAGCGCCCGCATCCCCAGGTTGATGAGCACGCCCAGCAGCCCGGCCGTGACGATGAACGCGTACATGGCCGTGACGGCGCCGCCGGACTGGGCCAGGGAGATCTCCCGGCCCAGCCCGGGGGTGCCGATCACGAGCTGGGCGGTGACCGCCAGGATCAGCGCCACGGCCGCCCCGAGCCGCAGCCCGGTGATCACGTAGGGCAGGGACGTGGGCCACGTGACGTACCGGACGCGGGCCAGCGTCCCGAGCCCGTAGCTCTTGGCCGTGTCCTGCGCCACGGTGTCCACGTCGCCGACCCCGTAGAGGACCTGGATGAGGATCTGCCAGAAGGACGCGTACACCACCAGCAGCAGGGTGGACTCGAGCTGCACGCCGAACAGCAGCACGGCCAGCGGGATGAGCGCGACCGACGGGATGGGCCGGAGGAACTCGATCGTGCTGTGGGTGGCCCGGCGCAGGAACCCGCTGCTGCCGATGACCAGCCCCAGGACGATCGCGGCGACCGCGGCGATCAGCAGCCCGAGGAACCAGGCCCGGACGGTCTGCCAGACCGCCAGCCAGAAGCCCGCCGAGCCGAGCTGCACCCCGAGCTCCAGCAGGACCGCGCTGGCCGGGGGCAGGTACCGCGGGTCGACGATCCCCGTCAGGGGCAGCAGCTCCCAGGTGAGCAGGAATCCGAGGATCCCCAGCACCCCGAGGGCGCCGGGCCCCAGGCCCCGCCGCGTGCGCTTTCGTGCCATGTCGTGCTTCCTCTCCCTTGCGTGCCGTGTCCGCGGACGGGCTACGGCAGCAGCGCGTCGAGGTCCGGGGCTTCCTCGAGGGTGTCGTACTCGACGGCGGCGTCGCCCAGCTTCTGCAGCGCCTCGCGGTCGAACTCGGTGCGGAAGCGCGGCAGGGCCATCTCGGCGCGCAGCTCGTCGCTGATCTCCGTGTAGGTCCCGACGATCTCCCGGACCGCCTCCGGGTTCTCGTTCGCGTACTCCAGCGAGCGGTTCATGGCGTTCTGGAACTTCTCCACCAGCTCGGGGTCCTCCTCGAACTTCTGGGCGGTCGTGAAGTAGCCGGCGATGTCGAGCTCCGGGTCGAACTCCACGAAGTTGTAGGACACCGCGCGGCCGCCCTCGTCGAGGACCTGGGTGAGGAACGGGTCGAGGATCCAGGCCGCGTCCACCTGGCCGCGGTCGAGCGCGGCCGGGGCGTCCGGGAAGCCGACCTCCACGAAGTCGATGCTCTGCGGGTCCCCGCCGGCCTGCTCGACGACGTAGCGGATCGTCGTGTCACCGATGTTGTTGAGGTTGTTCACCGACACGGTCTTGCCGGCCAGGTCCTCGGGGCCCTGGATGTCCGAGTCGGCGGGCACCACCACGGCGCCGAAGTCCCGCTCGGCGTCGCCCGAGGTCGTGGTGCCGTTGGCCACGTACTTGAGGTCCAGCCCCTCGCCCTGGGCGACCATGACGGACAGGGTGTTGCCGAAGGCGAAGTCGAAGTCCCCGCTGACCACGCCCGGCACGGCGGCGGCGCCGCCGCTGGTGGTCTGGATGTCGAGGTTGATCCCCTCCTCCTCGAAGAAGCCCTGCTCCTCGCCCAGCCAGAGGGCGGCCGTGTCGACGATGGGGATGACGCCGACGGTGACGTCCTGCATCTCCCCCTCGGCCCCGGTGCCACCTCCCCCGCCGTCGCCGCCGCACGCGGCCAGCGCCAGTACGGACCCTGCTGCTCCCCAGCTGATGAGCGCTCGTCGCATCATGCCTCCCCTGTGTCGTTCCCTGACCGTGCTACGCGGTCCTGCTCGGTGCACGTGCGTCGCGGTCGTGCTGCGTGGTCGGTGCCGGGCCCGCTGTCCGCACTGCCCTGTGCGACCCGGTGGACCCGGGTTGTGATAGGGATCACTCTAGTGACGTAGCATTCACAAACTAGTGCATGTTGTCGATGGACCGATACATGACGTCTATGGGTCACTGACCGAGGAATGGTGCCGTGGAACTGGACCTGAACCTGATGCGCGTGTTCTGCACGGTCTACGAACAGGGCAGCGTCACGGGGGCCGCCACCGAGCTGCACCTCACCCAGCCCACGGTGAGCCACGCCCTGAAGAACCTGCGCCGGCAGTGCAACGACCAGCTGTTCGTGCGGGAGGGCCGGGGCCTGAGCCCCACCCCGTTCGCGAAGAGCATCTTCCCGCAGGTCAAGGCGGGGATCGCCCAGGTGACCGCGGCCGTCTCCTCCGGTGGGGTGTTCGACCCGGCGACCGCGCGCGAGCGCTTCACCCTGGCACTGACCGACCTGGGCGAGCTCGCCTTCCTGCCGTCCGTCATGGTGGCGCTGCGGGAGCAGGCGCCCGGCGTGGAGCTGACCGTGCTGCCCCTGGACGTGGAGCGCGTCCCGGACGACCTGCTGCGCAGCCGGGTGGACGCCGCGATCTGCGCCCCGTACATCGGCGGACCCGGCATCGTCCGGACGGTCATCGGCACGGACGAGTACGTGGTGATCGCCGCCCGCGGCCACCCGCGCGTCCGGGAGCGGCTCACGCTCGAGCAGTTCGCGGAGGAGCCGCGGATCCGGCTCGCCCCGTCGATGGGCCACGATCTCGCCGAGGTGACGGCGGAGCGGGCGGGCGCCCCGGGCAGCACGGCCCTGCGGCTGTCCCACTTCACGGGCCTGGTCTCGGTCGTGGAGCGCACCGACTGCCTCGCGGTGCTGCCGAGGTTCCTGGCCGAGACGCTCGAGGAGGCGTCCGGGATCCGGGTCTTCCCGCACCCGGTCGAGATGCCGGTCCTGCAGCTGGCCGCCTACACCCGCGAGCCCGGCCACCAGCGTCCCGCGCAGCGGTGGTTCGCGCAGCTGATCGTGGACACGATGCGGGAGTCCGTCTCGCCGGACCCGTCCGCGCCGCTGCATCCCGGGCCCTGGCATCGTCGCCGTCCCTGAAGGGATGGAAGACCTCGACCGCCACGCACAGGCCACGGACCGGCCGGTGCTCGTGAACCTGCACTCGACCTCCGGCACGGGCAACGCCATGGGCACGCTGACCAACGCCTGAGCCGCACCGCGCACCGGGCGCGGCTCAGCGGCAGGCGACCGTGAACACCCGGGCGTCGCCGGACAGCTCCACGGTCCCGGCACCGCCCCGGTGCAGCAGCGACTCCCCGCCGGACAGCTCCCACTCCCGGTCGGCGGCGCGCACCAGCACCCGGTCCCCGGTGCTCAGCAGGACCGTGGTCCCTTGCAGCTCGACCGGGACGGTGCGTCCGGGCACGAGCTCGTGGGCGGTCAGCGACAGCCGCTCGTCCCACAGCGCGTAGACGCGGCGGCCCTGCTCGTCGGCGGGGGGCTCGACGACCTCCGGGGCCGCCTGCTCGTCGGCCAGCACGGCGAGCAGCTCGGTCACGTCCACGTGCTTGCCCGTCAGCCCGGCGCGCAGGACGTTGTCCGAGGAGCTCATCACCTCGATCGCCGTCCCGGACAGGTACGCGTGCAGCTGCCCGGCCGGGGTGTGCAGGGACTGCCCCGGGTCGAGGCGGACGTGGTGCATGCACACCGCGACCAGCAGCCCGGGGTCGTCCGGGTGCCGGTCGTGCACGTAGCGGACCAGCGCGGCCACGGGGTCCTCCGGGTCCGCGGCGCGGGCCGCGGCCACGGTCGCCGCGACGGCGGCCCCGGCGGCGGCGTCGTCGAGCGTCAGCACGGCGGGCAGCACGGGGCTCGCGCCGTCGGCGACGTCGTGCAGCCAGTCCAGCCCCAGGCGCGCGGCCGTGGCGCGCAGCCGCTCCGCCGGCTGCACCCCCGTCAGCAGCTCCACCCCGGTGAGCGCCACCACGGTCTCGGGCTTGGCGGAGCGGTCCTTGTAGTTGCGCCGCGGGTCGTCGAGGGGGATCCCCGCCCGCTGCTCGCGCTCGAAGCCCGCCTCGGCCTGCTCGGGCGAGGGGTGGACCTGGATGGACAGCGGGGCGTCGATGGCCAGGATCTTGAGCAGGAACGGCAGGCCCTCCAGCGGCTCGTCCCTGCCGTCCCGGACGACGACGGACGGCGCGGCGGGGTGCGCGCCGACCCACAGCTCGGCCTCGGGCTCGGGACTCGGCACGGGCCGGCCCTGGAGCCGGGCCAGCACCTCGCGGGAGCCCCAGGCGTAGTGCCGGACGGGATTGCGCATGCGGAGGATCTCGACCATGCTCGTCATCAAATCACAGGACCGCCCGCGCCCGGCGGTGCCCGGGAGCGGCCGTGGCCTAAGATCACCCCTTGTGACTATCGATCTCTCAGCTTCGTTCAAGGCCTACGACGTCCGCGGCATCGTGGGCGAGTCCATCACCGCGGAGACGGTCCGGGCCACCGGCGCCGCGTTCGTGGACGTTCTGGGCCTCGCCGGCCTGACGGTCCTCGTGGGCGGGGACATGCGCCCCTCCTCGCCGGAGTTCGTGGACGCCTTCGCCGAGGGCGCGGTCCGCCGCGGCGCGGACGTCGTGAAGATCGGGCTGATCTCCACCGACGAGCTCTACTACGCGTCCGGGACGTTCGACGCCGCCGGGGTGACCTTCACGGCGAGCCACAACCCCGCCGCGTACAACGGCATGAAGATGTCGAAGGCCGGGGCCGTCCCGGTCTCCTCCGAGTCGGGGCTCTACGACATCCGTGACCTCGCACAGCGCTATCTGGACGAGGGCGGAGCCCCGGAGGCGCCCACCCCCGGCACGGTCACCGAGCGGGACGTCCTGGCCGGCTACGCGGAGTACCTGCGCTCCCTGGTGGACCTGTCCGGGACCCGCCCGCTCAAGGTGGTGGTCGACGCCGGCAACGGCATGGCCGGGCTGACCACGCCCGCCGTGCTGGGTGGCGCCGTGCTGGAGGCGCTGCCGCTGGAGGTCGTGCCCCTGTACTTCGAGCTGGACGGCACGTTCCCCAACCACCCGGCCAACCCGCTCGAGCCGGAGAACCTCGTGGACCTCCAGCGGGCCGTGCGCGAGCACGGCGCGGACCTGGGCATCGCGTTCGACGGCGACGCCGACCGCTGCTTCGTGGTCGACGAGCAGGGCGGGGCCGTCTCGCCCTCGGCCGTCACCGCGCTGGTCGCCGAGCGGGAGATCGCGCGCGCCCGGGCGGAGGGCGTCGAGAACCCGGTGATCATCCACAACCTCATCACGTCCCGCGCCGTGCCCGAACTGGTCACCGCCCGCGGGGGCCGCCCCGTGCGCACCCGGGTGGGCCACTCGTTCATCAAGGCCGTCATGGCCGAGGAGGGCGCTGTGTTCGGGGGCGAGCACTCCGCGCACTACTACTTCAAGGACTTCTTCAACGCGGACACCGGCATGCTCGCCGCGATGCACCTCCTGGCCGCCCTGGGCGAGCAGGAGCGGCCGCTGAGCGAGCTGATGCACCAGTACGACCCGTACGCGGCGTCCGGCGAGATCAACTCCACCGTGGAGGACAAGGCCGGCGCCGTGCGGCGGGTCGTCGACGCCCTGGCCGGCCGGGACGTGAGCGTGGAGGAGCTGGACGGCACCACGCTCAGCTGCCCGGACGAGGGCTGGTGGTTCAACCTGCGCCCCTCGAACACCGAGCCGTTCCTGCGCCTCAACGTCGAGGCGAAGGACCCGGCGACGATGGAGCAGGTCCGGGACCGGGTGCTCGGCATCGTGCGCGCCTGAGACCCCTGGCACGCACGGGGCCCCGCCGGACGGCCCGTCCGGCGGGGCCCCGTGCGCTGCGGGCGCTCAGACCGCGGCGGTCTCGCGCGCCTCGTCGTGGAGCATCCACTGGTCGGGGCCCAGGATCTCGTAGGCCACGCTGCGGCCCGGGACGCCCTGGGCGATCACGGCGGAGCGGACGGCCTTCATGAAGGGCAGCGGGCCGCACAGCACCACCTGGGCATCGGCCGGGATCCGCACCGCACCGAGGTCCATGAACCCGTCGTGGTCGCCCTCCCCGGGGGTCTCCATCCAGGTCTCCAGGCGGGCGTGGGGCAGCTCGGCGACCAGCATCTCGTGCAGCTCGCGCAGGGCCCACTCCTCCGCCGAGCGGTCGGCGTGCAGGACGAGGACCTGCCGCTGCGACTCCTGGCGGACGAGCCGGTCCAGGAACGCCAGCATGGGGGTGACGCCGATGCCGGCGGAGGCCAGCACGAGCGGCCCGTCCCCGTCCGGGAGCACCACGTCGCCGTAGGGGTTGGAGACCCGCAGGACGTCACCCACCTGCACGTCGTGGTGGAGCACCGGGGTGACCTCGCCGCGCTCGTCGAGGCGGACGGCGATCCGGCGGGTCCCCTCGGGCCCCGGCACCAGCGTGAACTGCCGCGGCTGCTCCACGCCGTCGGGCATGCGCACCTCGACGGTCACGTACTGGCCCGCCACGGCGGGGGTCATCGGGGTGCCGTCGGCGGGCTCGAGGGTGATCGCCGTGGTGGTGGTCCCGGTCCGCTCCTTGGCCGCGACCCGGAACGGGGCGAAGACCACGGTGTTCGCCTGCCCCGCGCAGAGGCCCTCCTCGATCTTGATCAGGGCGTCGGCCATCAGCCAGTACACCTCGTCCCACGCGGCCACGACCTCGGGCGTCGCGGCGTCGCCGAGGTCCCGGGCGATCGCTCCGAACAGGTGCTCGTGGACGATCGGGTAGTGCTCGGGCAGCACGCCCAGGGACGCGTGCTTGTGCGCCACGCGGGAGAGCAGCTCGTCCGGGTACCCCTCGTGGTGGGACAGCAGCCAGGAGGCGAACATCGCGACGGAGCCGGCGAGGGCCTGCGCCTGGGTCCCGTTCTTCTGGTTGGAGCGGCTGAACATGCCGTCCAGCAGATCGGGGCGCGCCTCGAACATGGACCGGTAGAACTCGGGGGTGATGAACGGGATGCGCTCGGCCACGACGCCGATGGTCTGCTCGATGACGGGACGGGACTGGTCGGACAGCACAGTTGCCTCCTGGGGGGCCGGTGGATGACCTCCCTAAACTAGCATCTAAGATTCTGAATTACATCATCGGTGGCGACGCGTCCACCGCGGTGCTTCCCGGCGGCTCGGGCGGGCGCAGTCCGATGGACACCAGCACCGGGCCGACCTGCCGCTCGCTCACGAGGTCCCGCACCTGCACGCCGTCGAGCGCGCCGTAGAAGGCCTCCCGCGCGTCCGCGAGGGCGCGGCGCAGCCGGCACCCGCGGTCCAGGGGGCAGTCCCCGCCGGCCGACTCGCACTCGACCATCGCGGAGCCCGCCTCCAGCTCGCGCAGCAGCGAGCCCACGGTGGCGTCCAGGCCGGCGGGCGTGATCGACACCCCGCCGGTGCGGCCGCGGCTCGAGGCGAGCAGGCCGAGCCCGCTCAGCCGGCCCACGGTCTTGGTCACGTGGTGGTAGGGGGCGCCCACGCCCTCGGCGATGGCGCGCGTCGTGAGCTTCTCCCCCTCGGGGACGGCCCCCGTCAGCAGCAGGACGCGCAGGGCGATGTCCGAGAAGGCGGTCAGCCGCACGGCGGGGTCCTCCGGTCGCTCATGACGGCTCCTTCCGAGACCTCGCGCGTCCCGGCCGGCCGCGGGAGCACGCCCATTGTCCCACGCGGCCCGGGACGCGGACGAGGGGCCTCCCGGCACGGGAGACCCCTCGTCCGCGTCCCGGGGCGCAGCGTCCCGGGCGGTGTCTCACGCCTGGTTCAGGCGGTCCTCCAGACCGGCGCGCTGCTCGAGGATGGGCTCGGGCACGTGGCCGAGCCGGTGGAACCACTCGTCGATGCTGGGCAGCTCGGCCCGCCACTCCTCGACGTCGACCTTGAGGGCCGCCTCGAGCTCCTCGTCGGAGACGTCCAGGCCCGTGAGGTCGAGGTCCTCCTTGGTGGGCACGGTGCCGATCGGGGTCTCCCGGCCACCGGCCGTCCCCTCGAGGCGGTCGAAGATCCACTTGACCACGCGGGAGTTCTCACCGAAGCCCGGCCAGGCGAAGCCGCCGCTCGGGGTGCGGCGGAACCAGTTGACGTAGAAGACCTTCGGCATCTCGTCCTCGCCGATGCGCTCGCCGACCTCGACCCAGTGCTCGAGGTAGTCGTTGGCGTTGTAGCCGATGAACGGGAGCATGGCCATGGGGTCGCGCCGGACGACGCCCACGGCGCCCTTCGCGGCGGCCGTGGTCTCCGAGGACAGCGTGGCGCCCTGGAACACCCCGTGCTCCCAGCCGAAGGACTGGGACACGAGCGGGACGGTGGTCTTGCGGCGGCCGCCGAAGACGATCGCGGACAGCGGCACGCCCTCGGGGTCGTCGTACTCGGGGGCGAGGATGTCGGCCTGCTTGATGGGGGTGCAGAAGCGCGAGTTCGGGTGCGCCGCGGGACGGCCGCTCTCCGGGGTCCAGTCGCGGCCCTTCCAGTCCGTCAGGTGCGCGGGCGTCTCGTCCGTCATGCCCTCCCACCAGACGCCGCCGTCGTCGGTGAGCGCCACGTTGGTGAAGATCGTGTTCCCCCGGGCGATGGCGCGCATGGCGTTGGGGTTGGTGGGCCACCCCGTCCCGGGAGCCACGCCGAACAGACCTGCCTCCGGGTTGGTCACCCGGGCCTGGCCGTCCTTGCCGAAGCGGATCCAGGAGATGTCGTCACCGACCATCTCGGCCTTCCAGCCGTCGAGGGTGGGCTCGAGCATCGCGAAGTTGGTCTTGCCGCAGGCCGAGGGGAAGGCCGCAGAGATGAACCGGCTCCGGCCCTCGGGGTTCGTGACCTTGAGGATGAGCATGTGCTCCGCCAGCCAGCCCTCGTCGTGGGCGATGGCCGAGGCGATGCGCAGCGCGTAGCACTTCTTGCCGAGCAGGGCGTTGCCCCCGTAGCCGGAGCCGAAGGACCAGATGGCCCGGTCCTCGGGGAAGTGGACGATGTACTTGGCGGGGTTGCAGGGCCAGGGCACGTCCTCCTCGCCCGGGGCCAGCGGGGCGCCCAGCGAGTGCAGGCACTCGACGAAGAAGCCGTTCTGCGCGGTCATCTTCTCCAGCACGGGGGTGCCGATGGTCGCCATGATGCGCATGGAGCACACCACGTAGGCGGAGTCGGTGATCTCCACGCCGTAGCTCGGCCTCGAGGCCTCCAGGTGACCCATGACGAAGGGGATGACGTACATCGTGCGCCCGCGCATGGCGCCGCGGAACCTCTTGCGCAGGGAGCCCCTCATCACCTCCGGGTCCTCCCAGTTGTTGGTGGGACCCGCGCCCTTCTCGGTCTTGGTGCAGATGAAGGTGCGCTCCTCGACCCGGGCGACGTCGTCCGGGTCGGAGAAGGCGGCGAAGGAGTTGGGGAACTTGTCCTCGTCCAGACGGACGAAGGTGCCGGCGTCCACGAGCTCGTCGGTGAGCTGCGTCCACTCGGCCTCCGAGCCGTCGACCCAGTGGATGCGCTCCGGCTGGGTGAGCTCCGCCATCTCCCGGACCCACGAGAGGAGGTGCGCGTGGGTGGTGGGCGCACTGTCCAGAGCGCTCTTCACAGCCTCGTTCAGCCCGGTGGTCTCCGTCGTTGCAGTGGGGTTGTCAGCCATTGACATGTCTCCTCGTTGAGGCCGTCCGCCGACCGCCCGGGGCTCTCGTGGTGGTGCTCGTCGTCGAACACTCGGCCCGGTGTCACCGGGCCCACAGTGAGCGGCGTGGAGGTGGGCGGCCGGTCTCTACTGTGATGTGGGTCCATCGTATCGCCCCGGCCCCGGGCGCCCCAGCAGGATTACGCGCGCCGCGGCCCGTCGCGCCGGGTGTCGGACAGGGGGCCGGCGGATTTTGCGCAGCCGGGGGCCACATGTAGAGTTGTATCCGGCTTGAACGGCGGTGACGCCGGGACGCCGATGCGCCTGTAGCTCAACGGATAGAGCATCTGACTACGGATCAGAAGGTTGGGGGTTCGAATCCCTTCGGGCGCACCATTGAGACAGCCCCTCACGAGCAGGAATGCCGGTGAGGGGCTGTTGTCATGTCCGGGCGGAATCGCTCGATCCCACGTTTGCCCCACTTTTTCGCCCACGCACTACCCTCCGGGGGCTTCCAGCGCCGCCGAGACATCCGGCGCCACACCGGCCCGTTCCACGTGGACACGCCCGGTGAGCGCCGGGGACGAGTGCCCCAGCAGCGCAGCCGCGTCATGGACAGTCGATGACCGCTCCACCAGCGTCGCCACCGTCCTCCGCAACACGTGCAGGTTCACCCACTCCAGCCCGTCCAGGTGCTTCGACGCCCGGGCCGCACGCCATTGCCGCTGGACGTTGTGCGTCCACCGCAGGGTGCCCGTGCCGGACGGGAAGACGAGGTCACCCTCGTTGGGCCACTCCTCGACCGACCACGCCAGCAACGCATCGGCCACGAACCCCGGCACGGTCACCACCCGGAAGCTGCTCGACGTCTTCGGCACCCCCTGCCGCCCCACCCCGCCGGCGAGCTGCACAACGGTCCCGCTCCGTGATCCTGACCTGGCAGCCCCCAGGTCGACGTCGGACCACCGCAACGCCAACCCCTCACCGATACGGGCACCGGTCCCCAGCATCACGTCGATGATCGCCGGAAGATCTTTCGGGCGTGGGTGGCCCACCTGCTCTGGGTCACCCACGTAGGCCCGCACCCCGGCGCGCAGCCGGTGGACTTCCTCGACCGTCAAAGCCCGGGGTTCATCCTTCTCCCTCGCCGGCAACCTGGCCCCGGTTACCGGGTTAACGCCCACCGCACCACGCTGCACTGCGAGCGCAAACGCCTCCAGGAGCAGGACACGGGCATGCTTCGCCCGTCCTGGCCTGGTGACCGTTCCCCTGCCCAGGAAGGTGTGGAGGCGGTCCGTGGTGGCTTCCCACAGCTCCACACCACCGAGCCCGGGCACCACGATGTTCTCCGCTACCGCCTTGTAGCGGGCCAGTGTTCGGGGGCGGCGCCTCCCGGACTGCTCCACGTCTGCCAGCCATACGGCGAGGAGGTCCCGGTCGAGGGTGGTGGACGTGATCGTGTTGCCCGCACCGGCCCCGCGTTTCTACAACCGCTGTTCCAGGGCACGCTTGGCGGCGGACCGGGAGGTGCCGGTGGCCTCGATCTGACGGGTGGTTCCCGTGGCGTCCCGGTAGCGTGCCCGGGCCCGCACCCGCCGGTGCCCGAGCTGCGTGCAGGCGACTTCCTCGAGCTCCCCGACCCCCAGAGAGGGTGGGGGCGCGTCGCTGCGCCGGGAGCGCATGTGCAGCCCCGGGCCGCCGGGGAACGGCACGAGGGGGCTGCTGCACCGGTATGGGGGCCGGCATCATCAGCAAACTACCAGGCGGTAATCCAGCCGGAAGCAGTCCAGTTCTTTTGCGTGAACTTTTCCTGAGACCGACGAACGTTCCCTCTGCCGCGGAGCGGGCGGGGCGGCTAGTCTCACGTGCATGATGACGCCTCAGCGGCTCCACGAGATCTGCCGGTTCTACGACATGTTGCAGACGGCGATGGCGGAGAGCACTGCACCGTTGCCGATGTTGCAGAAACAAGTTGCGGTGGACATGTTGGGCGAGCTCATCGCCCACGCCAAGGAGACTCTGACGCCATGACAAAGACGCCCCGCCCTCTCCCGGACAGGGCGCCTCCGTTGCACCATGGGTGCACGACTAGACAGGATCAGGCTGGTAGTCAGGCACTTCCCCCCGGAAGCTCCCTGCAACCCGACATCGAGCCCCCCGGCTCGAGTGGTCTAACCGATAGCTAGACTATCTAGCGGTTGGTCAGCAGTTCTCATGGGCGTCTCAGCATTTGGACATGACGATCTGGCACCAGTCGCTGCCTGACTTCTCTTGGCATCCATGGCGCATGAAAACGCCCCCGCCAGGGAGAGGACGGGGGCGTTTTCATCGGGGGCGCCGGGGGACGCCAGCCGGGTCACCCGGGGATCAGGGGTGACGACTCCACAATAGATGCGAATGGCTGTTACTCGACAGCCAACTTACGACGTTCCCTGGCAGTATCCGGACCCGGTCGTCCCCACCACCAGCGACGAATTTCACGCGACTCTTCTACGGAGCGTCAGCACCCTCGGATATGCGGTGACCGAAGCGGCGCATGGGTTCGATGCATGATGACCCCTGGGGGGGACACCGAACCTGCCGCCACCAGAGCCGGTTGCCGCAGAGAGCGCCCCCTCATCCCCCTGAGTGCGGGCGCTCTCGCAATGCCTGCCCCACCGAAAAACGCCCCACACTGCCGTAGCAGGGCGGGGCGCTCCAGCACCAGGCCGGGGGATCCTGGTCCGTACACCGACGGGGGGCCGGTGTGTCCGTCGGGGGCCGGACTCTCCGACCGTATCACGCCTAGTCACAGGCAACTTACAGCAAAATCTCAGACGGATGGCTGCGGCATGCAGCCACGGCTTACCGCCTGGCCGCCGGCTACTCAACCGCCACACGGCAAGCCGCTTCCATGAGACGACCGTGGTACGCCCGGCGGCACCCGCCAATAGTCCACGGCTGGTGACCTTCGGGCGGACGGACGATGGTTCTTGGTCGGGTCAGTGTGCGCCCCGCGTTCACCCCACGTCTTCGACGGTGACCCACGGAATCCGACGAGACGCCGGGGACCATTCGACCGCTCCGCCTCCCTGTCATTCCGCGGATCGGGGCACCGGGCGACACCCACCGCAATGCTTGACGCCAGCACAGAAGGTGGGGGGTTCGAATCCCTTCGGGCGCACACGCGAGGGAACCCCTTCCGGCCGAGAGGCCGGGAGGGGTTCTTTGTGTGCACTGCCCGCGGTGGGCTCCGGAGACCGGGCGCCGGCCCGGTGGCGCCCCCGTCACTCCTCGTGCCCGCGCACCGATCCCGGCGGCTCGGCGGGTCCGCCGAGTTCGCCGGCAAAGACCTCATCGAAAGGGAATTCATAAAGCTTTGCAAATAACAAAATCTGCATTGAAATCCCCCGTTATCAGCACCTGACCCGTGCGGCATCGGCCTCGCACCGCAATGCGGCGCCGTCCGGCCACCACCGCCCCGGAGGTTCTGCCGACCCTGGATCGATGAGCACCCCAGGACCGCCGCAGCCACGACCACTGCTGCGCCCTCTTCCTTTGCGGACGGCCGACCCGGACGCAGAAGCCCCTGTGGCCTGGGACGGCACGCGAAAGCAAGGTGGCGCACCGGCGTTTTTACCCTGGTGTCACCTGATTCACCATTGGTAATCAGCTCATTCAAAAGGGGAACACCATGGAAAATCTGCGGAAGACTCTGGTCGGCGCCGCTCTGGCGGGCAGGCTGGTCACGAGCTCCTTCTCCACCCCGGCGTTCGCAGGGGGCGACAACGGGGACGAGCGCAAGTACGGCGAGGTCGACGTCGTCGTCAAGTACCACCACTACGGTGAGTGGAAGACCAAGGAGTACGAGGACGTCGAGCTCAAGAAGCCCGCCTCCATCGCCAAGGACAAGGCCGACGGCGGCGACTGGCACAAGTACTACCGCGACGCCAAGTACACCGACAAGACCGACAAGTCCGTGAAGACGGTCGACAAGAAGCGGGTCAAGGTCATCTTCGAGCAGGACGAGGACTAGGGTCACGGCCACAGGACCTGATTCCGCGGCCTGACCGACGAGGGCGGCCAGGCGCAGCGCCAGGCGCCGCGCCTGCTGCCGCGCCCGGGAGGACGGCAGGAACCACTGCGCCCCGCCGCGGGCGACGCGCTGCTTCTCGGTCACGACCGGCCGCCAGACGCGCTCCCAGCCCGTCAGCGCCTCCTCGACCGACGCGGCGCGGGCGAGCCGCTCGGCGAGCAGCCATGCCCCGGCGAGCCCCAGCGAGGCGCCCTGGCCGCCCAGCAGGGACACCGCCTGCCCCGAGTCCCCGAGCAGCACGACCCGGCCGCTGCTCCACCGCGGCACCTCGACCTGCGCCACCTGGTCGTAGTAGAGCCGGTCCGCGCCGGGGCAGGCCGCCAGGACACGGGGCACGATCCAGCCGAGCGAGCCGTGGACGGCGCGCAGGGTCTCGCGGGGATCGGCCGGCAGGGCCGGTCCGGCGGCCCGGTGCACGGCGAACACGGCCAGGCGCCCGTCCCGCAGCCCGTAGAAGCCCATCGCCCGGTCGATGCTGTCGGTGAGGCAGAAGCGGTTGCCGACCTGCCAGTATGCCTCCGGGTCCTCGACCACGAACGCCGCCGAGTGCAGGCCCAGCCAGCGGCGGTAGCGCTCCTCGGGCCCGAACGCCGAGCGCCGCACGGCCGAGTTCACCCCGTCGGCGCCGACCACCAGGTCGGCGTGGAGCACCGTTGCGTCGTCGAGCACCGCACCCGCTCCGCCGGGCCGCTGCCGGACCCCCACGACGCGCCGCCCGAAGCGGAGCTCCGCGACGCCCCGGGCGTGCTCGCGCAGCACCCGCTCGAGGTCGGGGCGCAGCACGCTGACGAGGTGCCCGTCGAGGGCGTGGGCGAACCGGGCGAACGGCAGCCCTGCCCGGTCGCGGCCGCGGTCGTCCACATAGCTGAGCCGCTCCACCCTGTAGCCGAGCTCCTGGACCGCCGGCAGCACGCCCATCGCCTCGGCGGCGTCCCAGCGGGGGCCGAAGAAGTCCATCATGTAGCCCTCCTCCCGCGGGCGCGGCGACCGTTCCAGGACGACGACGTCCCAGCCCTGCCGGCCCAGGCACCCGGCCAGGGCCAGTCCCGCGATGCCCGCCCCGCAGACGACCGCGCGCACGTCCCGCGCCGCTCAGTACCGGTCGCCGACGGCCACGACGCCGTCCAGCAGGGCGAGGTCCTCGGCCGTCAGGCGCAGCTCCGCGGCCGCCGCGTCCTCTCGCAGGTGGCCGGGGTCGGTGGTGCCGGGGATCGGCAGCACGTGCTCGCCCCGCACCGTGGTCCAGGCGATCGCGACCGCCGCCAGGGAGGTCTCGTGCCGGCGGGCGACCTCACGCAGGGGCGCGAGCACGGCGTCCTCGTTGGCGGCCATGGCCTCCGGCGTGAACCGGGGGTTGCGCGAGCGGAAGTCGGATCCGGAGAACTCCCGGCCCGTGAGCGCGCCGGCGAGGTATCCGCGGCCCAGCGGGGAGAAGGGGACGAACACCGCCCCGTGCTCGGCGCACCACCCGATGACGTCCCCGGAGGGGTCTCCGTCGGAGGTGGGGCCCGACCCGTCGGGGTTGCGGGTCCACAGGGAGTACTCCGACTGGACGGCCGCGACCGGGTGGATGGCGTGCGCCCGGTCGGCCTGCTCCGTGCTGACCTCGGAGAGCCCCACGTGGCGGGCCTTGCCCGCGGTCACGAGCTCGCCCATCGCGCCCCACGTCTCCTCGAGGGGCACGCCGGGGTCCACGCGGTGCAGGTAGTAGAGGTCCACGACGTCGGTGCGCAGCCGGCGCAGGCTGTCCTCGATCGAGCGGCGCACCTCGTCCGGGTGCCCGCAGCGCTCCGTCCGGGGCGGCTCGAGGGAGGCCGCGCGCAGCCCCGTCTTGGAGCAGAGGAACACCTCGTCCCGGCGCCCGCCGAGGGCGGCGCCGACGAGCTCCTCGTTCGCTCCCCCGCCGTAGAGCACCGCGGTGTCCACGACGTTCATGCCGAGGTCCACCGCCAGCCCGAGCACCTCGTGCTTGCGCCGCTCGGTCAGTCCGTGCCGGTCGTAGACCCAGCTCAGGCCCATGGCCCCGAACCCGATCGCTCCCACGCGGTCCCCGGACGGGGTGAACTCGATCTGTCGCATCCTCACTCCTTCGTCGGTCCGGCCGCCGCGCAGGCGCCCGGAGCGCCGCCGGTCAGCGGCTCCCCGCGGGCGGTCGCGGCACCGTGAAGTCCACCAGGCGGGCGTCGGCGCCGTCCAGTCCGGCCCAGGTGCCGGGGACCTCCAGGACCGCCAGGCCGGAGGTGGGGCAGCCGTCGGCGAGGGCCATGACGGCGTCGTAGTCGGAGTCCGGTGTGGCCAGCCGGAGGGCGGCGTCGCGCAGACCGGGCAGGTGGCCGATGAGCAGCAGGGACTCCACGGTCTCGGGCACGTGGTTGACCACCGCGATGATCCGGCTGTCCTGGGCCGCGTAGAGGGACTCGTCGAGCCGGGCGGTCGGCGCGAGGTCGCCGAGCTCGCTGCACACCCACGTGCAGGTCTGGCGTGCGCGCAGGGCGCTCGAGCACAGGATCATGTCCGGGACGTGCCCGTTCGCCAGCAGCCAGCGCCCCGCGGCGGCGGCGTCAGCCGCACCGCCGCGGTCCAGGGGGCGGTCGTGGTCGGCCACGCCCCACGGGTGCTCGGCCTCCGCGTGGCGCATGAGGACGAGCTTCTTCCGGTCGTGGCGGGTCATCGGTTCATGATGCCACGCGCTCGCCGGGCACGGAGCGACCCCGGCTCCTCCGCGGCGCGGGAGAGAACCGGGGCCTGCACGGGTCGGGAACGGATCAGATGGAGTACTCGGGGGCCGCCCACACGACGACCTCGGGGTGCTCGTAGAAGCGGTAGCCCTGGCCGCGGACGGTGCGCACGGTGTTCGCGAGCCGGCCGAGCTTGGAGCGCAGGCGCCGGATGTGCACGTCGATGGTCCGCTCGTTGGGCACCTCCTCGGAGTCGCGCCACAGGCTGTGCAGGAGCTCGTGGCGGCCGACGGTCCGGCTGCCGTTCTCCACGAGGTAGTTCAGCAGCTCGAACTCCTTGAACGTGAGGTTCAGCAGACCGCCGTCGAGGAAGACCTCCCGGCGGGAGAGGTCGATGAGCACCCCGGTCGACTGGCTGGTCTTCGTCTCGGGCGCCGGCGCCGGCGCGGCGGGCGCCGTGGGCCGCACGGCTCCCGAGGTCGGATCGCCCAGGGCGTTGCGGACGACCTCGAGGTCAGTGCCGGCGGTGTTGGCAGGGGCCAGCGCCACGGCGGCGTAGGAGTCGGCCTGCGGGACCAGCTGCTGGGCGTACGCCCGGATGCTCTGGACCATCTTGACCAGTGAGGTGCCGCTGGCCGCCGCGGTCTCCTCGTCGAGGCCCACGTAGATCACGAATCCGCGCGCCTCGTTCTCCTGCACCTGCGGACGCGGCGCCGCGTCCCGCTGCAGGCGGGTGGGAAGGGGTGCCTCGCCGGGCGCGGCCGGCATGGGCCCGATCGTGCTCCGGAGGCTGCGGTAGTCGGCGGGGGCCGTCTGCCCGCGCTCGGGGGCCGCGGCCGGACCGCGGACGGCGCGAGCTTCGCTCGTGCGGTTGCGCTGGGAAATGTGCACGTATCCCGGTGTGCCTGGCATCTGGTGCCCCTCGTCTCTCCGTCGTTCGGCGGACGAGCTTCCGTCCGCCTGAGTCGATCCGCCCCTCGGAACGGCCCCGCCACTCCCAGCTCCCGAATCCCCGGCTCCGTGGTTGTCGGGGAGGGTCCCCGCGAAGCTGGCAAATTCCTGACAGTGGCGTTGCTCTCATCGTCCACCAGCCCTATCGATCGCGCAAGTAATATTCGCGGCGCTATCTCACGATGTGAGATTCGAACGACGGCCGCCCAGGTTGTCCGCCAAAATGAACCCCCTTCACCTGGCGCGAAAGACCCAGTTTCCGGCCCTTTCCCCGGGATATCAGACATCTGGGACGATTTCTCCGGGGTCCACCCTTAAAAGCAATTCTTGCTCCTCTTGTCAAGACGCCTCTGCTGAGAGACATTCCGTCTCACCATGTGGACATTCGGCCATGGGCTCACAAAAGGCCCGCCGACGGGGTCGGCGGGCCTCTTCAGCACGTGGTCTGCGGATTCTCGGGAACGGTGGTCAGTCGACCACGCCGTAGAGCCGGTCCCCGGCGTCCCCGAGACCCGGAACGATGTAGGCGTTCTCGTCGAGCCGTTCGTCCCTCGCAGCCAGGACGATGTTGACCTCGGAGTCCCCCAGCTCCTCCTCGAGGGCGGCGAGGCCCTCGGGGGCGGCCAGGAGGCACACGCACGTGATCTGCTCCGCCCCGCGTCGGTAGAGGAACTTGATCGCCTCCCGCAGGGTTCCGCCCGTGGCCAGCATCGGGTCGAGGACGAAGACCTGGCGGCCGGTGAGGTCGTCGGGCAGCCGCTCGGCGTAGGTGATGATGTCGAGGGTGTCCTCGTTGCGGGCCATGCCCAGGAAGCCCACCTCGGCCGTGGGGATCAGCCGGGTCATGCCCTCGAGCATGCCCAGGCCGGCCCGGAGGATCGGCACGACCAGCGGCCGGGGCTTCGACAGCCCCACGCCCGTGGTGCGCGTGACCGGCGTGTCGATCTCCACCGGTTCCACGCGGACGCCCCGGGTGGCCTCGTAGGCGAGCAGCGTCACGAGCTCCTCGACGAGCAGGCGGAACACCGGGGACGTGGTGTTCTTGTCCCGGAGCACGGTCAGTTTGTGTGCCACCAATGGGTGGTCGAGAACGGTCACTCGCATGGACCAAAATTACCATCGGGCCACCGGGGCGCCCCGCCCCCTCGCCGGGCCCCGCCCGGCCCGGCGATCCGTCCGAGAGGAGATCCGCATGGCACTGCCCCCGCGCACCCGCTCCGAGGCCCGGGCGGAGGAGTGGATGCGACTGGCCCTCGCCGAGGCGCGGGCGGCGCTCGAGACGCAGGACGTGCCGATCGGCGCCGTCGTCGTCGGCCCGGACGGCACGGTGCTCGGGCGCGGCCGCAACCGCCGGGAGGCCGACGGCGACCCCACTGCCCACGCCGAGATCCTGGCCCTGCGCGACGCCGCCCGCGCCCTGGGCTCGTGGCGGCTGGACGGCTGCACGCTGGTGGTCACCCTCGAGCCCTGCGCGATGTGCGCGGGCGGGATCGTCCTGGCCCGCGTGCCCCGCGTGGTGCTGGGCGCGTGGGACGACAAGGCCGGCGCGGCGGGCTCCGTCCTCGACGTGCTCCGGGAGCGGCGGCTCAACCACTGGGTGGAGGTGACCGGCGGCGTGCTGCAGCAGGAGTGCTCCCGGTTGCTCCTCGACTTCTTCGCGGAGCACCGGCGCGGCGGGGACGACGACGCCGGGCCGCCCCCTCCCGGCCCGGCCGGCCCCGCGGGTTTTGGCGGTTGAGCACGCCAGCCGGTACAGTACTGCGAGCTGGTGACGTGTCCGAGCGGCCGAAGGTGCATCACTCGAAATGATGTTTGGTGTAAGAGCCAACGAGGGTTCAAATCCCTCCGTCACCGCCAGTCGGGGAGGCCCCGGGTCCTGAGGGACCCGGGGCCTCCCGCATGCCCGCCGGTCCCGGGGCCGACGGGCTCCCGCGGGAGAACGTGGTCGGCGGGGGCGGTCCGCGGCGGGGAGCGCGTGCCGCCGTTGGGTACCGTGGTGGCGATCACGACGCCCGCCGTGCGGCGGGCCCGGACGGAGGAGGCGCAGCATGACGACGTCGGCGCAGGCGGTCGGACACCTGGGAACGGCCGGGGAGGAGTACCCGGACGCGTACTTCGTGCGACTGGACGGCACCCGGTTCCGCTCGACGCTGCACTCCCAGGGCGCGTGGAACGAGGCCGAGCAGCACATGGGCGCCGCCTCGGGGCTGCTCGCCCACGCCGTGGAGGCTGAGCACCCCCGCCCGGACCTCCTGCCCGTGCGCTTCTCCTACGACATCCTCGGCTTCATCCCCGGCGGCGAGGTCGAGGTGACCACGCGCGTGGTCCGCCCGGGCCGCACCATCGAGCTGGTCGAGGCCACGATGAGCCACGGCGGCCGCTCCTGCATCCGGCTGAGCGTGTGGCGGCTGGTCCGGGGCGAGACCGCGGGCTCCGCCGGCACGCACCGGGAGGCCCTGCCGCCGGTGACCGACACCCTGCCCACCACGATGACCGGGCAGTGGCCGGGCGGGTACATCGCGTCCCTCGAGGGCCGCACCGTGCGCGAGCACCGGCCGGGCCGGGCCGCCATGTGGCTGCGCGCGCCGCACGCCGTCGTCGCCGGGGAGGAGTCCTCCACCACGGCGCGGTTCCTGGCGGCGGTGGACGCTGCCAACGGCATCGCCGTGCGGGTGGGCCCCGACGAGCTGGCCTTCCCGAACGTGGACCTCGGCGTGCACCTGGTCCGGGAGCCGGTCTCCCCGTGGGTGGGCCTCGACACGCACGTCACCTTCGGCGACACCGGTGTGGGCCTCACCGAGTCCGCGCTGCACGACGAGGCCGGCTACCTGGGCCAGGTGGCCCAGTCCCTGACGATCCGGCCGCTCCCGGCCCCCGGCTGAGCCGCCCCGGACGATCCGCGCCGCCCGGGCTGCGCCGGCCGCCCCGGCACGTCGGGGGCGGCCGCCGCACGACCGTACAATGGGGCGGGATTTCCGACGTCGAGACCAGGGGCGACCGCGCCCCGAGGAGGCCATCGAAGTGAGCAGCATCAACATCACCGTGATCGACCGCGAGGGCAACCGCACCGAGGGTGTCGAGTGGAAGGACTACGAGAGCCTCATGGAGGCCCTCACCCGCCACAAGTACCCGATCCTCGCGACCTGCGGCGGCAACGCGTCCTGCTCCACCTGCCACTCCTACCTCGACCAGGGCTCCTTCTCGAAGGCCAACGAGATCAACGACGAGGAGGAGGACCTCCTCGACATGCTCGACGACACCCGGCACGACACCTCCCGGCTCAGCTGCCAGGTCGAGTGGTCGGAGGAGCTCGACGGCGCCGAGGTCACCATCGCCCCCGAGTGGTGACCTCGACGCCGCGGGGACGCTCCCGCCAGCCCTGACCAGACCCCGGACGGACCGGCCTCGCCGGCGCGCAGGAAGTGGACCATGATCGAGATCCGTGACGACCTCACGACGCGCGCCGCCTATGTCTCGGACGCGTCGATCTACCGGCGGCTGCCGGCGGCGGTGGCCGAGCCGCGCGACGTCGAGGAGGTCCGCGAGCTGCTGGCGCTGGCGAAGGAGCGGGGCTGGTCGGTGGTCTCCCGCGGTGGGGGGACCTCGGTGGCGGGCAACGCGATCGGCGAGGGCCTGGTCATCGACACGTCCCGGCACTTCAACCGGATCCTGGCGATCGACCCCGAGGCGGGAACCGCCACGATCGAGCCCGGGGTGATCTGCGACCAGCTGCGCGCGGCGGCCTCCGAGTTCGGGCTGACCTACGGCCCGGACCCCTCGACGCACTCGCGGTGCACGATCGGGGGGATGGTCGCCAACAACGCCTGCGGCTCCCACTCCGTGGCCTGGGGCACCTCCGCGGACAACCTGGTGTCCCTGCAGGTCATGCTCGCCGACGGCCGGGTGGTGGAGCTGCACTCCGGCGGGACCTCCGAGCCGGGGATCGACCGGGCGCTGACGGGATTGCGGGACCGGCACCTGGCGATGCTGCGCACCGAACTGGGCCAGTTCCCGCGCCAGGTCTCCGGGTACGGGCTGCACTACCTGCTGGGGGAGAAGGGCTTCGACGTCGCCAAGGCCTTCGCCGGCACGGAGGGCACTTGCGGGATCATCACCCAGCTCACGGTGCGGCTGGTGGCCAAGCCCGCCCACACGGCCCTGGCCGTGCTGGGCTTTGCGGACGCCTTCGAGGCCGCCACCGCGGCCCCGAAGCTGCGGGTGCCGGGGGTGTACACGATCGAGGGCATGGGCGCGGACCTGGTCGAGGCCCTGCAGATGCGCCCGGGCCGGGAGAACTCCGGCTCCGAGCTGCCGGCCGGCGGGGGCTGGCTGTACTGCGAGGTGGGCGCCGACACCCTCGAGGAGGCCGAGGCGCGGGCCCGGGAGCTGCCGGGCCTGGTGCCCGAGAACGTCGTCGACTCGATCATCGTGGCCGAGGCACCGCTGGCGAAGGCACTGTGGGGGATCCGAGAGGCCGGGGCGGGCATCGTGACCCGCCTGCCCGAGGGCGGGGAGGCCTGGCCCGGGTGGGAGGACTCCGCGGTGCCCCCGGCGCGGCTGGGCGAGTACCTGCGCGACCTCTACGACCTGCTGCACGAGCTGGGTCTGACCGGCATCCCCTTCGGGCACTTCGGGGAGGGCTGCGTGCACATCCGCATCTCCTTCGACTTCAACACCGACGAGGGGATGTCGACCTACCGGACGTTCATCGAGCGCGCCGCGGAGCTGGTCCACCGCTACGGCGGCTCGGTCTCCGGGGAGCACGGCGACGGCCGGGCCCGCTCCGAGCTGCTGGCCACGATCTACTCCCCACAGGCGCTGGCGGCCTTCGCGGAGTTCAAGGCCGTCTTCGACCCGGACGGGTTCTTCAACCCCGGAGTGCTCGTGGACCCCGAGCCCATCGACCAGGGGATCCGCCCCGGGCCCGGGGCGCGGACCTTCGACCTCACCCCGGTGCACGCGTTCTCGGCCGACGGCGGATCGTTCTCCAGCGCGGTCAACCGGTGCGTGGGCGTGGGCTCCTGCCGCTCGGACGTGGGCGCGATGTGCCCGTCCTTCCAGGCCACCGGCGACGAGGTGCACTCCACCCGGGGACGGGCCCGGTCCCTGGCCGAGATGCTGCGCGGGGAGTCCATCACGGAGGGCTGGAAGTCGAAGGAGACCCTGCAGGCCCTGGACCTGTGCCTGTCCTGCAAGGCCTGCGCCACCGAGTGCCCGGTCAACGTGGACATGGCCACCTACAAGGCCGAGTTCCTGCACCACCACTACCGCCACGGCCTCACCTCCTTCCTGGGCCGCAACCGCCGGCCCATGGCGCAGTTCACGATGGGCTGGATGCCGCTCTTGATGCGGATCGTGGAGAAGGTGCCCTTCTCCTTCCGGCTGATCAACCTCCTGGAGTCCTTCCGTGGCGTGGAGGAGCTGACCAAGCGCCTGGGCGGGATCGAGCCCAAGCGGCGGATGATCTCCTTCGCGCCCCAGCCGCTCACCCGCTGGTACCGGGCCCGGCAGGCCCGCCGGCCCGGCGACGACGAGGCGGGCCGGCCCACCGTGGTGCTGTGGCCGGACACGTTCACGAACTTCTCCGCCGACGCCCCCGGCAAGGCCGCCGTGGAGGTGCTCGAGGCCATGGGCTACCGGGTGCTGATGCCCACCGGCAACGTCTGCTGCGGGCTGACCTTCCACTCCACCGGGCAGCTGGACATGACCAAGAAGGTCCTGGCCGGCACCCTCGACATGATGGAACCGCTGATCGAGGCCGGGTACCCCATCATCGGGCTCGAGCCCTCCTGCACCGTGATGCTCACCCACGAGATCACGGAGCTGCTGCCCGAGGACCCCCGGGCGAAGCGGGTCACCGAGCTGACCACCACACTCGGGGCCTTCGCGGCCCGCCACCTGGCCGCCGGCGGCCCGTGGCCCTTCGAGGAGCTGGCCACCGAGGCGGGACCGGCGGAGGCCGTGTGCCAGGTGCACTGCCACCAGCAGTCCATGGGCGGCTACGGCCCCGAGCTGGAGGTCCTGGCGAAGCTGGGCGTGGACACCGCCGTGGTCGGCGGCGGCTGCTGCGGGCTCGCCGGCAACTGGGGCTTCGAGCCCGGTCACTACGAGGTCTCCCAGACCCTCGGGGAACGCGAGCTGTTCCCCGCGATCCGCCATGCGGCGGACGGGACGATCGTGCTCGCCGACGGCTTCTCCTGCCGCACCCAGATCGCCCAGGGCACCGGTGCCGACGGCGTCCACCTCGCCCAGGTCATGCGCGCGGCGCTGCCCCCGGAGCAACCCGGCCGGCGGTAGCGCGCTCCGGGAGCCGGACCGGCCGGGACGTGCACCGCCTCCGGTCGCGGTGTCGGTGGCCCTGCCTAGAATGAAGGGCCTGGGAGGGATCGCTTCCCGGGCCGTGGCACGCCACGACGTCCGCTCGAGGAGGATATCCCCCCGTGTCTTCGCTCTCCCCCGCTTCCCGCCCCGTCCTGGGCACCCTCGCCCTCGCCGCCGCCCTGCTCCTCACCGCCTGCGCGGGCGAGGAATCGGAACAGGCCGGCACGCCCGGCGACCCCGCCGAGAGCGGGCTCGCCACCGCGGCGGCGCCGCCGGAGACCGTCCCGGCCACTGAGGCGCAGGACGCCACGGAGCCGGCCGGGGCCGAGGAGCAGGACGACGGGCAGCCCGGCGAGCGGGGCACCGCCGAGCCGGCGGAGCCCCGCGCGGCGGACGAACCGGCGGAGGAGTCCGCCGCGGACGCGACGACGGAGAACGGGACGGCCGAGGACCGGACGGACGGCGGCGGCGCCGACGCCCCCACGGAGGGCGGCGGCACGGCTGCCGGCGGCGCCACCGCGAGCACGCGCACCGGGGGCGGCTCGCGCCTGTGCACCACGTCCCAGCTGGAGGTCGCGGCCGCCCCCGTGGGCGGCGCCGCCGGCTCGGTCCACGTGGACGTCGTCCTCACCAACGCGGGCGAGGACCCGTGCACGCTGGCCGGCTACGCCGGGGTGTCCTTCGTCGACGCCACCGGCGCGATGATCGGCTCCCCGGCCCTGCGGGACGCCACCGTCCCCGGCACCGGCCAGGTCGTGGTGCCCGGGGAGTCCGTCACCGCCGGCCTGCGCGTGAGCCAGGCCGGCAACCACCCGACCTGCGACGCCCGGACCGCCACCGGGCTGCGCGTCTACCCGCCCGAGAACACGGAGTCCGTCGTGATCCCCTTCCCCGTGGAGGCCTGCGGCGATCCGCGGATCCACCAGCTCGAGATCCAGGGCTTTGGCGCCTGAACCAGCCCTGAGCCTGTTCACCGAGCACACCCGGGCCTGGTTCTCGGGTGCGTTCGCCGCGCCCACCGCCGCCCAGGAGGGCGCGTGGCGGGCGATCGCCGCGCGCCGCCACGCCCTGATCGTGGCACCCACCGGCTCCGGCAAGACCCTCGCCGCGTTCCTGTGGGCGCTGGACCGGTTCGTGGCCGAGGCCGCGCCCGGCGGCGGGGCCGCCGGCACCACCGCCGGCCCTGCGGGCGGCACACCGGCCGGCGCGGGGACCCTGCGGGCCAAGGCCCGCTCGGCGAGCACTGCGGGCGAGCGGCCCGGGACCCGGGTCCTCTACATCTCCCCGCTCAAGGCCCTGGGCGTGGACGTGGAGCGCAACCTGCGGACCCCCCTGATCGGCATCTCGCAGACGGCGCGGCACGCCGGGATCGAGCCGCCGGAGATCAGCGTGGGCGTCCGCTCCGGGGACACGCCCCAAGCGATCCGCCGGGCCCTGCTCACGAACCCCCCGGACATCCTCATCACCACCCCCGAGTCGCTGTACCTGATGCTGACCTCCAAGGCGCGGGAGACCCTCACGGACGTGCAGACGGTCATCGTGGACGAGGTGCACGCCGTGGCCGGCACCAAGCGGGGGGCGCACCTGGCGCTCACGCTCGAACGCCTGGACGCCCTGCTGGAGCAGCCGGTGCAGCGCATCGGGCTCTCCGCGACCGTCGAGCCGATCGAGACGGTCGCCCGGTTCCTGGGCGGCCGGGAGCCGGTCACCGTCGTCGCGCCGCGGACGGAGAAGACGTGGGACCTCACGGTCTCGGTGCCCATCCCGGACATGACCGTGCTCGGCGGGCCGAGCGCCTCGCCGTCCCTGGCCGGCTCCGCCTTCGGGGACGACGACCTCGACGCCCTCGCCCCCACGACCACGGCGTCGATCTGGCCGCACGTCGAGGAGCGGGTCGTGGACCTGGTGCTCGAGAACCGGTCGACCATCGTGTTCGCCAACTCCCGCGGACTCGCCGAGAAGCTCACGGCGCGGCTCAACGAGATCTACGCCTTCCGGGTGGAGCACTCGGTCCCGGACGGCGGCGACCCGGACGGCGCCCCGCGCCACGGCGCCGACCCCCACGGCACCGACCCGGACAGCACCGGTCCGCACGACGACGGAGTGCCCGGGCTCCGAGCGGGTGCCGCGCCCCAGCAGGTCGGGGACGTGCTGCGCTCCGCCCTGACCGGGCGGGACCCGTCCGGCGGCGCCGCCGCCCCCGAGCCCGCGGACCTGCGCCGGCAGACCGGCCGCTACGAGGGCGCGGCGCCGGTGCTGGCCCGCGCCCACCACGGCTCGGTCTCGAAGGACCAGCGGGCGGTGATCGAGGACGACCTCAAGACCGGCCGGCTGCGCTGCGTCGTGGCCACGTCCTCCCTGGAGCTGGGCATCGACATGGGCGCGGTGGACCTGGTGGTCCAGATCGAGGCCCCGCCCTCGGCGGCCTCGGGCCTCCAGCGCGTGGGCCGCGCCGGCCACCAGGTGGGCGAGGTCTCGCGCGGCTGGTTCTACCCGAAGCACCGCGGGGACCTGCTGGACGCCGCGGTCACGGTGGAGCGGATGCTGCAGGGCCGGATCGAGCCGCTCGCGGTCCCGCTCAACCCCCTGGACGTCCTGGCCCAGCAGACCGTCGCGGCGACCGCACTGGGGCCGATCGACGTCGAGGAGTGGTTCGACACCGTCCGCCGGTCCTGCCCGTTCCTGACCCTGCCCCGCTCCGCCTACGACGCCACCCTGGACCTGCTCGCGGGCCGCTACCCGTCCGACGAGTTCGCCGAGCTGCGCCCGCGGATCGTGTGGGACCGGGAGACCGGCACCATCGAGGGCCGGCCCGGGGCGCAGCGCCTGGCCGTGACCTCCGGCGGCACGATCCCGGACCGCGGCCTGTTCGCGGTCTACCTCGTGGGCGAGCAGGACGGGAAGAACTCCAAGCGGGTGGGCGAGCTCGACGAGGAGATGGTCTACGAGTCCCGCGTGGGGGACGTGATCGCCCTGGGCGCCTCGAGCTGGCGGATCGAGGAGATCACCCACGACCGCGTCATCGTCTCCCCCGCCCCGGGCGTGCCGGGCAAGCTGCCGTTCTGGCACGGCGACGGTCCCGGCCGGCCCGTGGAGCTGGGGCGCGCGGTCGGCCGGTTCAACCGCGAGATCACCGGGGCCTCCGAGGAGGACGCCCGTGCCCGGCTGCGCTCGGCCGGTCTCGACGAGTGGGCCGCCGACAACCTGCTGGCCTACGTGGGCGAGCAGAAGGAGGCGGTGGGGCAGGTCCCGTCGGACCGGCTGTTCGTCGTCGAACGCTTCCACGACGAGCTCGGGGACTGGCGCGTGGTGCTGCACTCGCCGTTCGGGATGCCCGTGCACGCCCCGTGGGCGCTGGCCGTGGGGGCCCGGCTGCACGAGCGGTACGGGTTGGACGGCTCCGCGCAGGCCGCCGACGACGGCATCGTGCTGCGCGTGCCGGCCATGGAGGACGAGCCTCCGGGGGCGGAGCTGTTCCTCTTCGACGCCGACGAGCTCGACCAGATCGTCACCGAGGAGGTGGGCGGCTCCGCGCTGTTCGCGTCCCGGTTCCGGGAGTGCGCAGCCCGGGCCCTGCTGCTGCCCCGGCGCGACCCCGGCCGGCGCTCCCCGCTGTGGCAGCAGCGCCAGCGCTCGGCGCAGCTGCTGGACGTCGCCCGGAAGTACCCGCAGTTCCCGATCATCCTGGAGACGATCCGCGAGTGCCTCCAGGACGTCTACGACCTGCCCGCGCTCAAGGAGCTGCACCGGGCGGTCGAGCGGCGCGCGATCCGGGTGGTCGAGACCACCACGGAGCAGCCCTCACCCTTCGCCCGCACCCTGCTCTTCGGCTACGTGGCCCAGTTCCTCTACGAGGGCGACTCGCCGCTGGCCGAGCGCAAGGCGGCCGTCCTGTCCCTCGACGCCGCCCTGCTCAACGAGCTCCTGGGCCGCGCCGAGCTGCGGGAGCTGCTGGACCCCGAGGTCATCGAGCGCACGGAGGCGGAGCTGCAGCGCCTGGCCCCGGACCGGCGGCTGCGCGGGATCGAGGGCGCGGCCGACCTGCTGCGCCTGCTCGGCCCGCTCACCACCGCCGAGGCCGTCCGGCGGCTCCAGGACCCCGAGGACCCGGAGTCCGCGTGCCCCGAGGACGTCGCCTCCGGGTGGCTCGACCAGCTCGTGTCCGCCAACCGCGCCCTGCGGGTGCACCTGCGCGGCGTGGAGCACTGGGCCGCGATCGAGGACGCGTCCCGGCTGCGGGACGCGCTGGGGGTCCCCCTGCCCATGGGGGTGCCGCTGGCCTTCGTGGAGCCGGTCGAGGACCCGCTGGCCGACCTCGTCTCCCGCTACGCCCGCACCCACGGGCCGTTCACCGTGGACGAGGCCGCGGCACGGCTCGGGCTGGGCACGGCCGTGGTGCGCACCACGCTGGAGCGGCTCGCCGCGGACCGGCGCGTGGTCGAGGGCGAGTTCCGGCCGGTGCGTCCCGACGGCGGCGGGGCCGGCCCGGCGGCCTCCGAGTGGTGCGAGGCGGAGGTGCTGCGCCGGATCCGCCGCCGCTCGCTGGCCGCCCTGCGCCGGGACGTGGAGCCCGTCTCCGGTCAGGTCTACGCCCGGTTCCTGCCGGCCTGGCAGCACGTCGGCCGCGGCCACCAGCTGCGCGGCGAGGACGGGGTGCTGACGGTGGTGGACCAGCTCGCGGGCGTCGCCGTCCCCGCCTCGGCCTGGGAGCCGCTCGTGCTCGCGGCCCGGGTGGCCGACTACCGGCCCGAGCTGCTGGACGAGCTGACCGCCACCGGGGAGATCCTCTGGTCCGGCGCGGGGTCCCTGGCGGGCGACGACGGGTGGGTGTCGCTGCACCTGAGCGAGGCCGCCCAGCTCACCCTGCCCCCGGCGGAGACCCTCGCGGTCGCGGCGGCGGCCCTGGACTCCACGCTGGAGCGGCGGGTCCTCGACGTCCTGGCCCCCGGCGGCGCGTGGTTCTTCCCGCAGCTGCTGGGCCTGCTCGACGCCTCCGGGGACCCCGTTCCCGCCCCGGAGCTGACCACGGCGCTGTGGAACCTCGTGTGGTCCGGGCTGGTCACCAACGACACGTTCCTGCCCGTGCGCTCCCTGCTCTCCGGCGGGCAGGCCGCCCACCGGCACAAGTCCCGGGCCCCGCGGGGGCGCTCCACGTCCCGCCGGGGTGCCGCCCGGCTGCGGCCCGGTGCGTCCTCCCGCCCGGGGATCGGCGGAGCGCTGCGCGCCCCGGCCGGGGCCGCCACCCTGGAGCGCCACGACTCCCCGCTCGTGGCCGGGCGCTGGTCGATGCTGCGCCCCGAGCCGCTCGACCCCACGCTGCGGGCGTCGGCCACCGCGGAGCTGCTCATGGACCGCTACGGGGTGGTGACCAAGGGCCCGGTGGCGGTCGAGGAGCTCCCCGGCGGCTTCGCCACCGTGTACAAGGTGCTCTCCACGCTCGAGGACACCGGCCGGGCCCGCCGCGGGTACTTCATCGAGGGCCTGGGCGCCGCGCAGTTCGCGCAGGCCGCCACGGTGGACCACCTCCGCACCTTCAGCACCGACGACCAGGTCCGCGCCGAGGAGCCCGTGGCGCTGGCGCTCGCCGCCACCGACCCCGCCAACCCCTACGGGGCGGCGCTCGAGTGGCCGGAGCCGGTGTCCGTGCCCGCCCCGGACGGCGGGGACGCGCCCGCGGGGCGGCACCGGCCCGGGCGGAAGGCGGGCGCCGTCGTCGTCCTCGTGGACGGTGCCCTGGTCCTGTACGTCGAGCGCGGCGGCCGGACCGTCCTCGCGTTCACGGAGGACACGGCCGCCCTCGCCGCCGCCGGGCCCGCCGTGGCCGAGACCGTCCGCCGAGGCGCGGTGGACAAGCTGACCGTCGAGAAGGTCAACGGCGCCGGGGTCCTGGGGCACGGCCCCGTCGAGACCGCCGTGCGGGAGTCCCTGCTGGCCGGCGGGTTCTACTCGACGCCGCGCGGACTGAGGATGCGCCGATGAGCGCGGACCCGGATCCCGGGGGCGGCCGTGCCCGAGGGTGACACCGTCTACCGCCAGGCCGCCCTGCTGCGCCGCGCCCTGGCCGGGAAGGTCCTGACCCGCAGCGACCTCCGGTTCCCGTCGATCGCCACCGCGGACCTGTCGGGGCGCACCGTGACCGAGGTGGTGCCGCGGGGCAAGCACCTCCTGGTCCGCGTGGACGGCGGTCCCGAGGCCCTGCCTCCGCTCACCCTGCACTCCCACCTGCTCATGGAGGGCATGTGGCACGTCTACCCGCGCGGCGCCCGGTGGCGGCGTCCCGCCCACCAGGCACGGGCGGTGCTCGAGAACGCGGCGGCGCAGGCCGTCGGCTTCGACCTCGGCATGCTGGACCTCGTGGCCACGGCCGACGAGGACGAGCTCGTGGGCCACCTCGGCCCGGACCTGCTGGGCCCCGACTGGAACCGTGCCGAGGCCCTGGCCCGGCTCGCCCGCCATCCCCGCCGGCCCGTGGGGGCCGCGCTGATGGACCAGCGCAACCTCGCCGGGATCGGCAACGTCTACCGCAACGAGGTGCTGTTCCTGCAGCGGCTGCACCCCTTCACGCCCGTGGCCGACGTCCCGGACCTCGGCGCGGTCGTGGACCTCTCCCACCGGCTGCTGCACGTCAACCGGGACCGCTCGCAGCGCTCCACGGTGGGCGGCCCGGCCCGCCGCGGCGAGCAGTTCTGGGTCTACGGCCGCGGCCGTCAGCCGTGCCGCCGGTGCGGGTCCCCGGTCCGGGAGGCCCGGATCGACGACGCCGAGCTCGTGCCCGGCGAACCGTATCCCGGGCCGCCGCGGGACCGGGCGGTGTGGTTCTGCGGGCGCTGCCAGCCCCTCCCCTCCTGAGTCCGTCCGTGGCGGCTTATCATGAGATCGCCGCCCCGGCGGCCCGACAACATGAGGAGGCACCATCAACACGACCCTGCTCGGCGCAGAGTACTTCGCGGCACCCGAGGACGGCGCGGACGGCGAGGTGTTCCGCTCGGCGTCCCGCGCGTCCGCCGCGGCCCTGGACCAGCGCGAGGACGTCGTCCGCTACAAGGACCGCTTCGCCCTGCGGATCATGGACCAGACCCCGCACGACGTCATGGTCCAGAACCTGCTGTTCCTGCGCGGGGTCCTGGACTCCGCGGGCGTCGACTACCTGCTGGTGCGGGGCAACGACGAGCGCCCCGTCATCACCGTGGACCTCAAGGACCGGTCCCGCCTGCGGCAGGCCCTGGTGGACGCGGCCGTGGGCGAGCCGTACTACGTCAAGCCGATGGACACCAAGAAGAAGACCGTGCAGCTGCTGGCCGACGGCGAGCTGTCCTCCCGCCGCAACGCCCGGGTGCTGCGGCTGTTCCGGCCCCACTACTCCGCCGAGGCCAAGCTCTACTACGGCGCCGGCACCGGCGTGCAGGTGGAGCTGTGGGAGTTCGGCGAGGACGAGATCCGGCTGCCCATCGAGAACTCGCTGACCCGGCGCACCGTCCCGGTCGCCGAGGCCGTGCGCGGCACCGTGGTGCGCTTCGGCCTCACCTGGCCCACGATCGAGAACATGTTCGCCGACCACGCCATCGACATCGACTTCGAGATCGACATGATCTTCTCGTGGGTGGACGGCTCCGACGAGGAGTACCGCAAGGTCCGGGCCTCGTACATGGCCGACGCCGTGGTGGGCGAGGGCGACGCACACGAGGCCCGTTTCCGGCAGGTCGACGAGCTCAAGTACGCCCTGCGCTCGGTGCACATGTTCGCCCCGTGGGTGCGCAACATCTACATCGCCACCGACTCCCGGCCGCCGGCGTGGCTGGCCGAGCATCCGCGGGTGCGGATCGTGCGCAGCGAGGAGTTCTTCGCGGACACCTCGGCGCTGCCGATCTACAACTCCCAGGCGGTGGAGGCGCAGCTGCACCACATCGAGGACCTCTCGGAGCACTACCTGTACTCCAACGACGACATGTTCTTCGGCCGCCCGATCGGCCCGGCACTGTTCTTCTCGCCGGGCGGGATCACGAAGTTCGTGGAGAACGAGACCCGGATCGGCCTCGGCGAGAACTCCGCCGAGCGCTCCGGCTTCGAGAACGCCGCCCGCGTCAACCGCCGGCTCCTGTGGGAGCGCTTCGGCCGGATCACCACCCGCCACCTGCAGCACTGCGCCGCGCCCCTGCGGCGCAGCGTGGTGGCCGAGATGGAGCAGGAGTTCCCGGCGGAGTTCGCCCGCACGGCGTCCAGCCGCTTCCGCGCGGCGGACAACATCTCGGTCACGAACTCGCTCTACCACTACTACGCGCTGCTGACCGGCCGGGCCGTGACCCAGGAGACGGCACGCACGGAGTACGTGGACACCACCACCCGTTCCGGGCTGCAGCAGATGGAGAAGCTGCTCGGCCGGCGCAACCTGGACATGTTCTGCCTCAACGACGGCAGCTTCCCGGAGGTGCCCGGTCCCGAGCGCGCGGAGCGGATGACGCAGTTCCTGGAGCGCTACTACCCCATCAGGGCTCCCTGGGAGAAGTGACCGCAGGAACGACGGGGCCCGGGGCCGGCGCGGGGATCCCCGCGCGGGCCCCGGGTCCCGTCGTTCCCGGCCGCTCGGCGCCGTTCGCGCCCGGCGCCGGGGCTCAGGTGCGCGGACGGCCACCGGGGCCGAGGTCGCCCTCGGCCCCGGTGGCGCCGTCGCGCCGGGCGGGCCCGTCCGGGCCGCCGTCGCCGTCCTGCCAGGGGGCCTCGTCGGAGCGCGCCGCGGATCCGTGGTCGGTGACGTCGTCACGGCGTCCGTGCGAGGCGTCACCGCCGGTGGAGTCGTCCCCGTCCGGGTCGAGCGCCGCGGCGTCCCGGCGGTGGCTCTCCGCCTCCTGGCGCACCCTGTCGGCGTCCTCGGCACGGCGCTGGGCGTCCTGCTCGAGCCGGTCGGCCTCGATCCGGGCCTTCTCGGCCTCGGCGCGGGCCGCGTCCGCGTCCGCCTTGCGCTCGCGGGCCGAGAGGTCCTCCTCCTCGCTCCGCTCGCGCAGCTCGGCGGCCCGCTGCTGGTTCTCCCGCCGCTTCACGACCTCGCGCTCCTTCTTCTTGCGGCTCCCGGCCAGCACGGCCAGCACGACCACGGCCAGCACGGCCACGGCCAGCACGATCCAGATCCACGTTTCCATCGGATGTTCCTCCTCGGTAGACCCCCACGTTCCTCAATAGAAGCAGAGCCGGACGGGTCCGGCTACCGGCCGGGCGTCCCGATGGGCGGCACCGTGCGGGAACGCCCCGTGGCCGCGTCGCCGGCACCGGGCGCGCCGGGCACCGGGCGGCGCGCGCGGAGAGACCGCGCCGGCCCCGTGCGGTCCCCACCGGGGCGCCGGTCCGGGAGTCGCTCCTTGCCAGCGCAGGTTTCGGCAGCACGCTCCCCGAACCGTCCCGCGGCACCCCGGGGCCGCCCGGGCAGCGCGGCGCCCGGCCGGGGACCGCGGGACGCTCCGAGTGCCCAGAGGCGCGGGCGCAGCGGTGACCGAACATGACCCTCCGCGTCTGACCGGGCGGCGCCGCGCCTGCGCCGTGGACCTCTCGGCGCGTCACGCATGATCGGACATGTATTTGCTTTACTTAATACACTCGTGCTCCGCCCGCCCTCCCGAGAGGACCTCGCCATGCGCCTCAACCCCGCCGGCCCCCTGATCACCATCGCCATCGGCCTGATCCTCTGGCTGGCCCTGCCCTCGGTGGTGGGACCGCTGAACCTCGCGCTGGCCGGCCAGATCATCTTCTGGGTGGGCGTCGCCTACCTCGCGCTGGTCCTGATCGCCGCCGCCGTGCCGTCCCGGCGCCGCTCCACCCGCCGCACCGTGGCGGACCCCGGCACCGGGGAGCGCATCGAGCGCTCCGAGACCGACCTCATCTGACCCGCCGCGGGGCACCCCTTGGGGGGTGCCCCGGGCGGGGCCCGCTCCACGTGGAGCGATGCCGGCCCGAGCCGGCCTCCCGGCCCGCTGCACCCACCGGTTCCGCCCGAGACGCCCTGAGGTGTGCTGTCGGCTCGGGGAACCGGTGAGTTCGCGGGTCACGGAGCGCGGTCAGGGGTCACCGGGCGGCTCACACCAGGGCGGGGACCTTCCGCAGGGCCTCCTGCAGGGCGCCCAGGACGAGGGCCACCGACCCGGCGTCGGCGTTGGGGCCCATCAGGCCGATCCGCCACACCGTGCTCGCGTACTCCTTCACACCCGCCCCGATCTCCACGGAGAAGTGCTCCAGCAGGTAGGCCCGCACCCAGGCGGAGTCGACGCCCTCGGGCACCCTGACCGTGGTGAGCTCCGGGAGGCGGTGCCCCTCGGCGGCGAACAGCTCCAGCCCCATGTCCTGCAGGCCCGCCTGGAGCGCGTCGCCCGCGGCCTGGTGGCGGGCCCAGACGTTCTCCAGGCCCTCCTCGGCGATCCGGCGCAGCGCGGCGTCCAGGGACGCGATCATCGCCGTGGGCGCGGTGTGGTGGTAGGTCCGGGCGCGGCCCTGGGCCTCGCCCACGTAGCCGCCGAGCATCCCCAGGTCGAGGTACCAGGAGCGCGGGTGCTGCACCCGGCGCGCGAACGCGGCGTCCGAGATCGTGAACGGCGCCAGCCCCGGGGCGACCCCCAGGCACTTCTGGGTGCCCGCATAGCCGAGGTCCACGCCCCAGTCGTCCGCGCGCAGCTCGATGCCGCCGATGGACGTGACCGCGTCCACGAGCAGCAGGGCGTCGCCCTTGAGCTCGCCCAGCGCGGCGATGTCGGAGCGCACTCCTGTGGAGGTCTCCGCGTGCACCGCCGCGATGATCTTCGGGGACGGGTGCGCCTCCGCGACGCGCTGCGGGTCGATCGGCTCCCCGTAGGGGAAGTCCACGCGCACCACCTCGGCGCCGCACCGGGCCGCGACGTCGCACATCCGCTCGCCGAACAGCCCGTTGACGGCGACGACGACGACGTCCCCCTCCTCCACCGTGTTGACGAACGCCGCCTCCATGCCGGCGGAGCCGGTGGCGCTCAGCGGCAGGGTGCGCCGGTTGTCCGTGCCCCAGACCGTGCGCAGGCCGTCGCAGGCGCTGTCCATGACGTCGAGGAAGGCGGGATCCAGGTGGCCGAGCAGCGGGTGGCCCAGAGCCGCCGTGGCCTCCGGGTAGGGGTTGGACGGGCCGGGGCCGAACAGGTGTCGCTGGAGCAGGGGCACGGTGCACTCCTCAGGGGAACGGGCGGACGGGTCCGCCGACCAGCCTATGGCCTGCCCGCGTCGAACGCCGTCAGCGCACGGCCCCGCCGGCCGCCGGTGACCTCACCGGCGGCCGAGGTGGCGGAGCAGCGACCTGAGGCGCCGCTCCGGGACCCGTTGCGGGGCTCCGCCGCCCGTGCGCCCGTCCGGGCGGCGGGGCTGCCGGGCGATCTCGGACCAGGACGCGAACATCGCGCTGCCCTCGGTGGCCGCCATGCGGTTCTGGAGCGTGGGGCGCCCCGCGGGGCCCTGGACCACACCGGTGCGCTTGTCGTAGGTGAAGCCGTCGTCGAGGACGATGTGCTCGTCCGTCTCGGTGACCACGGTGTACAGCACCACGTGCTCGCCGGAGTCCGCCCCGGGGTGGACGGCGGCCCGCACGCCGGGGTGCGTGGCGCCGCCGTGGTTGAAGTCGAACAGGTCGGCCATGGGAGGAGCGCCCTCCTGATGAGCTCGGGGATTTCCGGTCGCCGGTGCGGCGACGGGCCGGCCGGGGCCCGGCGGGGCGCGGGCCCGTTGCGGCGGGTGGGTGCTCCCCACCCTAGCGACCGGTCGCGGGGCGCTCGAGACAGCAGGGGAAGAGCCCTGCCCGGCAGCCGTACAGCACGAGGAACGCCCCCCGCCGTCACGCCGGGGCGCCTGTTGTGGTCCGGCACACTCCTCGGTAACCTCTGGACAAGCCCACGGCGGGTCCGGTCCCCCGGGCCATCTACCAGGCAGAACCGCATCATCGACCACGCAGCGGCCACCGTCGGCGCACGTCCCTGCCCCGGCCCGGGGCGCCTCCGGCGGCACCCGCGCTCACCTGGGAGATCCGCATGGACACAGACCCCGCCCCGCCGCCCGACGCCCGGCAGCTGCTGCTCGAGGCCATCGACCTGGCGGTGGGAAACGCCGTCGTCGACGGCGGACCCTTCGGCGCCGTCGTCGTCGCCGCCGACGGCCGCCGCTTCACCGGCGTCAACCGCGTCACGGCCGACAACGACCCCACCGCGCACGCGGAGGTCATGGCGATCCGCACCGCCTGCCGCGAGCTGGGCACCTTCGATCTCTCGGGCGCGACCCTCTACTCCAGCTGCGAACCGTGCCCCATGTGCCTGTCCGCCTCGCTGTGGGCGCGGCTGGACGCCGTCTGGTTCGCCGCGGACCGGCACGACGCGGCCGCCGGCGGCTTCGACGACGCCGAGTTCTACGAGTACTTCGCCAAGCCCGCGCACGAACGGTCCCTGCCGGTGCGCCCGGTGCCCCTCGACGAGCGCACCTCGCCGTTCGAGGCCTGGGCCCGGAACGCCGCGCGCACGGCCTACTGAGTCCTTCGGGGCACACTCCCGGCGCCGCGAAGACGCCCGGCCCCCGGCTGAGGCACCGGGCGTCCCGGGCAGTTCCCGCACGTGGGAGCGGCGCCCGGCGCAGATTGTGAGCCGCCTTACGAAATGATGAACATTTATTTACAGGTCAGTACCCTTGCATCGACGAGCCGCGGCCGGCTCACGGGTCCGATGTGCCATGCACGTGGGGGGACACCGGAGCACAGTCGGCCCAGCTCTCCAGGCGCCGCCCTCGTGCCGATCCTCCGAGGGCGGCGCCTCCACGACAGACACCCCGAGCCTCCTCCACGCTCCGGATTCGCAAAAGCACTTGCCATCCAGCCCTCGACGCCCCGAAAACCATCAGTAGACTGTGTTTTGCGTCACTTCCCGTCTTATCGCACCCACCGAGAGGCCGATCCCGTGAAGAAGTCCGCCCTGCTCGCAGCACCCGCCCTGGCCATCGCGGCCGTGGCCCTTCCGACCGCCCCTGCCGCCGCAGCCGACAGCTGGTCCTTCCAGGCCGAGCTGGCGCCCGTCAACAACAGCACCGCCGCCGGCACCGCGGTCGTCGACGTCATGGGCCAGGAGGCCACGGTGACCGTCGAGGTCGCGGGTGCTCCCGCCCTGTTCCAGGGCGCACCGTATCCGCACGCCCAGCACATCCACATCGGGGGCCAGGGGGTGTGCGCTCCCCCGACGGCCGACGCCGACGGGGACGGCGCGGTCAGCTCCATGGAGGGCCAGCCCTGGACGGGGGGGATCGGGGCATCCCTGACCACCTCCGGCGACACGACCCCGGCCTCGGCCGTGGCGATCGACCGGTTCCCCGCCGGTGACGCCTACACCTACCAGCGGACCATCCCGGTGGACGCCGCGATGGTCGCGGCCCTGCAGAACGGCACCGCCGTGGTCAACGTCCACGGCGCGGACCCGGCGGCCCTCTCGGCCGCGGCGCAGGCCAAGGTCAACCCGATGGCTCCGGACCTGCCCCTCGCCTCCGACATCCCGGTGGCGTGCGGCGTCCTCGCACCCGCCCAGATGGCCGTGCCGGAGGGTCCTGCGGACACGGGCGTGGAGACCGCCGGGACCGGCTCGGACACGAACGGGATCATCGGTGCGGCCGTGCTCGGCCTGCTCGCGCTGGGCGCCGCCGTGGGCCTGCGCCGCCGGGCGGCCGGCGGACGCTGACCCGCGGACACCGGATGGCCCGGCACCGCCGCGAGCCCCGCCACCTCCGCACGGGGGTGGCGGGGCTCGCCGTGGTCCTGGCTCTGTGGTGCACGGGGGACGGCCCCGCACCGGGGACGACGACGGAGCGAGGGTCGGTCGCGGAGCACGTCGCCCCTCTTGCCACGGGCGCTCTGCAGGCACCGCCCCGGGCCGTTCGCCCGAGTGCCCCGGCGGGCTCGGCGCAGCCGCCGGCACCTGCGCCCGAGACGCTTCCGGCGTCGGAGCCGATGCGCCTCTCGGTCGAGCGCATCGGCCTGGACGGCGACCTCGTGCAGCTGGGACTGCGCTCCGACCGGAGCCTGGAGGTCCCTCCGGAGGGTCCCGGCGCACCGGCCGGCTGGTACCGGCACTCGCCCACTCCGGGCGAGGCCGGCCCGTCCGTGCTGCTGGGCCACGTCAACGCCACCGGCGGGGGTCCCGGCGTGTTCGCCGAGCTGCACCGGTTGACCCCCGGGGACCGGATCACCGTGACGCGTCAGGACGGTTCCGCGGCGGCGTTCGCCGTGGACGCCGTCGAGCGGTACGAGAAGGCCGCGTTCCCCACGCTGCGCGTCTACGGCAACACCGCCGGCCCGGAGCTGCGCCTGATCACCTGCGACGGCTACGACCCCGCGACCGGCTCCTTCGATGCGAACCTGGTCGTCTACGCGTCCCTGCTCCCGGACTGAGCCACCGGGGGCGGCGCGACCGGGGAAACGGAACGGCCCCGCGCCGCGGCCCCGCGCCGCGGCCCCGGGCCCACGAGGGGCCGGAGCCGCGGCACGGGGCCGTGGTGGGGAGGGCTGCTAGATCAGCCCGTCCGTGAGGTGGTTCGGCGTGCCGAAGCGGTGCGCGGTGATGCTCACGGCCTGCTCGTGCAGGAACGGCAGCATCTCGACCCGGCCCGCCGCGGTGACGGGGTGGGCGTAGACGGCCACGTCCGGACGGGACCCGGTCGCGGCGATGAGGCCCGCGCGGTCCCCGCCGATCAGCCGGACGCGTCCGCCGCCGAGGGCCGGGGCGCCGGCCAGCCAGGCGGCGTCGTCCTCCAACCGCACGGGCACGTCGCGGCCGCTCAGCACGGCGCGCACCGGGGCGGGCAGCTCGCGCGCCGAGGAGACGGTGAGCTCGGCGCCGGCGCGCAGACCGGCGGCGAGCACGCGCAGCAGGTCCGCGAGGGGCTCGCCCTCGGACAGGCGCACCGTCACGGGCAGGGGCAGGTAGCGGAAGACGTTGCGCTCGGCGTAGAGCTGCGAGACGTCCCGGGCGACCCCGAACTCCCCGGCCCAGGCGGCCTCGTCGCTGCGCAGTGACTGCTCGAGGGTCTGCGCCTCGGCGGCCGTGAGGCCCGCCGTCCCCGCGTGCGCGGCCTGCAGCAGCTGGACGACCGCGGTGTCGGCCACGGGGCGCCCGGCGCCGCGCAGCGGCGCGGGCTCCCACTCGCCCAGGCCCATGAGGTAGCTCGGGCCGCCGGCCTTGGTGCCCGGGCCGACCGCCGACTTCTTCCAGCCGCCGAAGGGCTGGCGCTGGACGATGGCGCCGGTGATCCCGCGGTTGACGTAGACGTTGCCGGCCTGGACGTGCTCGAGCCAGTAGCCGATCTCCTCCGGGTCCAGGGAGTGCAGCCCGCCGGTGAGACCGTACTCGACCTCGTTCTGCAGGGCCACGGCCTCCTCCAGGGTCTCGGCGGTCATCACGCCGAGCACGGGCCCGAAGTACTCCACCAGGTGGAACTCCGAGCCGCGCTGCACGCCCGTGCGCACGCCCGGGGACCACAGCCGGCCGGTCTCGTCGAGCTGCTGCGGCTCGATCAGCCAGGACTGGCCGTCCTCGAGGGTGGTCAGGGCCTGGAGCAGCTTGCCCTCGGCGGGCTCGGTGAGCGGGCCCATCTGCGCGGCCGGGTTGGTCGGGTGGTCGACGGTCAGCGAGGTGACCGCGTCGACGAACTGGTTGCGGAACCGGCGGGACGTCGCCACCGAACCCACCAGGATCACCAGGGAGGCCGCCGAGCACTTCTGCCCGGCGTGGCCGAACGCCGAGTAGGCGACGTCCTTGGCGGCCAGGTCGAAGTCGGCGCTGGGCGTGACGATCAGGGCGTTCTTCCCGGAGGTCTCGGCCAGCAGCGGCAGGTCGGAGCGGAAGGAGCGGAAGAGCTCCGCGGTCTCGTAGGCGCCGGTGAGGATCAGCCGGTCCACCGCGGGGTGGGAGATCAGCTGGCGTCCGAGGGCGCGCTCCTCGAGGTCCACGAGGGCGAGCACGTCGCGGGAGACGCCAGAGGCGTCCAGTGCCTCCCAGAGGGCCTCGGCCACCACGGCGCCGCAGCGCTTCGTCGGGCCGGCCGGCTTGAACACCACCGGGGAGCCGGCGGCGAGGGCCGCCAGCACCGAACCGGCCGGGATGGCCACCGGGAAGTTCCACGGCGGGGTGACCACGGTCAGCCGGGAGGGCACGAAGGACGCGCCGTCGACCTCGTCCAGCTCCCGCGCCCGCTCGGCGTAGTAGTGGGCGAAGTCGATGGCCTCGCTGATCTCGGGGTCCGACTGGTCGAGGGTCTTGCCGGCCTCCGCGGCGGCGACCTCGAGCAGCTCGGCGCGGCGGGCGGCCAGGGCCTCGCCGGCGCGGTGGAGCACCTCGGCCCGCTGGGCGCCGGTGAGGGCGGCCCAGCCGCGGCCGGCCTCGAGGGCGGCGTCGATGACGCGGTCGAGCTGCTCCTCGGTCTGCAGCGCCGCGGCGGCGACGGTCTCCACCCCGGCCGTCGAGCCGGGGACCCGGTCGAGGATCGCCCGGCCCCAGTCCCGGTTGGCGGCCACGGCCGGGTCGGTGTCCGGGGTGTTGATGAAGCCGTCGGTCGGGGCGGGCGCCTCGGGCAGGCTGCGGTCCTGGACCCGGTTCGGCGGCGGGACGGTGTCGTCCAGGGCCGCCAGGGAGGCGAGGAAACGCTGCTCCTCCCGCTCGAAGAGCTCCTCGTCCGCGGAGAGCTCGAAGACCGCGGACATGAAGTTCTCCTGGCTCGCGCCCTCCTCCAGCCGGCGGATCAGGTAGGCGATGGCCACGTCGAACTCCCCCGGGTGCACCACCGGGGTGTAGAGCAGCAGGGACCCGACGTCGGCCTTGACCGCCTCGGCCTGGCCGGTGGCCATGCCCAGCAGCATCTCGAAGTCGATCGCCCCGGCCACGCCGCGCTCGGTGGCGAGCAGCCAGGCGAAGGCGATGTCGAAGAGGTTGTGCCCGGCCACGCCGATCCGGACGGCGTCGGCGTGCTCGGGCTGCAGCGCGTAGTTGAGCACGCGCTTGTAGTGGGTGTCCGAGTCCTGCTTGGTCCCCCACGTGGCCAGGGGCCAGTCGTGCAGGGAGGCCTCGACCTGCTCCATGGGCAGGTTCGCGCCCTTGACCACGCGCACCTTCACGGGGGCGCCGCCGGCGGCCCGGCGGGCAGCGGCCCACTCCTGCAGGCGGATCATCGCGGACAGGGCGTCGGGCAGGTAGGTCTGCAGCACGATGCCGGCCTCGAGGTCCTGGAACTGGGGCTGGTCGAGGATCCGGGTGAAGACCGCGAGGGTCATGTCCAGGTCCTTGTACTCCTCCATGTCCAGGTTGATGAACTTCGCCGGCGCGAACGAGGCGGCCCGGGCGTAGAGCGGGGTCAGCTTCTCGACGACCTCGGCCACCGCCTCCTCGAAGGCCCATGGGGAGTGCGGGGCCACGGTGGAGGAGACCTTGATGGAGACGTAGTCCACGTCCGGCCGGGCCAGCAGGTCGTGGGTGCCCTGCAGCCGGCGGTCGGCCTCGCGGTCCCCGAGCACGGCCTCGCCCAGGAGGTTGACGTTGAGCCGGACGTCGTCCTTGCGGATCTTCGCGATCGACTTCCCGAGCTTGGCCTCGCTGGCGTCGACGATGAGGTGCCCGACCATCTCGCGCAGCGCCTTGCGGGCGGCCGGGATCACGACCTGCGGGGCGACCGGGGCCAGGGCCCCGCCCGCGCGCACCGCGGAGCGCAGGTACCACGGCAGGAAGCCGGGGACCTTCGGCGCCAGCCGGGCCAGGTTGCGGGCGGCGACCCGGAGGTCCTCGGGGCGGATGACTCCGTCGACGAAGCCGACCGTGAAGTCCAGGCCGGCGGGATCCTTGAGCACCCCGGCCAGCTGCTCGCCCGAGGCGTCCTTGGGGAACTGCTCGGCCTCGGTGAGCCAGCGGCGCACCGTGGCGACGGCCTGCTCGGGGAGCGAGGCCGGGATGGCGGCGTGGGGAAGGGTGCGTCCGATCTCGGGCCGGCCGGGAATCTGCGCTGCCTGAGGGACGGGGATCGTGGTCATGGGTGTTACTCCCTGGGTCTGGGCCGAAAGCACTGCGGTAGGTCCACTATGCGCCCTGGAACGATTCGGATAAAGTGATGTTTTCCGCAGATCATTCATCAGTGGAACTGACCAGTGGAGGACGGCGCCGTGCTGGATGTGCGCAAGCTGCGGCTGTTGCGGGAACTCGCGCTGCGCGGCACCCTCGCGGAGGTCGCCGCCGCCCTGAACTTCAGCCCCTCGGCGGTCTCCCAGCAGCTCTCGGCGCTGGAAAAGGAGGCGGGGGTGGCCCTGCTCTCCAAGGCCGGCCGGCGGGTCCAGCTCACCCCGCAGGCGGAGATCCTGGTGGCGCGCACCACCGAGCTGCTGGACGTCCTGGAGCGCACCGAGTCGGACCTGGCGGCGTCGCTGAGCACGGTCACCGGCACCGTGCGGGTCGCCGTGTTCCAGTCCGCGGCCCTGGCGCTGCTGCCGGAGGTGCTGGGCACCATGCGCCGCGAGCACCCGGAGGTGCGGGTGGAGATGGTGCAGGCCGAGCCCGAGCAGGCCCTCTACGAGACCTGGACCCGGGAGTTCGACGTGGTCGTGGCGGAGCAGTACCCGAGCCACGCCGCCGCCCACCACCCGGACCTGGACCGGCGGCGGCTGATCACGGATGCCATCCGCCTGGCCGTCCCCCCCGGCCCCGAGCACGCGTCCGTCACCTCCCTGCGGGACGCCCACGAGCTCGCCTGGGTCATGGAGCCACGGGGAGCCGCCTCGCGGCACTGGGGCGAGCAGCTGTGCCGGCGGGCGGGCTTCGAGCCCGACGTCCGGTTCTCGACGGCAGACCTGCAGGCGCAGACCCGGCTCGTGGAGTCCGGCAACGCCGTGGCGCTCATGCCGGACCTCATGTGGGTGCGCGGGGACCCGCCCTGCCGGCTGGTCGACCTGCCGTCCGGGCCCCGGCGGACGGTGTTCACCTCGATCCGCGGGGCGAGCGCGCACCGCCCGGCGATCCTCGCGCTGCGCGCCGCCCTCGAGACGGTGGCCGCCGGCCTGGCCGAGCGGATGGACTGAGCCGTGGCACCGGGACGTCCCGGCGCGGGTGGCACCGCCCCGCGCGCACCGCGCACCGCACCTTCGGCGGAGACCCCGTGAGCACCGACCGGCCGACCTGGTACACCGCCGAGGAGATCGCCGCACGGGTCTCCCCCGACCGGGCCCGGCGCCTGGTGGCGCAGGTGCTCGTCGAGGGTTTCGACCCCGCGACGGATCCCGCCCGGATCAGCACCCCGGCCGGTTCCGGGCACCTGCTGCTGATGCCCTCGACGATCGCCGGGTGGACCGGCGTCAAGGTCGCCTCCGTGGCCCCGGACAACCCGGCCCGGGGACTGCCACGGATCCAGGCCGTGCACGTCCTCCAGGACGCCGCGACCCTCACGCCACGGGCCCTCCTGGACGGGTCGGCCCTGACGGCGCTGCGCACCCCGGCCGTCTCGGCGGTGGCCGCGGACGCCCTGGCGCCCGCGGACGCGGCACACCTCGTCGTGTTCGGGACCGGACCCCAGGCCGTCGGACACGCGGTGGCCCTCGCGCGTGTCCGGGAGCTGCGGCGCGTCACGGTGGTGGGGCGCAGCGCGGACAAGGTCCGCGCCGTCCTGCACCGGCTCGCCGACCTCGGGCCGGAGGCCGTCGCGGGGACCGCGGCCGACGTCGCCCACGCCGACGTGGTGGTCTGCGCGACGTCGGCGGCCGAGCCGCTCTTCGACGGCTCCCTGGTCCGGGACGGCGCCTGCGTCGTGGCGATCGGCTCGCACGAGACCGGCCGGCGGGAGCTCGACACCGGGCTCATGGGCCGTTCCCTCGTGGTGGTGGAGGACCTCGCCACCGCGCGGCGCGAGGCCGGCGACGTCGTCCTGGCCCAGAGGGACGGGGCGCTTCCCGAGGAAGCGCTCGTGCCGCTGCGGGACGTGGTCACCGGCGCGGTCGCCCGCCGGGACGACGTCCCCAACGTCTTCAAGGGCGTCGGGATGTCCTGGCAGGACCTCGCCGTGGCCGTGGGCGTGCTGGAGACGGACCGCTGAGCCGAGCGGAGCGCTACGGGCGGACCGCGGCCCGTCCCGTGAGCGCCCGGCGCAGCCGGTCGTCCGCGACCTGCTCCAGCAGCCACGGGCTCAGCAGGAACGGCGCGGCCTCCGCCGCGGCGAACAGCTCGTCCGGGGCGATCCAGGCGACCTCCGCGACCTCCGCGGGCAGCGGTCGTGGCTGCCCGGTGGCCCGCGCCACGTAGACGGGGCAGAACTCGTTCTCCACGATCCCGGAGGCGTCCACGGCCCGGTAGCGGAAGTCGGGCAGCACCTCCGTCATCCCTGTCACCGCGAAGCCCAGCTCCTGGCCGGCCCGGCGCGCGATGGCCTCGACGAACCCCTCGCCGGGGCCCGGGTGGCCGCAGAAGCTGTTGGTCCACACCCCGGGCCAGGTCTTCTTCGCGAGCGCCCGGCGGGTCAGCAGCAGCCGCCCGTCGTCGTCGAGGACATAGCACGAGACCGCGAGGTGCAGGGGGGTGTCCGTGGTGTGCACCCCGGCCTTGGGCGCGGTCCCGATGGGACGGTGCGCGTCGTCCAGGAGGACGACTTCTTCGGCTGACATGGGCCTCGTTCCGGTCGGCGGGCGGGTGACGGTGCGCGTCCATTGTCGCAGGGTCCGCGGTCCGGCGGTACGCGGGTCCGTCGAGTGGACAACGGGGCGCGGGCGGAGCACGATCGGGAACCATGCGACGACGTCGGCCCGCCCCCGCCCCCCTGCCGCTGCGGGACGGGGTGGACCCGGTCCGGGTGCGGCTGCCGGCCGCGGAGGCCGGAGCCCCCGGGACCGTCCGCGGCTATCTGCTGAGCAGGTTCCCCGCGTCCGCCTCCGAGCTCGAGGAGCTCTTCGCGGCCGGGGGGATCGTCGACGACGCCGGGCGGTCCCTCGCCCACGACACCCCCTTCCGCGCCGGCGGCTCGGTCTGGTACCACCGTGCCCTGCCCGAGGAACCGGAGCTGCCCGGGGACCTGCCGGTGCTGTTCGAGGACGAGTGGCTGCTGGCGGTCGACAAGCCGCACGGGCTGCCCACCACGCCGCGCGGCGGGTTCGTGGCGCAGAGCGCGCTCGTGAAGCTGCGCCGCTCCCGCCGCGAGGACCGGCTCTCCCCGCTGCACCGGCTCGACCGCGGCACCGCCGGGGTTCTGCTGCTCTCGCGGGACTCCGCCACCCGGGGCCGGTTCCAGACCCTCTTCCAGGAGCGGTCGGTGGCCAAGGAGTACGAGGCCGTGGCCGGGCACCGGCCCGGGCTGCGCCTCCCCCGCCTCGTCGAGTCCCGCATCGTCAAGGACCGCACGTCCCTGCAGGCGCGGGAGGTGGCGGGCCCCGTCAACGCCCGCACCGCGGTCGAGGGGGCCGGGCCGCCGTTCGCGGACGCGGAGGGGACGTGGGCGCGCTACACGCTCCGGCCCGAGACGGGGCGCACCCACCAGATCCGGGTGCACCTGGCCGGACTGGGCATCCCCGTGCGCCACGACCCCCTGTACCCGGAGGTGCGGCCGGCCGGCGCCGAGGACCCCGGCCGGCCGCTGCAGCTGCTGGCCCGCCGGATCGCCCTCGTCCACCCGGTGACCGGCGAGCCGCTCGTGCTCGAGAGCCGCCGCGCCCTGATGCCCGGGGACGCCGCGTGAACGCTCCGCGCGCTCCCCGGGCGACGGGCCGCGTCCCGGCGCCGGACGTGGCCCGGGGGCTCATGCTCTGGGTCATCGCGGTCGCCAACGTCACCGTGTGGATCTGGGCGACCGGTCCCACCGACGGCCCTCGGGACCGGACGCTGGGGACCGGTGCGGACACCGCGGGGTGGACGGCGGACGACGTCGTCAACATGGCCATGTCGATGCTCGTGGACGGCCGCGGCTTCCCCCTGTTCTCGTTCCTGGTGGGCTACGGCGTGGGTCAGATCGCCGCGCGGGAGGCCGCCCGCGGCACTCCGCTGCCCCTGGCGCGCCGGCTGCTGCTCCGGCGCTACGGGTGGCTGGTCCTCATCGGGGCCCTGCACGCGTGCCTGCTCTTCCCCGAGGACATCATCACCGCCTACGCGTTCGGAGGGCTGTTCCTCTCGGTGCTGATCGTCGAGAGCACGCGCACGCTCGTGGTCCTCTCCGCCCTCGGCTCGGTGCTCATGGTCCTCTACGGCGCCGCGAGCTGGTCCGTGCGGACACCCGGCACGCCGTCCTTCCCCAGCCTGGTGGCGGACTCCGTCCCGGAGCGGCTGGTCCTCGGGGTCGTCGAGGGGCTCGGGGTGGTGTCCTTCGCCCCGCTCCAGCTGCTGGGACTGCTGCCCATGCTGCTGCTCGGGCTGGCCCTGAGCCGGTACCGGGTGCTCGAGGACCCCGGGCCGCGCCGCGGCCGTCTGCTCGTCACCGCGCTGGTCTGCATCGGTCTCGGGCTGCTCACGGGCGTCGGCACCGGGCTCCTGACCACGGACCGGCTCGAGCCCTCGCCGGCCGCCGGGTCCGTGCTCACCGGCGTGGACGCGCTGACCGGGGCCGCGCAGGGGATCGGCTACGCGCTCGTGGTGGCGCTGGTCTGCGAGCGGGTGCTGCGCCCCGGCCCGGGTGCCGGGGCGGTCGCGCTGCGGGCGCGGGAGCATCCCGCGCTGTGGTCCCTGCAGGCCCTCGGCCGCCGGTCGATGAGCGGCTATCTCGCGCAGTCCGTGCTGTTCACCGTACTGCTGCCCCCGTTCGCGCTGGCGCTCGGCCGGTCGCTGACGCCCACCGCCGCGCTGCTGCTCGGCTCGGCCGTGTGGCTGGTCACGCTGCTCGGCGCGGCCCTGCTGGAGCGGCGCCGCCTGCCCGGACCGGCCGAGACGCTGCACCGGAGGCTCTTCCTCGGGCCCGTGCGGGACCGCAGCGGGCCCCCGCCCCCGGCGAGCGCCTAGGCTCGGGAGCAGCACCTCTTCCCCGCCAGCACAGGAGTCCCCATGCCCCGGACGACCGGCCCGAGCGCCGCGCACCGCCCAGCGACCGTCGAGCCCACCGCACGCGACGCCCACGCCGAGCACACCGAGCACACGGAACCCACTGAGGACACCGGGGCCGCCGGGGCAGCCACCACGGCCGCGGAGCGCGCCGACAAGGCGGCCCACTCGGTCCGGGAGCTCTTCGCCGTGCGCGCGCTGGGGGTGCCCGGCACGCTGCTCGGCGCCCCGGCGCACCCGCGCCCCACGTCCCCGAGGGCCCCGTGGCACTACTGGTGGCAGGCGCACCTGCTCGACGCACTGGTGGACGCCGGACTCCGGCACCGGGACGATCCCACGCGGGCCCGGTGGTTCCGCCGAGAGGGGCACCGCCTGCTGCGGGGCATCACCCTGCGCAGCGGCGGCCGGGTGACCCACAACTCCTACTACGACGACATGGCGTGGCTGCTGCTGGCCGTGGGCCGTCTCGCCGAGCTGGACCGTGCCCTGACCGGCCGGCCGGACGTGGCGTGCCTCGACGCGGGCAGCGCCCTGCTCGCCCGGCTCGAGCGGGGCCACACCGGGGACCTCGGCGGCGGCGTCTTCTGGAACACCCGTCACGACGTCAAGAACACGGCGTCCTCCGCGCCCACGGCCCTCGGCTTCGTGCGCACGCACCGCCCGGAGCAGGCCGGCGCGGTGCTCGACTGGCTGCGGACCACCCTCTGGAGCCCGGAGCGGAAGGTCTTCCACGACGGCCTGCTCCTGGTCGCCGCCGGATCCGGCACCGAGGTGACGCGCCGGGACGAGAGACTGTTCAGCTACAACTCGGGGCCCGTGCTCGGCGTGCTCCTCGAGCTCGCCGACACCCCGGGCACGGGCGAGGAGGACCGGTCGGACCTGCTGCGCACGGCCGCGGACGTGGTGGCCGGCGCCGCGCAGGAGTACGGCCGCGAGCTGGACGGGCGCCCCCTCCTGCGCACCCACGGCGGTGGGGACGGCGGCCTGTTCAGCGGGATCCTGGCCCGCTACCTCGCCGACGCCGCCCTGCACCCGGCCCTGCCGGCCGCGGCGCGGCGCACCGCGGCCGGGCTCGTGGCGGGCACCGCCGACGCCCTGTGGGCGGGCCGGCGGGAGTTCGACCCGGCGGTGGACTTCAGCGCGCCGGGCACCACGGCCCCGACGACCACCGGGGGGACGGTGGCGATCTTCTCCCCGGACCCGGCACGGCACGCCGACGAGTCGCAGCGCCCCGGCGTGCCGGTCGAGCTGTCCACCCAGGTCCAGGCGTGGACGGTCCTGGAGGCCGCCGCCCGGCTGGCCCGCCCGTAGGCCGGCCCGGGGCCACCGGCTCCGCTGAGCGCTGAACCGGACGCCCGGGGCGGTCGCGACCGTGGCTCCGCCCGGGGTCTTGGGATAGAACAGCAGTATGAACTTCCTCCGCACCCCCGATCCGAACCCCGGTTGGCTCAACGAGGACGATCTGCAGGAGGCCCGCCGCCGCCTGCCGATGGTCTACGTGCAGGCCCTGCCGGTCCGGCTCGACCCCCTGGGCTACCTCTCCGAGATCGGGCTGCTGCTGCAGGCGACACCCGAGGGCAAGATGATGTACACGTTCGTCTCCGGCCGGGTGCTGTACCGGGAGACCATCCGGGCGGCGCTGCTGCGCCACCTGGAGAAGGACCTCGGCGCCATGGCGTTCCCGCAGCTGCCGGTGTCCACCACCCCCTTCGCCGTGGCCGAGTTCTTCCCCTCGCCGTCCGAGACCGGGCTGACCGACGACCGGCAGCACGCCGTGGCGCTGAGCTACATCGTGCCGGTGCGCGGGGAGTGCAGCCCGCGCCAGGACGCCCTGCAGCTGTCCTGGATGAGCCCCGAGGAGGCGCTCAGCCCCGAGGTGCAGGCGGAGTTCGCTGGCGGTCGCGGGGACCTGGTGCGCCAGGCCGTGGCCCACGCCGGCTGGGGCCGCTGAGCGGCTCCACCGGCGCACCGGAGCCGCCCGGCCCCACCGCACCCCGCCCTGCCGTCCTCGCGGTGTCGCGGGGGGGGGGCGCACGCGGTCACCCGCCCCCGGACGGTGGCGCACAATGGACGGGTGCCCGCACCAGACAAGACCCTGCTCCCCCGCGCCGCCCGCTCCGACTTCGGCTTCGAGGTGGAGCACCGCCTCGCCGAGACCGCCACGATCCCCGGCGGGCGCGTCGAGTCAAACGGCGGCCCGTTCCTGGGCCGCACCGGGACGATCACCACTCCGCACGGGACGATCCGGACCCCCGCCTTCGTGCCCGTCGGCACCGCCGCCACCGTCAAGGCCGTGCTGCCCGAGTCCATGGCGGAGCTCGGCGCGCAGGCCCTGCTCGCCAACGCCTACCACCTCTATCTCCAGCCGGGCGCGGACGTCCTGGACGCCGCGGGCGGGCTCGGCGCGTTCATGAACTGGTCCGGTCCCACCTTCACGGACTCCGGGGGCTTCCAGGTCATGTCCCTGGGCTCGGGGTTCCGGAAGGTCATCGACATGTCCACGGTCGCGGCCTCGGCGGCGGGGGACGACGACGTCGCGACCGGCAAGGAGCGCATGGCGCAGGTCGACGACGACGGGGTCACGTTCACGTCCCACATCAACGGGGACCGCCACCGCTTCACCCCGGAGATCTCGATGCAGGTGCAGCACCGGTTGGGCGCGGACATCATGTTCGCGTTCGACGAGCTGACCACGCTGCACAACTCCCGCGGCTACCAGGAGACGTCCCTCGAGCGGACCCGCCGGTGGGCGCTCCGGTGCGTCTCCGAGCACGCCCGTCTCACCGAGGAGCGCGCCGACCGGCCGTACCAGGCCCTGTTCGGCGTGATCCAGGGCGCCCAGTACGAGGACCTGCGCCGCAAGGCGTGCCAGGACCTGGGCGCGATGGACTTCGACGGGTTCGGGATCGGGGGGGCCCTCGAGAAGGAGAATCTCGGCACGATCGTGCGCTGGTGCAACGAGGAGCTGCCCGAGGACCGGCCCCGGCACCTGCTGGGGATCTCGGAGCCGGACGACATCTTCACGGCCCTCGAGAACGGCGCGGACACCTTCGACTGCGTCTCCCCCACCCGGGTGGGCCGCACCGGCGTCGTGTACGCCCCGGACGGCCGCTTCACCGTCAGCAACGCCCGCTTCCGCACGGACCTCGCCCCCGTCGACGACGGCTGCGACTGCTACACGTGCACCCACTACACCCGGGCGTACCTGCACCACCTGTTCAAGGCGAAGGAGCGCCTGTCCGCGACGCTCACGTCGATCCACAACGAGCGGTTCGTCGTGCGCATGGTGGACGGCGCCCGCGAGGCCATGGCCGACGGGACCTACTTCGAGTACCGGGACGAGGTCCTGGGCCGCTACTACGCGGGCCGGTCCTGAGCCGACCCGTCCGCCTCGGGGTGCTCGTGGATCACGAGCACCGGGCACTTCGCGTGGGCGACGCACGCGGCGCTGACCGATCCCAGCAGCAGCCCGCGGAACCCGCCGTGGCCCCGGCGCCCGACGACGAGCACCGTGGCGTCCTCGCTCTCGTGCACCAGGACCTTCGACGGGTGGCCGAACACCACGGAGGTGCTGAGCCCGGCCGGCACATCGTCGCCGAACGCGTCCCGGACCGCCTTGTCCACCTGCTTCCGGGTGGTCTCGTCGAAGTTGTCACTGCCCAGCGGGATGTACCCGGCGTACTCGGGCGGGTAGTCCCACGCCCCCACCGCCCTGATGACGGCGCCGAGGGCCGGTGCCGTCCGCGCCGCCCAGCGCAGGGCCTCGACGGACTGCTGGGAGCCGTCCACCCCGACGACGATCGTTGCTGCGGTTCCGTTGCTCATGCCAGATCCTTCGCTCTTGTGATCCCTTTGACGTGATCAGTATCACGGAGCAGGGGGCGCCGCACGCATCGTTGCGGGAGCATGTCCCGGCCACGCGAACGACCTGTCCCTCCGGTCCCGGCCGGGAGGGCGGCGCCCTCAGCCGGCGGGCCCGGCTCCCTGCGCCTGCCCGGAGTCCTCGGCCTGCCCGGCCCCGACCGCCTCCTCGGGGAGGACGAGCACCGGGCACGGGGCGTGGGCGACGCACGCGGAGCTCGTCGACCCCATCAGCAGCCCCTTGAAACCGCCGTGGCCCCGGCGTCCCACGACGAGCATCTCGGCCCCCTCGCCGTGGTGGATCAGCACCTTGGACGGGTGACCGAACTCCACCACGGTGCTGAGCCCGGCCGGCACGTCCTCACCGAACGCCTCCTGGACCGCCCGGTCCACCCGCTTCCGGGCCAGTTCGTCGAAGTGGTCGTCCTTGAAGTGCACGAAGTTGACGTACTCGGGCGGGTTCTCCCACGCCCCCACCACCTTGATCGTCGCCCCGTACGCCGGTGCGAGACGCGCGCCCCAGCGCAGCGCCTCCACGGACTGGGGAGACCCGTCGACCCCGACGACGACGACTGTTCCTGCTGCGTTCTCCATGGCCGGTCCTCCACTGTGGTGACGACGGTGCTGTGCGCCCAGTATTCCAGAGCCCGGCGCGCCACGCTCAGAGGTGCGAGAGGATGACCGAGCTCCTCGTGTGGTTGATGCCCTTCCACTCCCTGATCCGGACCATGACGTCCTCGAGGTGGGTGGTGTTCTCGGCCCGGATGAGGAAGATGCCGTCCGCCTCACCGGTGACCGTGTAGGCCGCGGTCACCTCGGCGATCTCGGCGGCCATGGTGCGCATCATCGACGGCGAGAGACCGCCGTCGCAGTGCAGCTCCACGAACGCCTGGATGTTCCACCCCATGACCGACGGATCGAGCTCCGCGGTGAAGCGCTTGATCGCGCCCGTCTGCTGCAGGACGTCCACCCGTCGCTTCACCGCGGGGGCCGAGAGCCCCACCTTGTGGCCGATGGCCGCGTAGCTCTCCCGGCTGTCCTGGACCAGGGACGCAATGATTTGCTGGTCGATCTCATCAAGACGCAACGATTCACTCCTTCCGTGAGCGTTCTCACATTGATTGAATCACTATCGACCCGTTAGACTTTAGATGTCAACCGAGGCGCAGGGTCCTGCCCGACCTCCTGGCGACCCACCCTCGGACCCACGGATCTTCTCGCACCGCCCACAGAAAGTTGCCTCTCCCATGGCCCTCGTCCTCGTCTTCGCCCTCCCCGCCCTGCTCTTCATCGCCATCGGCCGGGCCGCGGCCCCCGCCCGCGCCACCTCGGTGGGCAACGCCGTGCGCAGCGCCGGCAGCGACCTGGGTCGCGGTCTGCGCGTGTGCGCCATGACCTCCCCCCAATACCTGACCGGCGGATCGCGCGCCGGCCGCTGACCCGGAGCCACCGGCGTCGACGGTGACGCCGCCCCGGCACCCCCGGCGGCCCGGCCCCCGCACGACGAGACGTCGCGGCGAGGAGGCCGGGCCGTTTCGTGTTAACTCTTCGTTGCCACGGCAAGATGGCTCTTTCGGCGACAGGCGTGTCTGTTGCCAACCGGCTGTCCACAGGGTGTAGTGGGGAGATGCAGATCACGCAGGCGTTACCCATGACTACCGTCACCGACGAAGTGGGCTGGCTCGCAGCGATCGACAACGCCATCAACAGCGCGTTCGCTCCGATCACCGAGGTCTTCTCGACCATCGTCTTCTACCCGATCACCATCGCGGGGGTCAGCTTCCCGTTCGTCGTGGCCTGGCTCATCGCGGCCGGCGTCATCTTCACCGTCTACTTCGGCGTCGTCCAGCGGCACCTCAGGGTCTCCACCGACGTGGTGCGGGGCAAGTTCTCGTCCAAGGACGACCCCGGCGAGGTCCCCCACTTCCAGGCGCTGACCTCCGCGCTGTCCGGGACCGTGGGACTGGGCAACATCGCCGGTGTCGGTGCGGCCATGGCCCTCGGCGGGCCCGGCGCGACCTTCTGGATGATCTGCGCCGGTCTGCTCGGCATGGCCACCAAGTTCGCGGAGTGCACCCTGGGCGTGAAGTACCGCGAGGTCCACGAGGACGGCACCGTCAGCGGCGGGCCCTTCCGGTACCTGCCCATCGCCTTCAGCAAGTTCGGCCGCATCCCCGCCAAGATCCTCACCGGCATCTTCGCCGTGGCCATCCTGTTCTTCGGCGCGGCCGGCGGCAACATGTTCCAGGCCAACCAGACCTTCGCCCAGGTGCAGAACGTCACCGGCGGCGCCGACGGCTTCCTCGGCAGCGCCGGCGCGGCCCTGATCTTCGGCATCGTCCTCGCGCTCTTCGTGGGCCTGGTCATCATCGGCGGCATCAAGTCCATCGGTGCCACCACCAGCCGGCTCGTGCCGGCCATGGGCGCCGTCTACGTCACCGCGTGCCTGATCGTCATCCTCGCCAACCTGGGCCAGGTGCCGGGCGCGATCGCCTCGATCATCGACGGCGCGTTCTCCCCGGAGGGCATGGCCGGCGGCGTCCTGGGCGTCATGATCGTGGGCTTCCAGCGTGCCGCGTTCTCCAACGAGGCCGGCCTCGGCTCCGCCGCCATCGCCCACTCGGCCGTCAAGACCCGCCGGCCGGTGAGCGAGGGCTTCGTGGCCCTGTTCGAGCCGCTCGTCGACACCGTGCTGATCTGCACCATGACGGCCCTGGCCATCATCATCGCCGGCGCGCCGAGCCTGCAGGCCGGCATCGACCAGGTGCAGGCCGGTGGGGGCGCCCCCGACGGCGTCATCCTCACCTCGGACGCCTTCGCCACGGTCCTCCCCTGGTTCCCGATCGTGCTGGCCGTCGCGGTGGTCCTGTTCGCCTTCTCGACGCTGATCACGTGGTTCTACTACGGGCTCAAGTCCTGGGAGTACCTGTTCGGGCGCAGCCGGCTCAGCGACAACATCTTCCGCGGCATCTACCTGTTCTTCACGGTCGCGGGCTGCGTCCTGACCTTCAGCGAGGTCATCGCCTTCGCGGACGCGGCGCTGTTCGTCTGCGGCTTCGTGAACCTGCTCGGCGTGTACCTCCTCCTGCCCGTCATCAAGCGGGACATGAAGGAGTACCTCGCCGACCGCAAGAGCGGCAAGCTGCACCTGCTCGGCAACGAGCCGACGGACGGGTCCACCGCGGTCCGCCCCCAGGTCTAGCCGGGACGTGGCCGGGAGGCCACACCGCACACTGCCCCTTCCGAGCGGCGTCCGCCCGGTCCTCGTCCCGAGGGCCGGGCGTCGCCGTGCCGGGGACCCGCGTCACGGCCGACCTACTCGGCGGTCCCGACGCCGTCGGCCTCGGGCGCGGACGGGGAGTCCCGCCGGGACCGCCGCCACGCGAGCACGCCCACGACCACCACGACCACCCAGGAGGCGGCGACCACCGCCAGGGCCGGCCAGGACGGCCGGGACGTGAAGGCCCCCACCGCGGCGAAGCTCACCTGACCCGGCATCCCGCCCAGCAGGGTGGCGCCGAGGTAGTCGCGCTGCGGGATGCGCACGAGCCCCGCACCGTAGCTGAGCGTCCAGTTGGGCACGACGGGCCGGAGCACCAGCACCGTGAGGAAACCCTTGCCGACGAGCTTGCGCTCCACCTGCTCGACCCGGTTGCCCGCGAGCCGGTACAGGGCGTCGCGGCCGAGGAACCGCGCGAGCCAGTACCCCAGCCAGGCTCCGGCCGTGGTGGCCACGACACCGACCACGCTGCCCTGGGCCATGCCGAAGAGGAATCCCCCCGAGACCGCCATGATCGTCACCGGGACCGGCGTGGCCGCCACGAGGACGAACACCGCCGCGAAGACGAGGGGCCCCCACGCGCCGAAGCCCTCGACGAAGACCCGGACCTGCTCCACGGTGGGCAGCTCGTGGCCGATGAGGTACCACACGGCCACGGCCAGCAGCAGCAGGAGCACACCGCCCTTGAGCGCGGTGACCCAGGCCGGCCGCGTGCCGGACTCACGGGACCCCGGCTCCCGCGCAGGTTCGGTGCTCACGTGCGCCACTGTACCGACCGCCGCCGCGGGGACCGAGAGCGACCGGGGACAATGGAGGGCATGGACGTCACCGATCTGGACCCCGCGGAGGTCTTCTCCGTCTCCCATGCCCTCCCGCACCCCCCGGCCGCGGTCTTCGCCGCCTTCACCGAGCCGGATCGGCTCGCCGCCTGGTTCGGCCCGCCGGGCTGGAGCGTGTCCCGGGAGTCGGTGCTGCTCGAGGTCAGACCCGGGGGCCGGCAGCGCTTCCGCATGGTGCACGACACCGACCCCGCCGCGGTCGCCCCGGTGCACGGCACCTACCTGCGGGTCGAGCCGGACGCCCTGCTCGAGGGCCGCGAGGCGCTGCCCGGACCGGACGGCGAGCCCACCTCCAGCCACGTGCTGACCCGCACCGAGTTCGTCCCCACCGGAGACGGCGGCACCCTGCTGGTGCTCACGCAGGGACCCCTGCCTGCCACGGTGCACCCCGGGGCGGCCGCGGCGTGGCGCAGTTCCTTCACGAGGCTCGAGACCCTGCTCGCCGAGGGGTGAGCCGGGCCGCCGCTCCCCGCCGGCCGAGGGGTGAGCCGGTCTGCCGCTCTCCTGCCGGCCGAGGGGTGAGCCGGGCCGCCGCTCCCCCGCCGGGCTCGGATAGTCTGCCCGCATGACCCAGGACGCCGGCACCCGCACCACCGCACTGACCCGGCGGCTGACCGCCCCCAACCCCGGCCCGATGACCCTGGACGGCACCAACTCGTGGTTGATCGGGGCGCCGGGGCAGCAGGACGTCGTCGTCGTCGACCCGGGCCCCGCCGACCGCGGTCACCTCGCCGCCCTGGCCGCCGCGGGACGGACCGTGCTGACCCTGGTCACGCACCGCCACGCCGACCACACCGAAGCCGTCGACGAGTTCCACGCGCTCACCGGCGCGCCCGTGCGCGCGTTCCTGCCGGAGTTCTGCCGTGACGCCGGCCCGCTGGTCGACCGCGAGACGATCGAGGCCGCCGGCTGCCGGATCAGGGTGCTGCACACCCCCGGGCACACCTCCGACTCCGTGAGCTTCCACCTGCCCGACGACGGCCCGGCCGCGGGCGCGGGCACCGCTGCCGCGGCGCGCGCCTCGGGCTCCGTGCTCACGGGCGACACGGTCCTGGGGCGGGGGACCACGATGCTCGACCACCCGGACGGGAGCCTGGGCGACTACCTGCGCTCGCTGCAGCGCCTGGCGGTGCTGGGCGACGCCCTGGTGCTCCCGGCGCACGCGGACGTGCGGGAGGACGTGGAGGCGGTGTGCGAGGAGCTCCTCGAGCACCGGATGGAGCGTCTCGCCGAGGTCCGGGAGGCCCTGCGGATCCTGGGCCGCGCCGCGACGCTCGAGGCCATCACGGCGCGGATCTACGCCGACGTCCCGGCACACGTGCTGCCCGCCGCCCGGAGCTCGGTGGGCGCGCAGCTGGCCTATCTCGGCTTCTGAGCCGTGCCGCGGCCCCGTCGCCCACGGCGCCGGCGGCCGGCCGCGAGACCGCCCTGGTCGCGTGCACCACCAGGGCGATCACCACCCCGGTGCCCGTGCGGAGGTCCGCGCGCACATCGTCGGCGCGCGCCCCGCACCCGCCCGGCCTCCCGACCCCCGCCTCAGCGCAGACCCCCGCCTCAGCGCAGGGGGGCGAGGGCCTTCCCCCCGACGGCGGACTCGCCGTAGGTCGGCTCCCTGCGCTTGAGCTGGCCGATCACGGCGTAGGTCACCGGCATGACCAGCACCTCGACCAGGACCTTGTACACGTAGCCCACCACCACGTAGTTGAGGAAGTCGCCCATCGTGGTGATCCCGATGACCGGGGCCGCCACGGTGCAGAAGATCACGGTGTCCACGAGCTCGCCCACCAGGGTCGAGCCGATGAGCCGGGCCCACAGGTGCTTCTCGCGCGTGCGCGCCTTGATCCGGACCATCACGAACGCGTTGAGCAGCTGCCCCGCGAGGTAGCCCAGCAGGGAGCCCGCCACGATGAGCGGGACGGGACCGAGAACGGACGCGAAGGCCGCCTGGCCCTCATAGAACTCCGCCGGCGGCAGGGCGATGACGAGCCAGAACACGACCGAGGAGAACAGCCCCGCGGCGAAGGACGTGACGATGGCCCGGCGTGCGGACCGGAAGCCGTAGACCTCCGCCACGACGTCGCCCAGGACGTAGGCGAGGGGGAAGAGGAAGAAGCCTCCGTCGGTGATGACGGGGCCGAACGCGACCCCCTTCGTCGCGGCGACGTTGGAGAGCACCAGGACCACGCAGTACGCCGCCACGATGAGGTCGAAGTACGTGCGGGGACGGCGGGCGAACCCGGCGGGGGCAGGATCGGGTGCAGAGGACACGGTCGGTCACCAATCTGTATTGACGCGGCACCGGCCCCGGGCGGGGCGGACGCCGTGGTTCGATCTGTGAGGTGTGCTGGACGGACGCGGGGGCGCCCGACTGCCACCCGGGAGCCCTCTCCCGCCGCCGCGGGTCCCGTGCGAGGACCGCGTGCCGGCCGGAGACCGTCCGACAGTCTAGCCCCGGCGGTTGGCCCCGGCACCGCGCGGAGGCGCAGAATGGCTCCCATGACCGATACCAGCACCGTTCCCACGCCCGCCGCCGCGGACCCCGCCGACCAGCCGTCCGTCGCCCTGACGATCGCCGGCTCCGAGGCCACCGGTGGCGCCGGCGCGCAGGCGGACCTCAAGACCTTCCAGGAGCTCGGGGTTTTCGCCTCCCTCGCGCTGACCTGCATCGTGTCCTTCGACCCGTCCGCGGACTGGGGCCACCGCCTGTTCCCCGTGCCGCAGGACGTCCTGCGCGATCAGCTCGAGGCGATCACGGCCGCCCACGCGCTCGACGCCGTCAAGATCGGCATGCTGGGCAGCCCCGAGACCATCGCCACCACCGCCGAGGTGCTCACCGCGCTGGCGCCGCGCCACCTCGTCCTCGACCCGGTGCTCATCTGCAAGGGCCAGGAGCCTGGCGCGGCCCTCGACACGGACGAGGCGCTGAAGGCGAAGATCCTGCCGCTGGCCACGTTCGTGACCCCGAACCACTTCGAGTCCCTCTCCTTGTCCGGCATGGACGAGATCAGCACGGTCGAGGACCTCGAGGAGGCCGCCCGGCGGATCCACGAGATGTCCGGCGCCGTGGTCCTCGCCAAGGGCGGGGTCCGCCTCGCCGGCCCCGACGCCGTCGACGTCTTCTTCGACGGGACCACCCTCGAGGTGCTCTCCGAGCCCAAGGTCGGCGAGGTCCCCGTGGCCGGGGCCGGCTGCACGCTCGCGGCCGCGGTCGCCGCAGAACTGGCCAAGGGGGCGGAGCCCCTCGAGGCGGCCCGCACCGCGAAGGCCTTCGTCTCCGCCGGCATCCGGCGCCGCCTCACCTCGAACGCCCCGTTCGACTCCCTCTGGCAGGGCGGTTCGGCCGCCGAGCGGTGAGCGGGCCCGGCCCGGTCGCCGGTTCGGCGCCCGGGCCGGGGCCGTTCGACCCGACCCCCGCTGGGGGTTTCCTGGACGTTTCCCCTGACTGTCTGCGCGAAGGAGTCGAAAGCCGGGAAACGGTGGTGTCATAGTCAGACACACCGTCACCAAGGACCAGCAGAGTGTGCATAATTTGGTGACGCGCACAGATAAGGTGTCATCATGCCTCGTATTTCTGCGGCCACCAATGCCGCGCAGCGGGAGAACACCAAACGAGCGATCCTCGACTCCTTCGGCCAGCTGCTCTACCAGCAGGGCCTCACCGGCCTGACCATGACGCACGTGGCCAAGAACGCCGGCGTGGGCCGCACCGCGGTCTACAACTACTTCGCGGACATGGGCGAGCTCCTCGTGGCCTACGCCCTGGACGAGACCGAGCGGTTCATGACCGACCTGCGCCGCGATCTGGAGGGCGTCGCCAACCCGGTCGACCGGCTCGCCGTCTACATCCGCGCCCAGATCGAGGACCTCACTCGGCGCCACCTGCCCCCGGGCCCCACCATGCGCACGGTCCTCTCCCCGGAGGACTACCAGAAGCTGGGCGAGCACGTGGGCGAGCTGCAGGGCCTGCTGGCCGCGATCCTGAGGGACGCGATCGGTCAGGCCTATCTGCCGGAGGGCGACATCTCGGAGCTCGCCGCCCTGGTCCACGGGTCCCTCACCGCCGCCGCGGACCGTGGCCAGAACTCCGACCAGGACCGGGCGGCACGGGAGCAGCACATCCGCTCCACCGTCCGCTTCATCCAGCAGGGCCTGGGGGCGCAGTTCGACGCCGAGGGCCACCCCGTGCCGCTCGCGCCGGAGCGTCCGCCCCTCAGCGCGGCGTCCTGACCGCGTCCCGCTCGGCCCCCGGCCGCGCGCCCGGCGCGGGAGCGAGCTCCAGCACCCGTGCGTGCAGCACGGTGCGGTGGTGCAGCGCGCTGCGCAGCGCCCGGTGCAGGCCGTCCTCCAGGTAGAGGCCGCCGTCCCACCGCACCACGTGCGGGAAGAGGTCACCGTAGAAGGTCGAGTCGGCGTCCAGCAGGGTCGCCAGGTCCAGGGTGGTCTTCGTGGTGATCAGCTCGTCCAGCCGGACCTGGCGTGGCGCGATGCCGGACCAGTCGGTCGGTGTGACGAGGCCGTGGTCCGGGTACGGGCGGGAGTCGCCCACGGCCTTGAAGATCATGCGTTCATCCTAGGGGCGGGCCCCGCAGGGAGCACCTGCGGGGCCCGCCGGCACGTGCCGGAGGTCAGTTCCGGGTCACGGTGACGGCCCGGGTGGTGGCGTTCCACTCGATCCGGCCGCCGGTGTAGTTCTGGGCCACGCCGCTCGGAGTGCTGTACTCGTCGGTGGTCGGGTAGCCCAGACCCCGCTCGTGGCCCAGCGCCGCCCACTTCCGGCCGATGGCTCCGTACTCCTTGACCGCGTTCGAGCCGGTGCTCGCGGACCACAGGATCTTGGTCCGCTTCCCGGACGCGTCGAAGAGCTGGTAGGCACCCCCGTCGGCGGCGCGCTGCTCGTCCGTCAGCGGCGGGCCGTAGCTGCCCGCATAGCCGCCGGCCGCGAACTTCCTGCCGATGGACCCGCCGTAGTCGACCACCCGGGTACCGGTGGCCCTGGACCAGTAGAGGGCCTTGTCACGACCGTCGGCGCCGGCGAAGCGCTGGTAGACGGAGCCGTGCCCGGAGGCGTACTCCGCGCTGACCGGGGTGGCCCACGCCGTGCCGCCCAGCGCCGCCCACGTGCGCCCGATGGCGCCGGTGAGCTGGTAGCCGTTGACGACGTCGTTGCCGGTCGGTGCGACGGTCTCGGGCTTCGGGGCCGCGCCGGCGCCGGAGTGGAGGCGGTCGACGTCGTCCCCGACCAGGTCGGCCAGGTCGTAGTTGGTGTGGTGCAGACCGGGCATCACCACGCGGTCCGCCTTCGCGAAACCGGCGTTCCGGTAGGCGGCCGCGCCCTTGCCGGCCGCCTCCAGCGCGGACCAGGTGGACGGCTGGGTGGCACCGTAGCTGTCGAGGGAGCCGACGTACCAGGTCGGGTCCGTGGCCCTGAGCGCGGCGTCGGGGGTGCTCTCGAGCCTGCCGTTGTAGACGCCGCCGCCGCCGATGAGGGTCGAGCCGCCGCCGCGGATCCAGCCGGCGCGGTCGGAGAGCACCTCGGTGGAGACGAACTCGGCGCCGCCGGAGTACCCGGCCAGGTGGATGCGGGTCGCGTCGACACGCTGCTCGGCGACGATCTTGGCCGCCAGGGCGCGGAACCAGTCCCCGACCACCTCGCTGTTGGAGGTCCAGGACCGGTTGGCCGGAGCGACCGGCACGACGAGGATCATGTTCCTGGCCGCGGCCCGGGCGGCCATGGTCCTGAGCATCGACGCGGTGGGGCGCTGGGCGTAGTACTGTCCGTCGCCGTCGAAGTAGAACACCACGCCGACGGCCTTCGAGCGGTCCACGCCGGCGTCGTAGAGGTGGTACTGGGAGGAGATGCCGGCGGCGGTGTGGGTCGTGTTGGTCGTCGAGGCATGGGCCGGGGCGGCCGCGCCGGCCATCGTCCCGGCGAGCATCGCGCCGGCCAGGAGAGCGGCGGGCAGGGTCGTCGAGGGCAGGGGGAATGAAGGCAGCTTCATGAGGACCTCTTGGGGGGAGAGAGGACAGAGGGGAGCGCAACCGGGGGGCAGCTGCGCGTGCGGCGGAACAGCCCGTTCCACCACACCAGCAATGTATTGCATTAGTGAACGCAGGTGGTGGAACGACGTAAAGTTACGATGTGCTCCTGTTCCGCCCGCTTCCCCCCGGAGAGACCACCCCCATGCCCTTTCGCCCCCTGGCGCTGGCCGCCCTGCTCCTCCTCACCCCCGCGCCGGGTGCGGCCCACGCCACCGAGGCCGGACCGCCTCCGACGCCGGCCGCGGACTCCTCCGCCGGAGATCCCTCGTCCGCGCCTCCGGCCGTCGACGAGCCGGCCGAGCCCCTGCCGGAGACCGGCCCCGCCGAGACCCCCGCCCCCGTGCCCGGCGGAGGCCCTGCGCCGGACGCCGGCAGCACATCGCCGGACGCACGGCCCTCCCTCGCCCCCGGCGGGCACGAGGCGCCGGAGCCGGGAGGAGTCCGCGCCGAGGAGCTCCGGGCAGGAGACGGCGAGGCAGCGGATGGCCGTACCGGAGACGGCCCTGCGGAGGCGGCCCCCAGCACACCTCTGGACCCGGCGGAGCTCCCCGCCCTGGAGCGCGCCTCCTTCGTCGGACCGCACACCGCCACGGCCCACCGCCCCGGCTCCGGAGCACTGGTCGGGCACGAGCCCGTGCTCGGGGCGCAGGGCCTGACCGGACGGCAGCAGGTGACCCCGGGGACGCTCACGCGCATCTCGCTGGGAACCGTGACCCGGGTTCCCGCGCAGGCCACGGCCGGGGACTCCTCCACCACAGGGTGGGTCGTGGGGCTCTCGGCGCTGGGCGCCGCGGCAGCCGCCGCCGTCGCCCTCCGGTCCCGGGCGCTCCGCGCCCGCTGAGGAGCGCCCGCCGGGGCCCCGACGGCAGAGGCTCGACGGCAGGAGCACGAGTCGGTGGCAGCACGAGAAAGAGCCCCGCTCCGGGACGTGCTTCCCGGAGCGGGGCTCTCAGTGCGGAGGATGGGGGATTTGAACCCCCGAGGGCGTGAACCCAACACGCGTTCCAGGCGTGCGCCATAGGCCGCTAGGCGAATCCTCCAGGCACGCACGTCGCGGCGGCCTGACGGCGCCGGAACATGCGGGGTCCAGCATAACCGAACCGCCGGGCAATGCCGAATCCACGGCTCCGGCCCCGGGTTTCGACCCGCCCCGCCGCATCCGCTAGACTCATCGACAGCCCCTCGCGTGGCGTCATCCTGTTGAACTCCCCCAGGACCGGAAGGTAGCAAGGGTAAATGGGCTCTGGCGGGTGCGCGAGGGGTCTTCTCGTCCCCGCGGCGGCCCGCGTCCCCAGCGCCGATCCGCCCGGCCCGCCCGTCGGATTCCGTCGCTAAGGTGTCATCTGTGACTACCGCCCTGTACCGCCGCTACCGCCCGGAGACCTTCGAGGACGTCATCGGTCAGGAGCACGTGACCGAGCCGCTGATGACGGCGCTGCGCAAGGACAGGGTCAGCCACGCCTACCTCTTCTCCGGCCCGCGCGGCTGCGGCAAGACCACCTCGGCCCGCATCCTGGCCCGCTGCCTCAACTGCGCGGAGGGCCCCACCGCCACCCCGTGCGGCCGCTGCGACAGCTGCCGCGACCTGGCCCGGGACGGCGCCGGTTCCCTCGACGTGATCGAGATGGACGCGGCCAGCCACGGCGGCGTGGACCACGCCCGTGACCTGCGCGAGCGCGCCACGTTCGCGCCCGTCCGGGACCGGTACAAGATCTTCATCATCGACGAGGCGCACATGGTCACGCGTGAGGGCTTCAACGCCCTGCTCAAGATCGTCGAGGAGCCGCCGGAGCACATCAAGTTCATCTTCGCGACCACCGAGCCCAGCAAGGTGCTCACGACCATCCGGTCCCGCACCCACCACTACCCCTTCCGTCTGGTGCCCACCGAGCCGCTCATGCACTACCTCGAGCAGCTCTGCGCCGAGGAGCACGTGCAGGTGGCCCCGGGGGTGCTCTCCCTCGTGGTCCGCGCGGGTGCCGGATCCGTCCGCGACACCCTCTCCGTCCTCGACCAGCTCATGGCCGGCTCCGACGAGCAGGGCATCGGCTACGACCTCGCCGTGGCCCTGCTGGGCTACACGCACGGCGCCCTGCTCGACGACGTGGTCGACGCCTTCGCCTCCGGGGACGGCGCCACGGTGTTCCGCGCGGTGGACCGGGTGGTGCAGACGGGCCAGGACCCGCGCCGCTTCGTGGAGGACCTCCTCGAGCGTTTCCGGGACCTCATCATCGTCAACGCGGTCCCGGAGTCCGCGGGCAACATCCTGCACGGCATGCCCCAGGACCAGATCGCACGGCTGCGCAACCAGGCGTCCCAGCTCGGGGCGGCGGAGCTCTCCCGCGCCGCCGACATCACGAACACCGCCCTCACCGAGATGACGGGGGCCACCTCGCCCCAGCTGCACCTCGAGCTGCTGTGCGCGCGCATCCTCCTCCCGTCCTCGGAGGACACCACGCGCGGCGTCACGGCCCGCGTCGACCGGCTGGAACGGCGCCTGAGCATCGGCCGGGGCGCCGTTCCGGCCACCGCTCCGGACGAGCCCGCCGCACCCGCGCCGTCCCCCGAGGCCTCCACGGCCGCTCCGGCTGCTCCGCCTGCTCCGGCAGCTCCGGTTGCTCCGCCCGAGGGGCGGACGTTCGCCGAGCCCGAGGCCGCCCCCGCGCCGCGGCGACCGGGTCCGCCCGCGCCCGGCACGGACGCGCAGCAGGCGGTCCCGCGGGAGACGGAGCCGCGGGAGACGGAGCCGCGGGAGCGGACTCCGCAGGGCACGGGGCAGGCCGCGTCGGCTCCCGGGCACCCGCCCGCCCGGGAGGCCGGCGTGCAGGAGCGGTCCCGGGAACAGGAGCCGTCCGCCCAACAGGAGCGGCCTGCCGAGCCGCGGCAGCCCGCCGCGGCGGAGCGGGCGCCCCGGCATGACACGCCCCGGGCGTCCGAGTCCGGCGGCAACGAGATCGACCTGCTGCGCGCCTCCTGGCCGGAGATCGTCAACGCCCTTGCGGACATCCGCCGGGTCGCGTGGTTCACGGTCCAGCGGGGCACCCCGCAGTCCTTCGACGGCAAGGTGCTGCGCATCATGTTCGACGCCGAGGGCGACCTCATGAACTTCCCGCGCTTCGAGGACGACCTCCGGCAGGCGGTGCAGCAGATCCTCGGCATCGACTGCCGCGCGGAGGCCGTCCCGCCGGGCGGCGGCGGGCACAGCCGGGGCGGTGGCGGCGGAGGAACGCCGCGCGGCCCGGAGCCGTCGACGCGCCCGCCCGGGCGCCGGAACGGACCGGGGCACGGGACCGAGGAGGACCGCTCCGAGCGCCGCGGCCCCGAGGACCGGGGCCAGGGAGGCCAGGGAGACCAGGACCGACCGGGTGGTCCGCGCGGCCGGGGAGAGCCGCCGACCCCGCCCCGGGCCGCGGGCACGCTCCCGGGCGGCGCGCCCGCACCGGCATCCGCGCCCGCACCGGCATCCGCGCCCGCACCGGCGGCCGCGCCGGAGCCGGCCGCGGAGACGGCACCCCGGGACGGGGACCGCGGCGGACAGGACCCGTGGGACGCGCACGGCAGACCCGCCACGGACACACCTCCCGAGTGGGCCGATCCGGCCTGGGCCCAGGAGCCCGTGCACAGCTGGTCCGTGGCCGCCATCCCCCAGGGCGGCACCTCCCCCGAGGCCCCTGCTGAGGCCGAGCCCGCGCCCCGTGCTCCGGCGCAGCCCGGGACCCGGCCGACGGGACCGGCGCAGACGACGGAGCATGCTGCGGAGCCTCCCGCCGGCGCGCAGCCCGCCCACGAGCCGGCGCGGCCGGCCGAACCGCAGGTCGCGACCCAGCGCGGATTCCGCCCCGATCACGGGACGGCCGGGCACCCGGCCCGCACGTTCCCCGGCGACGCGCCGGGAGCGTGGGACCGGGACGTCCCCCCGTCGGACGACGACGTCCCGCCGCCCGAGGAGCCCCCGTATCCGGACGAGCCGCCCTACCCGGACGGCCCCGACGATCCGGACGCAGCGCCCCCGGAGCAGTGGCGGCCCGCGGCCTCCGCACGGCAGGCCCCCGTGCCCGCGGCCGGACGGGGCTCCGGGAGCGGACCCGGGAACGGGCCGACCGGCACCGCCACGACGCGCACCGCCCGCCCGGCCGACCGCGCGGAGGAGTCCCGCGCCACGACGGGCGCCCCGGACCCGGCTCCGGCCCCCACGACGTCCCCGGCCCCGGCCACCACGCCGCAGGAATCCCCGGCGGCGGCTCCGGCCGGCGCCGACCGGAACGCACGGCTGAGCTTCCGCGAGCGCCACGCCGCGGCCATCGCCGCGGGGCGGAAGGCACCCGCCTCCGCCGCGGCCCCGCAGGACAGCGGCGTAGACTGGGACGACTCCTTCGTGCCCAGCTCGGACGACGAGGCGCTCGAGGACTCCACGCTCTACGGCCGCGCCGCGATCGAGCGGATCCTCGGGGGCATGCTGATCGAGGAGCGGGACCTCCACACCGGGGAGTGAGCCGGGGCGCCCCGCGCACCGGCACCCCGGTGACGCCGTGGCCGAGGACGAGCAGGAGGGCCGCGCACCGGCCCGGAAATCGAGGGAAACGTGTACGAAGGCGCTGTTCAAGATCTGATCGACGAGCTGGGCCGGTTGCCCGGCGTCGGGCCGAAGTCCGCGCAGCGGATCGCGTTCCACCTCCTCGACGCCGACAAGGAGGACGTCCGGCGCCTGGCCGACGCCATGACGGCGGTCAAGGACAAGGTGAAATTCTGCCGGATCTGCGGCAACGTGTCCGAGCTCGACGAGTGCGCCATCTGCCGCGACGCCCGCCGGGACGACAGCGTCATCTGCGTGGTCGAGGAGTCGAAGGACGTCATGGCCATCGAGCGCACCCGCAGCTTCCGCGGCCGGTACCACGTCCTCGGCGGGGCCATCAGCCCGATCCAGGGCATCGGTCCCGACCAGCTGCGCATCCGGGAGCTCATGACCCGGCTCTCCGGCGACACCGTGCAGGAGGTCGTGCTCGCCACCGACCCGAACCTGGAGGGCGAGGCCACCGCCACCTACCTCTCCCGCATGCTCAAGACCCTCGGGATCCGCGTGACCCGGCTGGCGTCCGGGCTGCCCGTGGGCGGTGATCTCGAGTACGCCGACGAGGTGACCCTGGGCCGGGCGTTCGAGGGCCGGACGGTCGTCGCCTGACGCACTCGCGTAGGATGTCCTGGTGCCCTGCCGCGGGGAGCGGGCGCACGGCCCGGCGTCGACCGCCGGCCACCCTCGACCACAGGAGTTGAACCCATGAGCCTGATCGTGCAGAAGTTCGGTGGATCCTCCGTCGCGGACGCCGACGGCATCCGCCGCGTTGCACGGCGGATCGTCGAGACGCGCAACCGGGGCCACGACGTCGTCGTGGTGGTCTCCGCGATGGGCGACACCACGGACGAGCTCCTGGACCTCGCCCACGAGGTCACCCGCAAGCCCCCGGCCCGTGAGCTCGACATGCTGCTCACCGCCGGTGAGCGCATCTCCATGGCGCTGCTGGCCATGGCGGTGTCCGGGATGGGCGCTCCCGCCCAGTCCTTCACCGGGTCGCAGGCGGGGATGGTCACCGACGGCGCGCACGGCGCGGCCCTGCTCGTGGAGGTCAACCCGCAGCGCGTGCGCGAGTCCCTGGACGAGGGCAACATCGCGATCATCGCCGGGTTCCAGGGCGTGCACCGCCAGACCAAGGACATCACCACCCTGGGCCGCGGCGGCTCGGACACCACCGCCGTGGCCTTGGCCGCCGCCCTGGACGCCGACGTTTGCGAGATCTACTCCGACGTCGACGGCGTGTTCACCGCCGACCCCCGCATCGCGCCCATGGCGCGCAAGCTGGACGTGGTCAGCAGCGAGGAGATGCTCGAGCTCGCCGCGAACGGTGCGAAGATCCTGCACCTGCGCTGCGTCGAGTACGCCCGCCGCTTCGGCGTGAAGCTGCACGTCCGCTCGTCCTTCAGCCACAACGAGGGCACCTGGGTCGTCCCGGGCCCCGAAGACGCCGTCACCTCCCCGAAGGAGATCCCGTTGGAACAGCCGCTCATCGCCGGCATCGCCCACGACCGCACGCAGGCGAAGGTCACCGTCGTCGGAGTCCCCGACCGGCCCGGCATCGCCGCCCGGATCTTCCGGCTGCTGGCCGAGGCGAAGGTCAACGTGGACATGATCGTCCAGAACATCTCCACCGGCGACGACCCCCTGACGGACCTCTCCTTCACGGTGGACGAGTCCCAGGGGGACCTCGCCATGAGCCTGCTGCGCGCCGCCGAGGAGAAGATCGGCTACGCGGGCCTGGAGTACGACGACGAGGTCGGCAAGCTCTCCCTCGTGGGCGCGGGCATGAAGTCCAACCCCGGGGTGACCTTCACGTTCTTCGAGGCGCTCGCGGCCGCGAACATCAACATCGACATGATCTCGACCTCGGAGGTGCGCATCTCGGTGGTCACGGCCGCCGACCGCCTCGACGAGGCCGTGCGCGTGGTGCACAGCGCCTTCGGCCTCGACTCCGACGACGAGGCCACGGTGTACGCGGGGACGGGCCGCTGACCCTGCTCCCGCGCTCCACCGGCCCGTCGACGACGGGGCGGGTCCTGTGACCCGCCCCGTCGTCGTCCTGTCCCGCGAGGAGTGGGCGCCGCCGGCGCACGACCACGAACGGCGCGCGGCGCGCTTCGCGGACCCGTTCGTGGCCCGCCGCCACCGCGGGCAGAAGCACCCGGTCGAGGACTTCCTGTTCACCTACTACACGCTCAAGCCGGCGCAGCTGAAGCGCTGGCACCCCGGGGCGGGCACCGTGCTGCTGGACGCCGCCGACCGGGTCCGGGAGAAGTTCTACCGCGCACTCACCGGCGCCGAGCTCACGGCCCTCGGCCTCACCGACCGGGACGGGGCCGTGACCGTCGACGACGACGCCTTCCGGGACCGGCGGGCGCCCGCGATCGACTTCGCCCGGGCGGTGCTGGGCGCGCACGCGGTCAATCCGGGCTTCTTCGGCTGCTTCGGCCTCCACGAGTGGGCGATGGCCTACCGCGCGGAGGACAACGGCCTCCGCCACGAGCAGCTCGAGCTGCGGCTCGGGGCGGGGGGCACGGACGCCGTGGTGGAGTCCGCCAGGATCCGGTGCACCCACTTCGACGCGTTCCGGTTCTTCCAGCCGCAGGCCGTGCCGCTCAACGAGCTGCAGCCCACCCGGGAGTCCCAGCGCCGGATGGAGCAGCCGGGCTGCCTGCACGCCACCATGGACCTCTACAAGTGGGCGTACAAGCTCGTCCCGGGGATCCCCTCCGAGCTGCTGATGGACTGCTTCGAGCTGGCGTGGGACGTGCGGGAGACGGACATGCAGGCCGCGCCCTACGACCTCGCCGGCTGGGGCTACGAGCCCGTGCGGATCGAAACCCCGGAGGGCAAGGCCGAGTACGTGCGCCGGCAGCGGGAGTTCGCCCGCCGCGCGGAGCCGCTGCGCCGCCGGCTCGGCGCGGCGCTCGACGTCCTCGACCCGGCCCGCGCCACCGACGGGGCCGCCGCGTGAGCGCCTCCGGGGAGTCCGCCGGCGGCTGGGAGCGGATCGTGGCGGTCTCCGCGGTGCCGGCTCCGCTCGACTTCGTGACGGCTCCGTCCAGCACGGGACCGGTGCTCGTCACCCGTGACGCAGGAGGCGCCCTGCACGTGCTGCGCAACACCTGCACGCACCAGCAGGCCACCGTGTGCCGGGAGGCCGCCGGGCGCGCCGAGACGTTCGAGTGCCCCAACCACTTCTGGGTCTTCGCCGCCGACGGGCGGTTCGTGGGTTCCCGCCTGGCTCTCGCCGCCGGCCGGGAGGCACCGCCGGATCCCGCCAAGGACCTCCCCGCGGCGGCGGTCGACGTGGTCGACGGCTGGGTCGTGGCCCGCTTCGGCTGAGCCGTCACGGCCGGTCGACGAGGAGCATTCTGCGGAGGAAGCGCGTCCGAACGGAGTACACGTGCTCGGAGTTCTCCCCGGCCGGTGCGCTGACGTGCTCCGCCCACAGGACCGGTTGCCAGGAGCCGTCCTGGGGCGCGGTGGGGACGGCCCGGTTCTCCCACCCGGTACCGGACCGGCCCCCGAACTCGACGAACCAGCGGAACGCCGTGAGCGGGGTGAGTGCCGAGGGAACGGAGACCTGGTCGGCCGAGACCACGGGCAGGTGCCGCGCCGTTCCGTCATCCTCCGGTCCCCTCCGCCGGGCCTGCGCGGGTTCCGCCCGATTCCTCGGCCGGCGCCGCGTCGTCACTCGGCACGCCGCGAACCGCCAGCCAGGACTGGAGGTCCGCCAGCCGGATCCGGCGGTGCGTTCCCCGGTACTGGACGGGGATGACGCCCCGACTGGTGAGGTTGCGCAGGTAGGTGTGCGAGATCCCGGCGAGCGCGGCCGCCTGAGAGGTGCTCAGCAGCTCGTCCGCGGACGTGACCGTGACGGTCTCCCCGCGGGCCATCCGGGAGAGGAGGTCCACGACGGCGTCACGCGCGGGCCCGGGCAGACGCAGGGCGGTGCCGTCCACGAAGACGGTGACGTCGTGGGAGGCGAGGGCCTCGGCGAGTCGCTCGGCGTCCGGGCCGCTGAGTCCGGGGGTGGTCGTGGGCGGGTGCTGGGTCATGGCCCCATTGTTCCAGCACGGCGTTCCGCACCGCGGCCCGGGCTCCGGGACCCGGGGTCACGACCTTCCGGTGGGGCAGACAACGGGCGGTACGGCTCCTCCCCTGGCAGGGCCGGAACGATCAGTGAACTGACGGACCATGTCCGCCGGACAGGAGGACCGACATGACCACGGTGCGGGAGATCATGACGCCGGGCGCGGAGTGCGTCGGCGAGCACGAGACGCTCGAGGTCGCGGCCCGGACGATGAAGGATCCGACGTCGGCGCGCCTCCGATCTGCGGGGAGCACGAGCGGCTGGCGGGCGTGGTCACGGACCGCGACATCGTCGTGCGGTGCCTCGAGATCAGCACCGATCCGCGACAGGTCAGGGCAGGTCAGCTCACCGAGGGCAAACCCGTCACGGTCGGTGCGGACGACAGCGTGGAGGAGGCCGTCCGGACGATGACCGACCACCAGGTGCGCCGCCTGCCCGTGATCGACGGGCACGACCTCGTCGGGATGGTGAGCCAGGCGGACATCGCCCGGAGCATGCCCGAGAACCACGTGGGCGAGCTCGTGGAGCTCATCTCGTTCGACAAGTTCTGACCGGGCAGGACCGAGCAGGAGGGAACGAACATGGCTGTCTGCGACACCTGCGGCAACGACTGCGACAAGGCCTTCACGATCACCCAGGGGGACCGGACGGGCACCTTCGACAGCTTCGAGTGCGCGGCGCACGCCATGGCGCCCACGTGCGCGCACTGCGGCTGCCGGATCCTGGGCCACGGCGTGGAGGCCGGCGGGGCCGTCTACTGCCGCGCCCACTGCGCGCAGCACTCCGGAGTGGAGGGTCTCACCGACCGCGTGTAGGGCCCGATCGCGCCCGGGGTGATCGGCCCCGCCACCCCGGGCGCCGGACTCACAGGATCGGCTTGCCCCCGGTCACGGCGATCCTCGCCCCGGAGACATAGCTGCCGTCGTCCGAGGCCAGCAGCACGTACACGGGCGCGAGCTCGGCGGGCTGACCGGCACGACCCAGCGGGACGTCGTCCCCGAAGACCCCGACCTTCTCCGCGGGCATGGTGGCGGGGATCAGCGGCGTCCAGATCGGGCCCGGCGCCACGCTGTTGACCCGGATGCCCTTCTCGCCCAGCATCTGGGCGAGCCCGGCGGAGAAGTTCGCGATCGCCGCCTTCGTGGCCGCGTAGGGCGCCAGCTGCGGGGACGGCTGGTCGGACTGCACGGAGGAGCTGCCGATGATCGAGGACCCGGGGGCCATGTGCGGCACCGCGGCCTTGGTCAGGTGGAACATGGCGCCCACGTTGAGCCGGAACGTGTAGTCCCACTCCTCGTCGCTGATCTCGTCGAGGCTCTCGTGGCTCATCTGGTAGGCGGCGTTGGAGACGAGCACGTCGATCCGGCCGAACTCCTGCACGGCCCTCTCGACGACGGCCCGGCAGTGGGCCGGGTCCGAGAGGTCCCCGCGGACCAGGACGGCGCGGCGCCCGGCCTCCTCGATCCAGCGGGCGGTGTCCTGCGCGTCGTCGTCCTCCTCGAGGTAGGCGATCAGGACGTCGGCGCCCTCCCGGGCGTAGGCGATCGCGGCGGCACGGCCGATGCCGCTGTCCCCGCCGGTCACGATCGCCGCCTTCCCCTCGAGCTTGCCCGAACCGCGGTAGCTGTGCTCGCCGCAGTCCGGGACGGGGGTCATCGCGGCCTGGACGCCGGGAACCTCCTGCTGCTGCTCTGGCTGGCTCATGGCGTGGTCCTTCCGTGGTCTGGGGTCCGGACGGTGCGCGCGATGCTCACCCGGCTCATTCGATGATCAGCACACTGTTCACTTTAGGTGCTGGGGGCGGGGTTGTCGTGCCCCTCCCCCTGCCCCCAGCCGAGGACGGCGAGCCAGAGCAGCACCCCGGCCAGGCCCATCGTCCCGGGAACGAGCACGGGAGACGGCCCGACGGCCCCGCTCGTCGCCGCCCACAGTTGGGCCGCGCCCGGCATCGACTCCCACGCGTCGGCGTACCGCGGGTCCACCGGCCCGGCCCGCAGGTTCGCCAGGACGTGCTCGTAGACCCCGTAGGCGCTGCCGAGCACGGAGACGACCGCGGCGACCCGCACGGTGCGGGCCGTCCAGGTGCTGCGCTGCACGAGCCACGCCACGGCGCCGGCCAGCAGCACGGCCAGCACCGCCCACGGGACCAGCTGGGCGGGGCCCTGCCAGTGCCGCAGCATCGCCAGTTCGGTCAGCGCGCCGAGAACGGTGCCGATCCCCACCAGCGTCAGGACCCGGCGGTAGATCGAGACCAGCCGTGCGTCGTGGGGGGCGGCGCCGGCGTTGCGGGACATGCTGCTCATGCTCCCCATGGGACCACGGCCCCCCCCCGGGACGGGCCTGCATGTGGCCTGGGACGTCCCCGGCCGGCCGAAGTCACCACTTCTGCCCGAGACCCGGAGACCCATGCCCCGGTCTCGGACAGAAGCGGTGAGTTCGGTGTGGTGCGGGTGCGACATGCCACCACGGGTGGTGAGCCCCCGCACACCGCTGCGGACCGCTCTGGCGCGGCACGGGCGGTGGGCCCGAACCGATAGAATGGCTGACGTTCGCCGGATCCCGGCCCGCTGCTCGACCCTCAGGAGTTCCCCGATGGCCCGCATTGTTGTCGACGTCATGCCCAAGCCCGAGATCCTTGACCCGCAGGGCAAGGCGATCGCCAACGAACTGCCCCGCATCGGCCTGGACGGCTTCGCCGGTGTCCGGCAGGGCAAGCGCTTCGAGCTGACCGTCGACGGCGAGGCCACCGAGGACGCGCTGGCCCAGGCCCGCGAGGCCGCCGAGAAGCTGCTCTCCAACCCCGTCATCGAGGACGTCGTGCGCGTGGCCGTCCTCGACGAGGCCGAGGAGAACTGAGCATGCCCGGTCTCGAGACCCCTCTGATCGCGGACCTCTCCGGCCGCGCGCCGGACGCCGAGCTCGCCGGCGCGCGTGTCGGCGTCGTGACCTTCCCCGGCACCCTCGACGACCGCGACGCCGCGCGGGCCGTCGTGCTCGCCGGCGGCACCCCGGTCCCCCTCTGGTACGCCGACGAGGACCTGCAGGACGTCGACGCCGTGATCCTGCCCGGCGGCTTCTCCTACGGCGACTACCTGCGCGCTGGGGCCATCGCCCGGTTCGCCCCGATCATGGACCGGATCATCGAGGGCGCGAACGCCGCGGGCACCTCGGGGTCCGCCCCGCTGCCGGTCCTCGGCATCTGCAACGGCTTTCAGATGCTCACCGAGTCGCACCTGCTGCCGGGCTCGATGATCAAGAACGAGCGACTGAAGTTCCTGTGCCGGGACCAGCGCCTGCGCGTGGAGAACAGTACGACCGTGTGGACCACCGAGTTCGAGCAGGACCAGGAGATCGTGGTCCCGCTCAAGAACCAGGACGGCCAGTACGTGGCCGACGAGAGGACCCTCGACGCCCTCGAGTCCGAGGGCCGCGTGGTGTTCCGCTACGTCGGGGGCAATCCCAACGGATCCCGCCGGGACATCGCCGGGATCTGCAACGCCGGCGGCAACGTGGTGGGCCTCATGCCGCACCCGGAGCACGCGGTCGAACCGGGCTTCGGCGCGGACTCCTCGGCCTCCGGCGAGGTCGGCATGCGCGACGGCACGGACGGGCTGGGCCTGTTCGTCTCCGCCCTCAAGGCACTGGTCAAGTAAGGGACACCGAGCACTCCATGAGCGACAAGCACTTCAACCTGGACACCGTCGAGCACGCGACGGCCACCCCCGACACCGAGCTGCCCTGGGCCGAGCTGGGCCTCAAGGACAACGAGTTCGAGGAGATCAAGAAGATCCTCGGCCGCCGGCCCACCGCCGCGGAGCTCGCGATGTACTCGGTCATGTGGTCCGAGCACTGCTCCTACAAGTCCTCCAAGGTCCACCTGCGCCAGTTCGGCGAGAAGGTCACCGAGGAGATGAAGAAGGACCTGCTGGTGGGCATCGGCGAGAACGCCGGCGTCACCGACCTCGGGGACGGCTGGGCCGTGACCTTCAAGATCGAGTCCCACAACCACCCGTCCTACGTGGAGCCCTACCAGGGCGCCGCCACGGGCGTGGGCGGGATCGTGCGCGACATCATCTCGATGGGCGCCCGGCCCGTGGCCGTCATGGACCCGCTGCGCTTCGGGGCGATCGACCACCCGGACACCGCGCGCGTGGTCCACGGCGTGGTGTCGGGCGTCGGCGGCTACGGCAACTCGCTGGGCCTGCCCAACGTGGGCGGGGAGGTCGTCTTCGACTCCTGCTACCAGGGCAACCCGCTCGTGAACGCACTGGCCGTGGGCGTGATGCGCCACGAGGACATCCGCCTGGCCAACGCCTCCGGCGTGGGCAACAAGGTGGTGCTGTTCGGCGCCCGCACCGGCGGCGACGGCATCGGGGGCGCCTCCGTGCTCGCCTCGGAGTCCTTCGACGACGCCAAGCCGTCCAAGCGGCCGGCCGTGCAGGTGGGCGACCCGTTCGCCGAGAAGGTGCTCATCGAGTGCTGCCTCGAGCTGTTCAAGGGCTCCCTCGTGGAGGGCATCCAGGACCTGGGTGCCGCGGGCATCTCGTGCGCCACCTCGGAGCTGGCCTCCAACGGCGAGGGCGGCATGCACGTGGACCTGACCCAGGTGCTCCTGCGCGACCCGACCCTGACCCCGGGCGAGATCCTCATGTCGGAGTCCCAGGAGCGCATGATGGCGGTCGTGACCCCCGAGAAGGTCGCCGCCTTCGAGTCCGTGATGGACAAGTGGGACGTCGAGCACTCCTGGATCGGCGAGGTCACCGGCACCGGCCGGCTCGTGATCGAGTGGGACGACGAGGTCATCGTCGACGTCGACCCCCGCACGGTCGCCCACGAGGGTCCTGTCTACGACCGGCCCTACACCCGTCCTGCGGACCAGGACCGGCTCCAGGCGGACCGCTTCGCCGGCTCCCCGGCCGATGCCGGGCGGCCCTCCGGCGCGGAGCTGAAGACCGCCGTCCTCGAGCTCATGGCCTCCCCGAACCTGTGCGCCAAGGACTGGGTTACCGACCAGTACGACCGCTACGTGCAGGGCAACACCGCCATGGCCATGCCCGACGACGCCGGGGTGGTGCGCGTGGACGAGGAGACGGGCCTCGGCGTGGCCCTGTCCACCGACTGCAACGGCCGCTACGCCTACCTGGACCCGTACGCCGGGGCGCAGCTGGCCCTGGCCGAGGCCTACCGCAACGTCGCGACCTCCGGCGCCCGCCCCGCCGCCGTCTCCGACTGCCTGAACTTCGGCTCCCCCGAGGACCCGGAGACCATGTGGCAGTTCGCCGAGGCCGTGCGCGGGCTGGCCGACGGCTGCCAGCAGCTGGGGGTGCCCGTGACGGGCGGCAACGTGTCCCTCTACAACCAGACCGGCGGCGTGGCCATCCACCCGACGCCCGTGGTGGCGATGCTGGGCGTGCTCGACGACGTCCGGCGGCGCACGCCGTCGGGCTGGCGCGAGGACGGCCAGGCGATCTACCTGCTCGGGACCACCCGGGACGAGCTGGACGGCTCCGAGTGGGCGAACCTGCGCGGGCACCTCGGCGGGCTCCCGCCGGCCGTGGACCTCGCCCAGGAGAAGCTGCTCGGCGACCTGCTGATCAACATGTCCCGCGACGGCATGATCGACGCCGCGCACGACGTCGCCGAGGGCGGGCTCGCGGCGACCCTCGCCGAGATGGCGCTGCGCTTCGACACCGGTGCCCGCATCGGGCTGGGCGAGGTGTGCGAGCGGGACGGCGTGGACCTGTTCACCATGCTCTTCTCCGAGACCCAGGGCCGGGCCGTGGTGGCCGTGCCGCGCAGCGAGGAAGTACGGTTCAAGGACATGTGCACCATGCGCGCCTATCCGCACACGCGGATCGGCGTGGTGGACACCGAGAACCGCGCGCTGGACGTGCAGAGCGAGTTCGGCATCGGCCTGGACGAGCTCCGCACGGCGCACGAGGGCACGCTGCCGAAGTACTTCGGCTGATCCGCCGGGGGCGGGTCCCCGCCGCCCCGTCCCCGGACCCCTCCATCCACCGTCGGCACCCGCGCCCGCAGAAAGCAGCACCAGCATGACCGAGGACCTCGAGGCCCAGCGCCCCGCACCCGTCCTGGAGACGGAACGACTCCTGCTGCGCCCCTTCACCGCCGAGGAGCTCGACGACGTGGCGGCCGGCGAGCACGCGGCCCACTTCGCGCACGGCTTCCCGACCGCCGAGGACATGGACTTCGCCCGTGAGTCCCTCATGGCCGGGGGCTACTTCTTCACGGAGTCCGTGTACGCGCGGATGGCCATCGTGGAGAAGTCGACCGGGGAGATCGTCGGGACGGCCGGCTTCGTGGGCCCCCCGATCGACGACGAGCTCGAGGTCGTGGGGTCCCTCGCCGCGGACCGCCGGAACCTGGGCTACGCGCAGGAGGGCATGACCGCGCTGCTCGGCGTCGCGTTCGCGGACCCCACGGTCACGGGGGTGCGCGCCAGCGTGCCCGGGGGCAACGCCCCGGCCGAGCAGGTCCTCCTCGCCGCCGGCTTCGTCCGCCGCGAGACCCCCGGCCCGGAGACCGACTACGTGCTGCCGCGCCCCGCGTAGAGCGCGCGGCCTCGGAACCTAGACTGGCGAGGTGATCCCGGCCCTGTTCCCCTTCAGCGGCGTCCCCGCACATCTCCTCCCGGAGGCCGCGACGCTCGTGGTGCTGGTGCTCGGTCTCCTCATCAACTTCGTGGCCCTGGGCTGGATCCCCCACAACCGGCGGCCCTCCGTGGCCCTGGCCTGGTTGCTCGCGATCTTCCTGCTGCCGTACCTGGGGATCCTGCTGTTCCTGGCGATCGGCTCCGCCAAGCTCCCGAAGAAGCGGATGGCCATGCAGGCGAAGATGAACGACGTCATCCGCGAGAACACCCCGGACTTCCCCATCATGGGCAACACGGACGAGCAGCTGCCCGAGTGGGTCAGCTCCACCGCGGCCCTGAACTACAAGCTCGGCGCCCTGCCCATGGTCGGCGGCAACTCCTTCGAGATCCTCACCGACAACCACGAGGCCATGCGGATCATGGCGGACGCGGTGGACCGGGCGCAGGACTACGTGCACTTCGAGTTCTACATCGTGGCCATCGACGACGCCTCGCGCCCCCTGCTGGAGTCCCTGGTGCGCGCCCACCGGCGGGGGGTGCGGGTGCGCGTGCTCATCGACCACCTCGGCTCCGTGGGCTACCCGGGGTACCGGCAGATGATCAAGCGCTTCGACCAGGCCGGGCTGCCGTGGCAGCGCATGCTGCCCGTCCGCCCGTGGAAGGGCGAGTGGCAGCGGCCCGACCTGCGCAACCACCGAAAGATCCTGGTGGTCGACGGGACCCTCGCCTGGACCGGTTCGCAGAACATCATCCACCGCTCCTACAACAAGCGCAGGAACCGCCGGAAGGGACTCGAGTGGAAGGACCTGATGCTCGAGTGCACCGGGCCCGTGGTCGCCGAGCTCAACGCCCTGTTCACCAGTGACTGGTACTCCGAGACCGGCGACCTCCTGCTCGACGAGGCCGCCCGCGACCTCCCGGACACCCAGGGACCGGTCTTCGCCCAGGTCGTGCCCTCCGGCCCCGGGTTCGAGACGGAGAACAACCTGCGCCTGTTCAACCACCTGATCTACAACGCCAACGAGCAGATCGTCATCGCCAGCCCGTACTTCGTCCCGGACGAGTCGCTGATGCACGCCCTGACCACCGAGGCGCAGTCCGGGGTGGACGTGCAGCTGTTCGTGGGCGAGACCTCGGACCACTTCCTGGCCTACCACGCACAGAACTCCTACTACCAGGAGCTCGTCGAGGCCGGTGTGAAGATCTACCGGTACCGCGCCCCCACCGTGCTGCACGCCAAGTTCGTGCTCGTGGACGACTACGTCTCCGTGATCGGCTCCTCCAACATGGACGAGCGCTCGTTCGCCCTGGACCTCGAGGTCTCGGTGCTCATCGCGGACCGGGACTTCAGGCGGCGGATGGACGCGGTGGTCGCCGAGTTCCACGAGGCCAGCACGCTGCTGGACTTCGACGCGTGGAACCGGCGGCCGCTGTGGCACAAGTACGCCGACAACGTGGCACGGCTGACCTCGGCCCTGCTCTGAGCCGATCGGCCTGCCCTCAGATCTCCAGGACGCCGCGCACGATCGAGTCCCCCGAGTGCGTCGGGTCGCCGTCGATCGGCTCGTTCGAGACGTCCACGACCGGGAACTGCCCGACGTCCAGGTTCTCGGGCAGCACGAACACGCCCTCGTCCCCGGCCATCACTCCGATGCTGACCATCCGCTGCGCGTCGGGGGCGAGCAGCCAGACCTCCTTGAACCCGTCCACGTCGGCGGGATCGGTCCGCACCACCAGCTGGCGGGACCCGTCCGGGCGCTCGTCCACCTCGGCCGAGCCGCGGGCGGTGTAGCCGGCCAGGGGCTCCAGCTCGGCGGTGGCCAGCACCGTGGGCTCCGGCTCCAGGCCCAGCCGCTGCGCGCCCCAGACCGAGACGCCGCCCACGATCAGCGCCGCGGCGGCCGCAGCGGCGGCCAGCGGATACGGCACCCCGCGCCGGGGCTTCCGCCGGCGGGCATCGAGGTCGACGACGGTCGCCCCGCCGCGCCCTGCGCCGTCGTCGGCCGCAGCGCTGTCCGCAGGACCCGTGGCACGGCCGGCGGCGTCGTCGGTGGGATCCTCGGTGGCGCCGTCCGGAACGTGGCCGCGGGCGCCGGCGAGCGGGTCCGCCGCGACCCCGTCGGAGAGGCCCAGCTCGGCGTGGATCGCCGCCCAGACCCCGGGGCCGGGAGCTGTCAGGGCGGGCGCCTCGGCCCGGCCGGCGCGCACCACGCGCTGCAGGGACGCGAGCTCGGCCGCGCAGTCCGGGCAGGCGGCGACGTGCTCCCGGCTCCGGGGGTCTCCGGCCTCACCCAGAGCCAGGAGCGTCAGCGTCTCCTCACTCAGGTGTGCCATGACCGTCTCCCAATCGTGTCCGTAGGTTCGTGAGGCCGCGCCTCAGGTGGCTCTTGACCGTGCCGAGCGGCAGGTCCAGGTGCTGTGCGATCTGCTGGTGCGTGAGCTCCTCGTAGAAGGCCAGCGCCATGATCGTCGACCGGGGCGGCCCGAGCCGCTCGACCTCCGCCCGCACCACGAGCCGGTCCACCAGCAGGTCCGACTCCTCGTGCCGCGGCTCCCGGTCCGTGCGCACGGCGTCCGCCTGCCGTCGCTCCGCCTCTCGGCCGGCGGTCCTCGTGGCGTCGGCGATGCAGTTGCGGGCGATGCCGATCAGCCAGGCGGGGGCCGAGGAGTGCTCGGGCCGGTAGCCGGACCGGTACTTCCACGCCCGGATGAAGACCTCCTGCACCACGTCGTCCGCCGCCGCGTCGTCGCGCAGGGCCCGGACGGCGAGACCCCGGATGACCCCGGCGCAGTGCCGGTACGCGGCACTCAGCGCCTGCTCGTCCCCCGCGGCGAACGCGGTGTCGAGCTCGGGTCCCCATTCCGGGGGCGGCGTCGGCATCGTGGAAGGGCTCCTCGTGGGCCAGAGGTCGTGGTGGCGGCCGGCCGGGCGGTGCCCGGGCGTGCGAGTCGTGCCCAGCCTAGTGGACACCGGCCATGCGGTCATGCGCTCCTCGTCCCCTCTGCCGCTCAGGGCACCGGGACGGCCCTCAGCACCACGTTGTCCTCGTAGTCGCCGATCTCCTCGAGCCACTCCCCGCCGCACGTCACGAGGTGGAGCACCGGCTCGCCGGTCCGGCGGAACAGGTCCGCCTCCGCGAGGGACTTCTTGTGCACGTGCTGGACGGACTCGGTGCGGTAGCGCTGGACGCTGCCGTCCGCCCGCTCCACCCGGACCTCCGCCCCGACCGGCACGTCCTTCAGCCGCGCCATCGGCGTGACCTCGGTGAGGGTGTCGACGTGGCCGGCGACGACCGCGGCGCCCTCGCCCGCCCCGGGGGACGGACCGTACCGGTACCAGCCCAGCTCCACGTGGTTGTCCGGGATGGTCATGGCCCCGTTGTCCTCGACCCCCACCGGGACCACCGGCATGTCGATCGGGGAGCCGTCCACGACCACCCGCACCGGGGCGGGGATCTTCTCGGCGGGCGCCTGGGTGGCGGGAGCGACCGGGATCTCCGCGGGTGCCGCGGCGGACTGCGCCGGGACTCCCGCGGAGACCGGACGGTCGAGGCCGGCGAGTGCCGGCACCGCGTCCTCGCCCTGGTACGGTCCCGCCGCCAGGGAGTTCGCGGGCGGCGTGCCCCCGCTCTCCGGAAGAGCGGTGACGGCCGCCGCCGCGAGCAGAGACACCGAGGCGACCGCCCCGGCACCCGCCGCCGCCAGACGACGACGACGGGTGCCGGGAGTTGTCGGTCCGGGCGCGCGGTGGGCCGCAGCCCGCCGCGCACCCGGACCGTGCCTGTCAGGACCGCTCACTACCGGCGGTTCCCCGCGAGCACCCGGCGGGCACCGTACGCCGCGCCGATCAGCCCGAGCGCACCGGCGGCCGCGAGGCCGGCGGTCAGCATCGTGCGCTGCTCCTGGGCCGCGAGGCCGGACTGGCCGCCCGGAACGGCCTCGGGCGCCTGCTCCATGCCCTCCAGGGTCTGGACGGCGAGGTCCAGGTTCCCGGCCTCGAGGGAGCCCCACGCGTACACGATGTTGTGGGTGCCCTCGGCGAGCTCGAGATCGGCGGGGCCGATGACCGGGTCGGTGGTGCCCGCGGCGGCCACGGACGCCGAGACCGTGCCGGCGTCGACCGGGAGGGTCTCCTCGTTCGGGTTCTCGAGCCCGGTGATGATCGCCTGGTCGCCCGCGAGGACGTCCACGGCCGGGGCCGCGGCCACGTGCCGGACGGTCAGGTGCGACTTCCCGGCCTCGATCTCGGACATGTCGTTGGTGAACAGGGCGGCCGTCGGGCTGCCCGCGGCGTCGAGGTGGGCCGCGGCCGTGTAGCTCATCCCGGTCTGCAGCTCCGCGGTGACGGGCCCGATGATCGGCTCCGAGGCGTCGGCGGCGTCGGGGGCCGTGATGGCCAGGTCGTAGCTGCCGGCGGGCAGCTCCAGCGGGCCGGCCAGGGTCCCCGGCGCGAAGTCGTCGAGGGTGAGCTCACCGTTGACGTAGACGTCCACGACGGTGTCGGGGACGCCGTGGAGCACGGAGAGCTCGGCGTGCTCGGCGGCGAACGCCGGGCTCATGCTGAGGGCACCGGCACCGAGGCCGAGGACTGCTGCGGCGGAAAGGGTCTTGCGCATGGTAACTGCTCCTTGAACGGGCTCCCTGGCGGAAGCGGAATCGACCTTGCACCCGTACTACTGCCGCGGACCCCTCCGCGGATGCAGCAGGTCACATTTTTTCGAGAAGTTCTTCCGGAGCCGTTCCGCACCACAATGAAGAGGGCGCCGCCGTGGCCCGCGCGGCCCGCGGGAGCCGCCGTCGGGGCTCCCGCCCGGGCACCCCTCGCATCTCCAGGAGGAACCGTGGACACCCACCGCTTCACCGGCAGGACCGCCGTCGTCACCGGGGCGGGCTCGGGCATCGGGCGCGCCACCGCGCTGCGGCTGGCCGGCGAGGGAGCCACGGTGGTGGTGGTCGACCTGTCGGCCCGCCGGCTGGAGGCCCTGGTGGCGGGCGCGCCGCGCCTGCCGCTGTTCCCCGTGCTCGCGGACCTCACGGACGAGGAGGCGGTGGGACGCGTGCTGGCGGCGACCGAGGGGCGGCTCGACGTGCTGGTCAACAACGCCGGGGTCATGGACCGCTTCGAGTCCGTCGCCGAGGTCGACGACGCGACGTGGGACCGGGTCTTCGCCGTGAACGTCGGCTCCGTCATGCGGCTGACCCGCGCGGCGATCCCGCTGCTGCGGGCCTCCGGACGGGGAGCGATCGTCAACGTGGCCTCCGAGGCGTCCCTGCGCGGCTCCGTCGCGGGCGCGGCCTACACCGCCTCCAAGCACGCGGTGGCCGGGCTGACGAAGAGCACCGCTCTCATGCACGCGGCGGACGGCATCCGCACCAACGCGGTCGCCCCCGGCGCCACGGCCACGGGCATCGAGGCGCCCATGGTCTCCGACCTCTTTCCCGGGCGGATGGCGGGGTTCATGCAGAACGCCCCCTACACGGCCACGGCCGAGCAGGTCGCCGCCGTCATCGTCTTCCTCGCGAGCGACGACGCCTCCAACGTCAACGGCGTGATCATGCCCTCGGACGGCGGCTGGTCCGCGGTGTGACGCACCGCGTGGGGGTCCGTGCCCCCGCGCGGTGCGCGGCTCACTCCTCCTCGAGCGTGGAGATCTCCTGCGGCTCGTCGAGGACGACCTCCTGGTCCTGCTCCACGAGGTCGTCGGGGTTCGCCTCGAGGGAGGACGCCTCCGAGCGGTCGGGCGCGTGCACCGGAGCCTCGTCGTCCTGCTCGTCCAGCTCCGGCCGATCGGCGTCGATCGACTGCTCGAGCCGGTCGGCCTCGTCGTACTCGGGTACGTCGCTCATGGCTGCCTCCTGCGTCGTGGGACCTGCGGGACCACCGGCCGTGGGACCGGTCGTGTGCCTCCGACCCTACTCGTCCGGCCGTCTGTTCCCAGCCCCGTGGTGGTCGGATAACGTGGTCTGCACCACAGGAAGCACCGCTCAACAGCAGGAGTTGTCGATCATGACGAGCCGATTCCACCGCTACGCCGAACTGTTCAAGAGCAAGGGCCCCTGGTGCACCGTCTACACGGACATCAGCACCGGCACCGTCGACTCGCTGCATGCCATCGACGTGCTTCCGGAGAACATCTGCCGAGAGCTGGAGCGCCAGGGGGCGAGCAAGGCCGACCTCGCCGCGGTGGAGGCCGCCGTGCGTCCGGCCGAGGGCGTGCCGGACCCGGTGTGCCGGTACCTGCTGGTGCGCGACGGCACCGTGGAGATCGACGAGGTCCTCCCCGGCCTCCGGGCCGGGCGCGGCGTCATCCAGGTGGAGGACGTCCCCGACCTCACTCCCCTGTTCCGGCACCGCCCGGACGACTTCCCCTACGTGGTCGCCGAGGTGGGCCGGGACGGCGGCGAGATCTGCCTGCAGCACGCCAGCCGCGTCCGGGCCGGGGACGAGCAGCAGATCGCGGGCGAGACCGAGCACCTGAAAAAGTTCCCTGGGGGCGGCTGGTCGCAGGGACGCTGGCAGCGGCACACCGAGGACGTGTGGCGGCGCAACACCGAGCAGGTGGCCGAGCAGATCGACAAGGTCGTCGCCGAGAGCGGGGCGCAGCTCGTGGTCCTGGCCGGGGACCTGCGGGCCCGGGGCCTGGTCGAGGAGCAGCTGTCCAAGGCGACGCGGGCGATGCTGAGCGTCGTCGACGCCAACACCCGCGCGGAGGGCAGCAAGTCCGCCGACTTCGACCACCAGGTCGAGGAGCGCGTGGCGGAGGTCGTGGCCCACCGTCAGCAGGGTCTGCTCGAACGGCTGGCCGAGCAGCAGGGGCGACCCGACCCCACCGCCGTCTCGGGGATGGAGCCCGTCGTCTCGGCCCTGCAGCAGGCCCAGGCGGAGACGCTGCTGATCGACGACACCCACCTGGACACGGAGCAGGAGCTCATCGCCCTGGACGCCGAGCCGTGGATCGCCGTCCAGGAGTCGGAGGCCGTGGGCGCCGGCGTGCTCGGCCGGGTCTCCGCCGACGCGGCCCTGGTGCGCGCCGCGGTGCTGACCGACGGCCGCCCCGTTTTCGTGCCGCCGGGGGCGCTGCCCCACGGCACGGACGTGGCGGCCCTGCTGCGATGGAGCGCCGCACCGGCGTCCTGACCCGGAGCGCACGAGGGGCCCCCGGTGCGGGGCCCCTCGTGCGCTTCCCGCCCGGTGGCCCCGGCGCGGGCGCCTCGCGACCCCGGCGCCGACGGCGTCCCGGGGTCACCGGGCGGGCGTCAGAGGACCAGTGCGCGGGCGGGGGTGTCCGCGGCGGACGGCCGGCCCGCGTAGGCACCCCGGTACGCGGCGGCGGGGTGGGTGCCGAGCACCTTGGTCTGGCCCGCGCCGTAGAGGTTCTCCCGGAGCGTGGTGCCCTCATAGCCGATCCGGTAGCGGCCGCGCTTCTGCAGCTCCGGCACGACCCACTCCACGAAGTCCTCGAACGAGCCCGGGGACACGTGGTAGGCGAGGTTGATGCCGTCCAGCCCGCCGTCGTCGATCCACCGCTCGAGCTCGTCCGCCACGGTCTGCGGGGAGCCGACGATCGGCACGCCCATGCCACCCATCGAGATGTGCTTCGCGACCTCCTTGACCGTCCACTTCTTGTGGGGGTCGGCCGTGGTGAAGGGGGTCAGGAAGGACTGGATCGAGTCGGTCCTGATGTACTCCAGGACGTCGTTCTCGTCGTACCGGCCCAGGTCCACGCCGGACCAGCCGCCCACGAGGCCCAGCGCGCCGTCGGTGTCCGCGTACCGCTCGTAGTCGCGGCGCTTCTGCTCGGCCTTCGCATCGGTCTCGTCGACGATCACGTGCAGCATCGCGAAGATCTTGAGGTCGTCCCGGTCCCGGCCCTGCGCCTGCGCCTCGTCGCGCAGCTTGTCGGTGACCACGCGGGTCAGGTCCGGGCGGATGCCGCCCACGAAGACCGCCTCCGCGTGGCGGCCGGCGAACGCGCGCCCGCGGGACGAGGCCCCGGCCTGGAAGATCAGCGGCGTGCGCTGCGGGGACGGCTCGGTCAGCCCGATGCCCGGCACGTCGAAGTACTTGCCGTGGTGCTGGATGGGGTGGACGAGCGCCGGGTCGGCGAAGACCCCGTTGACCCGGTCGCGCTTGACCGCGCCGTCCTCCCAGGAGCCCTCCCAGAGCTTGTAGCAGACCTCCATGAACTCCTCGGCGATCTCGTAGCGCTCGTCGTGGGAGATCTGCTCCGTCAGCCCGTGGTTCTCGGCGGCCGACTTCAGGTAGGACGTCACCACGTTGAAGCCCATCCGGCCCTTCGTGAGGTGGTCGAGGGTCGCGAACTTCCGGGCGAGCGGGTACGGCTGCTCGTAGGTGATCGCGCTGGTCACGCCGAAGCCGAGGTGCTTCGTCACGGCCGCCATCGCGGAGATCTGCATGAAGGGGTCGTTGACCGGGATCTGGGTGGCGTCCCGGATCACCGGGGCCGCGGAGTTCTGGTAGACGTCGTAGTACCCGACGACGTCCGCGAGGAACAGCGCGTCGAAGAGCCCCTTCTCCAGGAGCTGGGCGACGTCCGTCCAGTACTCGATGGTGTTGTACTCGTCCGCCCGGGAACGGGGGTGCTTCCACAAGCCGGGGGCCTGGTGTCCCACACAGGTCATGTCGAAGGCGTTCAGGGCGATGCGCTTGCTCATGGGTGTTCCTCCCGGGTCGATGCCGACCCGCGCCCGTGCGTCGTGGAGACCTGCTCGCGGGTCCGACGCACTGGTGGGCGCCGTACTTGCCGCGGAGCACGTGCACCGCGGCCCGATGTTCATCTGGGGCACCCCGCTACGGGAGAGGGTTGCCGCCCGACCAGCCAGAGCTTCGCGTCGGGACTCGTCATCGTCGTCGCAGGACAGCTTAGCGGGTCGTCCCGGACCCGGCGCAACCCCCGCGCGGCCCCCGCCGCACCGAAACGGTGCCGTTCGAGCGGGTGGACGGGGCGAGCAGCTCAGGCGGGCGGGGCGAGCCGCGGGGTCCGGCCCGGGTCCAGGGTCCAGCCGCGCCGGAGCAGGGAGCGGAGCTCGATCAGGGGGCAGGTGTCCATGACGACGTCGAGGCCGGCCCGCTCCGCCCGGGCGGCCGCGGCCTCGTCGACGACGCCCAGCTGCAGCCACACCGCCGCGGCGCCCGCGGCGATGGCCTGGTCCACGACCGCGCCGACGCGGCGGGAGTTGACGAAGCAGTCCACCACGTCGATCGGCCCCGGGACCTCGGCGAGCGTGCGGTGGCCGGGCTCGCCGTGCACCGGCTCGCCCTTCGGGTTCACCGGGATGATCGTCATGCCGAGGTCGTCCCGGATCTGCCGGGCGACCGAGTGCGCAGGACGGGCCGTGTTGCCGGTCAGTCCCACCACCGCCCACCGGCCGGGCCGGGTCATGAGGCGGTCGATGACGGCGGGGGCGTTGCGGCTCATGGCACCAGCCTGGCACGGAGCCCTCCCCTGCGCGAGGTCGCACGTGCCGGCGACCGGACCCGTGCGGGAGGGGGTCAGGAGAAGAGCGGCAGGAGGTCCGCGTGCGCGCCCAGCTCCGCGCGCTCCTGGGCGGTCAGCTCCGCCCGGCCGGTGCCCACGCGGGCGAAGTGCTCGTCGCTCCAGTGCTCCAGCGGTTCCCGCTCCCACAGGTCGGTGAGGACCCGGCGGACCTCGGCGAGCCCGTCCACGGCGGGGCCCGGGGAGCCGTCGAGGTGCTGGATCAGGTCCAGGTGGTGCACCGTGGCCTCCACCGTGAGCGCGCTCAGCAGGTCCTCGACGCGCAGCACGTGCCCCTGGGTGCGGACGGCGCCGCCGCTGCCGCAGTGCCCCGCCGCGTGCACGAGCGCCCGGGCGGTCTCCCGGTAGAGCGCGCGCACCGGCTCCCAGTCCAGGACCATGGACGCGGCCACGCGAGCCTGGCGCCGCCCCTCGGCGACTCCCGCGTGGTCGCCGCCCCGGTCCGCCCACCAGGTGGCGGCGTCCCGGTCCGGGCGGGCGGTCGTGGGGGTGTGCAGGGCGACCAGCCCCCGCTGCGCGTCCATCGTGCAGCGGTGGGTGAGGTCCCGGACCGACCACCCCGTGCACCCCGTGGCGGCCCAGGAGTCGTCGTCGCCGAGGCCGTCGAGGACCGCGCCGATCGCCGTGCAGGCGTCGCGCACCAGGTCCGCCCGGCCCGGGGTTCTGCGGCTCGTCATGGGTCCATGGTGGGGCACGGAGGTCGCGCGTGCCAGCGATGTGTCGCGACGATCACGGATGCGACGGATTTGCCAGGGAACACGCCGAGGACGTTCAATTGGTGACGTCACCATCCGGAGCGGCTGAGAGACCTGGCTCGTCGACGTCGCAGCAACCGGCACGGATCCGTCTGATCCTCCGTGCGAGGTGCTAATGCCAGGACCGATGGAGTTGATCATGAGCACTTCTCTGCTGAGCTCTGCGCCGTCCGCCGCGCCGGGCACCCCGAAGCGCGCGTTCTCCGTGGCGTTCGAGCACGTCGGCAAGGCCTTCCCGTCCGGCCGCGAGACGCACCACGTCCTGCAGGACATCGACGTCACGGCCCGGCCCGGCGAGGTGCTGGCGGTCCTGGGGCCCTCGGGGTGCGGCAAGTCCACGCTCCTGCGGGCGGCGGCGGGGCTCGACACCGCCTCGGCGGGCCGGGTGCTCATCGACGGCACCCCCGTGTCCGGGATCGACCCGCGCTGCGCGGTCGCCTTCCAGGAGCCCCGCCTGCTGCCGTGGCGCTCCGTGCGCGAGAACGTCCGCCTGGGCCTGCCCCGCGGGCTCCCCCGGGACGAGGGGGACGCCGTGATCGACGACCTGCTGCGCCTGGTCGGGCTCACCGCGCACGCCGGCCACCGTCCCCGCGCGATCTCCGGCGGCATGGCCCAGCGGGCGTCCCTGGCCCGGGCCCTCGCCCGCACTCCCGGGGTCCTGCTGCTGGACGAGCCCTTCGGCGCGCTCGACGCCCTGACCCGCCTGAAGATGCAGGACCTCCTGCTCACGATCCACGCGGCCCAGCCCACCACCGTCCTGCTCGTCACCCACGACGTCGACGAGGCGCTGCAGCTCGCGGACCGGATCGTGGTCCTGGGCCGGACCGGACCCACCGCTCCCGCCTCGATCAGCACGATCCTCGCCGTCCCCGGCGAGCGACCCCGGGACCGGGCCTCCGAGGTCCTCGCCGAGCTGCGCGTGCAGCTCCTCGGCCACCTCGGCGTCGACACCCACCACCCCGCGACCCGCTGACGCGGCCCGCTCCCACTCCTCTTCCCGGACCCGTCGCGGCGCCCGCCCGCGACGCCCCGCACCGTCCGCCCACCCCGAAAGGCTCCGCCATGGCCCTGCCCCAGCGTTCCGTCCGCACGATCCCCGCGCTCGCCGCCGTCCTGGCCCTCGGCCTGACCGGGTGCATGGCCGGTGAGGGCTCCGGCGAGGCCCCCGCGGAGGCCGCCGGGGACGGCACCGTCCGCGTGGACTGGGCCACCTACAACCCGCTCTCCGTGGTGATCAAGGAGAAGGGCTGGCTCGAGACCGCGTTCGCCGAGGAGGGCATCGAGGTGGAGTGGGTGCAGTCGGCCGGGTCGAACAAGGCCAACGAGGCGCTGCGCGCGGAGGCGGTGGACATCGGCTCCACCGCCGGCTCCGCGGCGCTGCTGGCCCGCAGCAACGGCACCCCGATCCAGGTGATCGACCTCTACTCGCAGCCGGAGTGGTCCGCCCTGGTCACCGGCGCCGGCAGCGAGGTGCAGGAGGTCGCTGACCTCGAGGGCCGCACCGTGGCCGCGACCAAGGGCACCGACCCGTACTTCTTCCTGCTCCAGGCCCTCGATGAGGCCGGGGTGGACGCCGGGGACGTCACGATCCAGAACCTGCAGCACGCGGACGGCCGGGCCGCCCTGGAGAACGGCCAGGTGGACGCCTGGTCCGGGCTCGACCCGATCATGGCCGCCGCGGAGGAGAACGGCGCGGAGCTGTTCTACCGCAACGTCGACTTCAACACCTACGGCTTCCTCAACGCCCACGAGAGCTTCCTCGAGGAGCAGCCCGAGGCCGCCCAGACCGTGGTGGACGTCTACGCCTACGCCCGGGAGTGGGCGCAGGAGAACCCCGAGGAGACCGCGCAGCTGCTCTCCGAGGCGGCCGGGATCGAGCTGTCGGTGGCCGGGAAGGTGCTCGAGCGCACCAACCTGGACATCGACCACGTGCCCGGCGACGAGCAGCTGGCGGTCCTGGAGAAGGTCGGGCCGATCTTCGTCGAGTCCGACGACGTGGCCGGTCAGGAGCAGATCGACGAGGCGCTCGGGAGCATCGTGGAGAGCTCCTATGCCGAGAACGCCGACGCCTCCCGCGCGGCCGAGCTGGTCGGGGGCCAGCAGTGACGCAGCCGCTGAGCCCCGCCGCGGAGGCGGAGCGCGTCGAGGACGCCCCCGCAGCAGCGGCCGCCCCCCGGCGGCGGCCGCTGCTGCGCACCGTGCTGGGCCTGCTGCTGCCCGCGGCGCTGCTGGTGCTGTGGCACGTGCTGTCCACCGCCGGGGTCTTCAGCGCCGTGCAGCTGCCGGCCCCCCTCGCGGTGCTCGAGGCCGGGATCGGCCTGCTGGCCGGCGGGGACCTCTGGACCCACGTGGGCATCTCGACCCAGCGCGTGCTGATCGGCTTCCTGATCGGCGCGGGGCTCGGACTCGTGGCCGGGTCCTTCATCGGCCTCTCCCGCTGGGGCTCCACGCTGGTGGGCCCCACGATCGGGGCGTTCCGCGCGGTGCCGTCCCTGGCGTGGGTGCCGCTGCTGCTGCTGTGGATCGGTCTCGGCGAGGACTCCAAGGTCACGCTGGTGGCCATCGGTGCGTTCTTCCCCGTCTACACCACCGTCTCCGCGGCCCTGCAGCACGTGGACCGCAACCTCCTCGAGGCGGCACGGGCCTTCGGGCTCCACGGGCTGCGCCTGCTCACCACGGTGCAGCTGCCGGCCGTCATGCCGTCGGTGATCTCCGGGCTGCGCCTGGCCCTGGCCCAGGCGTGGCTGTTCCTCGTGGCCGCCGAGCTGCTGGGGGCGTCCATGGGCCTGGGCTGGCTGCTCACCGACTCGCAGAACAACGGCCGCACCGACCGCCTGCTGCTGGCGATCGTCCTGCTGGCGGTGCTCGGCAAGGCCTCGGACGCGCTGCTGGGCGTGTTCGAGAAGTGGGCCGTCAAGAAATGGGCCTGACACGTGCGCCTGGCACCGTGGACCCGTCCGGGCGAGCAGGAGCCGTGCGAGCAGGAACCGGGCGGACGGCGGCCGTGCGAGCACGAACCGCACGGACAGATCTCGCGCAGACTGGAACCGAGCAGGCAGGAACCGGGCAGGCCGGGTCCGTGCCGACAGGAAAGGACCGCAGCACCGTGAGCCAGAGCTGGAGCAATCCCTCCTCCCCCACCCCGAATCCCGCGCTCGTCTCCGACGAGGCCCGGATCGCGTTCTGGGAGGACCAGGCGTCCCGGCTGGACTGGGCCGAGCCGTGGACGACGGCCCACCGCTTCGAGGCCCCGCAGCGGATCGGCACGGACGAGGACGGCAGCCCCACCTGGTCGGTCCCGGAGATCGCGTGGTTCGAGGGCGGGAAGCTGAACGTGGCCCACAACTGCGTGGACCGCCACGTCGAGGCCGGCCGCGGCGCGCACGTGGCCCTGTACTTCGAGGGCGAGCCCGGGGACCGGCTGGTCTACACCTACGCCGACCTGCAGCGGGAGGTCTCCCGCGCCGCCAACGCCCTGCTCGCCCTGGGCGTGGAGCAGGGCGACCGAGTGGTGATCTATCTGCCCGTCATCCCGGAGACCGTCATCATCACGCTGGCCTGCGCCCGCATCGGCGCGGTGCACTCGCTGGTCTTCGGCGGGTTCTCCGCCGAGGCCCTGCGCTTCCGCGTGGAGGACACCGGCGCCAAGGTCCTCGTGACCGCGGACGGGCAGCACCGGCGCGGGGCCGTGGTGCCCGTCAAGGGCGTCGCCGACGAGGCCTGCGGCGGCGACAACGCGATCGAGCACGTCGTCGTCGTGCGCCGCACCTCCCGGCCGGGCCGCACGGACCTGCCGCGCGGCACCCGGGGCACGCACTCCAAGGAGGAGGACGCCGTCCCGTGGACGCGCGGACGGGACGTGTGGTGGCACGAGCTGGTCGCCGAGCAGTCCGACGTGCACGTGCCCGAGGCGTTCGACGCCGAGACGCCGCTGTTCATCATCTACACGTCGGGGACCACCGGGCGCCCCAAGGGCCTGGTGCACACCATGGGCGGCTACCTCGTCCAGGCCGCGTACACGCACGCCCTGCTCTTCGACCTCCTGCCGGACGTGCTCGACGACGAGGGCCGGCTCCACCCGGACGAGCTGGCCACGGTCAACGACCGCGCGAAGGTCGACGCCGCCGTGCACTGGTGCACCGCCGACCTCGCCTGGGTCACCGCGCACACCTACGAGATCTACGGGCCGCTGGTCAACGGCGTGTCCGAGGTGATCTACGAGGGCACCCCGAACACCCCGCACTGGGGCCGGCACTTCGAGGTCGTCGAGCGCTACGGGGTCACCACCTACTACACGGCGCCCACGCTGATCCGCTCCCTGATGGGCGCGTTCCCGCGGGGCGTCCCGCCGCTCTACAACCTCAACTCGATCCGGCTGCTCGGCTCCGTGGGCGAGTCGATCAACCCCGAGGCCTGGCGCTGGCTGCGCGCCCAGCTGGGCCGGGACGAGGTGCCGTTCGTGGACACGTGGTGGCAGTCCGAGACCGGCGCCACCGTGATGTCCCCGCGTCCGCACGACCCCCAGTTCGCGCCCCCGGGGACGTTCGACGACGGAGCGCCGCGCACCGCCCTCAAGCCCGGCTGCGCGACCCGCGCGGTCCCGGGGATCTCCACCCGCGTGGTCGACGAGGCCGGGGAAACGGTCCCGTCCGGGGTGCAGGGCTTCGTGGTGGTGGACCGGACCGGCCCGTCGATGGCCCGCACCGTGTGGGGCGACCCGCAGCGCTACCTGTCCTCCTACTGGCAGGCCTATGCGGAGCAGGGCTGGTTCCTCGCCGGGGACGGCGCCCGCTACGACGACGAGGGGGACATCTACATCCTCGGGCGGGTCGACGACGTCATCAACGTCTCCGGGCACCGGCTGTCCACCATCGAGATCGAGTCGGCGCTCGTCACCCACCCGTGGGTGGTCGAGGCCGGTGCCGCGCCGGTGCGCGACGAGCTGACCGGACACGCGGTGCTCGCCTGCGTGGTGCTGACCCCCGAGGCCGCGCGGGTCCCGGCGGACGAGCTGACCGCGGCGCTGCGCGAGCACGTGGCGCACGAGATCGGGCCGATCGCCAAGCCCCGGGCGGTCGTGGCGGTCCCGGACCTGCCGAAGACCCGCTCCGGGAAGATCACCCGGCGCCTGCTCGCGCAGCTGTGGGAGGGCGCCCCGCTGGGCGACCGGTCCTCGCTGCAGAACGAGGAGTCGCTCGAGCGCATCGCCGGAGTCCTGGCGGCGCGGCGGTAGGACCCCGCCCCGCGGAGTCGTTCCCGGCGCTGCCCTGCCCGAGGGGCCGCTGCTCGTCGGCACGAGCCGCTCACCCCGACGAGGAACGCCCCCCCCGGGTCCGCGCGGAGGCGGGAGGCGACTCCTCGGCGCCGCCGCACGACGACCTGCGACCCCCTCCGCAAGGACGTTGAGACTTGTGACGTCCCAGCCCGCCCCGCCCCTAGGATGAATGCTGTGAACGACTCCCCCCGCCCCGCAGGCACTGCCCGCTCCACGCCGGACGGGCTGCTGCCCGCCCTGCCGAACGCCGACCTCAAGCTCGCGATGGCCGCCTCCGGCGCCCTGTTCTCGGGCTACGTGCTGGTGCACATGCTGGGGAACCTGAAGATCTACCAGGGCGAGGAGAAGTTCAACGCCTACGCCGAGTTCCTCCGCACGGCCGGCGCCCCCGTGCTGCCGCGCGGCACGGTGCTCTGGGCGGCCCGCGGCGTGCTCACCGCCGGCCTCGTGGTCCACGCGGGCGCCGCTGCGGTGCTCACCGCGCGGTCCTGGGCGGCGAACGGGACGCTGCTGCCACGCACCGGCCGGCGCCCGCGGGGTCGGCGTCGCTCCCCGTGGGCGGTGGCGAAGCGCTCGATGCGCAGCACGGGCGGCGTGCTCGGGCTGTTCACGGCCTTCCACGTCCTCGACCTGACCCTGGGCGCCCGGCCCGCCGCCGCACGGGGCTTCGAGCACGGCAGCGCCCACGCCAACCTCGTGGCCAGCCTCTCCCGCCCGCCGGTCGCCGCCGCCTACGCCGTGTCCATGGCGGCGCTGGCCGCCCACCTGGTGCACGGCATCCCGGAGATCGCCAACGACGTCGGCGTGGGCGGCGACCGGCAGGTGCAGCGGCGGCTCCGGATCGCCGCGAACGCCTTCGGCGCCGCGGTGGCCGCCGGCAACACCACGATCCCGGTGGCCGTGCTGACCCGCGCGGTGCGCTGAGCCCCGTGACCGCCCTCTCCCCTCTGCGGGACGACCTCCTGCGGGACGGCCTCCTGGGGGACGACCCTTCTTCGAGACGACAAGGACCCGAGCGAGTGAGCACCTTCTCCCTGACCGTGGACGTGTGGCGCCAGCCCTCCCCGGAGGAGCCCGGGGGCTTCACGGCCTACGACGTCCCGGACGCGAGCCCGGACATGACCGTGCTCGAGCTGCTCGACCGGATCAACGCGCAGCTGGAGGTCGCCGGCGAGGACCCGGTGGTCTTCGACGACGGCTGCCGCGAGGGGGTCTGCGGCAAGTGCGGGGTGACGGTCGACGGCGTGGCGCACGGCCCCGAGCGCAACGCCGCGAGCTGCATGCAGCACCTGGGGGCCTACCGGGACGGGGACCGCGTGCGCATCGAGCCCCTGCGGGCGACGTCCTTCCCGGTCAAGCAGGACCTCTCCGTGGACAAGAAGGCGCTGCGACTGGTGGCCAAGGCGGGCAAGTTCCCGGTGGCGATGAAGGCCCTGGCCAACGGCGGCTGCATCAGCTGCGGGGCGTGCGTCGCGTCCTGCCCCAACGGGTCCGGCCAGCTGTTCGTGGGCACGATGCTGCGGGAGCTGCCGCCGCTGGCCAAGGACGACGCCGAGCGTCGGGAGCGCTCCGCCAAGGTGATCGACGCGTCCGAGGAGCAGTTCGGGCCCTGCTCCCTGCTCGGCGACTGCGTGGAGGTCTGCCCGGCCGGGCTGCCGATCGAGAACCTCTCCGCGGTGGCGCAGGAGTTCCTGCGCAACCGTTTCCCGCGCCGGACCGGGGACACGCCGGACCCCGGGTGACTCCGCGTGGCGCGCCTTGCCGCCCGGGGACGTGACTGCTACCTTTCGGGCACGTCCCCGAGACCGTGAGGTGCATCACATGAGCGAGCGCTCCGGAAACATCGTCCCCGAGCAGGGTGAGTTCGACTACGAGCCGGAGGACCGCGAACCGGCGCGGGCACCGGCCCGGACCTGGATGCTCCGCGGCCTGGGTGTGCTGCTGGCCCTGGTGGTGTGGTTCCTCCTGGGCGGAGCGGACGTCTCCGCCGACGCCCGGGTCGTGGCGGCCGTGGCCACGCTGATGGCGGTGTGGTGGATGACGGAGTCCATGCCGCTGTCGGTGACCTCGCTGCTGCCGATCGTGCTGTTCCCGGTGCTCACCGCCCTGGAGGTCTCCGAGGTCACGGCCCCCTACGCCAACCCGATCGTCTTCCTGTTCCTGGGCGGGTTCCTCATCGCGATCGCCATGCAGAAGTGGAACCTGCACCGCCGGATCGCGCTGCTGACCCTGCGCCGCGTGGGCACCCACCCGCGGCAGATCATCCTCGGCCTGATGATCTCCACGGCGTTCCTCTCGATGTGGGTGTCCAACACCGCGACCACGCTGATGATGCTGCCGATCGGGCTGTCCGTGCTGACCCTGGTGGTCGAGAACAGCCGCAAGGGCGGCACCCGCGCCGAGGCCGAGTCCATGGGCGAGGACATCCGGGGTGGCAAGGCCATCAGCGACGTCATCGACGACCGCGACGTGCGCCTGTTCGGCGTGGCCCTGGTCCTGGCGATCGCCTGGGCCGCCACCATCGGCGGTCTGGGCACCCTGCTGGGCTCCCCGCCCAACGCCATCGTGGCCGGCTACATCAGCGACGAGCTGGGCCGGACCGTGGGCTTCGCGCAGTGGATGATGCTCGGCGTGCCCATCGTGGTGGTCTTCATCGGCCTCGCGTGGCTCCTCATCACCCGCGTCATCTTCCGCTTCCACCTCGAGGAGGTGCCCGGCGGCAAGGAGCTGATCAACGAGGAGATCGCCGCCCTGGGCCCCATGAGCAAGGGCGAGAAGACCGTCCTCGCCGTGTTCCTCCTCGCGGCGTTCTGCTGGATCGTCCCGGGGCTGCTCTCCGGCATCGGCACCTTCGGCGAGCAGCTGCCCTGGCTGGACCTCTTCGACGACACGGTGGTCGCGATCGGCGCCGGCGTGCTGCTGTTCCTGATCCCCGGGGACAAGCAGGGGAACATGACCCTGGAGTGGCAGGACGCCGAGGAGGGCCTCCCGTGGGGCGTGCTCCTGCTCTTCGGCGGCGGTCTGTCGCTGGCCGCCGCCGTGGCCGGCACGGGCCTGGACGCGTGGTTCGGTGCGCAGGTCAGCGGGCTCGGCGCCCTGCCGATCGTGCTGCTGCTCGCGGCCGTGGTCACGATCGTCCTGCTCCTGACCGAGATCACGTCCAACACCGCCACGGCGGCCACGTTCATCCCGATCCTGGGCGGCGTCGCCGTCGGCATCGGGGTGGATCCCATGACGCTGCTCATCCCGGCGGCCCTGGCGGCCACGTGCGCGTTCATGCTCCCCGTGGGCACCCCGCCCAACGCCATCGTCTTCGCCACCGGCCAGGTCAAGATCGCCGAGATGGTGCGCGGCGGCATCGTGCTCAACATCGTGGGCGTCATCCTGATCACGATCTTCACGGTGCTCATCGGGCCGTTCGCGCTGGGCCTGATCATCTAGCCGGTCCCCGCCCCGCCCCGGGGGTCCGTGGCGTCCACGGGCCCCCGGGGCGTGCCGCCGGCCTACGTCACGGGGCGGCGGTGCACCGGGCCAGCACGGCCTGCGTGAACTGCTCGGTGCTCGCCGTCCCGCCGAGGTCCCCTGTCAGGGTGCCGTCGGCCATGGCCTCCTCGAAGGCGGACTCGAGGTGCCGGGCCGCCCCGGCCTCCCCCAGGTGGTCCAGCATCATGGCGGCCGCCCACATCGTGCCCACGGGATTGGCGATGCCCTGTCCCGCGATGTCAGGGGCGGAGCCGTGCACCGGCTCGAACATGGAGGGGTGGGTCTTCTCCGGGTTCAGGTTCGCGCTGGGGGCGACACCGATCGAGCCGGCGGCCCCGGCGGCGAGGTCGGAGAGGATGTCGCCGAAGAGGTTGGAGGCGACGATCACGTCGATGCTCCGCGGCTTGAGGACGATCCGGGCGGCCAGCGCGTCGATGAGGACCTTCTCGACCGTCACCCCCGGGTACTCGGAGACCGTGGCCTCCACGACCTCGTCCCAGAACGGCATGGTGTGGATGATGCCGTTGGACTTCGTGGCCGAGACCAGCCGGCCCGAGCGGCGCTGGGCCAGCTCGGCGGCGTAGCGGGCGATCCGGGTGACGCCGGCGCGGGTGAACACGGACTCCTGGACGGCCATCTCCTCGGGCCGGCCGCGGTAGAGCCGGCCACCGACCTCGGAGTACTCGCCCTCGATGTTCTCGCGGACGACGACGAGGTCCAGCTCGTCGAGCCCGCGCAGGGGGGAGGTGACGCCGGGCAGGATCCGGATCGGCCGGAGGTTGACGTACTGGTGGAACTCACGGCGGATCGGGATCAGCAGGCCCCACAGGGTCACGTCGTCGGGGATGTCCGGGGCGCCCACCGCCCCGAGCAGGACGCCGTCACCGGAGGCGAGCTGCTCGATGCCGTCGACGGGCATCATCCGGGAGTGGGCCCGGTAGTGGTCGGACCCCCAGCCCCGCTCGCGCCAGTCCACGGCGAAGCCGTGCGCCTGCGCCAGCGCGTCGACGCAGCGCAGCGCGGACGGCATGACCTCCTGGCCGATGCCGTCGCCGGCGATCACGTCGATCGTGTAGTGCCGTGTCTTCGTCATGAGGTCCTCCGCAGCGTCGTGGGCGCAGGAAAGACGGGTGCCTTCCGCGCATGGCGCAGAGCATAGCGGCCGGCCTCCCCGTCCGGCGTCGGCGCACCGCCGGCTCGTGACCCCCGGTTGGCACGGGGCGGCCCGGGGCAGCACAATGGGTGGCAGCCATCCCGAGCGGCCGAGAGACCTGGATCGACGACGCCGCAGCAACCGTGGTCGACGTCGCAGACCGCACGGTGCTACCGCCAGGACCGATGGAGCACCGCGCCCCGGCACCCCCGCCGGGACCCTCCTGACGCCCGGGAACGACCAGCGGCACCACTCGCACGAGGAGTTCTTCCCATGGCCGACCACCAGTTCGGGTTCCGCACCCGCGCCCTGCACGCCGGGGGCACCCCTGACGCCGAGCACGGCGCCCGCGCGGTCCCGATCTACCAGACCACCTCGTTCGTCTTCAAGGACGCCGACGACGCCGCCAACCTGTTCGCCCTGCAGAAGTACGGCAACATCTACTCCCGCATCGGCAACCCGACCGTCGCGGCGTTCGAGGAGCGCATCGCGTCCCTCGAGGGCGGCATCGGCGCCGTGGCCACCGCCTCCGGCATGTCCGCCGAGTTCCTCGTGTTCGCCGCGCTCGCCCAGGCCGGCGACCACATCGTGGCCTCCGCCCAGCTCTACGGGGGAACGGTCACCCAGCTGGACGTCACCCTCCGCCGTTTCGGGATCGAGACCACGTTCGTCCCCGGCACCGACCCCGCCGACTACCGGGCAGCGGTGCGCCCGGGCACCAAGGCCGTCTACACGGAGGTCGTGGCCAATCCCTCCGGCGACGTCGCGGACCTGGAGGGCCTGGCGGCGGTCGCGCACGAGGCCGGCGTGCCGCTGGTCGTCGACTCGACCATGACCCCGCCGTACCTGGTCCGCCCGATCGAGCACGGGGCGGACATCGTCATCCACTCGGCCACCAAGTTCCTGGGCGGGCACGGCACCACGCTGGGCGGCGTCGTGGTCGAGTCCGGCCGTTTCGACTGGGCGAACGGCAACTTCCCGTCCATGACGGAGCCGGTGCCGACGTACAACGACGTCACCTGGTGGGGGAACTTCGGGGAGTACGGGTTCCTGACCCGGCTGCGCACCGAGCAGCTGCGGGACATCGGCCCTGCCCTGGCGCCCCAGTCCGCCTGGAACCTGCTCCAGGGCGTGGAGACGCTGCCGCAGCGCATGGACGCGCACCTGGCCAACGCGCAGGCTGTCGCGCGGTGGCTCGAGGAGGACCCGCGCGTCTCCTACGTCAACTGGGCCGGGCTGCCGAGCCACCCCCACCACGAGCGGGCCCGGAAGTACCTGCCCCTCGGCCCGGGCGCCGTGTTCGCGTTCGGGGTCTCCCCCACGGACCGGCTCGGGGGGCGGGAGGTCGGCGCCCGCTTCATCGAGAACCTGCAGCTGGCCAGCCACCTCGCCAACATCGGCGATGCCCGCACCCTCGTCCTGCACCCGGCCTCGACCACCCACCAGCAGCTGAGCGCCGAGCAGCTGCTCCAGGCCGGGGTGCGCGAGGACCTCATCCGCCTGTCGGTGGGCCTCGAGGACGTCGAGGACATCCTCTGGGACCTGGACCAGGCCCTTGCCGCCGCCACCGGCCTGCCCCGGGAGACGCCCGGCCTCGCGGCCGGCGCCCCGGGCGGTGGCACCGCCGACGTCACGACCGACGCCACCTCGGACGTCACGACCGACGTCACGACCGACGTCGCCGCCGGCGTCACGACCGAAGGAGCGCTCCGATGAGCGCCGAGACCCGCACGTGGACGGGGCCGAGCGCGCCCGAGCGGCTGAACATCCTGCACGGCACCGAGTCGATCGCCATCGTGGGTGCGTCCGACAAGCCGTCCCGCGCCTCCTACTTCGTCTCGACCTACCTGCTGTCCTCCTCGCCGTACCGGGTGTACTTCGTCAACCCCGTGCTGCAGGAGATCATGGGCCGGCCCGTCTATCCGTCCCTCGCGGAGCTGCCGGAGACGCCCGACCTCGTCGACGCGTTCCGGCGCCACGACGACCTCCCCGGCGTGGCCCGCGACGCCGTGGCCGTCGGGGCGAAGACCCTGTGGCTGCAGCTGGGCTCCTGGCACGAGGAGGCCGCCCGGATCGCCGAGGAGGGCGGGCTCGACGTGGTCATGGACCGCTGCGTGAAGATCGAGCACGCCCGCTTCCACGGCGGGCTCCACCTCGCCGGCTTCAACACCGGGGTCGTCTCGTCGAAGCGGCAGGTCCTGGCCTGAACGCGAACGGCTCCGCACGCCCTGGGGCCTGCGGAGCCGTTCGCGTCCTGCGACGGGCCGGTCGCTACATGCGCTCGACGACGAACTGCACGTCCGTGTTCAGGCTCTGGCTGACCACGCAGTAGCGCTCCGTCGACTTGGCCAGCCGCTGGAGGGTGGCGTCGTCGGCGTCGGTGTCGAGGCGGACGGTGAGGACGACGTCCTGGACCCCCACGGCCACGGAGCGGTCCAGGCCCAGCGTGCCCCGGGCGTCGAACACGCCCTCCGCGCGCAGGTCGGCGGACCGGATCGTCACGCCCATCGCCGTGGCGACGCTGCGCAGGGTCACGCCCGCGCAGGCCGCGAGCGCGTCGAGGAGCATGTCCCCGGAGCAGGCGTCGCTGCCGTCACCGCCGGTGGCGGCGTGCAGGCCGGCCCGGACGGGCCCGGCCCACGTGTCGGCGGTGCAGGTGAGCCCCGGGTCGCGGAAATCGCCGTGGGACTCCAGGGGCGTGCGGGCCTCCTCGGGGTGCTCCCGGTAGCGTTCCTTGAGGGGGGCCTGCAGCTGCCGCAGGGCCGAGGCGTCGATGTCCGTGCGAGATTCCATGGCCTCACTGTAGAACGGCCGGGGCCGGGGCCGCCACGCGACCCCGGCCCCGGCCGGCTGCTCCGGGCCGGTCAGCGGGTCTTCGCCGGCTTCTGCGCCAGGTCGTCCCAGTAGGCGCGGGTGGTCACCACGTCGGTGCCGTCCCACGCGCCGAGCCCGGACAGGCCCGGGACGTCGCCGCTGTGGAAGATCGGCTCGACACCCTGCTTGCGCTGGGCCTCGTAGTTCCTGAGCACCCGGACGGCCACGCCGGCGAGCAGCACCAGGGCCACCAGGTTGATGGTGGCCATGACCGCCATGAACAGGTCGGCCAGGGACCAGACCAGGTCCAAGGCCAGCACGGCGCCGCCGAAGACGAACACCAGCACGAGCACGCGGTAGGCGGTCATCGCCGCGGGCGAGCCCGTGAGGAAGCGGATGTTGGACTCGCCGTAGTAGTAGTTGCCGATCACGGACGTGAACGCGAACAGGAAGATCGCCACCGTCAGGAAGTGCACCGCCCAGTTGCCCAGTTGCAGGGCCAGCGCGGACTGGGTCAGGGACGCGCCCTCCCGGCCGCCGAACTCGGGGTCGGAGAGGAGCACGATGAACGCGGTGATCGAGCAGATCAGCCAGGTGTCGAAGTACACGCCGAGCGCCTGCAGGAAGCCCTGCTTCGCCGGGTGGGACACGGACGCGGTGGCACCGGCGTTGGGGGCCGATCCCATGCCGGCCTCGTTGGAGAACAGACCGCGCTTCATGCCCTGGATGATGACGCCGATCAGCCCGCCGGTGACGAACTCGCGGATGCCGAAGGCCCCCTCAAGGATCTGGCCGAGCACGGCGGGGACCTCGCCGAGGTTCAGGACGACCACGAGCAGGCCCAGCCCGATGTAGAGCACCGCCATGATCGGGACGACGATCTCGGAGACCGCGGAGATCCGGCGGATGCCGCCGAAGATGATCGCGGCGGTCAGTCCCACGAGCACGGCGCCGACCAGGATCCGGAACCACAGGGCCTCCGCCGCGGCGATGTCGATGCCGAGGGAGCCGCCCAGCGCGTCCACGATCGAGTTGGACTGCACGGAGTTGAACACGAACCCGTAGGTGAGGGTGATGACGACGGCGAAGAGCAGGCCCATCCAGCGCGCGCCGAGGCCGCGCTCCATGTAGTAGGCGGGCCCGCCCACGTAGCCGGTGGGGGCCTTGATCTTGTAGAGCTGGCCCAGCAGGGACTCCGTGAACGCGCTGGCCGCGCCGATGCCGGCGATCACCCACATCCAGAACACGGCGCCCGGACCGCCCAGGCTGATGGCGATCGCGACGCCGGCGATGTTGCCGGTGCCCACGCGGGACGCGGCGGAGACGGTGAAGGCCCGGAACGCGGAGATGCCCTTCTTGCCGTCCTCGGCGAGGCCGGGCTTGTCGCCCAGCACCCGGAACATCTCCGGGACCAGCCGCAGCTGCACCACGCCGGTGCGGACGGTCAGGTAGAGGCCGACCCCGATGAGGATGGCGAAGACCACGTTCCACACCCAGCCGCCGAGGGTGCCCACGAGATCGGTGACGAGTTCCATTGCAGCTCCGAACTGTGACGGACGCGGGTCCCCGGCGTGGGGTCTGCGGGGCCCGCGTGAACGACCGGGCGCAGCGGTTGCGCGCCCCGACGGAACTCTAGTGGACGTGACTCGTGTCTCGTCCCCCGCCGCGACCCCCGAGGAACGGACGGACCGGGTCAGATCACGCGCACGGCGCCCTTGTCCGCGGAGGTGACCATCGACGCGTAGGCGCGCAGGGCCTTGGAGACCTGGCGCTCGCGCGGCTTCGTGGGGTACCAGGGGGCCGGGCCCCTGGCCTGCCGGCGGGCGGCCAGGACGGCGTCGTCCACGTTCACGCGCAGCACGCGCCGGGCGACGTCGATCTCGATCTCGTCGCCGGTCTCGATGAGGCCCACCGCGCCCCCGGCGGCGGCCTCCGGGGAGATGTGCCCGATCGAGAGGCCGGAGGTGCCGCCGGAGAAGCGGCCGTCGGTGATCAGCGCGCACTCCCGGCCGAGGCCGAGGCCCTTCAGGTAGGAGGTCGGGTAGAGCATCTCCTGCATGCCCGGACCGCCCTTGGGGCCCTCGTGGGTGATGACCACGATGTCGCCGGGCTGCACGTTCTTGGACAGGATCTCGAAGACGGCCTCGTCCTGGGACTCGACCACGAACGCCTTGCCGACGAAGTGGAACAGCTCCTCCTCGATGCCGGCGGTCTTGATGACCGCCCCGTCCTCGGCGATGTTGCCGTAGAGGATCGCCAGGCCGCCGTCCTGCGTGTAGGCGTGCTCCACGGAGCGGATGCAGCCGTCCTCGCCGTCGAGGTCGAGGGACTCGAACGTGTTGGCCGTGGAGAACGCCTGCGTGGTGCGCACGCCGCCGGGCGCGGCGTGGAAGAGGGTCCGGGCGCGCTCCGAGGCCCGGCCGCTGCGGACGTCCCACTCGTCCAGCCAGGTGGCCAGGTCGGGGGCGTGCACCGTGTGCACGTCCTCGTTGAGCAGGCCCGCGCGGCGCAGCTCGCCGAGGATCGCGGGGATGCCACCGGCACGGTGCACATGCTCGATGTGGAACCGCGTGGAGTTCGGCGCGACCTTGCACAGGCAGGGCACCCGGCGGGACAGGGCGTCGATGTCCGGGAGGGTGAAGTCCACCTCGCCCTCCTGGGCGGCGGCGAGGATGTGCAGGATCGTGTTGGTGGACCCGCCCATGGCGATGTCCAGGGCCATGGCGTTCTCGAACGCCGCCTTCGTGGCGATGTTGCGCGGGAGCACGGACTCGTCGTCCTGCTCGTAGTACCGGCAGCACAGGTCCACCACCCGGCGCCCGGCCTCGAGGAAGAGCTCCTTGCGGGCCACCTGGGTGGCCAGCGTGGTGCCGTTGCCGGGCAGGGACAGCCCGAGGGCCTCGGTGAGGCAGTTCATGGAGTTGGCGGTGAACATGCCCGAGCAGGACCCGCAGGTGGGGCAGGCGTTGCGCTCGATCTGGCCCAGCTGCTCGTCGGTGATGGACTCGTCGACGGCCATGGACATCGCGTCCACGAGGTCCAGGCGGTGCTCCACGACGCCCTCGACGGCCTCGCCGGACTCCATGGGCCCGCCGGAGACGAAGACCACCGGGATGTTCAGCCGCAGCGCGGCCAGCAGCATGCCCGGGGTGATCTTGTCGCAGTTGGAGATGCAGACCAGGGCGTCGGCCCGGTGGGCGTTGACCATGTACTCCACGGAGTCCGCGATGATGTCGCGGGAGGGCAGGGAGTACAGCATGCCGTCGTGGCCCATCGCGATGCCGTCGTCGACCGCGATGGTGTTGAACTCCTTGGCCACACCCCCCGCTTCCTTGACCGCGGAGGCCACGAGGTCGCCCATGTCCTTGAGGTGCACGTGGCCCGGCACGAACTGCGTGTAGGAGTTCGCGATCGCGACGATCGGCTTCCCGAAGTCGTCGTCGCCCATGCCGGTGGCGCGCCACAGGGCGCGGGCGCCGGCCATGTTGCGGCCGTGGGTCGAGGTGCGGGAGCGGAGGTGGGGCATGGCGGAGCTGCGTCTCCTTGGTCGAGGGTGTCCGGTGGTGGGACGGGCGGCGCACGGGCCGTGGAGCGCCCGGGCCGGCCGTCGACGGTCCGCCGTCCAGACTACGCTTCTCGACCGCAACGTCCTGATGGGCGGACTCGCGTCTCACGATGTGACCGGACGACATCGTGCCGCCTCCTACACTGGGGCCAGCCGCGCAGCCCACAGGAGGAGCCGACCATGAGCCACCACCCGACGCCCCCGCGGCCGGACGACGGCGCCGCGTTCAGCGTGGACCTGCAGGACGCCGTCGACCCGCTGGTGATGGCCCTCGACGTCGGCTCCACGGGCAGCAGGGGCAGTCTGCACGACGCCACGGGGACCCCGGTGCGGGGCTACCGGCACAAGATCGAGCACGGGTTCACCACCGCGGCCGACGGGACCTCCGTGATCGACCCCGACCAGGTGACGGACGAGCTCACGGCGGTCCTCGACCTCGTCCTGGCCGACCCCGCGCTGGCCGGCCGGGTGGCGGGCGTCGCCCTGGACACCTTCGCGTCCTCGCTGGTGGGCGTCGGGGCCGACGACGAAGCGGTCACCACGTGCTTCACCTACGCCGACTCGCGGTGCGCCGAGCAGCTCGCCGGGCTGCGCCAGGAGCTCGACGAGCCCGCCGCCCTGCAGCGCACCGGCGCCCGCCTGCACACCTCGTACCTGGCCCCGCGGCTGCGGTGGCTCCGGGAGACGGACCCGGAGGCGTGGGAGCGGGCCCGGCAGTGGATGTCCCTGGGCGAGTACGTGCACCTGCGCCTGCTGGGCACCGCGCGCGCCGGGACCGCCACGGCCGCGTGGACCGGGATGCTGGACCGCCGCACGGGCCGGTGGGACGAGCCCCTGCTCCTGGCCTGCGGACTGGACGCCGAGCACTTCAACCCCCTCGCCGATCCGCACGAGCCGATCCCGGACGTCGCGGCCTCCGTGACCGAGCGCTGGCCGTCCCTCCAGGGCGCGGCCTGGTTCGCGCCGGTGGCCGACGGGCTGAGCGCCAACCTCGGCACCGGCGGCACCGACGCCTCGACGATGGTCGTCTCCACCGCCACGTCGGGGGCCGCCCGCGTGCTGCTGCACCGGATCCCGGATCGAGTGCCGACCGGGCTGTGGTGCTACCGCATCGACGCGCAGCGGTGCCTGCTGGGCGGGGCCCTCAACGACGTCGGCCGTGCGCTCGACTGGCTCGGACGCACGGTGGTCCTGCCGGAGGGCACGACGCTCACGGACGTCGCCGCCGCGGACGTGGCCGGCTCCACGCCCGTGGTCCTGCCGTTCTTCACGGGCGAGCGCTCGACGGGCTGGGCCGGTGGCGCCCGGGCGGTGCTCGCCGGCGTCTCCGCCTCGAGCACCGGGGCCGACCTCGCCCGCGGGGTGCTCGAGGGCGTCGCGGTCTCCTACGCCCGGGTGGCCGAGCAGCTCGAGGACGCCGCCGGCGGCGTGGACCGCGTGGTGGCCTCCGGCAGCGCGTCGCAGGACGTGCCGGAGCTGCTGCAGCTGCTCGCCGACGCCCTCGGCAAGCCCGTGGCGCGGGCCGAGTTCAAGCGCGCCACCCTGCGCGGCACCGCCCTGCTGGCGCTCGAGACCCTCGCCCCCGACGTGGAGCGGGCCCGGCCGCCCCACGGGCAGGAGCACGAGCCGGTGCCCGGGCACGCGGAGCACTACCGCGCCGTCCGCGCCCGCTTCGAGGAGCTCTACGAGGGGGTCGTCGGCTCCTGAGCCGCCGAGCGCACCACCTCTGCCCGAGATCCGGCGATTCCTCCCGGCTCCTCGGGCAGAGGTGGTGCGTTCGGCGAAGCGGGCCAGGGTGTCCATGCGCCTGCGCGGTCTCGGCGTCGCCTGGGTGCGAGCCGGGCGTTTCCTCACACTCGGACACAATGGTGTACCTCCGCTAATACTGTCGCTCCGGCGCGGCCGCTTTCCTACCGTGGAGCCCGTGGGTGCGGATGCACGCCCCCGTCCGGTGCTCGGGCACCCGGCCCCACGCACCCCCGCACAGCAGCACGGAAGGAACCACGATGGACGACTCCCCGGGCCGGGAACAGGCCGTCAGACTGCACCAGGCGCTCGAGCGGGCGTCGATCGGACACCGCCGGCTGTGGGTCCGCTACCTCAGCCTCGGCGGGACCGCCGACGAGCTCGAGGTCGGGGCGTACCTGCACCAGTGCCTGGACCTGCCGGTCCGTGAGCGGGACCTGCTGACGTGGGCGGCCAACACCCTGCTCGACCGCCGGTACCACCCGCGCGTCCCCACGAGCGCCGACCTCCTGCGCCGGGGGACCGACCACGGCGTCCCGGAGCGCACCGCCTGAGAGGACGGCGCCCCGGTACCGTCCGACCCGGCGGAAGGGTTGACCCCCCACCCGCCCGGTGGGACGCTGAGCCACATCGGAAGTCCACTGATGAATCAGGACGGGTCGGATGAAGGCGATGGTGTACCGCGGGCCGTACAAGGTGCGCGTGGAGGAGAAGGACATCCCGGGGATCGAGCATCCCAACGACGCGATCGTGCGGGTCACGCTCGCGGCGATCTGCGGATCCGACCTGCACCTCTACCACGGGATGATGCCGGACACCCGGGTCGGGACGACCTTCGGGCACGAGTTCGTCGGCGTGGTGCATGAGGTCGGCCCGTCGGTGCGGAACCTGGCGCCCGGCGACCGCGTCATGGTGCCGTTCAACGTGTACTGCGGGTCCTGCTGGTTCTGCGCCCGGGGGCTGTACTCCAACTGCCACAATGTGAACCCCAACGCCACGGCGGTGGGCGGGATCTACGGCTACTCCCACACCTGCGGGGGCTATGACGGAGGTCAGGCCGAGTACGTGCGCGTCCCGTTCGCCGACGTGGGGCCCTCCCCGATCCCGGAGTGGATGACCGACGAGGACGCGGTGCTGTGCACCGACGCCCTCGCCACCGGCTACTTCGGGGCGCAGCTCGGCGACATCGTCGAGGGCGACACCGTCGTCGTCCTCGGTGCCGGCCCCGTGGGGCTGTACGCCGCGAAGTCCGCCTGGCTGATGGGCGCCGGCCGGGTGATCGTGATCGACCACCTGGAGTACCGGCTCGAGAAGGCCCGGGAGTTCGCCCACGCCGAGACGTTCAACTTCGCCGAGCACGACGACATCGTGGTGGAGATGAAGAGGACCACCGACCACCTGGGCGCGGACGTCGTCATCGACGCCGTCGGAGCCGAGGCGGACGGCAGCTTCGTCCAGCACGTGACCGCGGCCAAGCTCAAGCTGCAGGGCGGGTCCCCAATCGCGCTGAACTGGGCGATCGACTCCGTGCGCAAGGGCGGGACCGTCTCGGTGATGGGGGCCTACGGGCCGATGTTCAGCGCCGTGAAGTTCGGCGACGCGCTCAACAAGGGGCTGACCCTGCGGATGAACCAGTGCCCCGTGAAGCGACAGTGGCCGCGGCTGTTCGAGCACATCCGCAACGGCTACCTCACCCCCAGCGACCTCGTGACCCACCGCATCCCCCTGGAGCACATCGCCGAGGGGTACCACATCTTCTCGTCCAAGCTGGACGGCTGCATCAAGCCGCTCGTCGTGCCCACCGCCTCCTGAGGCGGCAGGGCCGCGGGGCCGATCCGGAAGGTAGCACCATGACGAACACCCCCGATGTCTCCCAGCACACCCCGTACACCGCCGGCGAACCGGTGCGCTCCGTCGACCGCGAGGCGCTGCGGGCCCGCATCCCCGGCTGGGGCGCGGACCTGGATCCTGCCGACCGCCCGTCCGTGCCGAAGCTGCGCTACGACCCGGGTGCGACCGGTGCCCACTGGGACGTCCCCGAGCGCCAGGAGGAGAAGCGGCCGCGGGAGCGGTCGGTCGAGCACGCCGGGCTCACGCCCGTCTTCGGCACCTCCTGCCCGCCGAAGGGTCTCTCCGGGGTGCTGCGCCGGCACGCCTACCGCAGGTACAGCGAGGCCCGGGCCGCGCACTGGCTGATCCTGCTGGCGGCCGACCGGGTCGACGTCTGGGAGAGCCACCTCGTCTCCTTCGCGAGCCCGCGCCCGGACAACCCGGTCACCGAGACCGGGGTGCTCAGCGAGTTCTCCCGGCACGGCGTCTCCTCGCGGCTCGGGTCGACGCGCGCCGACCTCTCGCACACGTGGCTGGACCCGGTCGTCGTCGCCGGGCCCTGGGTCCTGGCCGGCGGCGCCGCGGTCGCCGCGGGGCGGGCCCTGGCCCGGCGCCGCGGCTGACGCCGGCTCAGCCCGCGCCGACGCGCAGCAGGGTCGCCCCGAACACCGGGCCCGGGACCACGAGCACCACGGCCGGCACCACGTCCGGGCGGGCACCGGCGGCCCGGTGGGGCCGGCCACCGCGCTGGGGCTGTCCCGGGGTCGAGGCGCGGGACGGGGGTCAGTCGCGGTAGAGCAGCAGCGCCTCGCCCTGGCCGCCGCCGCCGCACAGGGACACCGCGGCCCTCCCGGACCCGCGGCGGGAGAGCTCGAACGCCGCGTGCAGCGCCAGGCGCGCCCCGGAGGCGCCGATCGGGTGGCCGACGGCCACGGCGCCGCCGTGGATGTTGGCCTTCTCCCACGGGTAGTCGAGGTCCCGCAGCGACTGGATCAGCACGGACGCGAACGCCTCGTTGATCTCGATGAAGTCGAGGTCCTGCACGGACCAGCCGGCCTTCTCGACGGCGGCCTCGATCGCCCGGGAGGGCTGGGAGTGCAGCGAGGTGTCGGGGCCGGCCACCTGGCCGGGGGCCCCGACCACGGCCAGGTACTCGAGGCCGTGGCGCTCGGCGTACTCCCGGCTGGTCAGCACCACGGCGGCCGCGCCGTCCGACAGCGGCGAGGAGTTGCCGGCCGTGATGGTGCCGTCCTTCGCGAAGGCCGGGCGCAGCTTCGCCATCGACTCCGCCGTGGACTCCGGCCGGACGCCCTGGTCGGTGTCGACGACCAGCGGGTCGCCCTTGCGCTGCGGGACGGTCACGGGGGCGATCTCGTCGCGGAAGACGCCGTCCTCCGTGGCGCGGGCCGCGCGCTGGTGGCTCTGGGCCGCGACCTGGTCCTGCTCCTCGCGGGAGATCGAGCGCTCGCCGTTGCCGGACTCGGTGAGCGAGCCCATGGACACGCACGCGGCGACGTCGACCAGACCGTCCTTGGCCACGGCGTCCTCGAGCTTGAGGTCGCCGTAGCTCTTGCCCTGCCGCACCCCCGTCGCGAGGTGCGGGGTGTTGGTCATGGACTCCTGGCCGCCGGCCACGACGATCTCGGCCTCGCCCGCGCGGATCATGCGGGCGGCGTTGGTGATGGCCACGAGCCCGGAGAGGCAGACCTTGTTGACGGTCTCGGCGGGCACGCTCAGGGGGATGCCCGCGGTGACGGCCGCCTGCCGGGCGGGGTTCTGCCCGGCGCCGGCCTGCAGGACGTGGCCCATGACCACGTAGTCCACCTGCTCGGGGGCGATCCCGCCGCGCTCGAGCGCGGCCCGGATGGCGTGGGCGCCCAGCTCGGCCGCGGTGAAGGACGCCAGGTGGCCCAGGATCTTGCCCTGGGGCGTGCGGGCGCCGGACAGGACGACGACGTCGGTGGCGGTGCTCATCGGTTCTCCTCAGCGCCGCCGGGGGCGGCGGTCTCGGTGGGGACGGTGTCGGGGGTGACGTCCTGCAGGTCGGTGCGGAAGGACGCCTCGGTCTTCTCGCGGATCTCGTCCTCGGTGACGCCGGGGGCGAGACTGCGCAGCACGAGCCCGCCGTCCTCGACGTCGAACACGCACAGGTCCGTGACGATGCGGTCGACGACGCGCACCCCGGTGAGCGGGAGGTCGCACTCGGTCCTGATCTTGGCGGAGCCGTCCTTGGTCACGTGCTCGGTCAGCACGACGACGCGCGGGGTGCCGGCCACCAGGTCCATGGCGCCGCCCATCCCCTTGACCATCTTGCCGGGGATCATCCAGTTGGCGAGGTCGCCGGTGCCGGAGACCTGCATGGCGCCGAGGATCGCGATCTTGACGTGGCCGCCGCGGATCATCCCGAAGGAGGTGGCGGAGTCGAAGATGGAGGCCCCGGGCAGCAGCGTGATGGTCTGCTTGCCGGCGTTGATGAGGTCGGGGTCCTCGTCGCCCTCGTAGGGGAACGGGCCCATGCCGAGCACGCCGTTCTCGGACTGCAGCACCACGTTGACGCCCTCGGGGAGGTTGTTGGCCACGAGGGTGGGGATGCCGATGCCGAGGTTGACGTAGTCGCCGTCGGAGAGTTCGACGGCGGCGATGGCCGCCATCTCGTCGCGGGTCCAGCTCATGCCTGGTCTCCGTTCTGCTGGGAGGACTGCCCGGCCATGGCGGGCCGGGGACGGACGGTGCGCTGCTCGATGTCCTTGGGCGCACCGCTGTACTGCACGACGTGCTGGACGTAGACGCCGGGGGTCACGATGTGGTCGGGGTGGATCTCGCCGACCGGCACGAGGTGCTCGACCTCGGCGAAGGTGACCTTCCCCGCGGTCGCGACGATCGGGTTGAAGTTGCGCGCGGTGTAGCGGTAGACGAGGTTGCCGTCGGCGTCCCCGGTGTGGGCGTGGACCAGGGCGATGTCGGCGACGATGCCGCGCTCCTGCACGTAGGTCTCGCCGTCGAACTCGGCGTGCGGCTTGCCCTCGGCCACGAGGGTGCCCACGCCGGTCTTCGTGTAGAAGGCGGGGATGCCCGCGCCGCCGGCCCGGAGCCGCTCGGCGAGGGTGCCCTGCGGATTGAACTCGACCTCGAGCTCGCCGTCCAGGTACTGCTGGGCGAACCGCTTGTTCTCGCCCACGTAGGAGGCGAGGACCTTCCGCACCTGGCGGTTCTCGAGCAGCACCCCGAGGCCCTTGCCGTCCACGCCCATGTTGTTGGAGACCACCGTCAGGCCCGTGGCCCCGGAGTCCCGCACCGCGTCGATGAGATCCCGGGGGATCCCGCTCAGCCCGAACCCGCCCACGGCGAGCGTCATGCCGTCCCGCAGGCTCTCCGCCAGCAGCTCCACAGCGTTGTCTCTGACCTTGGACACCTTTGTCCCTCCCTCTCGTGCGACGGTGACTCAGCACTCAATCTAGGGAGCCTCCACATACCGGTCAACAGCTCTCCCGGAATGACGGTAGATATCCTCAGCATCCGGCCATTCGTGCCCCGACTGTCCATATAGTGGAGTCATGGCACAGGAGCGGACGAGCGCGGGCACCCAGGTGGTCCACCGGGTGGGGCAGCTGCTGCGGGCCGTCGCCGGGCGGGAGGAGGGCAGCACGGTCGCCGAGCTCGCGGCCGAGACCGGGCTGACCCGCCCCACCGTGCACCGGCTGCTCACGGGACTCGCCGAGGAGGGTCTCGTGGACCGCGATGCCGGCACCGGGGCCTGGCAGCTGGGCCCGGAGCTGTACGTGCTGGGCGCGGTGGCCGCCCACCGCTACCCGATCCGGGAACTGGCCGGGCCCTCGCTGCGCCGGCTCGCGGAGGCCACCGGCGAGAGCGCCTTCCTCTCCGTCCGCCGCGGGCTGGAGACCGTCTGCCTGGCGCGCGTGGAGGGCGCCTTCCCCATCCGCTCCCACGTCCTCTACGAGGGGCTGCGGCTCCCGCTCGGCGTGGCCTCGGCGGGGCTGGCGATCCTGGCCCACCTCCCGGACGCGGAGGTGGACCGGGTCCTCGCGGCCACGGCCGGGGCCCGGGCCGAGTGGGGTCCCCTGCACACGCCCGAGCGGGTCCGGGAGCTGCTCGCGGACGTGCGGCGGGAGGGCTTCGCGGTGAACCCGGGGCTGATCGTCGAGGGCAGCTGGGGCATGGCCGCGGCAGTCTTCGACGCGACGGGCGCGCCGGTCTACGCGCTGAGCCTCACGGGCATCGAGCCACGGTTCACCGGCGAGCGCCGGCAGCCCCTGGGGCGGGCCCTGCTCACGGAGGCCCACCGGCTCTCCCGGGAGCTGGGCCACCGCTGAGCGGCCCCGGGCCGGCGCCGGACGGCCCGGACGAGGCACGCCACCGGCGCGGGGACGGGGCTCAGCGCGCGGTCCAGCCGCCGTCCATCGTGTAGGACGCCCCGGTGACCATGGATGCGTGCGGCCCGGCCAGCCACGCGACGAGGCTGCCGACGTCCTCCGGGTCCACGAGCTTCTTGATCGGCGTCTCGCCGAGCATGATCCGCTCCACCACCTCGGACTCGGGGATGCCGTGCACCTTCGCCTGGTCGGCGATCTGCTTCTCGACGAGCGGGGTGCGCACGTAGCCGGGGTTGATGCAGTTGCTGGTCACCCCGTGGGCCGCGCCCTCCACCGCGATGGTCTTGGAGAGCCCCTCGAGACCGTGCTTCGCCGAGACGTAGGCGCTCTTGTAGGGGGACGCCCGCAGCCCGTGCACGGAGGAGACGTTGATGACGCGCCCCCAGCCCTTCTCGTACATGTGGGGCAGCGCCGCGCGCACCAGCAGGAACGGGCTCTCGAGCATCAGCACGAGGATGCGGTGGAAGTCCGCGGGATCGAACTCCTGCAGGGGGGACACCTTCTGGATGCCGGCGTTGTTGACCAGCACGTCGACCTCCAGGCTCAGCTCGGCGAGCGCCCCGGTGTCGAGCAGGTCCACGGCCCAGGCCCGCCCGCCGAGCTCGCCGGCGACGCGCTGCGCGCCGGCCTCGTCGACGTCGGCCACCACCACGTGGGCGTGCGCGCCGGAGAGGGCTCGGGCGGCCGCCAGGCCGATGCCGCTCGCTCCGCCCGTCACAAGCGCGGTGCGCCCCTCGAGGCCGTTGTCCTGGAACATGGGGATCCTTCCTTCCGTCCGCGGTGCCCGCCGGGTCCGGGGCACCGCTCACCGTCACGGTATGTGATCCGGACCACGACGGCGAGCAGGACCGCGCGTGTCACAATCCGTCATGCCCGTCACGCGGGCACCGAATGGCGCGGCGCCCGCCGGTGCGCTTGGATGGGGAGGTCACCATCCAGAGCGGCCGAGAGATCTGGCTCGACGACGCCGCAGCAACCCGGGCGACGGTTCCCCGTCCCGCCTCCGGTGCTACCGCCAGGACCGATGGAAAGGACGTACGCCCCATGCTGCACAGTGCCGACCGCATCCGCACGACCCACGCCGGGTCCCTCCCCCGGACCCCGGCGCTGCTCGAGGCGAACCGGGTGAAGGGCGGTGTCCCGGAGGCCGAGTACGACCGGCTCCTGCAGGACTCCGTGGTCGACGTGGTCCGCCGGCAGGACGAGCTCGGGATCGACGTGGTCAACGACGGCGAGTACGGCCACGTCATGGCCGCGGAGGTCGACTACGGCGCCTGGTGGCACTACATCTTCGCCCGGATCTCGGGCCTCACCCCCGGCGAGGTGGACCTGTGGGAGCAGGAGCCGCAGCGCTCCTCCCCCGGCCGGGTGGTGCTGACGAGCTTCGGGGACCGCCGGGACCGCCGGATCTTCCACGAGGCGTACATGGATCCTGCCTCGGGCATCACCACGGGCAAGCAGGCGCCGTTCCCGAAGATCACGGGGAAGCTGGAGTACACGGGCCACGCGGCGCTGGAGGCCGACATCCGCAACCTCAGGGCGGGCCTGGAGGCCACGGGCGCGAGCGAGGGCTATCTCGCCGCGCTGTCCCCGGGCTCGTGCGCCCGGCTGGAGAACACCCACTACGCGGACGAGGACGAGGTGCTCACCGCGTGCGCCGAGGTCATGCGCGAGGAGTACCGGGCGATCACGGACGCCGGGCTGATCGTGCAGATCGACGACCCGTCCATCGCGGAGAACTGGGACCAGGTCAACCCCGAGCCCAGCGTGGAGGACTACCTGGCGTTCACGCGCAAGCGGGTCGAGGCCCTCAACTACGCCCTCGAGGGCATCCCGGAGGAGCAGGTCCGCTTCCACCTGTGCTGGGGCTCCTGGCACGGTCCGCACACCACGGACCTCGGGTTCGAGCACCTGGTGGAGCTCATGCTCTCCATCAGGGCCGGCGGCTACAGCTTCGAGGCCGCCAACGCCCGGCACGAGCACGAGTGGAAGGTCTGGCAGGACCACGAGCTGCCCGAGGGCAAGGTCATCATCCCGGGGATCGTCTCCCACGCCACCAACGTCGTGGAGCACCCCGAGCTCGTGGCCGACCGGATCGAGCGCTTCGCCCGCCAGGTGGGCCGCGAGAACGTCATCGCCTCGACCGACTGCGGCCTGGGCGGGCGGATCCACCCGCAGATCGCCGAGGCCAAGCTCGAGACCCTCGCCCGCGGGGCCGAGCTCGCCTCCCGCCGGCTGTGGTCCTGACCGGCCCCCGACCTTCCCGCAGATCCCCAGGAGGACACGCATGACCATGCAGAACACCGATCACGTGCAGACCACCCACGTGGGCTCCCTGCCGCGCACCCCGCGCCTGCTCGAGGCCAACCAGCGGCACGCCGACGGCGCCACCACCTTCGAGCAGCTCACCGACGAGCTCGCCGTGGGCGTCGAGGACGTGGTCCGCCGGCAGCGCGAGATCGGCGTGGACGTCGTCAACGACGGCGAGTACGGGCACACGATGTCCAGCGCGGTCGACTACGGCGCGTGGTGGAACTACTCCTTCTCCCGCCTCGGCGGCCTCACCCCCTCCGACGAGGACCGGTGGGCGTCCACGGAGAAGAAGCGCTCCTCGCCCGGCCACATCGTGCTCACGAGCTTCCCGGACCGCCGGGACCGCGAGCGCTTCCGGGAGGCGTACGAGGACCCGGCGTCGGGCATCCTCACCGGACGCTCCTCGACCAAACAGCCCAAGATCACCGGACCGCTGACCTACACCGGCCAGGAGGCGGTGGCCTCGGACGTCCGCAACCTCCGGGCCGCCATGGCGGCCACCGGGGCGGAGACCGGATTCGTCGCCGCCCTCTCCCCCGGCTCCGCGGCGCGCGTGACCAACGAGTACTACCGGACCGACGAGGAGCTCGTCTACGCCTGCGCCGACGCGATGCGCGAGGAGTACCTGGCGATCACGGACGCCGGGCTGACCGTGCAGATCGACGACCCGTCCATCGCGGAGTCCTGGGACCAGATCAACCCCGAGCCCACGGTCGAGGACTACCTGGCGTTCACGCGGCTGCGCGTCGAGGCCCTCAACCACGCGCTGCGCGGGATCCCGGAGGAGCAGGTCCGCTTCCACCTGTGCTGGGGCTCCTGGCACGGCCCGCACACCACCGACCTCGAGCTGAAGCACCTCGTGGACCTGATGCTGACCATCAACGCCGGCGGCTACACCTTCGAGGGCGCCTCGGCCCGGCACGCCCACGAGTGGAAGGTGTGGCGGGACCACGAGCTGCCCGAGGGCCGCGTCATCATCCCCGGGGTGGTCTCGCACTCGACGAACGTCGTGGAGCACCCCGAGCTCGTCGCGGACCGGATCGAGCAGTTCGCCTCCGTGGTGGGCCGCGAGAACGTCGTCGCCTCGACCGACTGCGGACTGGGCGGGCGCCTGCACCCGCAGATCGCGTGGGCCAAGCTCGAGTCCCTCGTGGCGGGCGCGCGCCTGGCCTCGGAGCGGCTCTACCGCTGAGCCGCCGCTCCCGCACGCCCCCGCCGCGCCGCCGGGCCCGGTCCTCCTCGGAGGGCCGGGCCCGGCCGCGTTCCGGCCGGGGAAGGGCGGCGTTCCGGCCGGGCGAGGGCGGCACAGGTGCGGGCCGCGCGGCCCGGGCGTGGCCGCCCCCGGACCCCCTGGGGGTGGTCCGTGTCACATTCGTGATACACGGTTCGATCATTCCGCCCGGAGGGTGACAGGCATCACTTCTCCCCGTAGTATTCCCCTGAACTACCGAACGTTCGGTCATGATCCGTTCGGCCGCCGAGGACGTCGCCGTCCCCGATTCCACTGGAGAGCACATGGCGCACACTTCATCCGCCCCGGCCGGGCGGCACGAGATCTCGCGCGAGGAGCGCAAGGTCCTCGTCGGCACCCTCGTGGGCACCACCATCGAGTGGTACGACTTCTTCATCTACGCCCAGGCGGCGGCCTTCGTCCTGGCCCCGCTGTACTTCGCGCCGCTGTCCGAGGAGAACGCCGGCCTGGCCCAGGTGGTGGCGTGGGCCTCCCTGGGCATCAGCTTCCTCTTCCGGCCCCTCGGCGCGGTGGTCGCCGGCCACCTCGGCGACAAGTACGGCCGCAAGATCGTCCTGGTCCTCACCCTCGTGGGCATGGGGGCCGCGACGATGCTGATCGGCATGCTCCCCACCTACGCCACGATCGGCATCTGGGCCCCCATCTTCCTGGTGGTCCTGCGCGTCATGCAGGGCTTCTCGGCCGGCGGCGAGTGGGGCGGGGCGGCCCTGATGTCCGTCGAACACGCCCCGCGCAACAAGCGCGGCCTCTTCGGCGCCTACCCGCAGATCGGCGTGCCGCTGGGCATGCTGCTCGCCACGTCCTTCATGTTCGCCCTCACCTCGATGATGTCCCCCGAGGACTTCCAGGCGTGGGGCTGGCGCATCCCGTTCCTCTCCTCCGTGGTGCTGATCGTGGTCGGCTACCTCATCCGCAAGACCGTCGACGAGTCCCCGGTCTTCAAGGAGATGCAGCTGCGCAAGAAGGAGTCCTCCGCTCCCCTGGGCCAGCTGTTCAAGCACCACAAGAAGCCGGTCACCCTCGCGGCCCTGATCTTCGCCGCCAACAACGCCGCCGGCTACCTCGTGATCGCGTTCTTCGCCTCCTACGGCTCCAACGTGCTGGGCATGCCGCGCTCGCAGACCCTCATCGCCTCCCTGATCGGCGGCGTGGGCTGGCTCGTCTTCACGATGTTCGGCGGCTGGATCTCGGACAAGATCGGGCGCGTGCGCACCTTCCAGATCGGCTACGCCATCATCATCCTGTGGGCCGTGCCGATGTGGTTCCTGCTCGACACCGCCTCGCTGCCGCTGTTCGCCCTGGCCATCGTGATCCTCACCGTGGGCCTCGGCCCGTCCTACGGCCCGCAGTCGGCGCTCTACGCCGAGATGTTCCCGGCCCGCGTGCGCTACTCCGGCGTCTCGATCGGCTACGCGTTCGGCTCCATCATCGGCGGCGCGTTCGCCCCGATGATCGCCCAGCTGCTGCTCAACGAGACGGGGATGTCCTGGACGATCGGCGTCTACATCGCCGGCATCGCGATCGTCTCCTTCATCGCCGTGTCCCTCGTCCCCAAGGACATCCAGGAGATCGACCTGCACGTCCAGGAGGTGCACGAGGACTACGTCGCCGAGCACCCGGAGGCCGCCGAGATCCTCGCGGCCTCCGAGGCCGCCGAGAAGCAGCGCGACTGAGCGTCGCTGCGGCCGACGACGGAGCCGCCCGCCGGCACCCACGGGTGCGGGCGGGCGGCTCCGCTCGTGCGGGCCGCCCCCGAGCACACCCCGCTCCCACCCGGGACTCCCACCGGAGCCCCGCCGAAAGGACTCCTCCATGACCACCGATCCCCTGCTCCCCACCGTCTCGACGGCAGTGGCCGATGTGCTGGCCGAGCGCACCGACCACCTGTTCGGCCTGATGGGCAACGGCAACGCCCACCTGATCAGCTCGCTGACCTCCCGCGGCTTCGGTTTCACCTCCGCCCGGCACGAGGCCGCCACCGTGGCCATGGCCGACGCCTACCACCGGGCCACCGGGCGGATCGGGGCCGCCACGACCACCTACGGGGCCGGGTTCACCAACACCTACACGGCCCTGGCCGAGGCCCGGCTGGCACGGATCCCTCTGGTCCTGGTCGTCGGCGACGCCCCGACCACGGGGCGGCGGGCTTTCGACATCGACCAGACCACCGCGGCCGCCGCCGCCGGGGTCACCACCCTGGTCGCGGCCCCGGACAACGCCACCGCGATCGCCCACCGGGCCTTCGACCTCGCCGCCCAGACCGTCCAGCCGGTGGTGCTGGCCCTCCCCTACGACCACACCACCGCCCCCCTCACCGCCCCGGCACCCCTGGACCCGCTGCCGGTCAAGCCCACGTTCACCGCCTCCACCGAGGACCTCGACCGCATCGCCGGGATCCTGCGCACCGCGGCCAGGCCGCTGGTCCTCGCCGGACGCGGGGTGCTCCTGGCGGGGGCCACGACCCCGATCACCGAGATCGGGGACCGGCTCGGGGCGCTGTTCATGACCTCCGCGATGGCCACCGGGGTCTTCGACTCCCCGTGGGACCTCGGCATCGCCGGCGGCTTCACCCGCGCCCACCGCCTGGAGCTGGCCCGGCAGGCCGACGTCGTCCTGGTCGCCGGGGCCTCGCTGAACGCCTTCCAGCTGCGCTACGGCACCCTCTTCGCTCCCGGCACCCAGGTGATCCGCATCGACAACGAACCCGAGGACCTCACGCCCCCGGTCACCGACTACGTGCGCGCGGACCTGGGACCGTTCCTCCAGGCCCTCACCGGCCGGATCTCCGCCACCGCCCCGGAGGACACCTGGCGGGCGGCCGCCCCCGAGGTCGCCACCGCCGCCTTCCGCGGCTCCGCCCCGGTCGAGGACCCGGCCGAGTTCGGCCCCGACGGCCGGCTCAACCCCCGGGCCGTCGTCTCCGCCCTCGAGGCGATCCTCCCCGCCGACCGCTCCGTGGTCATGGACGGCGGCCACTTCATCGGCTGGGCCCCGATGTACCTGTCCGTGCCCGACCCGCAGGCCATGGTCCTGGTCGGCACCGCCTTCCAGTCCATCGGGCTGGGCTTCGGCTCCGCGGCCGGGGTCTCCGTGGCCCGTCCCGACCGCACCACCGTGTTCGTCTCCGGCGACGGCGGCGGGCTGATGGGCCTGGCCGACCTCGAGACCTTCCTGCGCGCCACCCGGCGCGGGGTGATCGTGGTGCTCAACGACTCCGCCTACGGCGCCGAGCTGCACCAGTACGCGTCCAAGGGCCTGGACCCCACCGCGATGCTCATCGACGAGGTCGACTTCGCCGCCATCGGCCGGGCGATGGGCGCGGACGGGGCCAAGATCCATTCCCTGGCCGATCTGCAGGTGCTCACGGACTGGCTGGCCGGCCACGAGGAGGGCGTGTTCGTCCTCGACGTCGCGATCTCCCAGAAGGTGATCGCCGAGTTCATGAGCGCCTCCCTCACCGCCGGCCGCCGGCTCTGACCCCCAGCAGGCCCCGACGGAGCACGGCCCCCCCGGGGGGGGCCGTGCGGCTCAGACGGCCGGACCGGCCTGCCGGCCCGCCTCCACCGCCCGCACGAAGGCGGCGCACCGGCGCGGCCACTCGGCCAGCTCGGCGGGCGTGCCGGCCACGTGCAGGCCGTCGCCGGGCAGGGCCGCGCGCAGCGCCTCGGCCGTGGACAGCGGGTGGGTGGCGTCGTCGGACCAGGCCAGCACGAGGGCCGGGACGCCGATCCGCGACAGCTCGTCGACCGGCGGGAGGTCGGTGCCGGCCGCCCCGCGCAGCACGGCGGGCAGCAGACCGGGGTCGACGCGCGGTGGGTGCGCCGGGCGGTCCGCCACCGCGGGCGGCCGGACCGCGGCCCGCCCGGCCCGGAGGTAGGCCTCGAGGCCGTGGCGCTCCACCAGGTCCGCGCTCCGCCGGTACGCCCCCGCCTGGTCGCGGCGCGAGGCCCAGGCCGTCGACGGCACGCAGAGCGTGAGCGAGCGGAACCGCCGGGGCTCGGCCAGGGCGGCGTGCAGGAGCGTGGCCGCCCCCATGGACGGGCCGATGCCGTGCACCGGTTCACCGGGCGCCACGACGTCCAGCAGGTGCAGCAGGTCCTCGGCCAGCCGTGGCCAGGCCCAGTCCTCGGCCACGGGCTCCGCCGCGGAGCGGCCGTGGCCGCGGGCGTCGTAGCGCACCGTGCGGTGCCCGCTCAGCGCGGAGGCCAGGTCCAGGCCGCCGGCGGTGTTGGCGGCCTGGTCGGACAGCAGCCCGTGCAGCTGGACGACCGGCGGGCCGGCGCCGGTCACGTCGTAGGTCAGGCGGCAGCGGGGGAGCTCGAGCGTCGGCATGCCGCCACGGTACGCGTAGATTGTGACCACCGGTGGGCCGGGCGCGTCCTCGGCGGCCGGACCGTCCCGGCCCGATCAGGAGGTGCGCATGCGGCTGACCAGCATCACGCACGCCCGGCTGCCCGAGGGCCGCCTGTCCAGCTGCACGGTCCCCGCCACGGACTCCGGCCGGCCGCTGCCGGTGTCCTTCGACCAGGGCCTGCACGTGGGCGCCGGTCCCCGTCCGGGGTCCTGGATGGCCGTGGCCGTGGAGCTCACCGATCCGGTGAGCTCCACTGAGCTGGGCGAGGCCTGGGCCGGTGTCGTGCGACGGCACCACACGCTGCGCACCGTCTTCTCCGCCGACGACGACGGCCGCGTCCGGCTGCACGAGATCGCCGACGCCGTGCACCCCGTGTGGACCCGGCACGAGGTCGGCCCCGCCGGAACGCGGGCGGCCCTGCGGGCAGTGGCCGACGCCGCCTGCTCCCCGCTGGCCCGGCCCTCGCACCGGCTGTGCCTGATCGAGCCCGCGGCCGGGCCCGTCGTCGTCGTGCTCGCGGCCGACCACGCCCACGTGGACGCCTGGTCCCTGCCCCTGCTCGCCCGGGACCTGCTCGACGGGCTGGACGACGTCCGCGCCGGGCGCCCACCCGGTGCGGGCCGGGCGCCGGCGGCGTCCTTCGCCGAGCACACGCGGGAGCTCGCCGCGGGTCCCCCGGCCCCGCCGCAGGTCGTGCGGCGCTGGGAGCGGATCCTCGCGGACGGCGACGGCGCCCTGCCCGTCTTCCCCCTGCCCCTGGGCGACCTCGGCGCCCCGGCGCCCGAGACGGTGACCACGCACGACGTCCTCGACGCCGAGGGCCTGGCCCGTCTGGAGGCCCGCGCGGACGCGCTCCACGTCCGGCTGCTGGTCCTGGTGGTCTCGGTGCTGACGCGGGCGACCGCCGAGCTGGCCGGCCGGCCCCTGCGCGCGGTCCTGCCCGTGCACAGCCGCACCGCACCGCGCTGGCGCGACGCCGTGGGCTGGTTCATCACCAATGCGGTGCTCGAGTGCTCGGACCCCGATCCGCAGGCCTGCCGCGCCGCCGTGCGCGAGGCGCTGGAGCTGGGCTCGCACGCCCTGGAGCCGATCCTGCGGCCCCACGGCGGCCTGCCCGTCCCGCCGGGCATGTTCATGCTGTCCTACCTCGACTACCGGCGGCTGCCCGCGGCCCTGGCGCCCGAGCTGCGGGCACAGCACATCTCCGCGTCGGCGCCGACCACCGGGGTGCAGGTGTGGTTCGTGGTGGGCGAGGGAGGCCTGCACCTGCGCGCCCGCCACCCGGGCACCGAGGAGGCCCGCTCGTCGGTGGCGGCGTGGCTGTCCGCCGTCGGCGCGGGGCTGCGCGCGCACGCGTGCCCGGAGCCGCACCGCGGGTAGCCCGTCCCGCGGCCCCGGACGCCCACGGGTCCTCGGTCCGCGTGCCCGCGCGAGCTGCCTCCGTCCCGGTCCCCCGACTATCCTGGTGGCAGCGGGCAGAAGGGGTCAGATGGACGATCGGACGATCGCCAGGACGCAGGCCAGGTTGATCCGCACCGCGCTGACGAGCACCGGGCTGGGTGGGCGCGACCTGTGGCTGCGGTACGTCCACCTGGGCGGGGAGGTCGGGGAGCTGGAGCTCGACGCCTACCTGCACCACGCCCTGTACCTGCCGCCCCGGGACCGGGACACCCTGGCGAGGGCCGCCAACCAGCTCGTGCCCGGCCACCGGGTGCCGTGCAGCCGGGACCTGCGCCCGGAGGAGTACCCGCCCGAGGCCTGAGCGCCCGGCCGGGACCCGGCGGGCCTACACGGTCCGCTCGGGCAGGGGCGCGGATTTCTCGTGCGCCTTCTGCCACGGCCACCGCCCGCTGATCTCGAGCTCGAGGGACCAGCTGAGGAAGGTGCGCACGAGCACGATGAGCGCCAGCACCCCCACCGACTCGAACGTGGGGGTGATGGCGACGGTCTTGATGATGTCCGCGGCCACGAGCAGCTCCAGGCCCAGGAGGATCGAGCGGCCCAGCCGCTGCCGGTAGCTCTCGTAGGTGTCGCGCTCCCCGCCCCGGCGCCCCAGCAGGTCCCGCCCGGCCAGGAGGGTCGCGACCACCGTCCCGATGACGATGGCGACGACGCCGGCGACGTCGACGGCCTCTCCGACGAGCTCCATGGACTCCTGGAACGACATCCTGCACCTCCGGTGACCCCGGCGGGACGCGCCGGCTCGAGTCTGTGATGAGGACGCCAGGATCTCACGGCTCCGACGTCATCCGGCGGCGACGACCTCCTGGGGCGCGGTCTCCCACGTGCCGCCCTCCTCGTTCTCGTGCCGTCCGGGTCGGCCGTTCTGCCGCTGGTCCGCTGGTCCCGGAAGGTCACCGTGGGCCAGGATCTCGATGCGTGGAGCCGGCCACGGTCCTTCGTGGCGGCGTGCTCTGTTGACCCCACGGGCGCACGCGTGGGATGGTTTGATGAACGATCGGTCAGTAAAGTCGGGCGACGACGCCCGGATGTCGGCCGCTTCCCGTCGCGACAGGAGTTCCTTCCATGCCCTCCATCCCTCAGGCCCTCCTCGTCGGCGGCGCCCGCACCCCCGTGGGCCGGTACGGCGGCGCACTCTCCGGTGTGCGCCCCGACGATCTCGCCGCCCTCGTCGTCGGCCGCGCAGTGACCGACGCCGGGATCGACCCGCACGACGTCGACGAGGTGATCCTCGGCAACGCCAACGGCGCCGGCGAGGAGAACCGCAACGTCGCCCGCATGGCCTGGCTGCTCGCCGGCTTCCCCGACACCGTCCCCGGCATCACCGTCAACCGCCTGTGCGCCTCCGGGCTGTCCGCCATCATCATGGCCTCGCACATGATCAAGGCCGGGGCCGCGGACATCGTCGTCGCCGGCGGGGTGGAGTCGATGTCCCGCGCCCCCTGGGTCATGGAGAAGCCGGCCAAGGGCTTCGCCAAGCCCGGCGACGTCTTCGACACCTCCATCGGCTGGCGCTTCACCAACCCCGAGTTCAAGAAGCACGACAAGATGACCTACTCGATGCCGGAGACGGCCGAGGAGGTCGCGATCGTCGACAAGATCTCGCGCGAGGACGCCGACGCGTTCGCCGCGGCCTCCCACGAGAGGGCCATCGCCGCGATCGACGCCGGGCGCTTCGCCCCTGAGATCGTCCCGGTGACCGTCAAGGGCCGCAAGGGTGCGACGACCGTCGTCGACACCGACGAGGGCCCCCGCCCCGGCACCACCGCCGAGGTGCTCGCCAGGCTGCGCCCGGTGGTCGACCACGGGACGGTCGTCACCGCCGGCAACTCCTCGACGCTCAACGACGGCGCCTCGGCGATCCTCGTGGTCTCCGAGCGCGCCGCCGAGAAGTACGGGCTGACCCCCCGGGCGCGGATCGTCGACGGCGCCTCCGCCGGCGTGGCCCCGGAGATCATGGGCCTCGGGCCCGTCCCCGCCACGCAGAAGGTGCTCGAGCGCACCGGGTGGGGCATCGGCGACCTCGGGGCGGTCGAGCTCAACGAGGCGTTCGCCAGCCAGTCCCTCGCCTGCATCCGCCGCCTCGGCCTCGACGCCGGGATCGTCAACAACGACGGCGGCGCGATCGCGCTCGGCCACCCGCTCGGCTCCTCCGGCTCCCGGCTGGTCGTGACGCTGCTGGGCCGGATGGAGCGCGAGGGCGCGGACCGCGGCCTCGCCACCATGTGCGTGGGCGTCGGCCAGGGCACTGCGATGCTCGTGGAGAAGCTCTGATGGTCGGCCCCAGCGAGATCCTCGGCGCGGAGTTCACCGCCCTGCGGCTCGAGGAGCGCGAGGACCGCCTGCACGTGGTCCTGGACCGTCCCGCCGTGCGCAACGCCATCGACGCGACCATGGTCGAGGAGCTGCACACCGTGTGCGGCCACCTCGAGCGGCACCCCAAGATCCTGATCCTCTCGGGCACCGAGGTGAACGGCAAGGGAGTCTTCGCCTCCGGCGCCGACATCGCCCAGCTGCGCGAGCGCCGCCGCGACGACGCCCTGGCCGGGATCAACTCGCGGATCTTCGACCGGATCCACAAGCTGCCCATGCCCGTGATCGCCGCGGTCGACGGCTACGCCCTGGGCGGCGGCGCGGAGCTCGCCTACGCCGCGGACTTCCGCATCGCCACCCCGCAGCTGAAGATCGGCCAGCCCGAGACCAACCTGGGGATCATCGCCGCCGCCGGCGGCCTGTGGCGGCTCAAGGAGCTGGTCGGCGAGGCGATCGCCCTGGACATCCTGCTCGCCGGCCGGATCCTCGACGCGGACGAGGCCCTGGCCCTGCACCTGGTCACCGAGCTGCACGAGCCCGCGCAGCTCGTCGGCGCCGCGCACGCGCTCGCCGACCGGATCGGCGCCCAGGACCCCCTGGCCGTGCGGATCTCCAAGCGGGTCTTCGCGGCCCCGCCGGCCGCCCACCCGCACATCGACGAGCTGGCCCAGGCCGTGCTCTTCGAGTCGCAGGCGAAGTTCGACCGCATGCAGTCCTTCCTGGACCGCAAGAAGCACAAGAAGTAGGAGCATCCCGACCATGACCGAGAAGCACGCACTGGCCGTTCCCGCCGTCGTCGGCGTCCTGGGCGGAGGCCGCATGGGCGCGGGCATCGCCCACGCCTTCCTGCTCGCCGGGGCGGAGGTGACCGTGGTGGAGCGGGACGGACAGGCCGCGGAGGCCGCGCGGGAGCGGATCGAGCGGGACCTGGCCAAGTCCCTGGAGCGCGGGAGCGTGGACGGCAACCTGGACGAGTGGTCCGAGAACCTCACCGTCTCCCTCGACCACGCCGACTTCGTCCCGTGCGAGCTCGTCGTCGAGGCGGTGCCCGAGGTGTGGGACCTGAAGGTCTCGGCCCTGCAGGAGGTCGAGCGCCAGCTGGCCGCGACCGCGTGGCTGGCCACCAACACGTCCTCGCTGTCCGTGGACGGGCTGGCCGAGCAGCTGGGACGCCCCGAGCGGTTCTGCGGGCTGCACTTCTTCAACCCCGTGCCGGCCTCGAAGCTCGTGGAGGTCGTGAACTCGAAGCACACCGGCGAGGAGCTCAAGCGGCTCTCGGTGCAGTGGGTCGAGGGCCTCGGCAAGACCCCGGTGGTCGTCAACGACGCCCCCGGCTTCGCCTCGTCGCGACTGGGCGTGGCGATCGCCCTCGAGGCCATCCGCATGGTCGAGGAGGGTGTGGCCTCTCCCGCCGACATCGACAGCGCCATGGTGCTGGGCTACAAGTTCCCGGTCGGCCCGCTGGCCCTGACGGACATCGTGGGCCTGGACGTGCGCCTGGGCATCGCGGAGTACCTCGAGTCGGAGCTCGGCCCGCGCTTCGCCCCCCCGCAGCTGATGCGGGACATGGTGGCCCGGGGCGAGCTGGGCCGCAAGGCCGGCAAGGGCTTCTTCACCTACGACCAGTAGCAGCCGCCCCTTCCTGCCCCCGACCTCACCGGTTCCGCCCGAGACCGCATGAACAGTGCCGGCGTCTCGGGCAGGGCCTGTGGGTTCTTGTCGGGGGGTGAGGTGGAGGGGCGCGCCGTCGGACGCGGGTCCTATCGTGGGGGCATGCATGCACAGCCCGGGACCCCCGCCACGTGGGACGGTGCACTCAACGCGCGGCGCCTGGCGGGCGACGTGTGGCGGATGGGCCGCTCCGAGCGGCTGAGCCCCGCGGGCTGGCGTGCCGCCGCGGCGGACGGCGTGCGCACGGTCGTGGACCTGCGCAACGCGGACGAGCGGCAGCGCCGGCCCACGGATCCCGTGGACGAGCCGGCCGCCCGCGCCGGCATCACGGTGCTGCACCGCCCCACCGAGGACCCCGCCCATCCGCAGTTCCCGCTGGTGGGCACGCCCTACCTCAACCATCCGCGCGGCTACCGCGACTACCTGCGGCTGTTCCCGGGCCTCCTCGCCGAGGCGGTGCGGGCGGTGGCGACCGCCGAGGGCGCCGTGGTGGTGCACTGCTCGGCCGGCCGCGACCGCACCGGGGTGCTCGCGCTGCTGCTCCTCGGACTGGCCGGAGCGCCCCCGGAGCGTCTCGTCGCGGAGGACGAGGCCGCCGCGCGCGGGATCAACGAGTGGCACCGCGTCTCGCCCGTCCCCCACCCGGTCGAGCGCCATCACCCCGAGCACGAGCTCGCCGCGCTGCTCGCGGAGCGCCGCGCGGCCCTCGAGGAGCTGCTGGCCGAGTTCGACGCCGAGCGCTGGCTCGTGGACGCCGGGCTGGCGCCCGAGGAGCTGGCCTCTCTGCGCCGGCGGCTCGACCGCCCGTCCTGACCCGTTCCCCGGCCTGTCTCCCGCCTAGCTCTCGGCCGGGTTCCCGGCCTGCTGCGGCCTCTCCTTGAGGAAGTTCGTGATCCGCACGGTGCACAGCCGGGTGCCGTCCTCGTGCTCGACGACCACCTCGTGGCACGTGAGGGAGCGGCCGAGCTGGAGAGCGGTGGCCGTGGCGGTCACGGTGCCCGTGCGGGAGGACCGGTGGTGGGTGGCGTTGACGTCCACGCCCACGGCGACCTTGCCCATCGTGGACGCGTGGATCACCGCGGCCCAGGAGCCCACGGCCTCGCCGAGGGCCACCATGGCACCGCCGTGGAGCAGGCCCAGCGACTGACGGTTGCCCTCGACGGGCATGGAGGCGACCACGCGCTCCGCCGACTCCTCCAGGACGGTGACGCCCATCTTCTCGTCGAGCTCGCCCAGGACGATGCGCCAGGGCTCGTGGGTCTCGGTCGTGATCATGGCACTCCTCGGGAGCTCGGCGGCGTGACAGGACCACCGTGGGGCAGTGGTCCTGAGGTGTGACGTAGGTTATCGTGGTCATAATACCGAACGATCGGTCAGGATGCGGGCAGCGGACCGCCCGCAGGCACCCGAGCGAAAGGACCACGCACCGTGGCAGCACAGACCCAGACCATCCTCCCCAGCTACCTGCGGGGCCGGTGGTGGACGCCGGAGAACCCGCAGAAGGTCACGGAGGTGGCCGACGCCTCGACAGGCGAGGTGGTGGCGCGCGTGTCCACGGACGGCATCGACATCGCCTCCGCCGTGGACCACGGCCGGACCGTGGGCCAGCGTTCGCTCGGGGAGCTCACCATCCACGAGCGGGCGCTCAAGCTCAAGGAGCTCGCCCAGCACCTCACCGAGCACAAGCAGGAGCTCTACGACGTCTCCTACTCGACGGGCGCCACCCTGAAGGACCACTTCTTCGACGTGGACGGCGGCATCGGCACCCTCTTCACGTTCTCCTCCAAGGGCCGGCGGGAGCTGCCCAACGCCAACGTCATCGTGGACGGCGCGGTGGAGCAGCTCTCCAAGGACGGGTCCTTCCTGGGCGAGCACATCTACACCCGCATGCCCGGCGTCGCCGTGCAGATCAACGCGTTCAACTTCCCGGTGTGGGGCATGCTCGAGAAGTTCGCCCCCGCCTTCATCGCCGGCATGCCGACCCTGGTCAAGCCGGCCACGCCGACCGGCTACGTCACGGCCGCCTGCGTGCGTCTCATGCTCGACTCCGGCATCCTCCCCGAGGGCTCCCTCCAGCTGGTCTCCGGCTCCGCCCGGGACCTGCTCGACCACCTGGACTACCGCGACCACGTGGCCTTCACCGGCTCCGCCGGCACCGCGCAGTCGCTGCGCCACCACGACAACGTCATCAACGGAGGAGTGCGCTTCACCGCCGAGACGGACTCCCTCAACGCGGCGATCCTGGGCCCCGACGCCACCCCGGAGACCCCGGAGTTCGAGGCGTTCGTGAAGGCGGTGTTCGTCGAGATCACGTCCAAGGCCGGGCAGAAGTGCACGGCCATCCGCCGCGTCATCGTCCCGCAGGACCGCGTGGAGGACGTCGTGGCGGCCGTCGCCGAGCGCGTGCAGCAGCGCGTGGTCATCGGCGACCCCCGCACCGAGGGCGTCACCATGGGCGCCCTGGCCTCCAAGGAGCAGCAGAGCGAGGTGCGCAAGGCCGTGGAGCGCCTGGTCGCCGCCGGCGGCACCGTCCGACTGGGCGGCCCGGACGCGTCCGTCGGTGACGCGGACACCGGGGCGGGCGCGTTCTTCCCCGTCACGGTGCTGTCCTTCGACGACCCGGACACCCCGGAGGTGCACTTCGTCGAGGCCTTCGGCCCCGTGACCTCCGTGCTGGGCTACACCGACGTCGACGACGCCGTGCGGCTCGCCGCGCTCGGCGGCGGCTCGCTCGTGGCGACCGTGTGCACGAACGACGGCGCGACCGCCGCCCGGTTCACGGCGGGCATCGGCTCGCACCACGGGCGGGTGCACTTCCTCAACCGCCAGGACGCCAGGACCTCGACCGGCCACGGCTCCCCCATGCCGCACCTGGTCCACGGCGGCCCCGGCCGCGCCGGCGGCGGCGAGGAGCTGGGCGGCGTGCGCGGCGTCAAGCACTACATGCAGCGCACGGCCATCCAGGGCCCCCCGGACATCCTCACGGCCGTGACCGGCGTGTGGCACCGGGGCGCCGCGGCGAACACCGTGACCCGTGAGGCGGTCGAGAACGGCACCGGCGAGCACCCGTTCCGCAAGTCCCTGGAGACCCTGCGGATCGGCGACCAGTTCGCCTCCGAGCTGCGCACCGTGACCCTCGAGGACATCACCGAGTTCGCCGAGAAGACCGGCGACACCTTCTACGCACACACCGACGAGGAGGCCGCCACGGCCAACCCGTTCTTCCCGCGCCGGGTGGCCCACGGCTACCTGCTCGTCTCCTGGGCGGCCGGGCTGTTCGTGGAGCCGGCCCCCGGCCCCGTCCTGGCGAACTACGGGCTGGAGAACCTGCGCTTCATCACGCCGGTGACCTACGACGACCACATCCGCGTGACCCTCACCGCCAAGCAGATCACCCCGCGGGTGACCGACGAGTACGGCGAGGTCTGCTGGGACGCGATCCTGCACAACCAGCACGACGAGATCGTCGCGACTTACGACGTGCTGACCCTGGTCGCGAAGACCTGGCCCACCGCCTGAGCGGCTGACCCGGGCGGGACCCGCCCCGGACCGCCGAGTCCCCACCCGGGGCAGGCTCCGGGCTGCCGAGTCCCCACCCGGGGCAGGCTCCGGGCTGCCGAGTCCCCACGATGCACGCAATCCCCCACGCGCCGGCGTGGGGGATTGCGTGCATCGTGGGGACTCGGCAGAGAGGCTGCAGGGAACCTGGGGACTCGGCGGACATCGGGGGGAGGGACCGCCGGGACTCGGCGGAACGGCCGGCCGACGGGTCAGGGGGCCCGCAGCCCCGAGAAGGCGAGGGCGACCACGGTGTCGGCCAGCCCGTCGTCGGTCTTGTCCGGGTCCGGCCGGTACCAGTCGACGATGGAGTTGATCATGCCCAGGAGCAGCCGCGAGGCGGAGCGGGCGCTGAGGTCGCGGCGCAGGTCGCCCTCCTCCTGGGCCTGCTCGATGAGCGCGCCGACCCGGCGGGTGACCGTGCGGCGGCGCTCGAGCGCCTGCGTCTCGACCTCCGAGTTGCCCCGCAGCCGCAGCAGCAGGGTCACGTACGGCATCTGCTCCACGAGCACGTGCACGGTCCCGCGGATCACCTGCTCGAGCCGCTCGACCGCCGGGGCCTCCGTCCGTTCGGCGGTGGCCAGGACCTCCTCGAGCGCGTCGAGGGCCCGGTTCAGCGCCTGCTCGAGGATCTCCTCCTTGGACTCCACGTGGTGGTAGATCGCGGACTTGGAGATCCCCAGGTGCTTGGAGAGAGTGCCCATCGACGTGGCGTCGTAGCCGTGGACGTTGAAGACCTCCACGCACACGTCGAGCAGCGTCTCGCGGTCGTAGCCGGGCCGGCCACGGCGCGGGGCCGCGCTGTCCGGAGGAGCGGGCGCCGGTGCGTGCGTCATGGGGACCTCGATCTCGATGGGGACGGGCAGGACAACGATCTTATGACGCGACGAGCCCCCGAGCGGTCTCGGGGGCCGGTCGCGGCACGGGTCGGCGCGCGGACGTCACGCGTCCTTGCGGTGGTCGTAGACGCGGCGCAGCTTGCCGGAGGAGCGGGCGAGGGTTCCCGGCTCGGCGATCCGGATCGAGGCGGAGGAGCCGATCTTCGTCTTGATGGCGTGCAGGAGCTTCTGGCCGCCGGCCTCGGCGGCCTCGACGGTCACCTGCTCGCGCCGCTCGATGTTGATGGTCATCTGGTCCATCCGGTGCGGGCGGGTGATCTCGAGCGTGAAGTGCGGGCTCAGCTCCGGCACCTGCAGGGCGAGCTCCTCGATCTGGGAGGGGAACAGGTTGACCCCGCGCAGGATGATCATGTCGTCGGAGCGGCCCGTGATCCGGCCCATCCGCCGGTGCCCGGGCCGGTCCGTGCCGGGCAGCAGGCGGGTCAGGTCGTGGGTGCGGTAGCGGATGATCGGCAGGGCCTCCTTGGTGAGCGCCGTGAACACGAGCTCACCGGGCCGGCCGGTCTCCTGGACCTCGTCCGTGAACGGGTCGATGATCTCGGGGCGGAAGTGGTCCTCCCAGATGTGGGAGCCGTCCTTGGAGGCGGCGGACTCCCCGGCCACACCGGGGCCCATGACCTCCGAGAGTCCGTAGATGTCGCACGCGTCCACGTCGAAGGCCGTCTCGATCTCGCGGCGCATCTGCTCGGTCCAGGGCTCCGCCCCGAGCACCGCGGTGCGCAGCGACGTCTCGCGCGGGTCCAGGCCGAGCTTCTTGAAGCCGTCGGCGATGGTCAGCAGGTAGGTGGGGGTCGAGAGGATGGCCTCGGGCTCGAAGTCCCGGATCATCTGGACCTGCTTCTCGGTCTGTCCGCCGGACATCGGGATGACGGCGCAGCCCAGGCGCTCGGCGCCGTAGTGGGCGCCGAGCCCGCCCGTGAACAGCCCGTAGCCGTAGGCGTTGTGCACCTTGTCGCCGGGCCGCACGCCCGAGATCCGGAAGCAGCGGGCCACGAGGCCCGCCCAGGTGTCGATGTCGCTCTGGGTGTAGGCCACCACGGTGGGCTGCCCGGTGGTGCCGGAGGAGGCGTGGATCCGCCGGATCTCGCTCATCGGCACCGCGAGGGACTTGAACGGGTACGCCTTCCGCAGGAACTCCTTGTCCGTGTACGGGAAGAGCCGGAGGTCCTCGAGCTCCTTGAAGTCGCCGGGGTGCACTCCGTGGCCGTCGAAGAGCTCGGTGTAGGCGGGAACGTTCTCGTAGGCGTGGTGCAGGGTCCAGCGCAGCCGCTCGACCTGCAGGGACTCGACCTGGTCCCGGCTCATCGTCTCCTCGGGGTCCGGCTGCGACCGGTCCGCGGGGGCGGGTGCGGGGGTGTAGGGGCTGGGGACGGAGCACTCGGTCATGTCAGACTTCCTCGGGCTGCGGGGCGGACGGCGGGGCGGACTGCAGGACGGGCTGCGCGGCCGGATCGCCGGCCGGCCGCTCCGCGGGCGGCGCCGCGCGGCGGGCGGGGTTCGGGATCGTGCGGCTGCGGCCCCGGAACTCGGCGATGAGCCGGCCGTCGGCCAGGACCTGGATGTCGTAGACACCGCTGCGTCCCGCCTGGGCGCGCACGGTCCCCACGGCGGTGAGCTCCTGCCCGCGGCGGGCCGAGGCGAGGAAGTTGATGTCCACCCCTGCGGCCACCGTGATGGTGCTGCCGTCACCGGCGGGGTCGTTGCAGGCGAGGGCGAAGCAGGTGTCCGCGAAGGCGAAGACCATGCCGCCGTGGGCGATGCCGAACCCGTTGAGCATCTCCTCCCGCAGCGTCATGCGGATCTGGGCGTGGCCGTAGTCGGCACGGTCCACGGTGATGCCCATCCATCGCGAGGTGTGGTCCCCCGCGAGGATCGGATGGCCCTGGGACATGTAACTCTCCTCACAGTTCACGACCGAATGTTCAGTAGACAATCCCACTCCGCCGCCCGTGTCAACCCGCGCCGCCTCGAAGGATCTCCGGACAGCCCCTGGGGACGAGCTGTTGACGCCGTCCCCGTGGACTTATATTCTGAACGAACGGTCAGTTAGTCGCGTGCGGCCCTCCCGCCCCGCGGCACCATCTCGTCGGAAGAGGGACACCATGACTACGCAGAACACCGGCCTCCACGCCGTGCCCGCCGCGGACGCGGCCGAGCAGGCCGAACTGGACCGCGCGGGCGAGGAGCACTTCGACCGCATCATCGCCGAGGACTCCCGGGTCGAGCCGCGCGACTGGATGCCCGCGGCCTACCGCAAGACGCTGGTCCGCCAGGTCTCGCAGCACGCCCACTCCGAGATCATCGGCATGCAGCCGGAGGGCAACTGGATCTCCCGGGCGCCGTCCCTCAAGCGCAAGGCCATCCTCATGGCCAAGGTGCAGGACGAGGCCGGCCACGGACTGTACCTCTACTCCGCCGCCGAGACCCTGGGCACCCCCCGCTCCGAGCTCAACCAGCAGCTGCTGGACGGCCGGGCCAAGTACTCCTCGATCTTCAACTACCCCGCGCGCACCTGGGCCGACATGGGCGCCATCGGCTGGCTCGTGGACGGCGCGGCGATCGCCAACCAGGTCCCGCTGTGCCGGGCCTCCTACGGCCCCTACGGCCGGGCCATGGTCCGGATCTGCAAGGAGGAGTCCTTCCACCAGCGCCAGGGCTGGGAGATCCTCTACGAGCTCTCCCACGGCACGCCCGCCCAGAAGCAGATGGCCCAGGACGCCGTGAACCGCTTCTACGGCCCCTCCCTGCAGATGTTCGGCCCCCCGGACGACGACTCGCCCAACTCGAAGCAGTCCATGGCGTGGAACATCAAGCGCTTCTCCAACGACGAGCTGCGCCAGCGCTTCGTGGACATGATCGTGGAGCAGGCCGCGGCGCTGGACCTGACGCTGCCGGACCCGGACCTCAAGTGGAACGAGGATCGCGGCCACTACGACTACGGACCGCTGGACTGGGACGAGTTCAAGGCCGTCGTCGGCGGCCGGGGCCCGTGCAACCTCCAGCGCATGCAGCGCCGCCGCACGGCGCACGAGGACGGCGCCTGGGTCCGCGAGGCCGCCGCCGCCTACGCCCGCAAGACCGCCGCGGAGCGCGCCTCCGCCGAACTCATCGGAGCCTGAGCATGAGCGAGAACACCGTGAGCCCGATCGGCGCGCCCTCGGACGAGTGGCCCCTGTGGGAGGTGTTCGTGCGGTCCTCGCGCGGACTCTCCCACGTCCACGCCGGGTCCCTGCACGCCCCGGACGCCACGATGGCCGTGCGCAACGCCCGGGACCTCTACACCCGCCGCAACGAGGGGACCTCCGTGTGGGTCGTGCCCTCCGCGGCCATCACCGCCTCGGACCCCGACTCCAAGGGCGGGTTCTTCGAGTCCGCGCAGGGCAAGAGCTACCGCCACGCCACGTACTACACCAAGAGCGAAGGGGTGAAGCACCTGTGAGCTACGCATCCCACGAGTCCGCCACCAGGATCAGCGCGGGCGACGCGATCACCGCGGAGGACATCCAGGCCGGCGGCGCGAAGGCCCCCGAGGACGTGGCCCGCTACGCCCTGTCCCTGGGCGACGACGCCCTGATGCTCGCCCAGCGCCTCGGCTGGTGGATCGCCCGGGCCCCGGAGCTCGAGGAGGACATCGCGCTGGCGAACATCGCCCTGGACCTGCTCGGGCACGCCCGCTTCCTCCTCACCTACGCGGGCACCGCGTGGGGGAAGACCGAGGACGACCTCGCCTACTTCCGCGACGAGGAGCAGTTCCGCTCCTGCCGCCTCGTGGAGCAGGAGAACGGCGACTTCGGGCAGACCATCGCCCGGCAGCTGATCTTCTCCTACTACCAGTACGAGCTCTACCGCCGCCTGGTCCGCTCCACCGACCCGACGCTCGCCGCCATCGCGGACAAGGCCCTCAAGGAGGTCGAGTACCACCAGGACCACGCGAGCCAGTGGATCCTGCGCCTGGGCCTCGGCACGGAGGAGTCCAAGCGCCGCGTCCAGGCCGGCCTGTACTACATGTGGCCCTACGTGGACGAGCTGTTCCACGACGACGAGCTCGTCGAGTCCCTGGGGGACGCCGCCGTGCGCCCGTCCTCCCTGCGCGCCGACTTCGACCGGCGGATCACGGCGATCCTCGACGAGGCGGGGCTGTCCGTTCCCAAGGTCCTGGGCGCCTACGGCGGGGACCGCTCGGGGCAGTTCAGCGAGCAGCGCGGCCACATCCTCGCCGAGATGCAGGTGCTGGCCCGCCAGCACCCCGGCGCCACCTGGTGAAGAGGCGATGGCGATGACCGACTCCGAGCAGGCGGGCACCACGCAGGTGACCGGCCGGGAGCTGCGGCCCCGGGACGAGGCCGCCGGCCGCGTCTGGGACGTCGCCGCCACGGTGAACGACCCGGAGGTCCCCGTGCTCTCCATCGCCGACCTCGGCATCCTGCGGGACGCCCGGGTCGAGGGCGGGCGCGCCGTCGTCGTCATCACCCCGACCTACTCCGGGTGCCCCGCGATGGAGACCATCACCACGGACGTCACCCGGGCGCTCAACGCGCAGGGCTACGACGACGTGCGGGTCGACCTCGTGCTGCAGCTCGCGTGGACCACGGACTGGATGAGCGACGAGGGCAAGCGCAAGCTCGACGAGTACGGCATCGCCCCGCCCAGCGGCCGGGCCGCTGCCGGTCCCGTCCGGCTGGGGCTCACCGTCAAGTGCCCGCGCTGCCACTCCCTGAACACCCGCGAGCTGACCCGCTTCGGGTCCACCGCCTGCAAGGCGCTCCACGTCTGCAACGAGTGCCTGGAACCCTTCGACTACTTCAAGGTGCACTGATGACCGAGATCACCGCCCCGGCCCGGCGCCGAGCCACGTTCAACACCCTCGAGGTCTCCCAGGTCCGCAAGCTCACCGCGGACTCCGTGGAGGTCGCCTTCGCGGTGCCCCCGGAGCTCGTGGACGACTACGACTACCTGCCCGGGCAGTACGTGGCGCTGCGCGCACACATCGACGGGCAGGAGGTCCGCCGGTCCTACTCGATCTGCGCGGAGCCCCGGCCGGGCGAGATCCGGGTGGCGATCAAGCAGGACCTCGGCGGGGTCTTCTCCACGTGGGCCAACGAGTCCCTGAAGGCCGGCGACACGCTCGACGTCATGAACCCGCAGGGCGCGTTCACCTCCAAGCTCGGGCTCACGAGCATGAACGACCCCGAGAGGCTCGCCGCCGAGGAGGTCGCGAAGAACGCGTCGGTGCACCTCGTGGCCTTCGCCGCGGGCTCCGGGATCACCCCGATCATGGCGATCGCCAAGGCCGTGCTGCGCGCCTCGGAGTCCTCCACGTTCGACCTCGTCTACGCCAACCGCTCCGCCATGGAGGTGATGTTCGCCGAGGAGCTCGGGGACCTCAAGGACAAGTACCCGTCCCGCCTGGCGATCCACCACGTGCTCTCCCGCGAGCAGCGGATCAGCCCGCTGATGTCCGGGCGGATCGACGCCGACAAGCTCAAGGACATCCTGGACGAGGTGCTCCAGGTGGACCGGACGGACGAGTGGTTCCTGTGCGGGCCCTTCGAGCTCGTCCAGCTGTGCCGGGACACCCTCGCGGAGCGCGGCGTGCCGGAGGACAGGATCCGCTTCGAGCTGTTCAGCACCGGCCGCCCCGAGGCACCCCAGGGCCAGCAGGGACGCGTGGTCCCGGCGGACCCCTCGGGCGAGAGCTACGACATCACGTTCAACCTGGACGGGCTCTCCTCCTCGATCGAGTCCCCGAAGAACGCCCAGGAGACGGTCCTCAACGCGGCCCTGCGGGTCCGCCCCGACGTCCCGTTCGCGTGCGCCGGCGGGGTGTGCGGCACCTGCCGCGCGAAGGTCGTCTCCGGGGAGTTCGTGATGGAGGAGAACTACGCCCTCGAGAAGGACGAGATCGAGAAGGGCTACGTGCTCACCTGCCAGACCCGTCCCACCTCCGGGCAGCTCGTCGTCGACTTCGACGCCTGAGCCGCGCGGTCCCGGGGCCCGGCACCTGAGCGGTGCCGGGCCCCGGGCCGTCCCGACCCGGGCCCCGACCGCGGTCCCCGCACCGGGTCCCGACCTCCCAGTCCCCGACCTCACCGAGGAGCAGCAGTGATCGACCTGACCATCGACGGATCCGTGGCCGAAGTGGTGCTGAACGCGCCCGGGAGGATGAACGCCCTGGACGAGGCCGCGCTCGCCGAGCTGGGCGACGCCTACGCCGAGGCCGGGAGGGCCGGCGTCCGGGCCCTCGTGCTGCGCGGCGAGGGCCGCGGCTTCTGCGCCGGCCGCGACATCTCCGCTGTGGATCCCGCGACCGACGACGCCCACGGCTACCTGGCCGGGAAGGTCACCCCGCTGCTGCGCGCCATGACCCGGTTCCCGGCCCCGACGTTCGCCGCCGTGCAGGGCCCGTGCCTGGGCGTGGGGCTCGGCCTCGCAATCGCCACGGACGTGGTCTACGTCGCGGACAGCGCGAAGATCGGTTCCCCGTTCGCCAGTCTGGGGGCGACCCTCGACTCGGGCGGGCACGCCCTGTTCACCGAGCGGCTCGGCGCCCACCGGACCCTGGACCTCATCTACACGGCCGAGCTGATGAGCGGACAGGAGGCCGTGCGCTCCGGGCTGTTCAGCCGCTCGGTGCCCGCCGACGAGCTGCTCGAGCTCACCCGGGCCAAGGCCGCGGCCGTGGCGGAGGGGGCGACGGGCGCGTTCCTCGCCTCCCGCGAGCTCGTGGCCCAGATCCGCGACGAGCGCCTGGGGCTCTGGGAGTCCGTGGAGAACGAGAACCGGGTGCAGGGCGAGCTGTGCCGCAGCGCCGACTACGCCGAGGGCTTCGCCGCGTTCCAGCAGAAGCGCCCGCCGCGGTTCACCGGCGGCCGGGGCTGACCCGGGAGGACGGCCCCACCGGGGACGGCCCCGGGACGAGCCCGGCACGGCCGCGGGGCGAGCGGGGTTAAGCGGTCGGGGAACAGCCTGCCCGCTCCCCCCGGAGCCGGTTAACGTGGTGGGCATGACATCTACGGTGACCTCTTCGGTGTTCGACCTCTCCGGCTTCGACCGCTCCGTCCGCCCCCAGGACGACCTCTACCGCCACGTCAACGGCACGTGGCAGCGCCGGACCGAGATCCCCGACGACAAGCCGTCCGTGGGCGCGTTCATCGAGCTGCGGGACCAGGCGGAGGCCGCCGTGCGCGAGCTCATCACCCGGGCCCGGGCCGGGGACCCCGAGGCGGTCGAGTCCAAGATCGCGAACCTCTACGCGTCCTTCATGGACGAGGAGCGGATCGAGGCGCTCGGCGCCACCCCCCTCGCCCCCGACCTCGCGGAGGTCGACGCCGTGGCGGACGTGCCCGGGCTGGTCCGCCACCTGGGCCGGATGATCCGGCGCGGTGCGGGCGGGCTCGTCGGCGTGGACGTCGACGCCGACCCGGGCGACCCCGAGCGCCAGCTCGTGTTCGTGGGGCAGTCGGGGCTGGGCCTGCCCGACGAGGAGTACTACCGGGACGACCAGCACGCCGCGATCCGCGGGAAGTACCTGGAACACGTGCGGACCATGCTGTCCCTGGCCGGGTTCGAGGACGCCGAGGAGCAGGCCCGCGCGGTGGTGGAGCTCGAGACGCGGATCGCCTCCCGGCACTGGGACAAGGTCACGGTCCGCGATCTCACCAAGATGTACAACCCCATGAGCTTCGAGGAGCTCGCGGCCTCCGGCACGGTCCTCGACTGGAGGCTCCTGGCCGAGGGCGCGGAGCTGCCCGGGACGGCGCTGCGCACCGTGGTCAACGCCCAGCCGTCCTTCTTCACCGGGGTCGAGGAGCTGCTCGTCGACGACCTGCTGCCGGCGTGGCGTTCCTGGGCCCGCTGGCACCTGGTCTCCGCGCGCGCCTCCTACCTGTCCTCCGCGTTCGTCGAGGAGGACTTCGCGTTCTACGGCACCGTGCTCTCGGGGACCCCGCGGCTCAAGGACCGCTGGAAGCGCGGGGTCGAGCTCGTCAACGGGGTCCTCGGCGAGGCCGTGGGCGAGCTCTACGTCGCGGCGCACTTCTCCCCCACCGCCAAGGAGCGGATGGACGAGCTCGTGGCCAACCTCCTGGAGGCCTACCGCGTCTCGATCACGGGCCTGGACTGGATGACGGAGCAGACCCGCCAGGAGGCGCTGAAGAAGCTCTCCCAGTTCACCCCGAAGATCGGCTACCCGGAGCAGTGGAAGGACTACTCCTCCCTGCGGATCAGCCCCGAGGACCTCGTGGGCAACCGGATCCGCACCACGGAGTTCCGGCTCGCCGAGCTGGTCCGCAAGGCCGGCCACCCGGTGGAGAAGCACGAGTGGCTCATGACCCCGCAGACGGTCAACGCCTACTACCACCCGCTGCGCAACGAGATCGTCTTCCCGGCCGCGATCCTGCAGCCCCCGTTCTTCGACGAGGACGCCGACGACGCCGTGAACTACGGCGCGATCGGCTCCGTGATCGGCCACGAGATCGGCCACGGCTTCGACGACAAGGGCTCGACGTGCGACGGCGACGGCCGGCTGCGCAACTGGTGGACCGACGCCGACCGGCAGGCCTTCGAGGAGCGCACGGCGGAGCTGGTGCGCCAGTACGACCGCCTGGTCCCGGAGCAGCTGGAGGACGAGGGCACGCACGTCAACGGCGAGCTCACCCTGGGCGAGAACATCGGGGACCTGGGCGGACTCACCATCGCCCACAAGGCGTGGCGGATGTCCCGGGAGACCGGCAGCGCCTTCGGCCCCGGGGAGCTGATCGACGGCTACAGCCCCGAGCAGCGGCTCTTCCTGTCCTGGGCCTACGTGTGGCAGCAGAAGTCCCGTGACGAGGCGCTGCGCCACCGCATCGCCACCGACCCGCACTCCCCCAACGAGTTCCGGGCGAACCAGGTGGTCCGCAACGTCCCCGCCTTCTACGAGGCGTTCGAGGTCGTGGAGTCGGACGCGCTGTGGCTGCCCGAGGTGGAGCGCGTCAGCATCTGGTGACCTCGGCGCCCGGTGGCCGGGGGCAGGTCCCGGCCACCGGGCTCAGCCGCCCCCGCCGGAGCCGAGGAGGAACGCGGCGGCCACCAGCCACAGCACGAGGAACACCAGGAAGACCCCGAGCAGCACGGTGCCCACCCAGCCGAGCACCCGGCCGGCCGTCGCCGGGACGCCCAGCTTCTCGGCCTCGCGCGCCTGCCAGATCGCGAACGGCGCCAGCACCGGCAGCAGCACCACCCCGAGGATGCCGAGGATCAGCGCGGTCTCGGCATGGCTGCGGCCTCTGGCGTACCGGTCCGCGAGCCACGGCGGGACCGGCTGCCACGCCCCCGGGTCCCACGGCGCTGTGGGGCCCGGGGGCGGTCCGGAGGGGCCGCCCGGGCGCGGGGTGTCGTCGGATCGGTCGTCCACGGGGTCCTCCAGGGTCGGTGATCGGTCAGGGCAGCGCGTAGTGGCCCGTGACGTGGACCACGGTGGCGTAGCCGGCCACGGCCAGCGCGGCCGAGAGCGGCACGAGCACGAGCACGGTCGTGTCCACCCTGCGCAACGCCTGCGGGGTGGTGGGGAGTCGTGCGCTCACCAGCGGGACGAGCGTCCCCAGCAGCAGCAGGGCGAGCGGGACGAAGTAGCGGCCCTGCACCCCGTTGACGATCCCGGACTGCACGGGGGCGAAGCTCAGGTACAGCGTCCCGAAGATGGCCGCGACGTTGAGCAGCAGCACCACCGCGAACCAGACGACGACCCGGCGCGACGCCCGGCCGCGGGGCCCGTGGAGGAAGGCCGCGCCCACGGCGACGAACCAGCACACCGCGCCCACGAACGGTCCGTTGATGTTCCCGCCCGGCCCGTAGCCCATCTGCCCCACGACGCCCGCCGCGTACTGCCAGTCCAGGGTCAGGATCGTCCGCGCCGCCACGCCCAGGACGGCGACCGGCTCGCTGAGCACGAAGGCCAGCTGGTCGTCGGGGCGCACCATGTGCCGCTCCTCCGGGCCGCGGAGGATGCCCATCGCCTCGGTCGTGCCGGCGGCCAGCGACATCCACACCGCGAAGCCCAGCAGGGTCAGCAGCAGGCAGGCGGTGAGCACCAGCGCGGCGGCCACCGGCCGCCCGTCGGCGCGGCGGGGCAGCGGATACCGCCGCAGCGGGACCGCCAGCAGCAGCAGGGAGAGGATGACATAGGTGGGTTTCATCAGCGGCAGGACGCACGCGCCCACGAGCACCGCTCCCAGCTCGAACCGGGAGAGCGGCTCCTCGGAGCGGTTCAGCACCGTGGCCCGCAGCACGAGTGCGATGAACGTGAACACCACGGCGTTGGTGACGGAGTCGGCGGAGATCACCGCCGACTGGTAGAGCGCGGTGGGCACCAGGGCCACGCAGAACCCCGCCCACAGGAAGCGGGTGCGGCGCAGGGCCCAGAGCCCCACGGCGACCACCGCCGTGTAGGAGAGAACCTGCAGGACCCGCATCAGGGCCCAGGTGCTGCCCACGCCGAGGTCCGCGGCGGTGGCGATGCGCGCCCCGAGGGCCGAGGGCAGGTAGGGCACGGGCGAGTACGCCGCGGTGTTGGAGAACGAGGTCTGCACGTGCTCGTCCCCCAGCGGCGCCGCGAGCGCCCGGTCACGGGCCTCGGACGGGACGAACAGGGGGTCGGAGCCGCGCTCCTTGGTCCTGGGCGGCCCGCCGTGGCCGGTCATCAGCTCCGCCGCGGCGACGGGGACGGACCCGCCGTAGACCGGGTAGGGGCCGTCGTCCGGGAGCCGTTCGGGGGCGAGACCTCCCTGGGAGACCTGGTAGGCGCGCTTGAAGTGGGAGCTCTCGTCCGGGCCCCATGCCGCCGGCACCACGGCGGCGAAGACCGCCCCGAAGAGCAGGGACAGGCCCGTGAACAGGGCCACCACGGTGCGGGGGCGCAGACCCGGGCGGGGGCTCGGGCCGAGGACGTCCTCGGGGGCCCGGTCGGGCGCCAGGACAGCGGTGGCCACCTCAGCCCTCGTCCGCGGGCAGCAGCTCCGCGGCGCCGAAGCGGCGGTTGGCGAGCACGGGCACGGTCTCCCGGACCTCGGCGATGCGCTCACGCGTGACGTCGGCGGTCAGCACGGTCTCGTCCTCCCCGGCCTCGGCGACCACCACGCCGAGCGGGTCGAGGACCGCGGAGCGGCCCACCGTGTGCTCGGAGCAGGTGTCCGCGGCCGCGACCCAGACGGTGTTCTCGATGGCGCGGGCCTTGAGCAGCGCCTGCCAGTGGTCCACCTTGTGCTCACCCGCGAACCAGGCGGCGGGCACGGTGAGCAGCTCCGCGCCGGCGTCGACCACGGCGCGGCAGATCTCGGGGAAGCGCAGGTCGTAGCAGGTGATCATGCCGACCGCGAGCTCCCCGATCCGCACCACCGTGACGCCCTTGTCCCCCGGGCGGATCCGGTCGGACTCCCGGTGGCTGAAAGCGTCGTAGAGGTGGAGCTTGCGGTAGGTGCCGAGGATCGCGCCCTGCGCGTCCACGGCCACGAGCGTGTTGTAGGGGCGTCCGTCGGCGGAGCCCTCGTAGCCGCCCGCGATCACCGCGACACCCGTCTCCGCGGCCAGGAAGGACAGCTGCTGGACGAAACCCGACCAGCCGCGCAGCACCAGGTCCTCGAAGTCCTCCCCGAGGAGCTGCTCGGAGAACATGGCCTCCTCCGGGAACACCACCAGCTGCACCGCGCCGGCCGCGGCCTGCTCGGCCAGCCGGCGCATGGTCCGCAGGTTCTCGGCCGTGTCGGCGGTGGGTGCGAACTGTCCGACGGCGATCTTCACGGGTGTCCTCCTCGGGGTCGCGGCTGGAGCTCCCACTGTATCCGCGACCGGCCCGTGCCCCCTCGCTCGCGGCGCTGCCCGTGACAGGATGGGTCGTGGGACGACCGCGCGAGCGAAGGGCAGGCGATGGGCGAGCAGTCCGAGACGCCGGGGCGACGCCGGCTGTCCGAGCGCGTGCTCGGCGGCGGGGTCGCTCCCGATCCCCGGTTCACGCTGGCCAACGAGCGCACGTTCCTCGCCTGGATCCGGACCGCGCTCGCGTTCCTGGCCGGCGGGATCGCCATCGAGGCGTTCACCGCGGACCTGTTCGACGACGGCGTGCGGAAGTTCCTCGCGATCGTCCTGCTGGTGCTGAGCATGCTCCTCAGCGCGGGCGCCACGTTCCGCTGGATCGGGGTGGAGCGGAGCATGCGGCGCCAGGCCCCGCTGCCCCTGCCCCTGATCGCACCGGTGCTCGCGGTGGGCGGGGCGATCGCGGCGGGAGTGCTCGTCGTCGTCGTCCTGCAGGGCTGAGATGCCGCGCCCGCGGCCCGGCCCCCCGCCGGGGCCGCCGGCTCCCCCGCGGCCGCCGCACGGGGACCCCGGGCTGCAGCCGGAGCGGACCACGATGGCGTGGGGCCGGACCCTGATGTCCTTCGTGGTGGTCTCCGCGGTCTTCCTGCGCTGGCTGCCGCACCACGGGCCGTTCGTGCTGGTGATGTTCGGCCTGGCCGTCCTCACGGCGGCGGCGATCTACCTCACGCAGCGGCCCCGCTACGTCCGCAGCGCCCGCGGCATCGTCGAGGAGGGCACCGAGCCGGAGGTCGGCGCCGTGCTGGCCACGTCGGGCGCGGTGCTCGCCCTCGGCGGCCTCGGCATCTGGGTGGTGCTGATCCTCGTCTGAGCCCCACCTCCCCAGCCCGCGAGGTTGCAACGACCACGTGTCCTCGAGGCGCGCCGGTCGCCGGCACGTGCACCCTCGCGGACGAGGAGCGGAGGAGGAGAGGGGTCAGTTGATGAGGTCGCGCACCACGATGGTGTCGTCGCGGTCCGGGCCCACGCCGATCGCGGACATCCGGGTGCCGCTCATCGACTCGAGCGCCTCGACGTAGGCCCGGGCGTTCGCCGGCAGGTCCTCCAGGGTGCGGCAGCCGGTGATGTTCTCCTCCCACCCGTCGAAGTGCTCGAAGATCGGCCTGGCGTGGTGGAACTCGGTCTGGGTCATCGGCATCTCGTCGTGCCGGACGCCGTCGACGTCGTAGGCCACGCACACCGGGATCTGCTCGATGCCGGTGAGGACGTCGAGCTTGGTGAGGAAGTAGTCGGTGAAGCCGTTGATCCGGGAGGCGTGGCGGGCCATCACGGCGTCGTACCAGCCGGTGCGGCGGGGACGGCCGGTGTTCACGCCGAACTCGCCGCCGGTGGTGCGCAGCTGCTCGCCCATCTCGTCGAAGAGCTCGGTGGGGAACGGCCCGGCGCCCACGCGGGTGGTGTAGGCCTTGATGATGCCGATCGCCCGGGTGATGCGGGTCGGCCCGATGCCCGAGCCCACGGACGCGCCGCCCGCCGTGGGGTTGGAGGACGTCACGAACGGGTAGGTGCCGTGGTCCACGTCGAGGAAGGTTGCCTGGCCGCCCTCCATGAGGACCACCTTGTCCTCGTCGAGCGCCTGGTTGAGCAGGTAGGTGGAGTCCACGATCATCGGGGCGAGCCGGTCGGCGTAGCCCAGGAAGTACTGCACGACCTCCTCGACGTCGATGTCCCGGCGGTTGTAGAGCTTCACGAGCAGCTCGTTCTTCTGCCGCAGGGCCCCTTCGATCTTCTGCCGCAGGATCGACTCGTCCAGGACGTCCTGGACGCGGATGCCGAGCCGGCCGACCTTGTCCATGTAGGCGGGGCCGATGCCGCGGCCCGTGGTGCCGATCGCCCGCTTGCCGAGGAAGCGCTCCGAGACCTGGTCCATGGTCTGGTGGTACGGGGCCACCAGGTGGGCGTTCGCGGAGACCCGCAGCCGGGAGGTGTCCGCGCCCCGCGCCTCGAGACCGTCGATCTCCTCGAAGAGGGCCTGGGGATTGACGACGACGCCGTTGCCGATCACGGGGACGGCGTTGGGGCTCAGGATGCCCGCCGGCAGGAGCTTGAGCTCGAACTTGTCTCCGCCCACCACCACGGTGTGCCCGGCGTTGTTGCCGCCGTTGGGCTTGACCACGTAGTCCACGCGGCCTCCCAGCAGGTCGGTGGCCTTGCCCTTGCCCTCGTCGCCCCACTGGGCGCCGACGATCACGATTGCTGGCATTGAACGACTCTCCTGCCTGGATGAAGCGGGACTTCTCCCGCGGGACCCGGCGGAGGCGCGCACCGGCCGGGCACGACAACGCCCCTGCGTCGGCCCGCTCCCGTCCGCACGCCCGAGGAGGCGCGGCGCCGGCAGGAGGAGACCCAGGGGCTCGTACCGTGCAAGTCTAGCGGCCCGTGACCCGGGGCAGGCACTCGCCGCCCCGTCCGGGGACCGCCGCGGTCCGATACCCTCGGTGCTCATGAGCTCCCCTTCCACGTGGACCCCGACCGGGTCCCCGTCCTCCGCGCCCGCGGCCGTCCCGGGCACCCACCTCACGGCCCGTCACCTCGTGATGATGGCCCTCGGCAGCGCGATCGGCACCGGCCTGTTCATCGGCACGGGCGCCGCGATCCGCACCGCCGGGCCGGCGGTGCTGCTGTCCTTCCTGGTGGCGTGCCTGCTGCTGGTGCTCTTGATGCGGGCGCTGGGCGAGATGGCCGCCGCGGACCCGTCCCCCGGCGCGTTCTCGACCTACGCCGAGAAGGCCATGGGCCGCACCGTGGGCCGCACCCTCGGCTGGCTGTGGTGGGCGCAGATCGTGGTGGTGGTCGCGGCGGAGGCCACGGCCGCCGCCCAGCTCCTCACGGAGCGGTGGCCCGTGACGGAGCAGTGGGTGCTGGCGCTGCTGTTCATGGTGGTGTTCACGGCGGTCAACCTGGTGAAGGTGCGCACGCTCGGCGAGACCGAGTTCTGGTTCGCGCTGATGAAGGTCCTCGCGGTGCTGGCCTTCCTGGCGGTCGGGGTCGCCGTGCTGCTGGGCCTGTCCGACGCGCCCTCCCCGGGGCTCGGGAACCTCACCGCCCACGGCGGCTTCCTGCCCAACGGCCCGACCGGGGTGGCCGCCGCGCTGCTCGTGGTGGTCTTCGCGTTCGGCGGCACGGAGCTCGTGACCATCGCCGCGGCGGAGACCGAGGACCCGCAGCGCAACGTGGCCCGCGCCGTGCGCACCATCCTGGTCCGGATCCTCGTCTTCTACGTGGGCGCCGTGACCGTCATGGTCCTGGTCCTGCCGTGGAACGACGAGCAGCTCTCGGTCAGCCCGTTCGTGGCCGTGCTGGAGACCGCCGGGGTGCCCGGCGCCGACGTGGTGATGGCCGTGGTCATCGTCCTGGCGCTGCTCTCGGCCCTCAACGCGAACATCTACGGCGCGTCCCGGATGCTCTGGTCGCTGGCCCGCCGCGGCTCGGCGCCGCAGGCCTTCGCCGACGTCTCCGACCGCGGGGTGCCCCGGACCGCGGTGGTCGTCTCCGTGGCCTTCGGTTTCGCCGCGGTGGTGCTCAACTACCGGTGGCCGGAGACCGTGCTGCTGTGGATGCTCAACACCGTGGGCGCCACGTGCCTGGTCGTCTGGGGACTCGCGCTGGTCTCGCAGATCGTCCTGCGCCGCCGCGCGGACCGGGACGGCACCGCGCTGCCGCTGCGGATGTGGGCCTTCCCGTGGCTGTCCTACCTGGCGCTGGCGCTCCTCGCCGGGATCGTCCTGCTCGGGGTGCTCGACGACGCCGTGCGGGGCCAGCTCCTGCTCACGGCCGGGCTGGTGCTGCTCATCGCGCTCGCCGCGCGGACCCTCGGCCGGCGGGCGGAGCACCTCCCCCGCGGCTGAGCACGGGCCTCCCGGCCGGCCGGGAAGATCGCCGTGGGCCAGGGGCATCGTGGTGGGTCAGGGCCCGGGCGCCGGGCGCTGCCGTGGGATCAGCGGCTGCTCGGCCCGGGCCCGCAGCTGCTGCACGACCCACGTGTTGCCGTCCGGGTCGCTGAACCCGAAGAGCGTGCCGCCGTCCCGCTCGTCCACCACGGTGATCTCGCCCGCCTCCACGCCGCGGGCGAGCAGCTCCTCGCGCGCCGCCCCGGCGTCGGGGACGACCAGCTGCAGCCCGCGCAGCGACCCGGGGGCCATCTCCCGGTGGGCGGGGAGGTTGCCGACCACGATGGAGCACCCCGACCCGGGCGGGGTGAGCTGGGCGATGTCCATCTGCTCCGTGGCCGTGCGGTGGTCGAGGCGGAAGCCGACACCGTCCCGGTAGAACGCGATCGCGCGGTCGATGTCCGCGACCGGCAGCAGGACCACTTCGAGCGTCCAGTCCACGGTCAGGCCCCGTCCTGCGCGGGCCGCCCGGTCAGCAGCTCCTCCAGCCGGTCGTAGCCCTGGGCCATCCCGGACTCCATGCCGGTGGCCAGGTACTGCTCGCGCGACTCGACGGACGGGTGGACCGATCGTCCCGTGAGCCGGGAGCGCCCGCCGGGCAGGTCCTCGAACGTCGAGTACTCGAGCGTGACCAGGTCCGGCCAGCCCTCGAACTCGAACGTCTGGACGATGAGGGCGTCCTGCCGGACGGTGTGGAAGACGCCGCGGAAGGCGTACTCGTCACCGCCCTCCGCGCCGCGCTGGACGAACCGGTAGGACCCGCCGCTGCGGCAGTCGAAGCCGTCGATCCGGGTCTCGAGCCCGCGCGGTCCGATCCACTGCCGGTACAGCTCCGGGTCCGCGTGGGCGCGGAAGACCTCGGCGGCAGGGGCGTCGAACTCACGGGCGTAGTCGACGCAGGGGACGCCCTCGGGCGCCGTGACGTGCAGGGTGTTGGCCATGACGTGCTCCTCGGTGGAGTGTTCCTCGGTGGTGGACTGCTCAGCGGACCCGGGCGGTGAGCAGCTCCTCGAGCCGCTCGTAGCCGTCGGACATGCCGGTCTCCATGCCCGAACCGGCCGTGCCGTCGCGGGCCTCCTGGGTGGGGTAGACGGCGTGGCCGACCAGCCGGCACCGTCCGTCCCCGAGGTCCTCGAAGCGCAGGAACTCGAGGTCGACCACGTCCGGGTAGCCCCCGAACTCGAAGGTCTGGACGACGAGCTCGTTCTCGCGCACGGTGTGCAGGATGCCGCGGAACGCGTAGGAGACGCCGTCCGGGCCGGTGTGGTGGTACTCGTAGACGCCGCCGGTGCGGAAGTCGTAGGAGTCGACCTCCACGTGCGTGCCGCGCGGGCCGAGCCACTCGCGCAGCAGGGCGGGATCGGCGTGGGCGCGGAAGACGTCGGCCACGGGGTGGTCGAACTCGCGCTCGAAGTCGATGAACGGCAGGCCGTCGGGAACGGTCAGGTGCAGTGGGTGTCCCATGGTTCAGTCCTGGGTGTGCTCGCCGCGGTCCGCGGCTCGGGTGTCGAGCACGGCGTCGAGGCGGCGGAACTGCTCCTCCCGGACCAGCCGGTACCGGTCGATCCACGTGGTGAGCGCCTCGAGCCGTGCGGGGTCGAGGTGGACGGGCCGGCGCTGGGCGTCACGGGTGCGCGTGACGAGCTGCGCCTGCTCGAGGACCTGGATGTGCTTCGAGACCGCCTGCAGGGAGATCGCGAAGGGTTCCGCCAGTTCGGTGACCGTGGCCGGTCCGCGGCTGAGCCGGGCGACGATGCGGCGGCGGACCGGGTCGGCGAGTGCCAGGAAGGCCTTGTCGAGGAGGTCGTCGTCGCCGGGGTCCACGGTATTTGTCAACTAAATCCTTGATCAACCTGTTGGTTGTTAAAGGCTAGGACTCCCGCGCCGCCCCGGCAAGGTCCGTGACCGGATCGTGACGGGCGGAGGCCTCCCCAGGTGCTGCGCGCTCCTCGGAGGGCTGCGGCGACCCGGCCCGCGACGCCCCGGTTCCCGCGCGCGGCCGCACGGCCGCGGCCAGGCAGGCGGCGGTGAGGACGGCCAGCGCGGCCGCCACCCCGCGGTTGACGAAGAACGCGTGGATCTGGGAGTGGTTGCTGAGCACCGTGTACCAGAAGGGCACGGCCAGGGCGGGCAGGGCGAGGACCGCGGCGGCCCCCCACCGGGCGGGCCCTCCCCGGCGCAGCGCCAGGACGAGGCCCACGCCCGCCGCGAGCAGGCAGCCGGTCAGCACGAGCCCGGAGGTGGGCACGACCTCCCACCAGTAGGTGAGGTTGCGGCGCACGCCCGCGCCGAACGCCTCGGAGACCCCCGTGTGGTCGCCTCCGGTCCGGATCCCCACGTTGCGGCGGACCACCTCCAAGGTCTCCGGGACGCCCAGGAAGGCGCCGGCGACGACCCAGCGCGCGAGCCAGGTGACGGCGAAGGCCACAGGCCAGACCAGACCGCTCACCAGCACCGCAGTGGCGGTCTCCCGCAGGGCCCCGGTGCGGCACCAGACCGCCGCGCCGACCACGAACGCGGACATCGCCCAGGGCACCGCGGGGGTCGTGAGGAGGTCCACGAAGCAGAACAGCGCCGCGCCCAGCGCCACTCCCGCGTACGCCGTCCGGGGCGAGCGCCCCGCCCCGAGCGCGGCGAGGACCACCGACAGGAAGATGAAGGCGATGGAGATCGACTGGCTGAAGGACGTCGAGGGCGTGGACAGCAGGTTGGTCCCCACCAGGTAGGGCAGGACCAGGGCCAGCGCCACGGCGGTGGACGTCCGCGCGCGGACCGCGAGGAACGCCCCGCCCAGGGCGAGCACCATGAGGGTGCCCGAGACGATCCGCAGGCCCTCGAGACCGGTCAGCGCCAGCACGGGACGGGTGAGCACGGTGTAGCCGGCCCAGTACTTGTAGTAGTCGTTGTCGGTGAGCACGGCCCCCTCGGAGAGGGCCCGCAGCTGCTCCGGGCCGCCGCCGCAGGTGGCGAGCCGGGGCATCCGGACGGCACGGCTGAACGCCGACTCCTCCGGGGACGCGCCCAGGCCCGTGCCCGCCACGACGCACTCGGTGAAGGTGTCGGCGGGGCCGCCCATCCGGTCGATCGTCCCGTGGGGGCCGTAGGTGCCGTCCTCGACCGCCGCCAGCAGGTTCTCGACGATGGGCCGGTCCGGCACCGCCTGGCCCGCCGTCAGCAGCCCGAACAGGGCGAACTGCAGGACCAGGAGCATCCCCAGCCCCTGTGCCCAGGGCAGCAGAGGGAGCAGTCGCGACCGCGGCCACTCCCGTCCCGCGCTCACGGGAGCTGCCGCCGGCGCTCCGTGCCGCCGGACCCGGTCCGGTCCTGGCCGTCCCCGCCGTTCCAGGGGGGAGCCGGCTGCCGCAGGTAGAACAGCCGGGAGGTCTCCCGGCGGATCTTCGCCTGGCCGCTGAGCAGCACGCCCATCAGCAGGAACACCCCGGACAGGATCATCAGGGAGGCGGCCAGGAACGCCGTCGGGAAGCGCGGGACGAGTCCGGTGCCGGCGAACTCCGCGACCACGGGGAGGCCGAGTACCAGGCCCAGCAGGAACAGCGCCAGCGAGACGGCGCCGGTGACGAAGAACGGGCGCTCGTGGAAGAGCAGCTGCCCGAAGACGCCCAGGATCCGGAAGCCGTCGTGGTAGGTCCGCAGCTTGCTCTCGCTCCCCTCCGCCCGGTCACGGAAGCCGACGGCGACCTCGGTCTGCGGCATCCGCGCGTTGACGGCGTGCACGGTCAGCTCCGTCTCGATCTCGAACCCGCGGGAGAGACCGGGGAAGGACTTGACGAAGCGGCGCGAGAAGACCCGGTAGCCGCTGAACATGTCGGAGACCCTCCGGCGGAAGGCGAAGGTGACGAGCGCGTTGAAGAACCTGTTGCCGGACTCGTGCCCCGACCGGTAGGCGGTGCTGGTGACCTGCCGGCGCACGCCCACCACGTGGTCGTAGGGTCCGGCGAGCAGCGTCTCGATCAGGAGGGGGACGTCGGCCACGTCGTAGGTGTCGTCGCCGTCGATGAGCACGTAGACGTCGGCGTCCAGGTCCGCGAAGGCCCGCCGGACCACGTTGCCCTTGCCCTTCTCGTCCTCGCGCCGCACGTGCGCCCCCGCACGCCGGGCGGCCTCGGCGGTGCCGTCGGTCGAGCAGTTGTCGTAGACGTGCACCTCGATGCCGGGCACCGCGGCGTGCAGGTCGGTCACGACCCGCGCGACGGCCGTCTCCTCGTTGTGGCAGGGCACGACGGCGACGATGCGGGGGGTGGAGAGCATGGGCACTCGTTCCTGCGGTCGGGGGCGGGGGTGGCTCGTCCATTATGGCGAGTGGGCGCGGGGCGCAGGACCGTGGTCCCCCGCCGGTGCGTCGCCGTGCGTCCGTGTTGCGTCCTGTGACGTCCCGGTCGTCACAGTCGGCGCACCGGCGTCTTCTGGGCGCCCGCACTTGGCAGCACGGCGGGGCAGCCGCTGGAATGGGTCCTGCATCTATCCAGAGCGGCCGAGAGACCTGGCTCGTCGACGCCGCAGCAACCATCCGCGCCCCCGCCACGGGGTGCGCGGAACGGTGCTCCCGCCAGGACCGATGGAGCTGTCGCTTCCCTCCCGGGTCCACCCCGGGACGGTTGCCGCCCTCCCTCGGGGTGACCCTTGGAGGAAGAACGTGACACCACCCCCGATCCCCCGGCCGGCGCCGCCGTCCCTGTCCTACGAGCTGTATCCACCGCGCAGCGCGGCGAGCGCCGACACGCTGCTGCGGACCATCGAGGAGCTCGAGCCCACTCGGCCCGACCACGTCTCGGTGACGTACAGCGGGGACGAGCAGCGCCGGGACAGCTCGCTCGCCCTGCTCGACCACCTCCTGGCCCGCACGAGCCTGCGGCCCCTGGCGCACCTGACGTGCGTCGGCAGCACCCGGGCCGAGCTGGAGCAGACCGTGGCCGCGCTGGTCCGCCGCGGCGTCCGGGGCGTCCTGGCCCTGCGCGGGGACCGGGAGCCGGGGGCCGAGCCGGGCGAGCTCCGGTACGCCGGCGAGCTCGTGGAGCTCGTGCGGGAGGTCGAGCAGCGCCACACCGCGGCCCTGGCGGCCGGCCGGCTCGCCGTGGGCGTGGCCGCCTACCCGACCCGGCACCCGGAGTCGCCCTCGTTCCGGCACGACGTCGAGGTGCTGCTGGCCAAGCAGCGCTCCGGGGCGGACTTCGCGATCACGCAGGTCTACTTCCGCCCGCAGCGCTACGAGCGCCTCGTCGCGGCGGCGCGCGCGGCCGGGGTGACCATCCCGATCGTCCCGGGGATCATGCCGGTCTCCGACCCGCGGCGGCTGCGCACGCTGTGCCGGCTGGCCGGCCTGGCGCCCCACCCGGGCCTGGCCGCGGCGCTGGAGGACGCGCCCGGTCCCACCGAGCGGCACCGCGCCGGCGTGGCCTTCGCGGCGCGGCTGGCCCGCGCCGCCCTGGACGCCGGTGCCCCCGGAATCCACCTCTACACGTTCAACGAGCACCGGGCCGCGCTCGACCTGCTGGAGCACGTGGAGCTCCCGCGCGTCCCGCACGTGCCCGTCCCGCTCGACGACCTGCTGCTCCCCGCCTGAGCACGCACTGCCCCACCGTTCCGCACGACCTCTCGACCCCTTTTCAGGAGATCACCATGACCACTGTCCCGTTCCCCGCCGCCACCATCACCGGCTACCCCCGGATCGGCCGCCGCCGCGAGCTGAAGACGGCCCTCGAGGCCTACTGGGCCGGGCGCTCGAGCCGCGAGGAGCTCGAGTCGACGGCCGCCGACCTGCAGCTCGCGACCCACCGCCGGCTCGTGGAGCTGGGCCTCGGCGCCCAGGACTCGTCGCTGCCCGCGGCGTTCCCCCTCTACGACCAGGTGCTGGACACCACCGTGGCCCTCGGGGCGGTCCCGTCCCGCTTCGCCGACCTCGCCGACGCCGAGGGCCGGCTCGACCTCGACGCGAGCTTCGTGCTCGCCCGCGGTGACGCCGGGCGCGCTCCGCTCGAGCTGACCAAGTGGTTCGACACCAACTACCACTACCTCGTGCCCGAGATCGGCCCGGAGACCCCGTTCCGCGCCACCGCCGACCGGCTCGTGGCCGACGTCCGCCGCGCCGCCGCGCACGGCTTCACCGTCCGCCCGGTCCTCGTGGGCCCGGTGTCCTTCCTCCTCCTCGCCAAGGCCGACGACGACGCCCCCGCCGGCTTCGACCCGCTGCAGCGGCTCCCCGAGCTGCTGCCCGTGTACGCGCAGCTGCTGGGCGAGCTCGCCGCGGCCGGCGCGGACTGGGTGCAGCTGGAGGAGCCGGCCCTCGTGGCGGACCAGCACGTCCCCGCCGAGCAGCTCGCCGTGTCCGTGTGGGACGCCTACACGGCCCTGACCGCCGTGACGGCGCGCCCGCAGCTGTTCGTCACCACCTCCTACGGCTCCCCCGGGCCGCTGCTGCACCCCCTGGCCTGCTCCGGGGTGGAGGCCCTGCACCTCGACCTCGTCAGGGGCGCGGCCCCCACGCCCGAGGAGCTCGAGTTCTTCCAGGGCGAGGACTCCGCCGTGCTCGTGGCCGGCGCCGTGGACGGGCACAACGTGTGGCGGGCCGACCTCGCCGGCCGGCTCGACCAGCTCGGGGAGCTGGCCCGCGGGGGCGCCCAGGTGTCCGTGGCCTCCTCCACGTCCCTGTTCCACGTCCCGCACGACGTGGCCGAGGAGACCCGGCTGGACCCGCAGCTGCGGAGCTGGCTCGCGTTCGCCGACCAGAAGGTCGGCGAGATCGTCACCCTGGCCCGCGGTCTCGCCGCCGGGACGGAGTCGGTCGCGCAGGAGCTGGCCGACGCGGCCGAGGCCCGCCGCACCCGGCAGGACGCGGCGGGGGTCCGCGACGCGGCCGTCCGCGAGCGCTCCGGGTCGCTGACCGCCGCGGACATCGGGCGGACGGCGGCGGAGGTCCGCCGGGCCGCGCAGGAGGGCCGGTCCTTCACGGCGTCCGGACCGCTGCCCCCGCTGCCCACCACCACGATCGGCTCCTTCCCGCAGACCGCCGAGGTCCGTGCGGCCCGCGCCCGGCACCGCGCGGGCGCCCTCACGGACGCCGAGTACGACGCCTTCCTGCGGGAGGAGATCGAGCGGGTCGTGCGACTGCAGGAGGAGCTGGGCCTGGACGTGCTGGTGCACGGCGAGCCGGAGCGCAACGACATGGTCCAGTACTTCGCCGAGCACCTCGACGGCTTCGCGACCACCGTGCACGGCTGGGTGCAGTCCTACGGCTCCCGCTGCACCCGCCCGTCGATCCTGTGGGGCGACGTCAGCCGGGAGGGCGAGGGCCTGCGCGGCGAGGCGTTCACGGTGCCGTGGATCGGCCACGCCCAGTCCCTCACCGACCGGCCGGTCAAGGGCATGCTCACGGGCCCGGTGACGATCCTGGCGTGGTCCTTCGTGCGCGACGACCAGCCGCTCGGGGAGACGGCGAACCAGGTGGCGCTCGCGCTGCGCGACGAGGTCGCGGACCTCGAGGCCGCCGGGATCGGGATCATCCAGGTGGACGAGCCGGCGCTGCGGGAGCTCCTGCCGCTGCGCCGCGCGGAGCAGCCGGCCTACCTCGGCTGGTCGGTGGACGCGTTCCGCCTGGCCACCTCGGGGGTGCGGGACGAGACCCAGATCCACACCCACCTGTGCTACTCGGAGTTCGGCGAGGTGGTCGGGGCGATCGACGGCCTCGACGCCGACGTGACGAGCATCGAGGCCGCCCGGTCCCGGATGGAGGTGCTGACCGATCTCGAGGCCGCCGGCTTCTCCCGGGGCATCGGGCCCGGCGTGTGGGACATCCACTCCCCGCGCGTGCCCTCCCAGGAGGAGATCGAGCAGCTGCTCGAGCGGGCCCTCGAGCACGTCCCGGCGCGGACCCTGTGGGTCAACCCGGACTGCGGCCTGAAGACCCGCGGCTACGCGGAGACGACGGCGTCGCTGGAGCACCTCGTGGCGGCGGCCCGGACCGCGCGCGAGCGCGTGGCACAGCCCACCGGGCGGCCGCTGATCGTCCAGCACGGCACGCGCGGCTGACCCGGACCGCACCGACCGATCCGCGGGAGCCCGCACGACCACGCCTTGTCGTGGTCGTGCGGGCTCCCTCGGGTCAGGAGGCGACGGAGGACCCGGTGCGCCGGCCGGCGACGTCCTCCCGGCCGGTCCGCGCGGCCAGCAGGGCGAACGGGCCGCCGGCCGCGCGCAGCCGCCCCGGCGCGCCCCGCTCGACGACGCGGCCGCCCTCGAGCACCACCACCTGGTCGGCGTCCTCGACCGTGGAGAGCCGGTGGGCGATGGTCAGGGTCGTGCGGTCGGCGGCCAGCCGGTCGAGGGCCTCCTGGACCTGCGCCTCGGTGGTGTTGTCCAGCGCGCTGGTGGCCTCGTCGAGGACCAGCACGGGCGGGTTGCGCAGCACGGTCCGGGCGATGGCCAGGCGCTGCTGCTCCCCGCCGGAGAAGCGGTGGCCGCGGGCGCCGACCACGGTGTCCAGCCCCTCCGGCAGCCCGGCGACGGTGTCGGCGATGCGCGCGGTGCCCAGGGCGCGCCACAGTGCGGCGTCGGAGGCGTCCGGATCGGCGAGCAGGAGGTTCGCGCGCACCGTGGCGTGCACCAGGTAGGTCTCCTGGGAGACGACGCCCACGATCCGGGCGAGGTCCGCCGGATCGATCTCCCGCACGTCGACGCCGTCGATCGTCACCCGCCCCTGCGTGACGTCGTTGAGCCGCGGCAGCAGGGAGCCGAGGGTGCTCTTCCCCGAGCCGGTGGGCCCGACCACCGCCGTGGTGGTGCCCGCCGGCAGCACCAGGTCGAGGTCGCGCAGCACGTCGGCCCCGTCGTCGTAGGCGTAGCGCACGCCCTCGAACCGGACCTCCCCGCGCACGCCGGCCGGGTCCAGCCGGACGGGCGCGGCGGGCGGGACGAGCTGCGGCTCCAGGTCGAGGTACTCGAAGATCCTGCTGAAGAAGGCCAGCGCGGACACCCACTGCACGCCGATGTTCAGCAGGCCCATCACGGGCCGGAAGATGGCTCCCTGCAGGGCGGTGAAGGCCACCAGGGTGCCGATGGTCATCCCGCCGCTCGTGGCCGGGAAGCCGGCGGCCAGGTAGATCACGGCGGGGATCGCGGCGAAGACGATCTGCATGGTGGCCATCCGCCAGCGCCCGGCCAGCTGGCTGCGCAGCTCCAGGCCCACGAGCCGGTCGGAGCGCTCGGTGAAGCGGGACGCGTCCCGCGCGGTGGTGCCCAGGGTCTTGGCGAGCCGGACCCCCGAGACGGACAGGCCCTCCTCGACCTGGGTGTGGAGCGCGGCGAGCTCCCGCTGGCGCTCGTCGGTCACGTCCCGGCGGATCAGCGCCACGCGGCGGGAGAGCCAGACGGCCGGCGGCAGCACCAGCAGGGAGACGAGGCTCATCGCCGGGGACAGCGCCACCATGGCCACGGCCGTCGCCACGGCGGTGGTGAGGTTGGACGCCACGCCCGTGGCGGAGCTGGTGACCACGGACTGCATCCCGGCGATGTCGTGCGTGAGCCGCGACTGCACCTCCCCGCCCCGGGTCCGGGTGAAGAACCCCAGGGATTGGGCCTGCAGGTGGGTGAAGAGCTGCACGCGCAGCGCGTGCATGACCCGCTGCCCCATGGTGGTGGCCATCCAGGTCTGGACCACGCCGATCACGGCGGTCAGCGCCGCGACCCCCACCATCGAGGCGGTCAGCACCAGCAGCAGTCGGGTGTCGCCGTTCGGCAGGGCGTCGTCGATGACGCCGCGGACCAGGAACGGCTGGGCCAGGTTGACCACCGAGGACGCCGTGATGAGCACGACGACGAGCGCGATCGTGCCGCGGTGCGGGGCGAACAGCGCCGCGATCCGGCGCGGGCCGACGGGGTGCCGGGCGAGCTGCTTCCGGTCCGCGGGGTCGGGGCGGGCGGCGCGGGCCCCTCCTCCGCCGCCGCCGCCGCCGGCGCCGGCACCGGGCAGGACGCCGGGTCCGCCGGCCGGGGTGCCTCCGCCGTCGTGCGCCGGGGTGCGGACGCGTGCGGTGCGATAGGTCGTCGCCATGGGATCCTCCTCGGGAACTATCAAGGAGGTTACCTCTCTATGAGGTAGCCCGCAATGGGGATAGGATGGCGCCATGCCCTACGACGATCCCGATCCGGCCCGGCTGGGGGACCTCCTGCACGCCGTCTTCCGCCGGCTGCGCCGCCGCTGGGCGGAGCAGCTCGCCCCCTTCGGGCTGACCCCGCACCAGTTCCGGGCGCTCGACGCCCTCGCGGGGTGCCCGGGCGGGACAGGGCACCGGCACGGCCCCGCCGGGAACTGCCGCCACGGCGGCGGGTCCGGCAGCCTGCGCGTGAAGGACCTCGCCGACGCCCTGCGCATCGCCCCCCGGTCCGCCACGGAGGTGGTGGACCTGCTCGAGCGGAAGGGGCTCGTGGAGCGGGTGCCGGACCCCTCCGACCGGCGCGCCACGCTGGTGGCACTGACGCCCCGGGGCGCCGCCCTGCGCGAGCAGGTGCGGGAGGACCGGCGCCGGGAGTCCGACGAGTACTTCTCGCGGCTGGACCCGGCGGACCGGGTCGAGCTGGAGCGGCTGCTCCGCATGCTCACGACGGACGGCCCCGCGCCGGACTGAGTCCCGGCGGGACGTCCGCCGGGACTCAGTCCAGCTGCGCCGGCAGGTCCGGGAAGGCCTCCGCCACCCCGGCGTGCCGAATGCTGCCGGCGGCCGTGTTGAGCCCGGCCGCGAACTCCGGATCGGCGGCCAGGGCCCGCTCCGGGCCGCGGGCCAGGCGCCGCAGATAGGGCGTGGTGGCGTTGGCGAGGGCCCGGGTCGCGGTGCGCGGCACCGCTCCGGGCATGTTCGCCACGCAGTAGTGGGTGATGCCGTCCACCTCGAACGTCGGGTCGTCGTAGGTGGTCGGGTGGGAGGTCTCGAAGCACCCGCCCTGGTCGATGGCGACGTCCACGAGCAGGGCGTGGTCGTGCAGCACCCCGAGGTGCTCGCGGCGCACGAGCTTGGGCGCCGCCGCCCCCGGGACGAGCACCGCCCCGATCACCACGTCCGCCCCGGAGATCTCCTCCTCGAGCACGTGCTCGTCGCTCATCAGCACGCGGGCCCGGTGCCCGAGCAGGTCGGTGAGCTCGCGGATCCGCGCGCCGTTGGCGTCCAGCACCGTGACGTCGGCCATCAGGCCCGAGGCCATGAGGGCGGCCTGGGTGCTCACGGTCCCGCCGCCGACCACCACGACCTTGGCCGCGGCGACGCCGGGGACCCCGCCCATCAGCAGCCCGGGGCCGCCGGCGTTGGACTGCAGGTGGTGGGCGGCGGACTGGGCGGCGAGCCGGCCCGCGATCTCGGACATGGGCTGGAGCAGGGGCAGGATCCGGCCGGCGCGCACGGTCTCGAACGCCACGGCGGTGGTGCCCGCCCCGAGCAGCGCCTCGGTCAGCGGCCGGTCGGCGGCCAGGTGCAGGTAGGCGAAGAGCGTGAGGTCGGAGCGCAGGAATCCGTACTCCTCGGCCACCGGCTCCTTCACCTTGACCAGCAGCTCCGCCCGCTCCCACACGGTGGACCGGTCGACCACCTGTCCCCCCGCGGCGGTGTAGGCGTCGTCGTCGAACCCGGAGCCCTCCCCCGCGCCGGTCTCCACGAACACGTCGTGGCCGTCCCGCACGAGCTGGGTCACCCCGGCGGGCACGAGACCCACCCGCCGCTCGGCCGGCTTGATCTCTCTGGGAACTGCGACGCGCATGGTCTGTGCTCTCCTCTCGTGGCCGCGGGCCCCGGGCGGCACCGCGGCGTCATCGCCGCCGCGCGCGGCTCATGCCGCCACCGTACGCCCCCGGCGTATTGTTGACAATCTGCAATTCGCTTTCCATGATGAAGGATGACCACTTCGTTGCCGAACACCCAGCCCGCCGACCCGGTGGACCCCCGCCTCGCTGCGTGCTCCGCGACCCCGGACGTGCGCCCCGCGCTGTTCTCCCCCGCGGAGTACGACCGCCGCCTGCAGGCCGTGCGCCGGAAGATGGGTTACCAGGGCCTCAGCGCGCTGGTCGTGACGGATCCGGCGAACATCTTCTACCTCACCGGCTACGACGCCTGGTCCTTCTACACCCCACAGATGCTCTTCGTGCCGGACGAGGGGGACATGCTGCTCTTCCTGCGGGAGATGGACGCCAACGGCGCCTTCCGGACGTCGTGGCTGCCGTCCGACCAGATCGTCGGCTACCCGGAACGGTACGTGCACCGCCCACACCTGCACCCCTTCGACTGGGTCGCGTTCGCCCTGCGCCGGCGCGGCCGGATCGCCCCGGCCGCCCGCGGGTGCGTCGGTCTCGAGATGGACTCCCACTTCTTCTCCCCCAAGGGGTACCGATCACTGGTCAACGCGCTGCCGGAGTGGACGCTCGTCGACTCGTTCGAACTCGTGAACTGGGCGCGTGCCGTGAAGTCGGACGCCGAGATCCAGTACATGCGCACCGCGGCCCGGGTCACCACGGCGGCGATGCAGGCCGCGATCGACGCGATCGAACCCGGCGTGCCCCAGAACCGGGTGGCGGCCCAGATCGCCCGGGCCCAGGCCGAAGGAGTCGGCGACGCGTGGGGCGACTTCCCAGCGATCGTGCCCATGCTGCCGACGGGCGCCTCCGCCGACACCCCCCACCTGACGTGGTCCGACCGCGTCCTCCGGGAGGGCGACGCCGTGGTCGTGGAACTGGCCGGCGCGCACCGCCGCTACCACGTCCCTCTGGCCCGCACGGTGATGCTGGGCCCGCCCTCGGACGAGCTGCTGCGCCTGGAGGCGGCCGTGGCCGGGGGTCTGCAGGCCGTCCTCGACACCGTGGCCGAAGGTGTGCCGGTCCGGGAGCTGGCCAGCGCCTGGAACTGGTCACTGGCCGAGCACGGACTCGAGAAGCACAGCCGGCTCGGCTACTCCATCGGCATCGGCTACCCGCCCGACTGGGGTGAGCGCACCATCAGCATCCGCACCGAGGACGAGTCCGTGCTGGCCGAGAACATGACCTTCCACGTCATCTGCGGGATGTGGATGACCGGGTACGGATACGAGGTCTCCGAGTCCATCCGCGTCACGCGCACCGGGGTGGAGTCCTTCACCTCGTTCCCCCGAGCACTCATCAGGAAGTGAGAAACCCATGACGACGACCACCACTCCCCTCACCAGCGTCGAGAACCTCGCCGTCAAGCCCACCCGGGGGATCAGCGGGGACCCGGCCCAGGGCCTGCTGCCCCTGGCACGGCGTGCCGACGGACTCGTCGGCTCCGTCATCGACTCCTCCACCTCCCTGCTGGCCGCCCAGGCCCACGACATCGTCCGCTTCGCGATGGGCGCCCCCGCCGCCGAGGTGATCCCCACTGCCGAGTTCCGCCGCATCGCCGCCGAGGTGCTCGACGACTGTTCCTTCACCTACGGGGCCACCGAGGGCGAGCCCGGGCTGATCGAGACGGTCGTGGAGCACCACTCCACCACCCCGGAGCCGACCCGACCCGAGCGCCTCGTGATCACCTCCGGGGGCATGCAGGGCCTCGACCTGGCGTTCAAGCTGTTCGTGGACCCCGGAGACCTCGTGGTGGTCGAGAGTCCCACGTACACCAACGGCTCGGGCACCGCCCTCAGCTACGGCGCGGACATCCTCGAGGTCCCGGTGGACCGGGACGGCATGGACGTGGACGCCCTGGAGACCCTGGTGGCCGAGTCCGGCAGGATCCCGCGGGTCATCTACACCATCCCGAACTTCCAGAACCCCTCCGGCACCACCCTCAGCGAGGCCCGCAGGGTCCGCATCCTGGAGCTGGCCCACCGGTGGGGATCGGTGATCCTCGACGACGACCCGTACGGGGGCCTGCGCTTCGCCGGCCAGGATGTCCCCGGCTTCCGCGAGATCAGCCCGGACGATCCGCTCGTGTTCTCGGTGCGAACCTTCTCCAAGGTCCTCGCCCCCGGTCTGCGGGTGGGGTGGGTGGACGCGGACCCGAAGCTGCGCCGGCTCCTGATCGCCGGCAAGCAGGCCATGGACACCTGCACGAACGTGCCCGGCCAGCACATCGTGGAGCGCTTCTTACTCCAGGGCGGCTACGACGACCACCTGGCCGGTCTGCGCACCGAGTACCGCCGCCGCAAAGAGGCCATGGACGCCTCGATCGCCCGGCACCTGGGCCCCCGCGTGACCACCACGGATCCCGAGGGCGGCTTCTTCCTCTGGGTGACGCTGCAGGGCGAGGACGCCAGGGTCTCCACCTCGCGGCTGTTCGAGATCGCCCTCGCCGAGGGCGTCGCCTTCATCCCCGGCGCGGCGCTGTCCCCCTCGGGCCGGTTCGAGGACGCCTTCCGCCTCTGCTTCGCCTCGACCTCGCCGGAGCGCACGGAGGTGGGGCTGCAGCGTCTGGCGCGCGCCCTGGACACCGCCCGCGCGGAGCTCGACCGCTGAACGACGACGCGGGCACAGCCCGGTCCGGAGGAGTCATGCAGGCTGCGCAGGAGCTCGAGCACGCCGTTCTCGACCTCATCGACCCGGACGGGGTCGTGGCACTGACCCGCGCCCTGGTCGACGCCGGCGGGGAGAATCCCGGCGGAACCGAGGAGCACACCGTACAGGTCCTGGAACAGGCCGGCCGGGCCCGCGGATTCGAGGTCCGCACCGACCCGGCCGCCCCGGGCCGGCCGAACGTGGACGTGGAGCTGGTCCCCGGCGGGCCCGTCGGGACCGGGCCCGGTCTGCTCTTCCTCGGGCACTCCGACGTGGTGCCCGCCGGGCCCGGCTGGACCCGGGAGCCGTTCCGCTCCGTGGTGGAGGACGGTCGGGTGCACGGACGGGGGGCCACCGACATGAAGGGCGGGCTCGCGGCCGTGCTGGTGGCCATGGACGCCCTGCGCCGCTCAGGTGCGGAACTGCTCGGCCCCGTGCGGCTGGCCTGCACCGTGGACGAGGAGGACCTGGGCCTCGGGATCCGGCACCTGACGCGGCGGGGACTCGGCCGGGGCTTCCGCGGTTGCGTGGTCGCCGAGCCCACCGACCTCCAGACGGTGGTGGCGTGTCGTGGCGACGCCTACCTGGAGCTCGAGGTCACCGGGGTGCCGGCGCACTCCGGGCGGCCCGCGGACGGACGCAACGCCATCGACGCCGCGGCCCGGGTGCTCGAGCTCGTCCGCGCCGACCACGACCGCCGGCAGCAGGACCTCGATCCGCTGCTGGGCGCCGGCACCTGGAACGTCGGGCGGATCGAGGGCGGGCGCACCACCTCGATGGTCGCCCCGTCCTGCCGGGTGTGGCTCGACCGCCGGTTGATGCCCGACGAGGACCCGCACCGGCTCGCCGCGGACCTGGTGGCGGCCGTGGACGCGGCCGGCATCACGGGGGACGGCATCTCCGTGGACGTCGAGGTCACCATGGCCATGCCGGGGTTCCGCACGGACCTCGACCACCCCCTGGTCACCGCCGTGCACGGCGCCGTCGCCGACCTCGGCGGCCCCGCGTCGGTGGGCGGTTGGACCGCGGCCTGCGACGGCGGCTTCATCGCCCGGGACCACGGCGTGCCCACGGTGGTCATGGGCCCCGGCGGCCTCAACGACCAGGCCCACCAGATCGACGAGTCCGTGGGGGTGGACGAGCTGGTCCTCGCCGCGCGCGCCTACGCCCTCACCGCTCTGCGGCTCCTCGGCGCCTGACCGCAGGTCCCTCCGGCGTCCGGGGGACGACGACGTCGCCCGGACGCCCACGGCCGCCGCACCACGTCTCGAGATCCTGCAGAGGCCGTTCCGGGCTCCGGGACCGTCGTCCCGTGTCGATGGTGCGTCCGGTCCCGTGCCGGTGGTGGTCGCGGCCCGTGGACGGACACGGCAGAGACCCCCGCACCTCCGAGCGAGGTGCGGGGGTCTTCCGGCGGGAAGGTCAGGAACGGGCGCGGACGATGTCCTGCGGCCTCGTCTCCGGGATCTCGGTGCCGCGCAGGGACGCGCCGACCGTCTCCTTCATGGTGCGGACCGCGATGAGCCCGACGACGCAGGCTGCCATCATGTAGAACGCCGGGACCAGCGGGGTGCCGGTGGCCTCGATGAGCGCTTCGTTGGCGAGCGGGGCGGTGCCGCCGAAGACCGCGGTGGCGAGGTTGTAGGTGATCGCGAAGCCGGCGTAGCGCACGTGGGTGGGGAACATGGCCGGGAAGGTCGCGGAGATGGTGGCCAGCTGCGGGATGTAGAGCAGACCGAGCACCGCGAAGCCGATCAGGGCCCACCAGAACCCGTTGGCCATGATCGTGTACATGGGGATGGCCAGGACGAACAGTCCGATCAGCGAGAAGTACCACATGGGTTTGCGCCCCACCCGGTCGGACAGCGCCCCGGCGAAGGGGATGACGAGCATCATCGCGAACTGTGCGACGAACATGATGGTCAGCACGGTCCGGGAGTCCATGCCGGTCTGCCCCTCCAGGTAGGTCGGCATGTAGCTCAGCAGGGTGTAGTTCACCACGTTGAGCGCGATCACCAGACCCGTCATCGTGAGCATGGGCCGCCAGTACTGGGTGAGCAGGTCCTTGAGCGCCGTCCCGGCGGAGGACTCGGCGTGGCCGGCCTCCTCCAGCTCCAGGAAGACGGGCGAGTCCGCCAGCCTGGACCGGAGGTAGAGACCGACCAGACCCATGGGCCCGGCGAGCAGGAACGGAATGCGCCAACCCCACTCGTTCATGGCGTCGTTGCCCAGCACCACCTCGCCCGACAGGACGATGAGCGAGCCGAGGGCGAAGCCGCCCAGCGTGCCGAACTCCAGGAAGCTGCCGAGGAAGCCGCGCTTCTTGTCCGGGGCGTATTCGGCCATGAAGGTCGCGGCGCCGCCGTACTCGCCACCGGTGGAGAAGCCCTGCACGGCGCGGAGCAGGATCAGCAGGATCGGGGCCGCGATCCCGATGGTCTCGACCGAGGGGATCAGGCCGATGCAGAAGGTGGCGCCGGCCATGAGGATGATCGTGAGCGCGAGGATCCGCTTGCGGCCGAGGCGGTCCCCGAGCGGCCCCCAGAACAGGCCGCCCAGCGGCCGGACGAGGAACGAGAACGCGAAGGTGCTCAGCGCCAGGATGGTGCCGTACTGACCCGGGAAGAAGTTCTGGGTGATGTAGACGACCGACACGGCGTACACGCCGTAGTCGAACCACTCGGTGGCATTGCCGATGGCGGAGGCTGCGACGGCGCGGTTGACCGTCTTGGCGTCCGGTTCGGGCCGTCCTGTTGCCGGGTTGCGGGGCAGGTGGTCCTGTCGGGCGCCCGAATGGCCAGGATTGTGGTGTGAATTCATGGAACCCTCCAAGAGTGCGGACGGTGCACCGGCCGGTGCCCCGGTTGTGCTGGGCACTCCTCTGACGGAGCAGCCCGCGTGGATGATGGTCGACGGTTCGTCAGGTTTCGTGGTGCTTCCGGTGCACCGGGGTCACGGGCCGTCGCCTCCTCCCCCCGAGGGCGGCCGTGGTCGGCCGCCGGGCCGGACGGGACGCGGCGGCGCGCCGGGACCGGGCCGGCCGTCAGCCACCGCCGACCACCGCCCGCGCGGGACGCTGGGCGCCCCAGCCGGCCACCTGCTCGTACGCCTGGGCGGCACGGAGCACCGCCCGGTCCGAGTGGCGGGGCCCGATGATCTGCAGTCCCGCCGGCAGGCCCGCCCCGGTCGAGCCGCAGGGCACGCTCACGGCCGGCTGCTGGGTCATGTTGAACGGGTAGGTGTACGGCGTCCAGCTGGTCCAGTCCGGGGAGTGCCAGCCCTCCGGCGCGTCCCGGTCCCGGGGGAAGGCGGGGATCGGCAGGGTGGGGGTGAGCAGCAGGTCGTAGGTCTCATGGAAGCGCCCCATGGTCACGCCCAGCTCCATCCGCACGGCCGTGGCGTCCAGGAAGTCGGAGGCGCTGATCTCGCCCTGCTCCTCGATGCTGCGGCGCAGCCCCGGATCCACCTCGTCCATCGCGCCGGGACCGTAGCCCTCCAGGACCTTCGCGGCGCCGGCGAACCACAGGGTGTGGAAGGCCTCGACCGGGTCCTGGATGCCCGGATCCACTTCCTCGACCACGGCTCCGAGCTCCACGAACCGCTCGGCCGCCGCCCGCACGAGCCGCTCGATCTCGGGATCGTTCCGCCCGAACCCCAGTGTGGGCGAGAAGGCGACGCGCAGGCCTCGGACCCCGCCCTCGAGCTCTTCCAGGAAGGACCAGGAGGGAGTCGGCAGAGCTGACCAGTCCCGGGAGTCGAAGCCCGTGATGACGTCCAGCAGCAGTGCGGTGTCGGCCACGGAGCGGGTCATGGGGCCGGCGTGGGCGAGCGTGCCGAAAGGACTGGCCGGAAACATCGGGACGAGGCCATAGGTCGGCTTCATCGCCACCGTGCCGGTGAAGGCGGCGGGGATCCGGACGGATCCGCCGCCGTCCGTCCCCACGGACCACTGCCCCATGCCCATCCCCACGGCCGTGGCGCTGCCGCCGCTGGATCCCCCCGAGGTCAGACCGGGGTTTCACGGATTGCCGGTGGAACCGTGGCGGAGGGAGTCGGTGACCCCCTTCCACGCGAACTCCGGGGTGGTCGTCTTGCCGAGGAGCACGGCACCGGTCTCGCGCAGCCGAGCGACGCAGGGGGCGTCCTCCTTCCACGGTCGGTCCGCGTCGATGAGCCGGGTGCCGCGCAGCGTGGGCCAGCCCCGGGTGTAGAAGATGTCCTTGATGGACGTGGGGACGCCGTCGCCGGGGCCGAGCGGCTCCCCCGCGTGCCATCGCCTCTCCGACTCGGCGGCCGCCTGCAGGGCCTGCTCGTGGTCCACGGACACGAAGGCGTTCACCGCACCGTCGAACTCGTCGATGGTCCGCAGTGCGGCGCGCGTGGCGTCGACCGGGGAGAAGCTGCCGCGGCGGTAGCCGTCCAGCAGATCGAGGGCCGTGAGTTCCGTCAGGTCGGTCATGGGCTTCCTTCTGGGTCGAGGTCGGGCGGACGGGGACCACGGTGAGGTCACGCCGGGTGGCCGTGGGAGTCCTCCTGCCCCGGGGGACGACGGGAGGGACGTCCTGGACGACCTGCTGCGAGCTCCTCCGGGTCCGGGAGCTCCGAGAGGACAGGCAGGACCATGCCGGCCCGGACCACCGGCGCCCTCCGGGGCCCCGTGGCCGGACAGGGGTGTCCGCACAGCCGTGGTGCGTCCCTCCACGGCTCGCGCCACAGCGGAAGCTGCCCGAGACTCCCCAGCCACCAGGTCGGTTGCGATCGCGCGGTGCGGGAGGAGCACACCGGGGAGGGCGAGGGGGAACATGCGATGATCATCCTCCAGTCGTACGATTGTCTACAACTAGCATAGGACGTGACTGTGATCCAAGCAACAGAGAATGAGCAGGAGCTTCGGGGATGCCAGGGGTGCGCAGCGGGCATGGGTGGTGGGAGTGGAGCGCCGCGGGGCCGGGGAGGTCAGGCGCAGTTCCCGGCCCTCGTTCCTCGCCCTCTTCGGGGTATGATTGTGAACAATATCCTTGTCCAATGCTTCGAACCACGGCCGGAGGCGCCATGACCAGCTCCATACTCCACCCGGTGGTCCAGGAGACGACGCCTGCTCTCATTGCACGGCAGTTGCGCCGGGCCATCGGCGAAGGCGACCTGGTGCCCGGTCAGCAGCTGAACGAGGCCGAGCTCAGCCGCGGCCTGGGCGTGAGCCGCGGGCCCCTGCGGGAGGCCATGCAGCGGCTCACCCAGGAAGGCCTGCTCGTCAGCATCCGGAATCGGGGCGTGTTCGTCATCGAGGTCACGGACGACGATGTGCGGGACATGTACCTGGCACGCACCGCCGTGGAGCGGGCGGCCGCGACACGAGCCATCCAGATCAACGCTGAGCTCGCGGGTGAACGGCTTCTCGAGGTGGTGCGCACGATGACGTCGGCGGTCGCGCAGAACGACCCGGACGCGCTCACGGAGGCGGACGTGGAGTTCCACGCGCTGCTCGTGGCTCTCGCCGGCAGCCCCCGGCTTTCCCGGATGCACACCACGCTCATGGTGGAGACCCGCATGTGCATCACCGCGCTCGAGAACCGGTACAGCTCTCCCGCCTTCCGGCTGGACGAGCACCGGGGCATCGCCGAGGCGATCGGGCGGTCCGACGTCGAGGGTGCCGACCGGCTGCTCCTGGAGCACATGGAGGACGCCATCGACCGTCTGCGCCCCGCCGGGGCCTGAGCCGCGGGCATCACGTGGTGCCCGGCCCCACGAGGATCAGGCACCACCCACGTCCGGGGCCCTTCGATGCCCGGCGCCCGTCCACGCGGCCCATGACCTCTGCTCCCGGGCCGCGTGGACGGGCGCCGGGCGCGCGGGGCGGACGGGAGCGCGTGCGGGCGCGCACGCACGTGCGTGCCCCTCGTCCGCCCGGGACGGTCGGACGAGGGGCACTCGTGCATCGGGGCCCGGTGCGCCGGGCCGTTCCATCAGCCGCGCGGGACGGCCATGTACTTGGTCTCGAGGAACTCCTCGATGCCCACGCGGCCGCCCTCGCGACCGAGCCCGGAGGCCTTGATGCCGCCGAAGGGCGCGGCCGGGTTGGAGACGATGCCCGTGTTGAGGCCGAGCATGCCGACCTCGAGGGCGTCGCCCACCCGGAATCCGCGGTCGATGTCCTGCGTGAAGAGGTAGCCCACCAGGCCCCAGGGGGTGTCGTTGGCCATGCGGACGACCTCCTCCTCCGTGTCGAACGGGATCACGGGGGCGACCGGACCGAAGATCTCCTCGTTCATCAGCTGGGCGGACGCGTCGACGTCGGACAGGACGGTCGGGCTGTAGAAGTAGCCGGGCCGGTCCGGACGGGAGCCGCCGCAGACGACCGTGGCGCCCCTGGACACCGCGTCGTCCACCAGCTCCTGCACCTTGGTGAGGGCCTTCTCCTCCACCAGGGGGCCGACGTCGATGCCGTCCTGTGCGCCGTCGCCCACCGACAGCCCGCTCAGGCGGGCGGCCAGCCGCTTCGAGAACTCGTCCGCGACCGAGCGCTGCACGAACAGGCGGTTGGCCGCGGTGCAGGCCTCGCCCATGTTGCGCATCTTCGCCGCCACGGCCCCGTCCACGGCGCGGTCCAGGTCGGCGTCCTCGAACACGACGAACGGGGCGTTGCCGCCGAGCTCCATGGAGGAGCGCATGACGTGCTGGGCGGCCTGCTCGAGCAGGCGCACACCCACCTCGGTGGATCCGGTGAAGCTGATCTTCCGGGCGATGCCGCTGGACATCCACGGGCCGACCACGGTGGAGGCCCTGGAGGTGCAGATCACGTTCAGCACGCCCTCGGGCAGGCCGGCCTCGACGAGGATGTCCACCAGGGCGAGGGAGGACAGCGGGGTGAGGTTCGCGGGCTTGAACACCATGGTGCAGCCGGCGGCGATGGCCGGGCCGATCTTGCGGGTCCCCATGGCCAGCGGGAAGTTCCACGGGGTGACCAGCACGCAGGGACCCACCGGCTCCTTGGAGACCAGGATCCGGTTCTTGCCGTCACCGGTGGTGGTCTGGTCGCCGCCGATGCGCACGGCCTCCTCGGAGAACCAGCGGAAGAACTCGGCCGCGTAGGCGACCTCGCCCTTCGCCTCGGCGAAGGGCTTGCCCATCTCCGTGGTCATGATCAGCGCCAGCTCGTCCTGGCGCGCCATGATGATGTCGTACGCGCGGCGGAGGATCTCGCTGCGCACCCGGGGCGGGGTCCTCGCCCAGTCCTTCTGGACGCGGCCGGCGGTCTCGATGGCCCGCCGGGCGTCTTCGGCGCCGCCGTCGGCGACCGTGGCAATGACCTCCTCGGTGGCCGGGTTGACGACGTCGAAGCGCTTGCCGGAGGCGGCTTCGCACCATTGGCCGTCGATGAACAGGCCGGTGCTGACCGTGCCGACGGCATCCAGGGCCTTCCGGGAGGTGCGGGAGGCGTTGACGTTGGTGGTCATGGAGTGTCCTCTTTCGGGGTCGTGGAACGGGTTCGGTCGGAGGCCGCCGGCTGCGGCGGGCCCGGGTCCAGGATCTGGGCAAGGTGCAGACCCGGCCGGGCGGCGTCGAGCTGGTCGACCTGCATGGCGCACGAGAAGCCGTCGGTGAGCACCGCGGCCTCGGCGTCCGTCCCGCGCAGGGCCGGTGCCAGAGCGTTCTCGGCGACCTGCATGCTCACCTCGTAGTGCTGCTTCTCGAAGCCGAAGTTGCCGGCCACCCCGCAGCAGCCGGTGGCATCCACCACCTCGTCCACGCCCGCGGCCCTCAGGGCCGTCCGCTGACTGCCCGCGCCGAACACCGAGTACTCGTGGCAGTGGGTCTGCAGCACCACCCGCTCGGGCACGGGGCGGGCCGGGGACGGGGCCCAGCCGCCCGCGACGCGCTCAGCCGTGTGCGCCGCGAAGCTGCGCACACGGGCCGCGACCCGTCGCGCCTGTTCCGTTGGGACGAGCTCGGGCAGGTCCTTCCGCAGAGCCGCGGCGCAGCTGGGCTCCACGACCACGATCGGGCGGTCCGTGCCGTCGTCGAGGGTGTCCGCCGCCCGGGCCAGCAGCTTCTTGGCGGTGCCCAGCTGGCCGGTGGAGATCCAGGTGAGCCCGCAGCAGGCGTCGGCAGAGCACTCCACGGTCTCGCCGGAGTCGGCGAGGACACGGGCGGCGGCACCGGCCACCTCGGGCCGGAATCCCCGGGTGAAGGTGTCGACGAACAGCACCGCGGTTCCCGGTTCCTTCCCGGCGCCCCGTGCTGCGGCGACCTCACGTCGCCACTCCCCCGCCCCGGCGAAGCGCGGCAGGGGGCGCTGGGTGGTCACCCCGCCCAGCACGGCGGCGACCTTGCCCAGGGGCGTGGCCAGCACCGCGTTGACCAGCGGGGCGATCCGGCCGGTCAGCTTGAGCCAGCGCGGCAACCAGCCCAGGGAGAAGTGCGAGAGGGGTCGCAGCCGGCCCCGGTAGTAGTGGTCGAAGAACTCGGACTTGTAGGTGGCCATGTCCACACCGGCTGGGCAGTCGGTGGCGCACGCCTTGCAGGACAGGCACAGGTCCAGGACCTCCCGCACCTCCTCCGAGCGCCAGCCCGCCTGCACAGTGGCTGCACCGCGGACCATGTCCTGCAGCACGCGGGCGCGGCCCCGGGTGGAGTCCTTCTCGTCCCGCGTGGCCCGGTAGCTGGGGCACATCACCCCGCCGGTGTCCGCACGGCAGCGGCCCACGCCGATGCAGCCCTGGACGGCGTGGACCCAGGGGTCCGTGCCGGCACCGGAGGCAGTGGTCGGGTCGTCGGTCTCCGCCAGGGAGCCGCCGCCGTGGCTGCCGACCGGGCGCAGGTCGAAGCTCGTACGCCACTTCCGCGCCGGCACGCCCTCCAGCGCCAGGTGGGCGTCCATCGGGTCCGGGGCCGTCACCGAGCCGGGGTTGAGGATTTCGGACGGGTCCCACAGCTGGCGGTACCGGGCGAAGGCCGCGAGCACCGCCGGGGAGTACATGATCGGCAGCAGCTCCGAGCGGGCCCGCCCGTCCCCGTGCTCGCCGGACAGCGACCCGCCGTGCCGGACCACCAGCTCGCTGGCCTCGCGGGTGAAGCGGCGGAACACCTCCCGGCCGGCGTCGGTGCGCAGGTCGAAGGTGATCCGGATGTGCATGCACCCGGCGCCGAAGTGGCCGTACATGACGCCGTCGAGCCCGTGCTCGGCCATCAGGACGCGCAGGTCCGCGAGGTAGTCCGCGAGGTCCTCCGGGGCCACGGCCGAGTCCTCCCATCCGGGCCAGGACTCCCCGCCGCCGGCCAGCCGGGAGGACAGACCGGCACCGTCCTCGCGCACGCGCCACAGCGAGGCGCGCTCCAGGAGGTCCGGCACGGCCCGGCCTTCCACGAGCCGGCCGTTTCCCGCCAGCCGCGCCAGCAGGCGGTCCGCCTCCGCGGCCACCGCCTCGGGCTCGTCGCCGTCCAGGTCCACGAACAGCCAGGCCCGTCCGGCGGGCAGGCCCAGCACGGAGTCCGCCCCGCGCCGGAACCGCATGGTCTCCACGATGGCCTCGTCCGTGCCCTCCACGGCGGCCGGCGAGAACTCCAGGATGGTGGTGATGTCCCGTGCGGCCTCCACGACGTCCTCGTAGCCCAGGCACACCAGCAGCGCGCTGGCGGGCTTGGGGACGATCCTCATCCGTGCCCCGACGACGACGGCGCAGGTGCCCTCCGAGCCCACGAGGGCCCGTGCCACGTTGAACTTCTTCTCGGGCAGCAGGTTCTCCAGGTGGTACCCGGAGACCTGGCGCTGGATCCGGCCCAGCTCCGTCCGGAAGGCGGCCAGGTTCTCCCGCGCCAGCCGCGTCAGCGACGCGGTCAGCTCCGCCGCACGGGCGGCGGAGAACGTGTCCTGCGGGTCGGTGGCGCGCAGCTGCGTGGTCGTGGCGGTGAGCCGGGCCCCGTCGGTGGTGACGACGTCGATCTCCGCCACGTGGTCGGAGGTGCGGCCGTAGCGGACGGAGTGGTTGCCGCACGCGTCGTTGCCGATGGCCCCGCCCACGGTGGCACGGTTCTTCGAGGAGGGGTCCGGGGCGAAGGTGGCGCGGTTGACGGTGACGCGCTCGACCTCCCGGGTGAGGTCCGAGAGGACCACGCCCGGGTCCACGTCCACCGTGCCCGCGGCCTCGTCGATGGCGCGAATGCGGTTCATGTGGCGGGAGAAGTCCAGCACCACCCCGGGGCCCACGGCGTTGCCGGCCATGGACGTGCCCCCGCCGCGGCCGATCAGCGGCGTCCCGGCCTCCCGGCACGCCGCCACCGCTGCCAGCACGTCCTGCACGGTGCGCGGGAACACGACGGCCAGGGGCGCCACCCGGTAGTTGGAGGCGTCGTAGGCGTACTCGGCCAGCCGGCGCGGCGAGGAGTCGGCGGCCACTCCGGCGGCCGCCAGGCGCGCCAGCACGGCGGGCGTCGCCGAGGCCTGCTCGCGCGCGGCGACGGACCGGGCGTCCGCGGTCGTCGGGTCGGCGCACGCACGGACCGCCGTCGTGGGCTCGGGGGTGGCGGGGTTCATGGCGTCCTTCAGGATCCGGTGGCGGTGGTGACCGCCTCGGTGACGGCGGCCAGCGCGGCCTCGAAGCGCTCCAGGCCGGTGCTGATCTCGTCGGCCGTGACCACGAGGGCGGGGATGAGCCGCACCACGTTGCCCGTGGGGCCGCACGTCAGCGTGAGCAGGCCCTGGTCCGTGGTGGCCTGCTGGACGGCGGCGGCCGTCCGGGCGTCCGGAGCCCCGTCCTCGGCGGTGAACTCGATGCCCTGCATCAGGCCACGGCCGCGGACGTCGCCGATCACGGGGAAGCGCTCCTGGATCTGGATCAGCCCGGCCTGCAGCTGTTCGCCGCGCACACGGGAGTTCTCCACGAGACCCTCCTCCTCGACGACCTCGAGGGTCGCGACGCCGGCCGCGGCGGAGACGGCGTTGCCGCCGTAGGTGCCGCCCTGGGAGCCCGGCCAGGCCTTGGACATGGTCCCGGTGGAGGCCGCGATGGCGGAGATCGGGAAACCCGAGGCGATGCCCTTGGCCGTGATGATGATGTCCGGAGCCACGTTGGAGTACTGGTGGCCCCAGAACCTGCCGGTCCGCCCGACGCCCGCCTGCACCTCGTCGAAGATCAGCTGGATGCCGTGCCGGTCGGCGCGTTCGCGCAGGCCGTCCATGAAGGCCCCTGGTGTGGGGAGGTAGCCGCCGTCGCCCAGGGCGGGCTCGATGAGGAACGCCGCCGTGTCGTTGGGCGCCGTGCGGGTCTGCAACAGGTAGTCCAGCTCCTGGAGGGCGAAGGCCACCGCGGCCTCTTCGTCCCAGCCGTAGCGGTAGGCGTACGGGAACGCGGACATGTGCACCCCGGCCATGAGCGGCGCGTAGCCGGCGGAGAATTTCGTGCCGGCGGTCGTGAGGGAGGCGGCGGCCACGGTGCGGCCGTGGAAGCCGCCCTGGAACACGACGATGTTGGGCCGGCCGGTGGCCATGCGCGCCAAGCGGATGGCCGCCTCGACGGCCTCCGAGCCGGAGTTGGCGTAGAACACGGAGTCCAGCCCCTCGGGCAGCACCTCGCCCAGTTTCTCGGTCAGCGCCAGCAGCGGCTGGTGCATCACGGTGGTGTACTGCGCGTGGATGATCTTGCCGACCTGCTCACGAGCGGCGGCGACCACCTTCGGGTGGCAGTGACCCGTGCTGGTGACACCGATGCCGGTGGTGAAGTCGAGATAGGACCGCCCGTCCGTTCCGTGGATCCAGCTTCCCTGGGCGTGGTCCACGACCACGGGGGTCGCCTGCTTGAGTACGGGGCTGAGAGAAGTCATGGCTCACATTCTCCGGGGAGAATTGAATTATTGTCAACAATCCTGTGGCGTCCTACAGTGGCGCCATGGAAGAGACAACGCAGACCCAGTCCCCCCGGCGACGCCCGAAGGTCGTCATCCTCACGGCACCCGCCACGAGCGCCCCCTACAACGCGTCGGACGTCGAGGGCCGCGCCGACGTGGTCTGGACCGACGCAGAGGGCCTGCCCGGGGCCCTGCCCGGGGCCCAGGTCCTGTTCGTGTGGGACTTCTTCTCCCCTGCCCTGCGCGACGCCTGGTCCCACGCCGACTCCCTGGAGTGGATCCACGTGGCTGCCGCGGGCGTGGACTCCCTGCTCTTCGACGAGCTGCGGGAGTCCCCGGTCCAGGTCACCAATGCCCACGGCGCCTTCGACGGACCCATCGCGGAGTTCGTCCTGGCGTCGGTGCTCGCCCACGACAAGCTGCTGCACGCCAGCAAGGACCTCCAGCGCCGATCCGCCTGGAGGCACCGCGAGGTGCAGCGCAGCGCGGGGCAGCACGCCCTCGTGGTGGGCACGGGGGGCATCGGACGGGCGACGGCCCGACTGCTCCGGGCCGTCGGCCTGGAAGTCCGGGGGGCCGGACGCACCGCACGGGAGGAGGATCCGGACTTCGGGACCGTGGTTCCCAGTGCGGACCTCGCCGAGCACGCCGGCTGGGCGGACCACCTCGTGCTCATCGCACCCCTCACGGAGGACACCCGCGGCCTGCTGGGCACGGAGGTGCTGGCTCGGATGAAGCCCACCGCCCACGTGGTGAACGTGGGCCGGGGCGCACTCGTGGACGAGCCGACCCTGGTCCGGGCGCTGCGCGAGGGCGGGATCGCCGCCGCGTCGCTGGACGTCTTCGACGAGGAGCCGCTGCCCGCCGAGCACCCGTTCTGGCGGATGGACAACGTGCACGTGTCCGCGCACATGAGCGGGGACGTCGTCGGCTGGCGGGACACGCTGGCGGACCAGTTCGCGCAGAACCTCACCCGCTGGTGCGCCGGGGAGGATCTGGTCAACCAGGTGGACAAGCAGCTGGGCTACGTGCGCCGCGGCTGAGGCACGGAAGGCGGTTCCCGCGCGCGGACCGGCGCGGAGTCCCGCGTCAGGTCGTCTCAGCGCGGGCGAAGCTCAGCGTCTCCCCGCGAGCACCGCCCATCCAGACGTCCTGGCACGCGGCGGCGAGCTCCTCGAGCCCCTCCTCGACCGTCGCGAAGACATTGCCCGGAACCCACCCGACGTCACCGTTGACCAGGAGGTTGTTGCGTCCGTAGAAGACGGCCAGATCGATGAGCAGGCGGTTCTCCGCGGTCCCCGCCGAGGCCTCGTACCCATAGGCGGGATTGTCGAGGACGCCCTCGAAGGTGAAGTAGCACAGGTCCCCGGGGATCGGCGTGATCGTCTGATTCTCGGGACCGGGCTCCTCCTCGGCGAAGGCGGGGACGAGCGCGTAGATCTCGTTGCGCGCGAACTTGCCGTGGAACACCTGCCCCGACTGGGGCAGCGCCTGCCACACGGCCTCCGCGGTGCGCGGCGCCTCGTCGTCGAGCAGTCGCGCCCGGGCGGTGACGCCCCGCTTCTCCAGGGTGATGGTGAGGTACCGCGTCATGGGTGGTCTCCGTCCGATCGAGGGCAGAGGTGCCGCAGTCCGGCACCCTATGATTGTTTACAATCCAACTGTAAGCTTTTTCGTGAGACGCGCAACACACCACGAAGGGGCCTCCAGCACCATGCACACCGTCGCCATCCTCTACCCCGGCCACAGCGCGGAGGACGAGTTCCCCGCCCTCGAGCAGCTCGTTCCGGACGCCTCCTTCCCGGTGCTCCACACCTGGGAGGGCGGCACCGACCACGACGTCGACGCGCTGCTGGTCCTGGGCTCCCGGGAGAACCTGGCGCCGTCCGCCGAGAGGGCCCGGGACCTCTCCCCCGACGCCGCGATGTGGGCGTGCACCTCGGGCAGCTTCGTCTACGGCTCGGAGGGTTGCCGCGAACAGGCGGGATGGGTCGAGGAGGCCGCCGGCGTCCCGTCGTCCTCCACCTCCCTGGCCTTCGCCGAGGCGGTGCACCACCTGGGGCTGAGCAGGGTCGCCGTGGCCGCAACCTACCCGGAGGACGTCGCCTCGCACTTCGTGCAGTTCCTGGAGCAGGACGGGATCACCGTGACCGCCCTGTCCACCTACGACGTCCCCAGCGGCGAGGACGCGGGCCTGCTGGATGCCGAGTGGGTGCTCGAGACCGCCCGAGCCGCCGACCTGACCGGCGCGGAGTGCCTGCTGATCCCGGACACCGCGCTGCACACGGTCGCCGTGCTGCCCCGGCTCGAGGAGGCCCTCGGCGTGCCCGTGCTGACGGCGAACCAGGTCACGGCCTGGCAGGGGCTCCGGCTGGCCGGACACCCCGCGCGCGCCGAGGGCCTCGGCGCCCTGTTCAGCCGCTGAGCGGCACGCTCAGCGGGTCGCCGATCAGCTGAGCCGCTCCACCGACGACGACGGCGCCCCGCAGGGCGCCGTCGTCGTCGGTCGTCACCGTTCCGGCGGGCCGCTCAACCGGGGGCGGCGCGACCCACCGCACCCAGGCGCTGACCCTCGGTCGCCAGGGGCAGGCCGAGCCGCCGCAGACCCGCCCAGGCGGTGACCTGGTTGGCGGTGAGCACCGGCTTGCCCAGCTCCTCCTCGAGGGCCGCGATGATGTGGAACGTGGGCAGGTTGGTGCAGGACACGAACACGGCCTCCGCGTCCGGGCGGTCCGCCTGGCGCACGAGGTCGGCGGTGACGTGGTAGGGAACGTGCCAGATCAGGCGATCCAGGCCCAGGCCCGCGGTGCCCACGACGGTGCGCCCGTCGGCGGCCAGGAAGTCCTCGAGCCGCTCCGTCAGCCTGGGGACGTAGGGGGTGGCGATGGCCAGGCGGGCGACCCCCAGGACGCCCAGCGCCTCGAGCAGCGCCTCGGACGTGGTCACGGCCGGGGCGTGCGTCTCCTCCCCGATGGCGGCGGAGATCCTCCGGGCCCCCTCGATCCCGTTGACGAAGCTCCCGGAGGTGCAGGCGAACACCACGGCCTCCGGCTCGACCGAGGTGAGGCACCGGGCGGTGGAGCGGATCTCGGCGTCGTCGCCGAGCGCGCTCGCCATGTTCTCGTCCACCACCATGGGGTGATGGGGGGTGCGGGCGACGGCGAGCGAGACGTTGTCGGGCATCCAGCGCCACAGCTCCCGGTCCAGCGCCATGTCATAGGGATCGACCACGCCGATGACGCGGTCGAGCTCGGGGCCCTCAGGTATGAACCGCTGGATGTTGGGCATGTCTCATGGTCCCATAGTGTCTGATCGTCGACAATCCTCGTCCCTGGGAGATGCCATGCCTTTCGACCCCTCGTCCGGCCGACCCCCCGCCACGGGCCGCGCCCGCCACGACCACGAGGCCTACGTCCGTGGACTGCCGCCCACACCCCGGCCCGCAGGAGCCTACGTGCCGGTCACCGAGGCAGGCGCGCTGGCCTTCACGGCCGGCCACACCCATGCCGTGCAGGGCGTGCTGACCCACCGGGGCGCCGTCGGCGCCCCGGACGGCCCCGCCGCCGAGGACGCCCGCGAGTGTGCGCGGCTGGCGGTGCGCAACTGCCTCGCGTCCCTCGCCCACCACCTCGACGGCCTCGGCCGGGTGGCGCAGGTCGTGTCCATGACGGGATATGTCGCGGCGGCCCCGGGATTCACCGCCCACCCGGGCGTGCTCGACGGAGCCTCCGATGAGCTGCTGGACGCGTTCGGGGAGGACGGCCGGCCGTCGCGAGCAGCCGTCGGGGTCACGAGCCTGCCCGACGGAGCGGTCGTCGAGATCAGCCTGGTGGTCGCCCTCCGTTCCTGACGTGCCCGGCGGGGAAACCGCCCACGGGTACGCTTTGCGAATGACGTCCCCTCGCGCCACGGGCCCCCGCATGCTCCGCTCCCTCGTCGTCCGCTCCGCCCTGGGCCTGATCGCCGTCCAGACAGTGGTGGTGGCCACCCTGGTGGCCACCGACGCGGTCGAGCGCCGGAGCCGCTCGCGGCGCTCCGGGTTCCCGCGCCCGGGCACGTTCGAGCACACGGTCGCCGAGACCGGCACCACGGTCTACACCTACGGGGAGGACCTCTTCCGGGACATGCTCGCCGCGATCCGGGGCGCGGAGCACCGGGTGCAGCTGGAGACCTTCATCTGGAAGGACGACGAGGTCGGCCGCGAGTTCCTGGACGCCGTCAACGACGCCGCCGCCCGCGGTGTCGAGGTGCACGTGATGTACGACGGCTTCGGCAACCTCGTGGTGCCCCGCGGCTTCTACCGCTTCCACCCGGACGTGCACGTCTTCCGCTTCCCCGTCCTGCGCCCGCGCCTGCTGCTGAGCCCGCTGCAGGCGACCGGGCTGACCCACCGCAAGCTGCTGGTCGTCGACGACGAGATCGGTTTCGTGGGCGGCTACAACATCGGCTCGCTCTACGCCACGCAGTGGCGGGACACCCATGTCCGGCTCACCGGCCCCGCCGCCTTCGAGCTGGGCCACTCCTTCGCCGCGGTGTGGAACCACCCCTCGGCGCGGCGGCCGAGGCTGCCGCACGTGAACCCGGGCGCGTGGGACTCCCGGGTGCGGGCCATCAACAACATCCCGGCCAGCCTGGTGTACCCGATCCGCAGCGTCTACCTCGACGCGATCCACCGGGCCACGGACCACATCTACCTGACCACCGCCTACTTCATCCCCGACCAGCAGATCCTCTCGGCCCTGATCGAGGCGTCCCGGCGGGGAGTGGACGTGCGCGTCATCGTGCCCGAGGACTCCAACCACGTCCTGGCGGACTGGCTCTCCCGCGGCTTCTACTCCACGCTGCTGGCCGAGGACATCACGGTGCTGCTCTACCGCCACGCGATGATCCATGCGAAGACCGCGACCATCGACGGGCAGTGGTCGATCATCGGCACCGCCAACATCGACCGGCTCAGCCTGGGCTTCAACTACGAGACGAACCTGGAGATCCACGACCGGGACTTCGCCGCGGACATGGAGGAGGTCTTCGCCGCCGACAGCGAGAACTGCCGGGAGCTCACCGCCGACCGGTGGGACGAGCGGCACCCCGCGGCCTGGTTCGCCGAGACCGTGCTGGTGCCGCTGCGCCCCTTCCTCTGACTCCCCCGGCGCCTCGGCCCGGCTCGCCCGTCGGGGAGGACAACAGGACGACGATCCCGAGCACCGCGCAGGCGGGGGAACTCGGTGACGCGCTCAGGGGCGGGTCCTGGTGGGGAGCCGGGTGCTACTCTCGGGCGTCGGTGTGACAGGGGTGAGGTGGTCGTGGACGTGGTGGCTGTGGAGACCCTCGATCCGAGCGCGGCGTTCGACGTCGTCGACCTGCTCGGCGTGCTGACCAACGGCATCCTGGGCGGGGCCGTGGCGCGCCAGCTGAAGATGGACCCCGTCGGCTTCGCGTTCCTCGCCGTCGTCTCCGCGCTCGGCGGGGGCCTGCTGCGGGACACCCTCCTGCAGGTCGGCTTCCCCGTGGCCCTGACGAACCCCGCGTACCTCATCACGGCGATCGCCGGCGCCACGATCGCCTTCTTCCTCCGGCTCCAGGGGAAGTGGACCAACCGCGTGCTCGTCGTGGCCGACGCCCTGGCCCTGGGCTGCTGGGCGGCCACGGGCACGGGCAAGGCCCTCGACGTGGGACTGAGCTGGCTGCCGGCCGTCATGATCGGGGTGATCACCGCCGTGGGCGGCGGGATGATCCGCGACATCGCGGTGGGGCGGGTGCCCATGATCTTCGGCGGCAACACCCTCTACGCCACCGGCGCGGTGATCGGCAGCGCCGAGATGGCGGTGCTGCACGGCATGGGCTACCCCAACTGGGGCATGGCAGCGGCGATCCTCACCGCCGCCACGGTCACCGTGGTGGCACGGCGCCGGGGGTGGCGGCTGCCCGGCGCGGGCGAGTGGAACGTGCGCCTGCCCAGGCGGGACTGGCCCCGCCCGACGTGGCGTCCGCGCCGGCCGAGCCGTGGGAGCGGTGGACGCGACGGTTCCGGCCGGGGGGAGGACCCCGGCGCGTCCTGACCGATCTGCCGGGGCCGCGGAACACGTCCCCGGGTCCGCTCGGCCACCGGGTCAGCGCTGCAGCTGCTCCGCGGCGGTGGGGTCCGAGTCGTTGAGGAACTTCTGGATGCGCTCGGCCTCATCGAACTCGCCGATCGCCGCGGCCGCCCGGCCCAGGGCCGCGAGCGCCCGCAGGAAGCCGCGGTTGGGCTCGTGGGAGAACGGGACGGGACCGTGGCCCTTCCACCCGTGGCCGCGCAGGGCGTCGAGACCGCGGTGGTAGCCCACGCGGGCGAAGGCGTAGCCCTCGAGGGTGCGGCCCTCGGCGAGGGCGTCCTCGGCGCACATGGCCCACGCGAGGGAGGCCTTCGGGAAGCGCGCGGCGAGGTCCTCCGCCTCGTCGCCCGCCTCGATGCGCTCGACCAGGCCCGGGTCCTCGGTGAGGTAGGTGGGCTCGGGTCCGCCGAGCAGGTTCTTGCCGGTGAGGCTCATGGGGGACGGGGTCCTTTCGGTGCGCGGTACGGCGGGGTCGTGCGGGACGGGCGCAGGAACGGCGGCGGCGCCCCGCTCGGGCAGGACGCCGCCGTCGTCCTCCGCGGCCGCGGAGGGTGGAACGGCTACTTGACGGAGGTCCCGGCGGAGCCGAGGTTCTGGCAGGCCTCGACCACGCGGGCGGCCATGGACTCCTCTGCCAGGGCCCCCCACACGCGCGGGTCGTACTTCTTCTTGTTGCCGACCTCGCCGTCGATCTTCAGGACGCCGTCGTAGTTGGCGAACATGAACCCGGCGATGGGGCGGGTGAAGGCGTACTGCGTGTCGGTGTCCACGTTCATCTTGACCACGCCGTAGGAGACGGCGTCGGCGATCTCCTGCGCGGAGGAGCCGGAGCCGCCGTGGAAGACGAGGTCGAACGGACGGTCCTGGCCGAGCTTTCCCCCGACCTCCTCCTGGATCTGCTTGAGCAGCTCGGGGCGCAGCTTGACCCCGCCGGGCTTGTACACGCCGTGCACGTTGCCGAAGGTCAGGGCGGTGAGGTATCGGCCGTTCTCGCCGGCGCCGAGGGCCTCGACGGTGGCGAGGCCGTCCTCGACGGTGGAGTACAGCTTCTCGTTGATCTCGTTCTCCACACCGTCCTCCTCGCCGCCGACCGCGCCGATCTCGACCTCGAGGATGATCTTGGCCTTGTTGGTGCGGGCCAGGAGGTCCTGGGCGATCTTGAGGTTCTCGTCGAGCTCGATGGCCGAGCCGTCCCACATGTGGGACTGGAAGATCGGGTCCTCGCCGCGGCCCACGGCCCGCTCCGACTCCTCGAGCAGCGGCAGCACGAAGCCCTCGAGCTTGTCCTGCGGGCAGTGGTCGGTGTGCAGGGCGATGTTGACGTCGTAGTTCTTGGCGACCTCGCGGGCGAAGGCGGCCATCGCGAGCGAGCCGGTGACCATGTCCTTGACGGAGGCGCCGGACCAGTAGGCGGCGCCGCCGGTGGAGGCCTGGATGATGCCGTCCGAGCCGGCCTCGGCGAAGCCGCGGATGGCGGCGTTGAGGGTCTGGGAGGAGGTGACGTTGATCGCCGGGTAGGCGAAACCCTTCTCCTTGGCCCGGTCGATCATCTCGGCGTAGACGTCAGGGGTTGCGATGGGCATGCTGGCTCCTTCGGTTCGGGTGTGGCCTGGCTCCCACTCTAGCCAAACCCTCGCCGTGGGACGACGGGGAGACGGTGGATGGTCGTCGCGGGTCGCCCGTCAGGCGACCGGCTGACCGAAGACGTGCCGCCGGATCCAGGCGTGCATCGCCACCGCGGCGGCGGCGGAGGCGTTGACGGAGCGGGTCGAGCCGAACTGGGCGATGGACAGGGTGGTCCCGGCCGCGGCGTGCATCTCCGGGCTCAGCCCCGGCCCCTCCTGGCCGAGCACCAGCACGCAGCGCTCGGGCAGGTCGTAGGTCTCGAGCTGCTGCGAGTCGGGGAAGTTGTCGATCCCGATCACCGGCAGGCCCTCGGCGTCCGCCCAGGCCGTGAACTCCTCGACGCTCGCGTGGTGGCGCACGTGCTGATATCTGTCGGTGACCATCGCTCCGCGGCGGTTCCAGCGCCGCCGGCCCACGATGTGCACCTCCCGGGCGAGGAACGCGTTGGCGGTGCGCACCACCGAGCCGATGTTCAGGTCGTGCTGCCAGTTCTCGACGGCCACGTGGAATCCGTGCCGGCGGGTGTCCAGGTCGGCGACGATCGCGGCCATCGTCCAGTACCGGTAGGCGTCCACGACGTTGCGCCGGTCCCCGTGCTCGAGCAGCTCCGGGTCCCAGTGCTCGCCCTCGGGCCACGGGCCCTCCCAGGGGCCGACGCCCACCGTGGGGGCGGGCGCCGGGGCGCCGGTCTCGGCGGCGGGGTCAGTCAAGCCCGAGCTCGTCCTTCGTGAAGGCGTAGAGGCAGGGCACGCCCGCCGTCTCCTCGATGCGCTCCTTGGCGCCGGTCCGCCGGTCCACGATGATCGCCACGGCCACCACGTTGGCGCCGGCCCCCTGCAGGGCCTCCACCGCGGTGAGGGCGGACCCGCCGGTCGTGGAGGTGTCCTCCACCACGACGACGTCGCGGCCCTGCACCGGGGGGCCCTCGACCTGGCGGCCCATCCCGTAGCTCTTCTGCGCCTTGCGGACCACGAAGGTGTCGACGGCCCGGCCCTGGTCCCCCGCCGTGCGCATGACCGCGTGGCCCACGGGGTCCGCGCCCATGGTCAGCCCGCCCACGGCGGCGCAGGAGATCCCGGCCTCGTCGAGCAGCGCCAGCATCACCTGGCCCACGTAGCGGGACGCCTCGTGGTGGAGGGTCACGCGGCGCAGGTCCACGTAGTAGTCGGCCTCGATGCCGCTGGCGAGCGTGACCTTGCCCCGCACCACGGCGAGGTCGATGATCAGCTGGCGGAGGCGGTCGCGGGCCGTCGCGAGGTCGACGGGCGAGAAGTCGGTGCTCATGGGTCCCAGTCTATGGGGCGGGCTCTCAGCGGGGTGCCATGCGCAGCGCCCCGTCCATCCGCACGGTGGTGCCGTTGAGGTAGTCGTTGTCGAGGAACGTCGCCACGAGCTGGGCGAACTCCCCGGGGCGGCCGAGCCGGCGCGGGAACGGCACCCCCGCGGCGAGCCCGGCCCGGAACTCGTCGCTCACCGCCGCGAGCATGGGCGTCTCGATGACGCCGGGGGCGATGGTGTTCACCCGGATGCCGGCGCTCGCGAGGTCCCGCGCCGCGGTGAGGCCCAGGCTGTGCACCCCGCCCTTCGACGCCGCGTAGGCGGCCTGTCCCACCTGCCCCTCGAACGCGGCGACGGAGGCCGTGTTGACGACCAGCCCGCGCTGGCCGTCGTCGTCGACGGGGTCGGTGGCCGCGATCCGCTCCGCGGCGAGGGCGAGGACCGTGAAGGTGCCGAGGAGATTGACGCGCAGCACGGTCTCGAACAGGTCGAGGTCGTGCACGCCGCCGCGCCCCAGCACCCGGGCGGACGGGCCGATGCCGGCGCAGTTGACCACGGTGCGCAGCGGCCCGGCGCCGGCCGCGGCCGCCACGGCCTCGCGCACCTGCTCCCGGTCGGTGACGTCGGCGGGCACGTAGCTGACGCCGACGACGTCGGGGACCTGCTCGACGGCGGCCGGGAGGTCCACGGCGAAGACCCGCACGCCGCGCCCGGCGAGCATCGCGGCGGTGGCCGCACCGAGGCCCGAGGCGGCGCCGGTGACGAGGGCGGAGGTGTCGGTGACGTCCATGCGGGGTCCTTCCGGGGAGCTGCTGGGGGGGGGCTGTGGGAGGTGCCGGGCGGTGGGCCCGGCTCAGACGAACGCGGAGACGCCCGTGACGGCGCGGCCCACGATGAGGGCGTTGATCTCGTAGGTGCCCTCGTAGGTGTAGAGGATCTCGACGTCGTTGAAGAGCTTGGCCATCTCGTGGTCGGTGACCACGCCGTTGCCGCCGAGCAGGCTCCGGCCCAGGGCCGCGGACTCCCGGGCCAGGGACGTGGTGGTGGCCTTGGCCAGGGCGGCGTGGGGCATGTCGAAGCCCCCGTCCTCCTGCAGCCGGGCGATCTGGGCCATGAGGCCCAGGGAGGCGGTCGCGTTGCCGAGGATCCGGGACAGCGGCTCCTGCACCAGCTGGAACTTCGCGAGCGGGCGGCCGAACTGCCGCCGGGCCAGGGCGTAGTCGCGGGCGACGTCGAAGATCGCGAGCTGGACCCCGGCGCCCTGCCAGCCCACCCAGGCGCGGGAGTTGCGCAGCATCTCGTTGGCGGCCGTGAAGCTCTGCGCTCCGGGCAGGGCGTCGGCGGCGGGGATCCGGACCTCGTCCAGGACGATGTCGGCGTTCTGCATGATCCGCAGGCCGATCTTGTGCTCGATCTTGGTGGCGGTCCACCCCGGGCGGTCGGTCTCCACGAGGAAGCCCTTGACGTGCCCGTCGGCGGTGTCCCGGGCCCAGACGATCGCGACGTCGGCGATCGTGCCGGCGCCGATCCAGCGCTTGGTCCCGGTGAGCACCCACTCGCTGCCGTCCCGGGTCGCGGTGGTGGCCAGGCCGCCGGCGATGTCGGAGCCGTGCTCGGGCTCGGTGAGGGCGAAGGCGCCGAGGGCCCGGAAGCGGCGCAGCTCCGGCAGCCAGCGGGCCTTCTGCTCCGCCGAGCCCAGGGCGTCGATCAGGTCGACGATGAGCTCGTTGTGGATTCCGACGAGGGCGCTCAGCGACACGTCCGCCCGGGCGACCTCGGCGTAGGCCAGCCCCCGGAACAGCCGGCTGGCCCCGGAGAGCTCGAGCTCCCCGAGCCCGTGGTCGGCCAGCGCCGGGAGCAGGTGGGCCGGGAACTCCTCGCGGTTCCAGTAGGGGGTGACCACGGGGCGGACCTCCTCCTGGAGGAACGCGTGCAGCTCGGCCAGCCGCGCGCGCTCGGGCGGCGGGAGGAGGGAGGCGAAGCAGTAGAGGTCGGCGTCCGGGAAGGGGATGCCGGAGCGGCGTTCCACGGACGGGGATTCTCCGGGCAGGACGGGAGTCATGGGTGGTCCTCTCGTCGGCCCGACACGACGGGGTGGGTCGTGTGAGCCGGGTCATACGACAACGGTGGTGGTCCCGATGGTACTGCGCGCACCCGGGCGGCGCCGGAGCGGCCCGCGCGGCGGTCAGCCCGCCGCGACCCGGCCGTGCTCGAGCACCACGACGTGCTCGGCCAGGGCGGCGGCGTCCCCGGGGTCGTGACTGATGACCAGGGCGGTCCGCCCCGCCAGCACCCGGACGAGCAGCTCGTGGACGAGGGGCCGAGCGGCCGCGTCCAGGGCGGAGAACGGCTCGTCCAGCAGCAGCAGCTGCGGCTCGGCCGCCAGGGCCCGGGCGATCGCCACGCGCTGCGCCTGGCCGCCGGAGAGCTGGGCCGGCCGGCGGTCGGCGAACTGCTCGGCCCCCACCTCGGCCAGCCAGTGCCGGGCGGCGGCCCGCGACCGGGCGCGGCCCGCCCCGCGGCTGCGCGGGCCGAAGGCCACGTTCTCGAGCACGCTCAGGTGCGGGAACAGCAGCGGCTCCTGCGCCATGAGCGCGATGCCGCGCTCGTGCGGGGGCAGCCAGCTCCCGCGCCCGGCGTCGTCGAGGTCGAAGAGCACGGCCCCGTCGAGGGTGCACCGGCCGGTGTCCGGGACGAGCAGGCCGGCGAGGACGGCGAACAGGGTGGACTTCCCCGCGCCGTTGTGGCCGGTCACCGCCACGGTGGTCCCCGGGGGGACGGTCAGCGAGAGGGACACGTCCCGGGCGGCCAGCCGGGCGGTCACGGACAGCCCCTCCGTCATCGCCGGCCCCCTGCCCGGCGCACGGGGGCGGTGAGGCCCACGACGAGCACCGCCACGACCACGAGCACGAGCGAGAGGGCGACGGCGGCGTCCGGGTCCGTCTCCCGCAGCAGGTAGATCTCCAGGGGCAGGGTCCGGGTGGTCCCCTGCAGGCTGCCCGCGAAGGTCAGGGTGGCCCCGAACTCGCCCAGGCAGCGGGCGAAGGAGAGCACCGCGCCGGACGCGAGCCCCGGCAGGACCAGGGGGAGGGTGACGCGTCGCAGCACGGTGGTGGGCCGGGCGCCGAGCGTGGCCGCGACCTCCTCGTAGCCCGCCGCCGCGCTGCGCAGCGCCCCTTCGAGACCCACCACGAGGAACGGGAGCGCCACGAACGTCTGGGCGAGCACCACGGCCACGGTGGTGAAGGCGATGCTGATCCCCGCCAGCTCGAGGTGGCGCCCGACGAGCCCGTAGCGCCCGAAGGTGTGGAGCAGGGCGATCCCGTCGACCACGGGCGGCAGCACCAGCGGCAGCAGCACCAGCGCCCGCAGCAGCCGCGCGCCGGGCAGCCGCCCACGGGCCAGCACCAGGGCCATCGGGGTGCCCAGCAGCACGCACAGCGCGGTGGAGACGGTCGCGGTGCGCAGGCTCAGCCACAGGGCGGTGCGGGAGGCCTCCGAGCTGACCAGGCCGAGGAAGCCGCCCCCGTCCACCCGGGCGAGCATCCCGAGGACCGGCAGGACCACCACCAGGGCGCCCAGGGCCGCCGGGATCCACACCCAGCCCGGGACGGTGCTGAAGCCGCGGGGACGACGCCGGGTCACGGCGCCCCGAAGCCCGCCCCGGCCAGGACCTCCCGGCCGCGGTCGCCGGCGACGAGCTCGGCGAACTGCCGGGCCAGCTCCGTCTCGTCGGAGGCCGCGAGCGCGGCGACGGACAGGCGGTTGACGGCCCGGGACGCCCGCGGGATCCCGACGACCTCGACCGCGTCCCCGGCCGAGCGCGCGTCCGTGGCGTAGACCAGGCCGGCGTCCGCCTGACCCGAGACGACCTTGCCGAGCACGTCCGTCACGGAGCCCTCCTCGCTCACCGGGCTCAGTCGCACGCCCGAGGCCTCCTCGACCCGCTCGGTGGCGGCACCGCACGGCACCTGCGGCGCGCACACCACGACCTGCACGCCCGGGTCGGCCAGGTCCCGGAAGGTCCCGACACCGGCCGGGTTGGCGGCGGGCACGACCACGGTCAGGACGTTGGTCGCGAAGACCTCGGGCTCGCCGGCGACGAGGCCGGCGTCCACGGCCCCGGCCATGCTCCGCTCGTCCGCGGTGGCGAGGACGTCGGCGGGCGCGCCCTCCGCGAGCTGCTGGACCAGGGTGGAGGACCCGGCGAAGCTCAGCGACACCTCGACCCCCGGGTGCTGCGCCTCGAACTGCTCGGCGAGCCCGGTGAAGGTGTCCGTGAGGGAGGCGGCGGCGTGGACGTCGAGGACGGTCGCGGGGGCCTCGCCGGCCCCGCACCCGGTGACGGCGAGTCCGAGGGCGGCGAGGAGGACGGCGGAGGCCCTGGGGTGCACCGCTGCCTCACTCCCCGGGGGTCTCGACGACGACGCTGGTCGACTTGACGACGGCCGTGGCCACGCGGCCGGGCTCCAGGCCCAGGTCCCGGACGGCCTCGGTGCTCATGAGCGAGACGACCCGGTGCGGGCCGCACTGCAGCTCCACCTGGGACATCACGGTGTCCGAGACGACCTCGGTGACCAGCCCCACGAACCGGTTGCGCGCCGAGCTGGCGACGCGCGCGGGGTCCTCGGGCCGGACGGAGCGCTCCTTGAGCAGGCGGGCCAGCTCCAGTCCGTCCACCACGGTCTGGCCGGTCGCACTCCGGGCGCTGTTCAGCGTGCCCTGGTCGATCCAGCGCCGGACGGTGTCGTCGCTGACGCCGAGGAACCGGGCGGCGTCGGCGATCCTGATCTCGGTCATGGCGCCATGATATCCGCGTCTGCGGTCATTCACCCGTCATGCGGGCCGCAGGTGCGGATCCTGAGGCGTCGGCGACGACCTGGCGGACGGCCTCGCCGTAGCGCTCGAGCTTGGCGTCGCCGACCCCGGAGATGCCGCGCAGCTCGCTCAGCGAGCTCGGCCGGGCCTGCGCGATCGCGGCGAGGGTCGCGTCGTTGAAGACGACGTACGCCGGTACGCCCTGCTCCTTCGCCACGGTGGAGCGCCAGGCCCGCAGCTGCTGGAAGAGCTCCTGCTGGGGCTGGTCGAGGACCGGCGGTGCGGCGGAGGTCCTCGGCGAGCGGACGGCCTTGACCCGCTCGGGCTCGCGGCGCAGGCGCACCTCCTTCCGCCCGCGCAGCACCTCCCCGGCCGCGTCGGTGAGCGCCAGGACGCCGTACTCGCCCTGCACCTGGAGCAGGCCCTGGGCCAGCAGCTGGCGCACCACCCCGCGCCACTCCTGGTCGCTCAGCTCGGTGCCGATGCCGAACGTGGTGAGCTCGGTGTGGCGCATCCGCACCACCCGCTCGGTCTCCCGGCCGAGCAGGATGTCCACCAGGTGCCCGGCGCCGAACTGCTGGCCCCGCTCCCGCTGCAGCCGCACGATCGTGGACATGAGCTTCTGCGCCGGGACCGTGCCGTCGAAGGCCTCGGGCGGGCTGAGGCAGTTGTCGCAGTTGCCGCACGCTCCGCTCGCCTCGCCGAAGTAGCGCAGCAGCTGCTGACGGCGGCACTGCACCGTCTCGCACAGCGCGAGCATCGCGTCCAGGTGGAGCGTCTGGGCGCGCTTGCGCTGCCGGTCCCCCTCCCCGTCGTCGATCATCCGCCGCTGCTGGACGACGTCCTGCAGCCCGTAGGCCAGCCACGCCGTCGACGGCAGCCCGTCCCGCCCGGCGCGTCCGGTCTCCTGGTAGTAGCCCTCGACGCTCTTGGGCAGGTCGAGGTGGGCGACGAAGCGCACGTCGGGCTTGTCGATCCCCATGCCGAAGGCGATGGTCGCGACCATGACGACGCCGTCCTCGCGCAGGAAGCGGGTCTGGTGCTGCGAGCGCAGCTCGGCGGGCAGGCCGGCGTGGTACGGCAGCGCGGTGACGCCCTGGCCGGCCAGCCACTCGGCCGTGCGCTCGACCGAGGCGCGGCTGAGGCAGTAGACGATGCCGGCCTCGCCGTCGTGCTCGGTCCGGATGAGCTGCAGCAGCTGCCGGCGGGCGTCCTTCTTGGGTCCGACACTGTACTGGATGTTGGGCCGGTCGAAGCTGGAGACGAAGACGCGGGCGTCGTCCAGGCGGAGGTTGCGGACGATCTCCTCGCGCGTCTCCGCGGTCGCGGTGGCGGTCAGCGCGATGCGCGGGATCCCGGGCCAGCGGTCGTGCAGGATCGTCAGCCCGAGATAGTCGGGGCGGAAGTCGTGGCCCCACTGGGCCACGCAGTGCGCCTCGTCGACGGCGAAGAGCGCGATGCGGGCGCGGTCGAGCAGGTCGGCCGCCACCGGCAGCCGCTCGGGGGCGAGGTAGAGCAGGTCGAGCTCGCCGGTCAGCAGACGGCTCTCGACGGCGCGGCGCTCCTCGGCCGTCTGGGTGGAGTTGAGGTACGCGGCGCGCACCCCGACCTGCCCGAGGGCGTCGACCTGGTCGTGCATGAGCGCGATGAGGGGGCTGATGACGACGCCGGTGCCCTCCCGGACGAGCGCGGGGATCTGGTAGCAGAGGCTCTTGCCGCCGCCGGTGGGCATGAGCACGAGCGCGTCGTCACCGCGGGTGACCGCCTCGATGATCTCGGCCTGCTGCCCGCGGAAGGCGTCGTAGCCCCAGACGCGGGTGAGCACCTCGAGGGGCGCGGACGGCGTCATGGGGTGCGGGGGGCGCGCGGGGCGCGGCCCGGGGGCTGGCGCGGTGCGGGAGTGGGCGGGTGGGGCGTGTGCAGCGGGGCGGTCGCGGGCCGGCCGGCCGTGACGGTCAGGGGCTCGTCGTCGATCCGCAGCGCCACCTCGCCGGCGGCCCCGTCCAGGAGCCGCACCGTCGTGCCCGAGCGGGTGATCTCCACACCGATCCGGTGGCCGCGCCACCGGAGGCGGAAGGCGATCCGGTGCAGCCCCTCCGGCAGGCGGGGGGCCAGGCGCAGCACGTCCCCGTCCGGGTCCAGCCCGCCGAACCCGCAGACCACGGCCAGCCAGGACCCGGCGGCGGAGGCCAGGTGCAGGCCCTGCTCGGCGTCCTGCTGGATGTCCCGCAGGTCCACGAGGGCGGACTCGCGCAGGTGCTCGAGGGCGAGGTCCAGGTGGCCCACGCGGGCGCAGACCACGGCCTGGACGCAGGCCGAGAGGGACGAGTCGCGCACGGTCCGCCGCTCGTAGTAGTCCAGGTCCCGGGCGGTCTGCCCGGGGGTGAACGCCTCGGAGCACCACCACAGGGCGAGCACCAGGTCCGCCTGCTTGACGACCTGGCGGCGGTAGATCTTCGCGTAGTGGAAGTGCTCCTCGACGGGGTAGCCGTCGCGCTTGGCCTCGAAGTCCCACTCGCGGTAGGTGGTGAACCCCGCGTTGGAGGGGTGCACACCGCGCACGGCGTCGTAGGGGACGTGGATCGCGTCCGCCAGCGCCCGCCACCGCTGGAGCTCGTCCGCCGTCACGGAGAGCCGCCCCACGTGCTCGCGGTGCTCCTCGCACGCGTCGGCGGCCGCCCGGAGGTTGCGCCGGGCCATGAGGTTCGTGAACACGTTGTCCTCGACCACGCCGGTGTACTCGTCCGGCCCGGTCATCCCGAGCAGGTGGGCGCGGCCCTCGTGGTCCTCGTGCACCATGGCCGCCCACACGCGCGCCGTCTCCACGAGGACGTCGACCCCGCCGACCGTGGTGAGGTCCTCGCCGGTCACGTCGGCCCACCAGCTGAAGGCCCGGGCGATGTCGGCGTTGACGTGCATGGCCGCGGTGCTGGCCGGCCAGTACGCCGACGTCTCACGCCCGTCGATGGTGCGCCACGGGAAGGAGGCGCCGTCCAGGTCCAGGACCTGGGCCCGCTCCCGCGCCCGGTCCAGGGTCGAGGAGCGCCACTGCAGGAGCCGGGCGGCGTCCCGGGGTCGCAGCAGCGCCAGGGCCGGCAGCACGAAGCCCTCGACGTCCCAGAAGGTGTGCCCGCTGTACCCGCCGCCGGTCAGACCCTTCGCCCCGACCGGGGCCCGGCTGACGCAGGCGGCCGCCTGCAGGAGCTGGAACAGGTCGAAGCGGATCGCCAGCTGCAGCTCGGGGTCGCTGTCGATCTCCACGTCGGCGCCGTCCCAGTACTCGTCCAGCTCCGCGCGCTGGTCGGCGAGCAGCCCGTCCCAGCCGCCACGCCGGGCCCCGGCCATCGCGGCGAGCACCTGGCCGCGGAGGTCGTCGGCGGGGTCGTCCGCGCCGGAGGAGTGGCACAGGTACTTCACGAAGCGCACGCTCTCACCGGGTCCGACGTCGGCGACGACGGTCGTCACCACGTGGTCCTCGTCGCACTGCGTGCTGACGGCGCCGCCGGCCGGCAGGTCGACGTCGTGCTCGACGGCCGCCGCGACCCCGATGCGGCTCTGTGCGGTGCGGTGGACCAGGACCCCGCCCGTGTCGTGGCAGTGGTGGACCTCGGGGCGGAACGGCTTCTCCAGGGCGTCGGCCACGCGCGGGTCCGAGTTCTCCACCTTGGGCGGGGTGCCGTTGACCACAAGACCGGACCGGAGCACCACCTGGACGGGCCGGTCCACCGCCTCGACGACGTAGTGGATCGCCGTCACCGGGCGCTGCACCAGCGAGACGAGCCGGGTGGACGTCAGGCGCATCCGGGCACCCCGGGGGGTGATCCACTCCGTCTCGCGGCGCAGCGTGCCCTCGCGCAGGTCGAGCAGCCGCTCGTGCCGCTCCGGCGGCGAGTCCCGCACGTCCAGGGGGACGCCGTCGACCTGCAGGTGCACGGTGCTGCCGTCGGCCACGCCGATGATGGCCTGCCCGTGCTCGGGGTGCCCGTAGCCGCCCTCGGGGTAGGACAGCGGATGGTACTCGTGGACCCCCGACATGAAGGTGCCGCGGGAGACGCTGGGCTGCGCCTCATCCAGGGTGCCACGGACGCCGATGTACCCGTTGGACAGGGCGAAGACGGACTCCAGGGCGCCGTGCGCACCGGGGTCGAGGGCGGATTCGCGGACCTGCCAGGCGGACGCGTCGATCGAGGGGTTCGGCATGGCACCACGTTAACCCCCACGGCCGGGCAGCACCCGCGGCGGGGACTCAGCGGTGGGTGAAGCGCGGCTCGCGCTTCTCCGTGAACGCCGCCATGCCCTCCTTCTGGTCCTCGGTGGCGAACAGGGCGTGGAAGAGCCGGCGCTCGAGGTGCACCCCCTGCGCGAGAGTGGTCTCGAACGCCGTGTCCACGGCCTCCTTGGCCGCGAGCACCGAGGGCAGGGACTTCGCCGCGATGGTCCCGGCGACGTCCAGGGCCACCTGCAGCAGGTCCGCGGCGGGCACGACGCGGGAGACGAGGCCCGCCCGCTCCGCCTCCGCGGCGTCGATGTGCCGGCCGGTGAGGACCATGTCCATGGCCTTGGCCTTGCCCACCGCGCGGGCCAGGCGCTGGGAGCCGCCCATCCCGGGGATCACCCCGAGGTTGATCTCCGGCTGCCCGAAGCGGGCCGTGTCCGCGGCGATCAGGAGGTCGCACATCATCGCGAGCTCGCACCCCCCGCCGAGGGCGTAGCCCGAGACCGCGGCGACCACCGGCGTGCGCACCCGGGTGAAGGCGTCCCAGCCCGCGAACCAGTTTGCGAGGTACATCTCCGGAGCGCTGCGCCCCGCCATCTCCTTGATGTCGGCGCCCGCGGCGAAGGCCTTCTCCGAGCCCGTGAGGACGATGGCCCCGATCCCGGGGTCGGCGTCCAGGGCGGCGGACGCGGCGACGACCTCCCGCAGGGTCGCGGCGTCGAGGGCGTTGAGCGCCTTGGGCCGGTTCAGGGTGATGACCCCGACCCTCCCGCGGATCTCGACCAGGATGTTCTCGTACGTGCTCCCGGAAGTGTTCCCCGGGCCGTCCTCCGGGGTGCTCCCGGGGGTGTTCCGGTGGTCGCTCCCGTGCTGCTCGCTCATGCTGCGCTCCTGGTTCGCTCGGTCGGTCGGGTCTCGGTGCTCCCGGGTGCGGTGGGGCGGTGCGGGGGCATGGCCCGCATCCTACGCAACGGCCCCGCCGTCTCCCGGCCGTGTTCCCTTGCCCTCCCGGGAGCGGCCCGCACTAGCATGGGCCCATGCGGACACTGCAGGCAGCAATCATCGAAGAGATGGGCGTGAAGCCCGAGATCGACCCCGAGCAGGAGATCGAGGCGCGCGTCGGCTTCCTCTGCGACTACCTGCGGGCCAGCGGCACGAAGGGCTTCGTGCTCGGCATCAGCGGGGGCCTCGACTCCACGCTCGCCGGCCGGCTCGCCCAGCTGGCGGTCGAGAGGCTGCGCGCCGAGGGCGGCGAGGCGGAGTTCGTCGGGGTGCGCCTGCCCCACCGGAAGCAGCACGACGAGGAGGACGCCCAGGCGGCCCTGCGCTTCGTCTCCGCCGACCGCACCATCACCTACGACATCGCCCCGGCGGTGGACGGCTTCGAGCACGGCTTCGAGGGCGCCACGGAACGGGAGATCTCCGACTTCAACAAGGGCAACATCAAGGCCCGCATGCGGATGATCGCCCAGTACGCGATCGCCGGGGAACGGAACCTCCTCGTGATCGGCACCGACCACGGCGCCGAGTCCGTGACCGGGTTCTTCACCAAGTACGGCGACGGCGGGGCGGACGTCCTGCCGCTGTTCGGCCTCGACAAGCGGCAGAACCGTCTCCTCGCGAAGACCCTCGGCGCCGAGGAGCGGCTGTGGGCGAAGGCTCCGACCGCCGACCTGCTCGACGACGCCCCGGGCCAGACCGACGAGGCGGAGCTCGGACTGTCCTACGACGACATCGACGACTACCTCGAGGGCCGCGAGGTCGACGACGCCGTGGCGGAGCAGATCGAGCACCGCTGGCGCATCACCCGGCACAAGCGCACGACCCCCGCCACGATCTTCGACGACTGGTGGCGGGCCTGACGCCCCGAGCACCGGCAGCACGACGGAGCCGCGCACCCCGGTCGGGGTGCGCGGCTCCGTCGTCGTCGGGGACCCCTCAGCGGGTGACCCAGGTCCGTCCGGCGGCGTAGTGGGCGGTGTAGCCCTTCGAGAAGCGCTGACGCGCCTCGGTGCCGTAGCGGTACTCGTCGGTGACGGGGAAGCCCCAGCCGCGCTCGGAGCCGGCGGCCTTCCACGCCCGTCCGATGGCCCCGTACTGCTTGATCGCGCGGGAGCCCGTGCCGGGGCTCCACATGACCATGGTGGAGCGCCCGTCGCGGCGGAAGACCTGGTACGCGCCACCGGTCACCGGGCGCTCGTCCGTGACAGGCAGGCCGAAGTTGTGCTCCCGGCCGGCCGAGACCCACCGGACGCCGATGGATCCGTAGTTCTTCACGGCCATCGCCCCGTAGCCGGGGGCCCAGTAGATGGTGGTGGTGCGGGTGCCCTTCCGGAACTGCTGGTAGACGCCGCCCTCCAGGAGACCGCCGCGCTCGTTCATGGTGGGCTCGCCGAGCACGGCGGCCCCGCCCAGGCGCTGGTACTTGGTGCCGATCGCCCCCCGGACGGCATAGGTCGGCGCGGTCACCGGCGGCACGAACCCCTGCGCCGGGCTCGCGAACGTCCCGGGCACGGCCTGCCCGGCCGGATAGGCGTAGTAGTAGATCGTCAGATAGGTCTCCCACCCGGGGCCGCCCGGGCCCGACGTGGCGACGTGGCTGACCCCGATCCCGAGGTGGGTCAGGTCCCGGGCGAACTGGTCGGTCCCGTTGCGGGGAAAGAAGTCCAGCAGGTAGTGCGTGAGGGCCTCGACCGCGTCGGTGCCCTCGAAGGCGCCGGTGAAGACGCCCTTCCCGTAGTACTGGTCCATCCGGACGCCGCCGGCGGGGGCGCCCGTCCAGGGGTCCGGGTTGCGCGACTCCTTCCGGGCCCCGGCCATGGTCTGCGCCCACTGCTGGGCGTTGCGGGACAGCGCGGTGTTGTAGACCAGCGGGGCGCGCCTCGCCTGGCCGCGGTGGTCGTTGACGATCTTGAAGGCCTCGGTGATGTGCTCGACCGTGGTCGGGTGGGCGTCGGCCGCCGCCGCCCCCGCCAGACCGCCCGCGGCCGGGGCGCCCGCGGCCGGGGCACCGACGGCCGGGTCCTCCGGGGCCGGCGCCGGAGCGCCGGCCGGGGCGGCGTCGGTGCCCGAGCCCCCGTGCAGGCTGAGAGCGGGCGCGCCGGCGGTGCCGGACAGCTCGGAGTGCTCGGGCGGATCGGCCGGAGGAGTCGGTGCGGCGAGCGCCGCCGGTACGCCGCCGAGGAGGAGGGCGAAGGTGGTGGACACGACGAGCGCGGTCCGTGCGAGGTTCATGGGGGGTCTCTCCCTGCTGGGGGCGGCGCCGCCGGGGGCACGGGCCAGCAGGAAATTAGCATGTGCAATCTCCGAGGGGAAGGCTTCGCCGGGAAACCCCTGGTCCCCCGGCGCGGCGCCCGTGCAGCCCCGAGGGTTCAGCGGACGGAGACCCGGCGGTACAGGCCCCAGCCCAGCAGCGCGAGCAGCACCGGCGCCGCCGCGGCCGGCAGCACGAGCCCCTCCGGGAACCCCGCGGCGCCGGCGGCCGCCGCGGAGCCCGGTGCCGTCGCGGCGACTCAGAGGAGCACGGCCAGGGTCGTCACGACGGTCCCGATGATGGGCAGCGTCAGCGTTACGGGGCCGCCCCGGACGTACACCGTGGCGAAGACCGCCCCGATCAGCTGCGCGCCGAGGTAGAGCAGGAACGCCACGAGGAGGGCCCGCGCCGGGGATCCACCGGCGAAGGGGGCGACGTCGAACGCGGGCAGGCCCAGGAACCTTCCGCCGGTGACGCGCTCGAGGAGCAGGAAGGCGGTGAGGACGGCCGCGGCCGGCAGGGCGTGGAGCACGAAGGTCGCCACGGAGCCCCACCACATCGACCGGCGGGTGGCCCCCAGCGCCAGGGCGAGCGGCGTGGACGAGCAGGGCGACCCCCGGCCACCAGATCGGCACCTGGTTGTAGCGCAGCCCCGCGGCCACGGCGTCCACCGGGGCGCCCAGGACGACGTGCAGCACGACCCCGGCCGGCAGGCTGAGCAGCCCGGACACCGTGATGACGCCCACGACCGTCCAGACCCCGGCGGACCGGTTGACGGTGTTGAGCTTGAGGACGGGAGTGAGTCGTGACATGGCGGAGGTCCTCTCAGGCGTTCTGGAGCTGGTCGGCGGCCACCGGGACGAGTCCGTGGGCGGTGACGGCCGACTGGAGGGAGACGGCCTCGATCTCGATCCCGTGGCGCGCGGCGGCCGCCCGGGTGTCGTCGTCGAGGGGCGCCGCCACGGTCACGGTGCGCAGGGCGCCGATCCGCTGCTCGCGGGACACCTGGTGCTCGAGCTGCCGCTCGGTCAGGTAGCCGGCGACGTCGGCGGCGGGACCCGCGAGCGTGTGGGCGCTGGCGCGGGCGGTCTCGAGGCCGGTGTCCAGGACGAGCCGGCCGCGGTCGAGGAGCAGCACGTGGTCGAGGAGGTGGGCCACCTCGTCGACCAGGTGTGTGGAGATCACCACGGTGCGCGGGTGCCGTGCGAAGTCCTCCAGGAGCCGGTCGTAGAACAGCTCCCGGGCCACCGGGTCCAGCCCGCCGTAGGGCTCGTCCAGCATCGTGAGCTCCGCGCGGGACGCGAGGCCCAGGACGATGCCGAGGGCCGTGTGCTGACCCGTGGAGAGCTTCTTGGCCCTGGTCCGCGGCGGGAGCCGGAGGTCCTCGGCGAGACGGCGGGCGAGCTCCGCGTCCCAGCCGGGGTGGAAGGCCGGCGCGGCCTCGAGGACGTGGCGGCCCCGGAACTCCTCGGGATAGCGCTGCCGGTCCCGGAGCAGCACCGTGCGGGAGAGCGCCTCGGGGTTCTCCCACCCGGGGCGGCCGAACAGTTCGACCCGCCCGCCGCCGTCGGGGCGGACCTGCTGGCCGATCACGGAGAGCAGGGTGGTCTTGTCGGACCCGTTGCGCCCCACCAGGCCGTAGATCCGGTCCGGGACGAGGTCGAGGTCGACGCCGTCGAGGGCCCGGGTCTCCCGGTAGGTGCGGGAGACGCCGCGGAGGGCGACGACAGGGGATGGCGTGCCGTTCATGGGGTGGACTCCTGACGGGTCGGTGCGGCGGCCTCGTTCCGGCCGAGCGCGGAGCGGACGAGGTCCAGGACGCCCTCCGGCGGGAGCCGGAGGGAGTGCGCCTCGGTGACGAGCGGTGCCACGAAGCGGTCGGCGAACTCCTGCCGCCGCTGCTCGAGGAGCCGTTCCCGGGCACCGGCGGCGACGAACATGCCGATGCCGCGGCGCTTGTAGAGGATCCCGCGGTCCACGAGGCGGTTGAGGCCCTTGCCGGCGGTGGCCGGGTTGATCCGGTAGAAGGCGGCGAACTCGTTGGTGGACGGGACCTGGGTCGCCTCCGGATAGGCACCTGCGAGGATGTCGGCGCAGATCCGTTCGGCGATCTGCTGGAAGATCGGGCGGTCGTCGGCGATCATGCCCACCCTCATCACTGGTTCACTAGTTATGTAACTAACCATGGCACCTGGAGAGGTGCGGTGCAGGCGGGTGCTGGGAATCGCCGTCCGGGCCAGCCGGTAACGTGGAGCCCATGAGGATCGCCACCTGGAACGTGAACTCCGTCCGCGCCCGCGCCGACCGCGTGGAGGCGTGGCTGCAGCGCTCGGACGTGGACGTCCTGGCCATGCAGGAGACCAAGGCGAAGGACGACAACTTCCCCTGGGAGCTCTTCGAGTTCATGGGCTACGACGTCGCCCACTTCGGCCTCAGCCAGTGGAACGGCGTGGCGATCGCCTCCCGCGTGGGCCTCGAGGACGTCGAGCGCACCTTCCCGGGCCAGCCCGCCTTCGGCAAGCCCGGCGAGGAGCCAGTGCAGGAGGCCCGGGCGATCGGGGCCACGTGCGACGGCGTGCGCGTCTGGTCCCTCTACGTCCCCAACGGCCGCGGCCTGGAGGACCCGCACATGCCCTACAAGCTGGAGTGGCTGCGCGTGCTCAAGGACCACGCCAAGCAGTGGGTCGACGCCGACCCGCAGGCGCAGGTCGCCCTGGTGGGCGACTGGAACGTGGCCCCGCAGGACGAGGACGTGTGGGACCTGCAGTTCTTCCTCGACAACGGCCTGACCCACGTCAGCGCGCCCGAGCGCGCCGCCTTCCGCGCCTTCCTCGACGAGGCCGGCTACCAGGACGTGGTGCGGCCCCGGCACCCCGGTCCGGGCGTCTACACGTACTGGGACTACAAGGGGCTGCGCTTCCCGAAGAAGGAGGGCATGCGCATCGACTTCCAGCTCTACTCCCCCGCCCTGGCCGACCGCGTCACGAACGCGTCGATCGACCGCGAGGAGCGCAAGGGCAAGGGCGCCTCGGACCACGCCCCCGTCGTCGTCGAGATCGCCTGAGCGGCCGTGGCCCAGCTGCTGCAGGTCGGCCGGACGTTCCGCTCGGCCACCGGGATCCCCCACCAGTTCGCCCTGCGGGTGTACGTGCCCGCCGAGGAGCTCGACGCCGTGTACGCCCCTCTCGTACCCCGGGCGCTGACCCCCGAGGAGGCCGGGGTCAACGAGCTGACCGAGCAGCTCGCCCGCCTGGCCGAGCCGGGCCAGGAGCCGCTGCCCCCGGCCGTGGAGCCGCTGTGGACCCTGCCGTTCTCCGCGGCGCCCCGCGGCCGGGACATGCTCGCGGCGGGGGTCGGCGACTTCCCCGTCTACCACCCCCCGCAGCGGCTGCGGCGCTCGCTGCGGCTCGTGGCGCTCGCCGAGGAGGAGGGCGGCCAGCCCCTGCCCAACCTGCTCATCCCCGAGGACGCCGTCCGGGCCGCGGGCGAGCGCGTGAGCCGGGAGCACTTCGTGCCCGTCCACGCCCGCCAGTCGGCGTTCACGGTGCCCATGGCGTGGTTCTCCCTCTTCACCGCCCAGGACCACACCGAGAGCTTCCACCACGGCAACCGCGTGCACCGGTGCGCGGTGCCGGTGGATCTCGCGACCCGCCGGGTGGTGCGCGCCGCGCAGGTGGTGGAGGACGCGGGCGGGGAGGACCTGGAGGACCTCGCCGAGGACCTCACACACCTGGGCCGGTGGCTCGGGGCGTTCTCCGCCAACTCCCTCGTGGTCCTGCACTACGGCTCGCTCGCGGACCCGTTCCAGCCGGACGAGAGCCCGCAGGACTTCTCGGACGCCGTGGAGCTGCTGGCCTCCCGGGACGCCCACGGCGCCGCCGTGGCGTTCCGCCGGCTCATGCACCGCTGGCTGCGCCTCGCGCACCTGGAGAGCGCCAGCTGAGCCCTCCCGGGGACCACCCGTCGCACCGCCGTGGACCCGCCCGTCAGCCGGGGACTCGACAGTTCCCCATGTCGAAGGGGTACACTCTGGTCCTTCCGTGCAGGGCACCCTCTGCACAGCAACACCCCGTTCCAGGAGGACGCACCACATCATGGCCACCGATTACGACGCCCCGCGCACCCGACCCGAGGACGAGCCGGCCAACGAGTCCCTGGAGGCGATCCAGGTCCAGCGCAGCGCCACCACCCAGACCGCGGTCATCGACGCCGAGGACTTCGACACCGCCGAGGGCATCGACCTGCCCGGCGCCGACCTCTCCCACGAAGAGCTCACCGTGGCCGTCATCCCGGAGCAGGTCGACGAGTTCACCTGCGCCTCCTGCTTCCTGGTCCGCCACCGCTCCCAGCTCGCCCATCAGAAGAACGGGGCCAGCTACTGCACCGACTGCGAGGGCTGAGCCCCGCGGACCACTGACGGCAGACACGACTCAGGCCCCGGCGCACGATGCGCCCGGGGCCTGAGTCGTTGCCCGTCCACCAGCGCGCTGACCGTGGTGCTGATCGCCGCGCAGATGGACGGCTTCACCCGCCTGGTCCTGCCCCTGGTGCCGGGCACGCTGATGACCGGCGACCCCGACCGGGCCCGGGTCGTCGGGGAGTTCCTGCACCTGGTCGCCGGCCAGGGCTTCGCCCTGGGCTTCGCGGGCGCGCGCCACCGTGGACGCCATCCGGACCGAGCCGCCGGCCGGGGGCCGCTGCTCCACCGCTGTCCCCCGGCCGGGACGGGCTGCCCGGCGGGGAAGGAGCTTTCCTGCCGTGCTCGTTCTGGCTCGTCCAGGCCCTGGCGACCACCGGTCGCCGTCCCGAGGCCGTGGCACTGTTCGAGGAGCTGCTCGAGCGCTCCACCGTCCTGGGCCTCTACGGGGAGGAGGTGGACCCGGCCACCGGGGAGCACCTGGGCAACTTCCCGCAGGTCCTCACCCACGCCGCCCTGGTCGACACCGCCCTGACGCTGCGGGACACCGCCCGGCAGGGTCCGCGCTCGCCGTCCCGTCCTGGGACCGAGCGCGCTCCGTGATAGAACGGGCCGGTGCGCCAGTCCACCCCGTCCCCTGACCGCTCCCCCTCCTCGCCCCGGGTGCCGGGGTGGCTGGTGGTGCTCGCGGTGCTGGTCGTGGCGATCAACCTCCGCCCCGGGGCCACCTCCGTGGGACCCGTCCTCGCGGAGGTGCAGCAGGGGCTGGGGCTGAGCCCCACGATGGCCGGGGTGCTGACCGCCCTGCCCGGGCTCACGTTCGCCGCGGCGGGGGCGTGCGCGGCCGCGCTGTCGCGCAGGACCGGGATCAGCGGTGCCGTCACCGCTGGTCTCGTGCTGGTGGCCGTCGGGCTGCTGGCCCGGTCGGTCACCGGGTCGGTGCCGGTGTTCCTGGGCCTGACCGTGCTGGGCTTCGCCGGCATGGCCGTCGGCAACATCCTGGTGCCGGCCTTCATCAAGCGCCACGGGGGCCGGCGCACGGCGGCGCTGAACTCCCTCTACACGACCGGCCTGGCCGTCGGCGCCACGCTGCCCCTGCTGGCGGCCGGGCCGCTGGCCGCACGCGGACCCGACGGGTGGCGGGCCGCACTGGGCCTGTGGGGCCTCGTGGCCCTGGCCGCCGTGGTCCCGTGGGTCCTCGTCACCGTCCGCGACCGGCGGGAGCCCGCCACGGCCCCGGGCCGCGCCCTGGGCGCCGGGCGCACCACCTCGATCCTGCGCTCCCGCACCGCCGTGGCGCTGTGCGTCTACTTCGGCATCCAGTCGATGCACGCCTACGTCCAGTTCGGCTGGGTGGCCCAGATCTACCGCGACGGCGGCCTGGGCCAGGCCCAGGCGGGACTGATGGCCGCCCTCATCGCCGCCATGGGCATTCCGGGCGGACTCCTGATGCCCGTCCTCGTGGCCCGCTCACCGCACCTGCGGCGGTGGATCGTGGGCCTGGGCGCCTGCATGGTCGCCGGCTACCTCGGGCTGCTCCTGGCGCCCGCCACCGCCCCCTGGGCCTGGGCCCTGCTGCTGGGGGTGGGCGGCTTCGCGTTCCCCACCGCCCTGGCCCTGCTCACGGCCCGGTCCCGGGACCCCCGGGTCACCGCGCAGCTGTCCGGGTTCACCCAGCCGGTGGGCTATCTGCTCGCGGCGGCCGGGCCCTTCGCCGTCGGCGCCCTGCACGAGGCCACCGGCAGCTGGACCGCCCCCCTGCTGCTGCTGATGGCCACCGCGGCGCTCCTCGTCGTCGCCGGCGGCGTCGCGGCGGCGCCCCGCTTCGTCGACGACGAGATCGCGGGCACCGGCGAGGCGTAGCGGCACCGCACGGCACGGCACGGCACGGCACGGAGGGACTATCGTGACCGCATGACCGAACAGGGTGCAGGACGAGTGCTCACCGCCGGACTGGTCGGATACGGCATGGCCGGGCGGGACTTCCACGGAGACCTGCTGCGGCGGGCCGGCGGCCGGGTCACCGACGTCGTCACCGGCAACCCGGAGCGGGCGTCCCGCGCGGGCGCCGACTGGCCGGGGGTGCAGGTGCACCGGGACCTGACCGGCCTGCTGGAGCACGCGCGGCCCGACGTGCTGGTCGTCGCCTCCCCCACCGGGCTGCACGTGGAGCACGCGCTGGCCGGCCTGGAGGCGGGGATCCCCGTGGTGGTCGACAAGCCGCTGGCCCTGGACCACGAGGGCGCGGCGGCCGTGGTCCGCCGTGCCGAGGAGACCGGGACACCCCTGACGGTCTTCCACAACCGGCGCTGGGACAGCGAGCAGCTGACCCTGGCCCGGGTGCTCGCCGAGGGGCACCTCGGGGACGTGCACCGGTTCGAGCGCCGCTGGGAGCGGTGGCGCCCGGTGCCCAAGGACCGGTGGCGGGAGAACGCGGTCGGCCAGGGCGGCGGACTGCTGCTGGACCTCGGTCCGCACCTGGTGGACGCGGCGATCCAGCTGTTCGGGCCGGTGGCCGCGGTGCGGGCCGAGCTGCGCGCCCTGACGACCCCGGCCGAGGACGACGTCTTCCTGGCCCTGGACCACGCCTCGGGCACGATCAGCCATCTGTGGGCCGGGAGCCTCGTGGGAGCGCCGGGTCCGCGGACCAGGGTGCTCGGCTCGGCCGGTGCCTTCCTCGTTCCCGGGCACGACGACAGCCCCGCGCCCTTCGACCCCCTGGACCCCGGGGAGGGGATGACGGGCCTGCTCGTCCACGGCAGCGGGGGCGACCCCGTGCCCACCGCGCCCGGCGAGCCCGCCGACTTCTACCGGGCCGTGGCCCGGTGGCTGCTCGGCGGCGGCGAGGTCCCGGTGGACCCCTGGGACGCCGTGGCCGTCGCCGCGGTGCTGGACGCCGCCCGGCGCAGCGCCCGCACGGGGGCGCGGGAGGTGCCCGCCGCCCCCTGAGCGCGGCGCACCGCGCCGAGGACGCGGCCGGGGAGCCGTGCGCCCCCGGCCGCCCGGTAGCGCAGGACGCCGGGGACGCCCCCGGCGTCCCCCAGCGGCACGCCGCGGGCGAAGTCGGCCCACAGCCGCCGGAGGCGCCGGCCGTGGGCCTGGACGTCCTCCCACCGGGCCCCGGCGAGCAGCCCGGTACCGGCCCACGCGGCCTCGTCGCCGAACAGCAGCGGGAGGTCGACCGTGTGGGCGGATCCGTACGGGCTGCCCGGCGCGCCCCAGGTGAGCACGTAGGCGTGGGCGCTGCCGCCGGCCCGGGCGTGCCGGGCGGCGAACCGGCGGACGGCCCGGGCGTGGACGGCCGCGGTCACGTGCCCCACGACCGCCCGGCGGAGCACCGGGCCGATCAGCGGGAGCCGGGTGACCTGGTGCAGAGCGGGCAGCGTGGGCAGGTACAGCCGGGCCTCCTCGCGGGTGTGGCCGATGAGGACGTCGATGTGCGGGGCCACCCGGTCCCAGGCCGCCTCGACGCCCTCCTCGTCGGGCAGGGGGTGGTGCCCGTACTGGGTGCCGAACGGCATCCGGCCCCGGAGCCCGAAGGAGGACGCGCCGGCCTCGACCTCGGCCTGCAGGGCCACCACCTCGGCGGCCGGCGTCCCGGCGGTGACGGCCCCGGCCGCGGCCGCCATCGCCGCGGTCATCGCCGCCCGGCCGCGGGCGATGCCCAGCGGAGGGCTCTGCAGGATGGCCCGGCGGAACAGCAGCTCCGCGCCGGGGACGGCCATGAGGTGGGCCACGGCGTCGCCGCCGGCGGACTGGCCGAACACGGTCACCCGGTCCGGGTCGCCGCCGAAGGCCGCGATGTTGCGCCGCACCCAGCCCAGCGCCTCGAGCTGGTCGAGCAGACCGAGGTTGGCGGGGCGGTCCCGGCCCGCGCCGAGGTAGCCGAACAGTCCCAGCCGGTAGGTGACGTTCACGACCACGACGCGCTGCTCGGCGACCAGGGGCCGGGGATCCATGATCGGGGCGTCCCCGGCCCCCGTGGTGTAGGAGCCGCCGTGGATCCAGACCATCACCGGCAGACGCTCGTTCGCTGTGCGCTCGAGGGGCAGGGTCACCGACAGCCGCTGGCAGTGCTCGTCCTGCGGGAGCCCGGCGAGGGTGTCGCCGAGGACCCCGGTGAGGAAGGGCGAGTGCGCCTGGGGGCAGGCCGGGGCCGGGTCCGTGGCGTCGAACGGCTCCTCCCGGTCCGCGACCGGGACGGGCGCGGCGAACCGGTCGGCGGTGGCGTACGGGATCCCGGTCGCCCGGACGACGTCGCCGTCGACGCGGCCGCGCACCGGACCGCAGGGAGGGGCGAACGCGCACGTCGAAGTGGTCATGCTCTCCTTCTACCACGCGGCCCGCCGAGGACGTCAGCGGCGCTTTCGGCCCGGCGGGCGCCGGGGAGCGTCGTCCTCGCCCGCCCCACCGCGCCCTGCCCGGCGGCATCCGTCGGCCGCCCTGGGTAGATTGGGCTGTCGACCGACAGGAGCCTTCCATGACCGCACCCCCGCAGCGCCCGGCGCGGTGCCGCGGTTCCGCGCGCGCCCGTTCGACGGCCGGCGACGTGCCCGCCGACGACGTGGTGGACGCGACGTGAGCCGCACGGGGCGCCACGCCGGCCTCGGCGTCGCCGCGATCCTGGTGACCTCGGTCCTGTGGGGCACGACGGGGACCGCGGCGACCTTCGCCCCCGGCGCCGGGCCGCTGGCGATCGGGGCCGCCGCCCTGGGGGTGGGCGGGCTGCTGCAGGCGGCGATCGCCCTGCCCGCGCTGCGCCGCTCGCGGCGGGCGCTGCGCTCGCGCGCCGGGCTGGTGGCGGCCGGGGCCGTGGCCGTGGCCGTCTATCCGCTCGCGTTCTACAGCTCGATGCACCTGGGCGGCGTCGCGATCGGCACGGTCGTCTCCCTGGCCTCCGCGCCGCTGGCCTCGGGCGTCCTGGAGCGCTTCCTCGAGCGCCGCCCCCTGAGCCGGTGGTGGATGTGCGCCGCGTTCCTCGGCGTCCTCGGCAGCGCCCTGCTGTGCCTGTCCAGGGCCGGGGGGTCCGAGGCCTCGGCCGCGGACACCGCCGCCGGCATCGGGCTCGGGCTGGTGGCCGGGGCGACGTACGCGCTCTACTCGTGGGTGGTGCACCGGCTGATGGGCCACGGGGTGGGGCGCGCGGCCTCGATGGGCGCCGTCTTCGGCGCCGGAGGGGCGCTCCTGCTCCCGGTCCTCGCCCTCACGGGGGCGCCCCTGCTGGCCTCGGGGCAGGCGTTCGCCGTGGCCGCGTACATGGCGCTGGTGCCGATGTTCCTCGGGTACTTCCTGTTCGGCGTGGGACTCGCACGGGTGCGCCCGAGCACGGCGACCACCCTCACCCTGACCGAACCGGCTGTCGCGGCGGTCCTGGCCGTCGTCGTCGTCGGCGAACGGCTGACGGGCGCCGGCTGGACCGGGCTGGCCGTCATCGCCGCCGCGCTCGTCGTCCTGGCCCTCGCCCCCACCAACGTCGTCGCGCTCCCGCCCGGCGCACAGGCCCCGACCGCCCCGGCGCAGGCCGCCCACGCACCGTCCGCCGAGACACCGTCCGCCGAGATACCGTCCGCCCCGGCGCCCGCGGCGGGGCACCGGTCCGTGGAGCACCCGGCCGCGGCGCGAACGGCCGCCGTGCAGGCGGCCGTGACACCGCCCCCGGGGACTGACCAGGTTGGGGACGCCCCGCACCGGACGCCGCGGCACCGGAGCCCCCGCACCGGACACCCCGCACCGGACACCCCCGACGAAGAACCCGAGGAGCAGCCCATGACGCAGCAGGTCAGCCAGTCCCCCACGGCCGAGGACGGCCAGTGGTGGCGCTCCGCGGTGATCTACCAGATCTATCCGCGCTCCTTCAACGACTCCGACGGTGACGGCCTGGGCGACCTCCCCGGCATCATCGACCGGCTGGACTACCTCGCGGACCTGGGCGTGGACGCCCTGTGGCTGTCCCCGTTCTACGTCTCGCCGCAGCACGACGCCGGCTACGACGTCTCCGACTACCGGGACATCGACCCCCGCTTCGGCACCCTCGAGGACTTCGACCGGATGCGCGCCCGGATGGCGGAGCTGGGCATGCGGCTGATCGTGGACCTGGTGCCCAACCACACCTCGAGCGAGCACGAGTGGTTCCGGGCCGCCGTGGCGGCCGGGCCCGGCAGCCCCGAGCGGGACCGGTACCTGTTCCGGGACGGCCGGGGCGAGCACGGCGAGCTGCCGCCGAACAACTGGCGCTCCGTGTTCGGCGGCGAGGCCTGGACCCGCCTGCCGGACGGGCAGTGGTACCTGCACCTGTTCGACAGCACCCAGCCGGACCTCAACTGGGAGAACCCGGAGGTGTGGGAGGAGTTCCGCTCGGTCCTGCGCTTCTGGCTGGACCGGGGCGCGGACGGCTTCCGCGTGGACGTGGCCCACGGCCTCGTCAAGGCCGAGGGGCTGCCGGACTGGGACCACCAGGTGCGCATGGTCGAGGGCGAGCACGACGCGCGGGAGCACGACGCCCCGGAGACCCCCCTGAGCACCGGCAGCCCCTACTTCGACCAGGACGGCGTGCACGAGGTCTACCGCGACTGGCACCGGGTTCTCGCCGAGTACGAGGGCGACCGGATGATGGTGGCCGAGGCGTGGGTCGAACCGGCGCACCGGCTGGCGATGTACGTCCGCTCCGACGAGATGCACCAGGCGTTCAACTTCGACTTCCTGGTGGCCGGGTGGGACTGGGCCCGGATGTCCCGGGCCATCGAGGACTCCCTCAGGGAGGCGGCGGGAGTCGGCGCCCCGACCACCTGGGTGCTGTCCAACCACGACACCGTCCGGCACGTCTCCCGCTTCGGGCTCGCCGACCCCATCGCCTACCCCAAGGGGATCGACGCGGACGGCGAGCAGCCGGACCACGAGCAGGGTCTCGCCCGCGGCCGCGCCGCCGCCCTGGTGGAGCTCGCCCTGCCCGGTTCCGCCTACCTGTACCAGGGGGACGAGCTGGGCCTGCCCGACCACACGCGCCTGCCCGCCGAGCTGCGCCAGGACCCGGCGTTCGCCCGCACCGGGGGCGAGGAGATCGGCCGCGACGGCTGCCGTGTCCCGCTGCCCTGGGCCGCGGGAGAGCCGGGCCACGGCTTCGGGGCCGACCCGTGGCTGCCGCAGCCCGAGGTCTTCGCGGAGCTCGCGGCGGACCGGCAGGTGGGGGTCCCCGGCTCCACGCACACGGTGTACCGCACGGCGCTCCGGGTGCGCCGGGAGCTCGGTCTCGGCCGCGGTACCTTCGCCTGGCACGGGACCCACGACGCCGCGACGGGCCTGCTCTCCTTCGTGAACACCACCGGCGCCGGGGAGCGGGTCCTCGTGGCGGCGAACCTGGGCGGCGCCCCGGTGCCCCTGCCCCCGGGAGAGCCGCTCGTGCTCAGCCACCAGGACGCCGTGCTGGACGGTGCCCTGCGGCCCGAGCGGGCGGTGTGGTGGCGCCTGGCCTGAGCGCCCCCTCCCGGCGGGACCGGCCGGGCCGGCCGGCGGGTCAGTGGCTGGAGCGCCCCCGGGTCGACGCGAGCACCGGTGCGAGCAGCCGGTCGGCGAGCACGCCCGTCGCCACGGAGTACACCGCCTTGTGCAGGACGTCGACGGCCTGCTCGCCCGCCGGCCAGGACGCCGGCGGGGCCCCGACGCCGGTCGCGTTCTCCACGGTCTGGTCGAAGGCCAGCCGCACCACCGTGTGCCAGGCGTTGGCGTGCGGGCCCCGGATGCCGGTGACGGCCCACACCCCGCGCAGGGCGCCGAGGGCGGCACCCGTGCCGTAGTGCATGGCGGAGTTCCAGCCCGCGGGCTGCTCGTCGTCGCCGGGCTGCCGCCCCAGCAGGGTGAGCAGGGCGCGCGCCGGGACGTAGGAGTCCGGGCGGCGGGTGAGCGCCTGCTCGGCCTTCTCCCTCAGCAGCATCAGTCCCGCGCCGGCGATCCCCGCCGCGGCACCGGTCGCCGCGGCCCGTCCGAGCACGCTCCGGCGGGCCGGCCCGGTCACGGCCGCTCCTGCTCGTCGCGGGTCTGCTCGGGGCCCAGCCCCTGCTGCTCCAGGTCGCGGTCGAGCTCGGCACCCGGCTCGACGACCACGCCGTCCTCGCGCTGGTCGTCGACCGGTCCGTGCCCCGGTTCCTGCTCGCGTCCGTGCTCGGTCATGTCGGCTCCCTCCGTCGCGGCCCCCGGGCCGGCGGCCTGCCCCCAGTGTAGGCAGGGCGCTGATCACTCCGAGGGGGTGGGTTCCGCGCACGCCCGCTGCAGCCAGTGGCTGACCGGCGCCAGCGTCCGCTGCAGCTCGGCCAGCTCGGCGGGCTGCACGGACGGGCCTGCCGCGTCCAGGGCGGCCACGGCGTCGTCGAACGCGGGGCGCAGCTCGGCGGGCAGCCGGGGGGCGAGGTCCCGCACGGAGGCGGCCGCCCCCTGCGGCCGGAAGTGGGGGTCCGGCTCGTCGCCGGACAGCGGCACGAGGGTCAGCGCGGTGTAGGCGCTCGCCACGTCGAAGCAGGTCTCCGGCTCCGCGGAGGGCCCGGACGGCGCCGGGGAGGGCGAGCCCGCCGTCGGCTCGAGGACGAGCCCGGACGTCTGCGGGCCGGTGCCGCAGCCCATGAGCGCCAGCAGGCACAGGACGGTCAGCGCGGCCGTTGCTGCCCCGCGCGGGCTCGGGGGACGGGGATACCGGATCACGGCTCCCAGGGTAGGGAGCGAACCTCCGTGTCGGCTGGCAGCCGGCAGCACGACCCCCGGCACGAGAAAACCGCCGGCCCCCACGAGGGGGACCGGCGGTTTCCGCGGTGGCTCCGACCGGCGTCGATCCGGTGACCTTACGATTTTCAGTCGTACGCTCTACCAACTGAGCTACAGAGCCCCGGCACATCCGCAGCGGATATGCCGCGACGGCGCCGCATCGTGTCGATGAAACGCCGTCTGAGCGACCCTGACGGGACTTGAACCCGCGACCTCCGCCGTGACAGGGCGGCACGCTAACCAGCTGCGCTACAGGGCCTTGCTGTTTCCAACGAGGACTGATCTTACCAGCATTCCTCGGCGGTTGTGCAAATCGGCGGGTGACCCTCCGATCGCGTACCCCCAACGGGATTCGAACCCGTGCCGCCGCCGTGAAAGGGCGGTGTCCTAGGCCGCTAGACGATGGGGGCCAGGACACCCGCGCCGACGGCCACGACCTCGGCGACCGAGGACCGTGACACGGGAGAAACCGAGTACAGCTTAGAGGCTCGCGCGGATCCTGCACAATCCACGCCCGCCCCCTCGGGAACCGGCCGCCGCCCGGGCTCGTGCGGTAGGAATGGGAGAGTGATCGAGATGACCCGCGAGGAGTTCGACGGCGCCGTCGACGACGCCGTCGACCTGATCCCGGACGCGCTCTTCCGGGCGATGGACAACGTGGTGATCCTCGTCGAGGAGGAGCCGCCGGAGCACTCCCCCGCGCTGCTCGGCCTCTACGAGGGCGTGCCCCTCACCGCCCGGGACGGCGGCTGGGGCGCCGGGTCCCTGCCGGACCGGATCTTCGTCTACCGGGGACCGCTGCAGCGCATGTGCGCGGACCGCGAGGAGCTCGTGGAGGAGATCACGGTCACCGTCATCCACGAGGTCGCCCACCACTTCGGCATCGACGACGAGCGCCTGCACGAACTGGGCTGGGGCTGAGCCGGTCCGCTCAGGCGTCCCAGGGGCGGACGTCGTCGGAGTCGAAGTCCTTGCGGGTCTCGATCCGCTCGTCGTAGCGGTCCGGGACGATCAGCACGGGCCCGGCCGCGTTGTGCAGCACACCCTGCGACGTGGAGCCCAGGAGCATCCCGGCGAACCCGCCCCGGCCGCGCGTGCCCATCACCACCAGGCCGTTGCGCCGGGTCTGCTCGACCAGCACCTGCACCGGCGCCCCGTCCGCGAGCTCGGAGCCGATCTGCAGGTCCGGGAACCAGCTCTCGAGCCAGGCGACGCCGCCGTTCAGCGCCCGCGCGACGTCGTCGTACATCGCCTCGAAGTCCACCGCCGTGGGCATCCACGCGAGCGCCCCGCTCACGGGCGGGAGCGCGCACAGCACCGTCAGCGGCACGCCCAGCAGGCGCGCCTCCTCCGCGGCGTAGAGCATGGCCGCCCGGGCCTGGGCGGAGCCGTCCGAGCCGACGACCACGCGGTCCACGAGGGCCCGGCTGCTCGTGAGCTCCTCCGCGCCCAGGTGCTGCTGCGCCCACGGCAGGGGCACCACGCCCGTGGGGCACTTCGCGTGCGCCGGCACCGCAGTGGAGACCGTGCCGAGCAGCCGGCCCAGCAGACCGCCCCGGCCGCGGGAGCCGAGGACCAGCAGCTCCGCGGTGCGGCTCAGCTCGAGCAGGGCCCCGGAGGGGTCCCCCGTCTCGACGGTCGCCCGCAGCTCGACCCCCACGTCCCGGACCTGGTCCGCCGCGTGGTTCAGCAGCTCCTCGACGCCCTGGGTGAGGGCCGCCTCGTCCACGGTGGCGTAGCCGGTGTCGAACCCCGAGCCGGAGAACACGGGCAGGCTGTACGCGGTGACCAGCCGCACCGGGCGGCGCCGGCGGCGCGCCTCACGGGCCGCCCACCGCAGGGCCCCGAGGCTCTGCTCGGAGCCGTCGATGCCCACGACGACCTCCCCCGTGGCGTCGAGGGACCGGCTCTGCCCGCCGCCCGAGGGGACGCGGTGGCGCACCGCTTCCTCGCCCAGCGTGGTCTCGTGCGGCTCCTCGCGCTCCCGGTCCGGGGACGGGTGGTCGGTCATGGTGCTGCCTCCTGTGCGCGTCCTCGGTCCGCGGTGCTCCGGTCCCGCCGCGGGCTTCGCCTCCGATGGTACGCGCGGCGGGGCGGCAGGACGGGGTCGTGCGGGGCGCCGGAGCGCCCCCGGGATGAGAGGATGAGGGCGCACTGTGCACCTGCCTGCGAGGAAGGACGGTCCCGCCGATGAGCGAGGTCTCGTTGCCCGACGCCCTGCCCGGCGAGACCGGGACGAAAGAGTGGGCCACGTGGGCCAGGACGCACTCCGTCACTCCCCGGCACGTCCTGCGCCCCAGCTCGGTGCCGGAGCTCGCGGAGGGCGTCGCCGCCGCCGTGCGCCGCGGACTGGGCGTGCGCGCGGTGGGCTCCGGGTGCAGCTTCTCGGCGCTGCCCCTCGCCCCCGACGTCCTGCTCGACCTCTCGGAGCTCTCCGGGCTGCCGGCCGTCGACCGGGAGAACCAGCGGGTCACGGTCCTCGCGGGCACCACGATCCGCGACCTGAACCAGGAGCTGGACGCCCACGGTCTGGCCCTGACCAACCTGCCCGACAACGACTGGCAGACGGTCGCCGGCGCCGTCTCGACCGGCACCCACGGGACCGGCCTGGCCTTCGGCTCCCTCTCCCAGCAGGTGGTCGCCCTGAGCCTGGTCACGGCCGGGGGCGAGCTGGTGGAGTGCTCCGCCGAGCAGCGCCCCGAGCTGTTCGAGGCCGCGCGCGTGGGCCTGGGAGCCGTGGGGATCATCGCGAGCGTCACCCTGGTGTGCGAGCCGACGTTCCGGTTGCACGCGGCCGAGCTCAAGGAACCCCTCGGCCAGCTCGTGGACACCCTGGGGAGCCGGATGGCCGGGGCCGACCACTTCCAGTTCTTCTGGACGCCGGGCACCGCCACCGCCCAGACCCGGATCCTGACGCGCCTGCACAAGCTCCCGGACTCCTACACGCGGCCCGGCTCCCCCGTGGCCCGCACCGTCCGCCGGCTCGACGACGCCCTGCTGCGCAACACGCTCACCGCGGGGCTGAACCAGCTGGCCACCGCCCTGCCCCGCTCCACGCCGGGGCTCAACCGCCTCGACGCCCTCACGAACAGCCCGCGGCAGTACAGCGACCTCTCCTTCCGGGTGTTCACCGTGCCGCGCCGGACCCGGTTCGTCTCCTCCGAGTACGCGCTGCCCGTCGAGGAGCTCGTCGTGGCCTTCCGTGAGCTGCAGACGCTCATCGAGCGCCGCGACTACTCGTTCTCGCTCCCGGTGGACGTGCGCTGCTCCGCGGCGGAGGACGCCTGGCTCTCCCCCGCCCACGGTCGGGAGACCGGCTGGATCGCGCTGCGGCAGTACTGGCGGAGGTACGACCCCAAGGTCTTCGCCGCGGCGGAGGAGATCTTCGTGGCCCACGGCGGCCGCCCGCACTGGGGCACCGTGCACACACAGGACGCGGAGCACCTGCACGCGGTGTACCCGCGGTTCCAGGACTTCCTCGACGCCCGGGCGGCGGCGGACCCGGACGGGGTGTTCCTCAACGACCACGTCCGCGGGTTGCTGGGCCTGTAGCCCGGCGCACGGTCCGACAGGCAAGAGGGGCCGCGCCCGGCAGGACGCGGCCCCTCTCGGCTCAGCACGGCGGCCCGGAACGGCGGCCGGGCCCGCGGATCAGACGGGTGAGGAGACCGGCTCCGTCACGCCCTCGCGGGAGACGCTGACCATCTCCTCGCGCTCCACCACCTTGACGCGCTCGCGCGGGTTGCCCTCGGCGTCGTGGGAGGACTGGCCGAGATTCTGCTCGTACTCGTCGAGGGCCAGCCACCCCTCCCAGGTGGTGTACTCGACGCCGCGGGCCTCGAGCACGTCGTTGACGGACTCGGGGTCGGGACGGGTGGCGCCCGGCAGCACGGAGCGGTCCTCCAGGAGGTGGGTGACCGTCTCGAGGGCGTCGGACTTGGTGGCGCCGATCAGCCCCACCGGACCGCGCTTGATCCACCCGGTGGCGTAGAGGCCGTGCAGCACGGTGCCGTCCTCGGCCAGGACGCGGCCCTCCACGTTGGGGATCACGCCGCGGCCGTCGTCGAACGGCAGCTCGGGCAGCCGGGAGCCCAGGTAGCCGACCGCGTGGTAGACGGCCTGCACCGGGTAGTCGACGTGCTCGCCGGTCCCGGACACGGAGCCGTCGCCGTTGAGACGCGTCCGCTCCATGCGCAGACCCGTGACCCGGCCGTCCTCCCCCAGCACCTCGCGGGGGCTCTGCAGGAAGTGCAGGTGCAGCCGGCGGGAGGCGGTCTGCGGTGAGTCGTCGGCCCGCCACTTCTCGAGCGTCTTGACCATCACCTTGACCTGGTTGCTCTCGGCGATCGTCCGCTCGGAGCCCTCGTCGTACTGGAAGTCCTCGTCGTAGACGACGATGTCGACGTCCCGCGACTTGGCGAGCTCGCGCAGCTCGAGGGGCGTGAACTTCACTTGGGCGGGGCCGCGGCGGCCGAAGATGTGCACGTCCGTGACCGGGGACGCCTTGAGCCCCTGGTAGACGTTGCCGGGGATCTCGGTGACGAGCATGTCGTCGGCGTGCTTGGAGAGCACGCGGGCGACGTCGAGGGCCACGTTGCCGTTGCCGATGACCGCGATCTCGCGGGCCTCGAGCGGCCAGGTGCGCGGGAAGTCCGGGTGGCCGTCGTACCAGGCCACGAACTCGGCGGCCCCGTGCACGCCCTTGAGGTCGTTGCCGGGGATGTTCAGCGGGGCGTCGTAGACGGCCCCGGTCGCGAAGATCACGGCGTCGTAGTGGGCGCCGAAGTCGGCGAGGGTCAGGTCCCGGCCGAACTCCACGTTGCCGAAGAAGCGGATGTCGCCGCGGCCCAGGATGGCGCGCAGCGCGGTGATGATGCCCTTGATCCGGGGGTGGTCGGGGGCCACGCCGTAGCGGATGAGACCGAACGGCGTCGGGTAGCGGTCGAACAGGTCGATGCTGACCTCGAGCTGCCCGTTCTTCACGAGCTCGGACTTGGTGAGCATGTCCGCGGCGTAGATGCCGGCCGGGCCGGCGCCGATGACGGCGACGCGCAGGGGGCGGGTGGTGGTGTCAGCCACTAGGTTCCTTTCGATGGCGCGCACGGCGTGCACCGCGCGCAACGTAGACCGGGTCCAAGATTAGTGAAGTTCTCGCAGAATCTCCTGGGTGCGGACGCTCACGGCCGGTGGCCGAGCAGCCCCCGCCCGCGCAGCAGCCGGCGTTCCACGGGGTTGAAGAACAGCAGCTCCACGAGGATGCCGACGACGAGGATCGCCAGGACGGCGACCATCACCACCGCCATGTTGGAGACCGTCCGGCCCTGCTCCAGCAGGGAGCCGAGGCCGAAGCCGATCGAGCCGCCGATGGCGATGAGCTCGGCGCCCATGAGCGAGCGCCAGGAGAAGGCCCACCCCTGCTTGAGCCCGGCGAGGTATCCGGGCAGGGCCGCGGGGAGCACGACCTTGCTGGCCATGGTCCACCCCCGGGCGCCGAGCACGTGCCCGGCCCGGCGCAGCTGCGGCGGGATCTGGTCCACGCCCGCGAGCATGCCGTTGATGATCGAGGGGATGGCGCCCATGAGCACCACGAAGTACACCGTGGCGTCGGACAGACCGAACCAGATGATCGCGGCGGGCACCCACGCGATCGACGGCAGCACCTGCAGGCCCGAGATGATCGGGCCCACGGCGTCGCGCAGTCCGCGCCACTGGGCGATGAGCAGCCCCAGCGGCGTGGCCACCGCCGCCGCCACCAGGAAGCCGCTGATCCCCCGCCACAGGCTCGTGCCCAGGGCGCTCAGGACGGTGCCGTCGCCGAGCAGCGCGCCGAACTGCCGCGCGACGTCCAGCGGGCCGGGCATGACGTCCGGACGGGGGCCGAGGAGCGCGACGAGCAGCTGCCACAGCAGCAGCGCGGCCACCAGGGCGACCAGGGGCGGGGCCACCTTGGTGCGGAGCACCTCGCCGGCCGAGGTCTTGCGCGTGCGCTCGGTCTGCAGGGCGTCGAGCCCGGCGAGCTCCTCGCCGGCGCCGTCCCGGTCGTCGTGCGGCACCGGGGGCGGGGCGGGGACCGGCCGCTCGGCGTCCCGGGACGCGGGGGGCCCGGGGGCCGCCGGCGGCGCGGCGGGGACGACGGTGTCATTTCGCATGGCGGCTGATCTCCTCACGCAGACGTGCGGTGATGGTGCGGGTCAGCTCGCCGAGGGTGTCGTCGAGCGACTGCGCGCTGCCCTCGAAGCCGTAGGACTCGGGGTCCTTCCACGGCCGGGTGTCCCACTCCTGGACCACCTGCCCGGGACGGGAGGACATGAGCAGCACCCGCTGGCCCAGCCGCACGGCCTCGGCGACGTTGTGGGTGATGAACACGATCGTCCGGCCGGTGGCGCGCCACACGCGCAGCAGCTCCTCGTGCAGCAGGTCCCGGGTGATGGCGTCCAGGGCGGAGAACGGCTCGTCCATGAGCAGGACCTCCCGCTCCTGGGCCAGGGCCCGGGCCAGGGCCACGCGCTGGCGCATTCCGCCGGAGAGCTCGTGCGGGCGCTTGTCCGCCGCGTGCGGCAGCCGGACCAGCTCGAGCAGCTCCCCGGCCCGCTCCCGACGCTGCGCGGCGGGGACACCGCGCAGCTCCAGGGCGAGCTCGACGTTGCGCCGCGCCGTGAGCCAGGGGAACAGCGCGGCGTCCTGGAACATCAGGGCCGCCCCCTCCGCGGGGACGGTCACGGAGCCCTCGGTCGGTTCCTCGAGGCCCGCGACGATGTTCAGCAGCGTCGACTTGCCGCAGCCCGAGGCGCCGAGCAGCGCGACGAACTGCCCGCGCTCCACGTCGAGGTCCACGCCCTGCAGGACGGGCCCGTCCTCGGCGGCGAAGGTCTTGCCGAGGCCGTGCAGGCGGATCGCAGTGGTGGTCGTGGTGCTCATGAGCCCCCCTCCTCGGTCGGGCGGACGCGGTCGAGGGCCGTGGTGTCCACGAGCCCGTCGAGCGGGGCGTCGTCCGTGGTCCCGGCCGTGACGCCGTCGGCGAGAAGCGCGGTGTAGGTGTCCGCGAGGGGGTCGGTGGTCCACTCGATGGACGCGAGGGCGCCCTCGACCGTCTCCTCGGGCAGCGTCTCGGTCTGCGCCCGCTCCAGTCCCCGGTTCAGGGTGAAGGCCAGCAGGCGGGGCTCCTCCTCGTGCTCGTGCAGCCAGTCCACGGACCGCTGCAGTCCGCGCACGAGCTTCTCGACCGTCTCCGGATGGCGCTCCAGGTATTCCTTGCGCACCACCAGGACGGTCGTGGGGTAGCGCCCGTCCGCCCAGAGGTCCCGCTCGTCCACGAGGACCCGGGCCCCGTCCTGGACGGCGCGGGTGGCCCAGGGCTGGGGCAGCCAGGCGCCGTCCACGCGACCCTGGCGCAGCATCGAGATGGTCTGGCCGTTGGCCATGGGGGTGATCGCCACGGCGCGCTCGCCGTCGCCGTCCACCTCGTAGCCCTGCTCGGTGAGCCAGGTACGCAGGGCCACGTCCTGGGTCCCTCCGAACTCGGGGCTCGCGACGGTGTGCCCGGCCAGGTCCTCCGGACCCGTGACCCCGGGACGCACCACGAACTGCGCCCCGCCGGAGGCGGCGCCCGCGACCACGGCGAGGGAACGGCCCTGGGAGCGGACGAAGGAGTTGATCGCCGGACTGGGGCCCACGAACGCGGCGTCGATCGACCCGGCGTTCATGGCCTCCACCGCCGTGGGACCGCTGTTGAAGACCTGAGTGGCCAGCCCGGTGCCCCCCAGCTCCTCGGCGAAGTAGTCGTTCTCCAGCCCGACGAGGGCGGGTCCGTGCGTGAGGTTGCCGAAGTAGCCCAGCCGCAGCTCGGCGGCGTCGGAGGTCTCCACCGCGGCGTACTCCCAGGCCTCGAGGGTGCCGTTGGCACGCAGCACGGTGGCGGCCACGGTCAGGGCGGCCAGGAGCGCGAGGGAGACCAGCACCAGCGGCCAGCCCGGGCGGCGCCCGCCGGCGGGCCGGCCGCCGTCCCCGGCCGTTACCGTGACGAGATCCGCCGGCTGCTGCCGAGCCACCTCAGGCGTCCCGGACGAGCCCGGCGGCGAGCGTGTTGCCCGTGGCCGGGTCGACGACCAGGAAGGCGCCGGTGCGCCGCAGCCGGTCGTAGGGGTCGACGGGCAGCGGGGAGGCCAGCCGGAGCCGGACCCGCCCGATGTCGTTGAGCTCGAGGGTCGCCGCGTCCCGCAGCACGAGCTCCTCGAGGTCCAGCCGCCCCTCGAGCTCGACGACCATGGCCTGGACCGTGGCGGCGCCGTGCTTGACGAGCACGCGGGCGCGGGGCTGCAGGGGCCGCTCGCCGAGCCAGGCCACCGAGGCGACGAGGTCCCGGACGGGCTCCGGCAGCTCGTCGTCGGCGCTCGCGACGAGGTCGCCGCGGGCGATGTCGATGTCGTCGGCCAGCCGCAGGGTCACGGACAGCGGCGCCGCGGCCTCCGTCAGCTGCTTCCCGGGCAGGGGCGCTCCGGGGGCGGGCGCGGTGCCCGCCACGTCGATGCCGGTGACGGTGGTGCGCCGGCCCGCGGGCAGGACCACGACCTCGTCCCCGACCGCGACGGTGCCCGAGGCGATCTGGCCCGCGTAGCCGCGGTAGTCCCGCAGCGCCTCGGCGTCCGCGCCCGGCGCCGTTCCGCCCTGCGGGCGGATGACGTACTGGACGGGGAAGCGGAAGGGGCGGGCGGTGCCGCGGCCGGACTCGTCCACCGTGGGCAGCTCCTCGAGCACCCGCAGCAGCGGCCGCCCGGAGTACCAGGGGGTCCGCGCGGAGGGCTCCACGACGTTGTCGCCCTCCAGGGCGGAGACGGGCACCACGTGCACGTCCTCGATGCCCAGCCGGGCGGCGATGCTCGTGGCGTCGGCCGCGACCCGGTCGAAGACCTCCTGGTCGTAGTCGACGAGGTCGATCTTGTTCACGGCGACCACCACGTGCGGCACGCGCAGCAGCGACACGACGGCCAGGTGCCGCCGGGTCTGCTCGACCACGCCGTGCCGGGCGTCCACGAGGAGCACGACGGCGTCGGCCGTCGAGGCGCCCGTGACGGTGTTCTTCGTGTACTGCACGTGGCCGGGGCAGTCGGCGAGGATGAAGGAGCGGCGGTCCGTGGCGAAGTAGCGGTAGGCCACGTCGATGGTGATCCCCTGCTCCCGCTCGGCGCGCAGGCCGTCGGTGAGCAGCGCGAGGTCGAGCCGGCCCGTGCCGCCGCCGAAGCCGCGCTCGGCGGAGGTGCGGCCCACGGCCTCGAGCTGGTCGGCGAGGATCGCCTTGGCGTCGTGGAGCAGCCGGCCCACCAGGGTGGACTTGCCGTCGTCGACGGAGCCCGCGGTCGCGAAGCGGAACAGCGAGCCGGGGTCGATCGTGGGGACGTGCTCGGCGGCGGGGGCGTGCCCGGTCACGGTGCTGGGGGAAGTCATGTCTAGAAGTACCCGTCCTTCTTGCGGTCCTCCATGGCGGCCTCGGAGATCCTGTCGTCCGCGCGGGTGGCCCCGCGCTCGGTGAGGGTGGACACGGCGACCTCGGCCACCACGTCGGCCACGGTCCGCGCCGCGGAGAGCACGGCGCCGGTGCAGGACATGTCCCCCACGGTGCGGTAGCGCACCGTCTGCCGCTCCACGGTCTCGGCCCCGGCCGGTGCCGAGAACTCGCCCACGGCCATCCACATCCCGTCGCGGCGGAAGACGTCCCGCTCGTGGGCGTAGTAGATGGGCGGCAGCTCGATGTTCTCGCGCTCGATGTAGCGCCAGATGTCCAGCTCGGTCCAGTTGCTGATGGGGAACGCCCGCACGTGCTGGCCGGGGGTGTGCCGGCCGTTGTAGAGGTTCCACAGCTCGGGGCGCTGGTTGCGGGGGTCCCACTGGCCGAACTCGTCGCGCAGGGACAGGATCCGCTCCTTCGCGCGGGCCTTGTCCTCGTCGCGGCGGCCGCCGCCGAACACGGCGTCGAACCGGTGCTCCGCGATGGCGTCCAGCAGCGGGACGGTCTGCAGCGGGTTGCGGGTGCCGTCGGCGCGCTCGAGCAGCCGGCCGTCGTCGAGGTAGTCCTGCACGCTCGCCACGACCAGCCGCAGACCGAGCCGCTCCACGGTGCGGTCCCGGAAGCCGAGGACCTCCGGGAAGTTGTGGCCGGTGTCCACGTGCAGCACCGGGAAGGGGATCCGCCCGGGCCAGAAGGCCTTGGCCGCCAGGTGCAGCATGACCACCGAGTCCTTGCCGCCGGAGAACAGCATGGCCGGGCGGTCGAACTCCGCCACGACCTCGCGCAGGATGTGGATGGACTCGGCCTCGAGCGCGTCGAGGCTGCTGTGCACGCCGGCCTCCGCAGGGGCCGGGGCGGTGGTCGGGGTGGTCACGTTCGCCTCCGTCGTCGTGGGTGCGCTCACAGGTGGATACCGCACTCGATCTTGTCCTTGCCCGCCCAGCGGCCCGCGCGCGGGTCCTCGCCCGGGGCGGTGGGCCGCGTGCAGGGGGCGCAGCCGATGGAGAGGTAGCCCTCCGCCATCAGCGGGTTCGTCGGCACCCCGTGGTCCTGCGACCACTCGACCAGCTCGTCGAGGGTCCAGCGCACCATGGGGTTGACCTTGACGAGCTTGTGGGTCTCGTCGAAGGTCACCATCGGGGCGTTGGTGCGGGTCCAGGACTCGTCGCGGCGCACGCCGGTGAACCACACCTCGTAGCCCTCGAGGGACTTCTTGAGCGGGGCCACCTTGCGGATCGCGCAGCACAGGCCCGGGTCGCGGGCGAAGAGGTCCTTGCCGTGCTTCTCGTCCTGCTCCGCCACGGTCAGCTCCGGGAGGGCGTCGACCACGGTGATGTCGAGCATGTGGGCCACGGCGTCCCGGGTGCCGATGGTCTCCGGGAAGTGGTAGCCGGTCTCGAGGAAGAGCACGTCCACGCCGGGCAACTGCTCGGCGACCAGGGCCGGGAGCACGGCGTCGGCCATCGAGCAGGCCACGGTGACGTTGCGCAGGTCGAAGTTCTCCGCGACCCAGCGGATCGCCTCCTCCGTGGAGGCCTCCCCCGCGGCCGGGACCCGGCCCTCGGCGTCGAGCTCGGCGTGCAGGGCGGCGGCGCCGGCCGCCGCGAGGTCGCGCAGCTGCTGCTCGTCGCGCAGGGCGGGGCGGGTGCCCGTGTCGGTGCCGGTCATGCGAGTTCACTCTCCTCGACCCGGTGGGTCCACTCGGCGAAGCTCTCGTCCCCGGTGCGCTGGGCCAGGAAGCGCCGGACCAGTCCCTCGACGTAGTCGGCGAGGTCGTCCTGGAACACCTTCAGTCCGCGCACGGTCCGGCCCAGGCCGGCCTCGGCGCGGTCGTCGGCGGCGAGCCCGCCGCCCAGGTGGACCTGGTAGCCGGGCTTCTGCCCGCCGTCCTCGGTGGGCAGCAACTGGCCCTTGAGCCCGATGTCCGCGGTCTGGATGCGGGCGCACGAGTTGGGGCAGCCGTTGACGTGCATCGAGATGGGGTGGGGCAGCTCCACGCCGTCGAGCCGTCGCTCGAGCTCGTCGATCGTGTCGGAGGCGGTCTGCTTGGTCTCGACGATCGCGAGCTTGCAGTACTCGATGCCGGTGCACGCCACGGTCGAGCGGCGGAACGCGGAGGGCCTCGCCGGCAGGTCCAGGGCGTCGAGGTCGGCGACGGCGTTCTCGACGTCGGCCTCCTCGATGTCGAGCAGCACGAGCTTCTGGTGCGGGGTGGTGCGCAGCCGGTCGGAGCCGTACTTCTCCATCACGTCCGCCAGGGCCAGCAGCTTCGCCCCGGAGACGCGGCCCACGCGCGGGGCCACGCCGATGTAGAACCGGCCGTCCTTCTGCCGGTGCACGCCGATGTGGTCGCCGGGGGTGGCCGCCTTCTCCGGCGCGGGGCCGTCGGCGAGCTCGTAGCCGAGGTACTCGTCCTGGAGCACCTGCCGGAACTTCTCCGGCCCCCAGTCCTGGACCAGGAACTTCAGCCGGGCGCGGTTGCGCAGCCGCCGGTAGCCGTAGTCGCGGAAGATGCTGGTGACGCCCTTCCACACCGCGGGGGCCTGCTCCTCCGTCACGAAGGCGCCGAGGCGCTTGCCGAGGAACGGCACCACGGACAGGGCGCCACCCACCCACAGGTCGTAGCCGGGGCCGAGCTCGGGGTGGACCACGCCCACGAACGCGCAGTCGTTGATCTCGTGCACCACGTCCAGGGACGGGTGGCCGGTGATCGCGGTCTTGTACTTGCGCGGCAGGTTGGAGAACTCCGGGGAGCCGATCCAGGTGGACTTGATCTGCTCGATCACCGGGGTGGGGTCGATGATCTCGTCCTCGGCGATCCCGGCGAGCGGGGAGCCCAGGATCACGCGCGGCACGTCCCCGCAGGCCTCGACCGTGTCCAGGCCCGCGTCCTCGAGCCGGCGCCAGATCTCCGGGACGTCCTCCACGCGGATCCAGTGGTACTGGATGTTCTGCCGGTCCGTGATGTCCGCCGAGTCCCGCGCGAAGTCCGCGGAGATCTGCCCGAGCACCCGCAGCTGCTCGCGGGTGAGGGCCCCGCCGTCGAGCCGGACGCGCATCATGAAGTACTCGTCCTCGATCTCGGCGTCGGACAGCGAGCCCGTCCGCCCGCCGTCGATGCCCGGCCTGCGCTGGGTGTAGAGCCCCCACCAGCGGAAGCGTCCGTGCAGGTCCTGCGGGTCGATCGAGGCGAAGCCGTGCTTCGAGTAGACCTCCTCGATCCGGGTGCGCACGTTGAGCCCGTCGTCGGCCTGCTTGAAGACCTCGTTCGGGTTCAGGGGCTCCCGGCCGTCGACCTGCCACTGCCCCTCGGGCTTCGGCTTCCGGGCAGCGCGGGGCGCGCGCGTCGTCTGTGTCATGCCGTCGATTGTTCGCGGGTCCCGCAGGACAGTCACGCCGGTCGTCACAAACCGCCATGAACCGACGTGACAGGACACAGGGGTGGACACGAGGGCCGATCTGTGCAAAGGCGCCGAGCGCAAGGCCCGGCCGGCCCCGACCAGCGTCCCGTCCCGGGCGCGTCCGCGCCCGGGACGCGCCCGGACGCAGAGAGGTAGTGTCGTCACGGTGGCACGCCGGTGCCGCCGTCAGCCCGGAGCCCTCCTCGTGGAGACGCGCTCCCTCCCGTCGAGCGCCTGAAGGACCGACATGGCATCCTCCGCTTCCGTCTCCACCGAGACTCCCTCCGGTCCGCCCCGCAACGGCCTGGACCGCTTCTTCAAGATCAGCGAGCGCGGCTCCTCGGTGACGAGCGAGGTCCGCGGCGGCGTGGCGACGTTCATCGCGATGAGCTACATCGTGGTGCTCAACCCGCTGATCCTCGGCTACGGCCCGGACGGCGCCGGCAACGTCCTGGGCGGGGAGCGCGTCGCCGCCGTGACGGCGCTCGTCGCCGGGGTGCTGACCATCCTCATGGGCGTCGTGGCCCGCGCACCCTTCGCGATCGCCACGGGCCTGGGCGTCAACGCGTTCCTCGCCGTGACGATCGTGACCACCCCGGAGCTCACCTGGCCCCAGGTGATGGGTCTGGTGGTGTGGGCGGGCCTGATCATGTTCGTCCTGGTGCTCACCGGCTTCCGCACCGCCGTGTTCAACGCCGTGCCGGCCTCCCTGAAGACCGCCATCGTTGTGGGCATCGGCCTGTTCATCGCCCTGATCGGCTTCGTGAACGCCGGCTTCGTGCGCCGCATCCCGGACGCCGCCGGCACCACCGTGCCCGTGCAGCTCGGCGACGGCGGGACGCTGCTGGGCTGGCCCATGCTCACGTTCGTGGTCGGCCTGCTCCTGACCGTGGCCCTCATCGTCCGCAACGTCCGCGGCGCGATCCTGATCGCCGTGGTCGCGACCACGCTCCTCGCCCACGTGCTCGAGGCGGTCGTCCCGTCCGGCTCCTCGGTGGACGCCCCCACCGGGTGGTCGCTCGTCGTGCCCGCGGCCCCCACCTCGTTCGTGGCGCTGCCGGACCTCTCCCTCGTGGGCTCGGCCGCCCCGTTCGAGGCCATCCAGAGCCTCGGCGCCCTCGCCGCGGCCCTGCTGATCTTCACGATCCTGCTCTCGATCTTCTTCGACGCGATGGGCACGATGGTCGGGCTCTCCCAGCAGGCCGGGCTCGTGGGCCGCAACGGGCAGATCCAGAACGTGGACAAGATCCTGCTCGTGGACGCCGCCGGCGCGATCGCCGGCGGCGCGGGCTCCGTGTCCTCCAACCAGATCTTCGTGGAGTCCTCCACCGGCATCGCCGACGGCGCCCGCACCGGCCTGGCGAACGTGGTCACCGGCGTGCTGTTCCTGCTCGCCATGTTCATCACCCCGCTGGTCAACGTGGTGCCGTTCGAGGCCGTGGCCCCGGCCATGGTCGTGGTGGGCTTCCTGATGGCCAAGCAGGTCGTGCGCATCGAGTGGGACGACTGGGGCCTGTCCGTGCCGTCCTTCCTGACGTTCGCCGTCATGCCGTTCACCTACTCCATCGCGGACGGCATCGGCGCGGGCTTCGTCTCCTACGTCTTCATCCGCCTGGTGCAGGGCCGCGGCAAGGAGGTCCACCCGCTGATGTACGTGGTGGCGACGGCCTTCGTGGTGTTCTTCGGCAAGGGCGTGGTCGAAGGCTGGATGGCATGATCGACGACGACGCCCGCTGCCCCTGCGGCACCGGGGAGACCTACGGCGCGTGCTGCGGCCGCTTCCACGGCGGCCGCCCGGCGCCCACGGCCGAGCTGCTCATGCGCTCGCGGTTCAGCGCCTTCGCCGCCGGGGACGAGGCCCACCTGCTGGCCACGTGGCACCCGGGCACGCGCCCGGAGTCCGTGGACCTGGACCCGGCGCTGCGCTGGACCCGGCTCGACGTCCACGGCGCCACGGGCGGCGGCCCCTTCGACGACGAGGGGTGGGTGGACTTCACCGCCTCCTGGCGCGGTCCGGACGGGGCCCGGGGGACCCAGCGGGAGAACTCCCGGTTCCGGCGCGAGGACGGCCGCTGGTACTACGTGGACGGCGTGCCCGCCTGAGCCCGCCGGCTCAGCCGATCCAGCCGGCTCGGTCGGCCCAGCAGGTCCAACCGGCTCAGTCGTCCTCGAGGTCGGAGAGCACGCAGAACTCGTTGCCCTCCGGGTCGGCCAGCACCACCCAGGTCACCTCGGGTCCCTGGCCCACGTCCACGCGGCGGGCCCCGAGGGACTCGAGGCGTGCGACCTCGGAGTCCTGGTCGGTGTCCGCGGCGCGCAGGTCGAGGTGCAGCCGGTTCTTGACCGTCCGGGGCTCGGGGACGACCACGAAGTCGAGGTGCGGGCCGCCGCCCTCCGCGGGCACGATGCCCACGAAGCCCTCGGCCTCCCCGTGGACGACGTAGCCCAGGGCGGCGCACCAGAAGCGGGCGAGGGTCTCGGGGTCGCGGCAGTCGATGGCGATGGCGGACAGCGTGCTGGTCATGCGCCCAGCCTAGGCCCGGCGCCGCCGCCCGGAAAGACGTTGCAGGACCCGCGGCGCATGCCGCAGGACCGGCCAGTAGGAGCCGGGGAGGAGCCGCGCCACGAGGTCCGGCAGCACGGCGCTGGGCGCCACGAGCAGCCGGTTCCGGCGCCGCTCCACGGCCCCCAGGATGTCGGCGGCCGCCCGCTCCGCCGGATAGCTCAGCAGCGCCGCGAAATCCTCCCGCTCCTTCCGCGCCCGCTCCTCGGGCACCGCGGCCGGGGTGCGCGCGGAGTCGGCGATCCGGGTCCGGACCCCGCCCGGATGGACCACGGTGACCCCCACCCGGCCCGCCAGCTCGTGGCGCAGGCCCTCCGTGAACCCGCGCAGGGCGTACTTGCTGGCGGAGTAGGCCACCTGTCCGGGCGGGGCGATGAGCCCGAACAGGCTGGAGAGGTTGACGAGGTGGCTGCCGGGGGCGGCGAGCAGGGCGGGCAGCAGCTCGCGGGTGAGCACCACGGGCGCCCGGAAGTTGATGTCCATGAGCCAGTCGAACTCCTCCGCGGAGACCTGCTCGAAGGACCCGCCCAGGCCCACCCCCGCGTTGTTGACCAGCAGGTCGATCCGCGGGTGCTCGGCCCGGATCCGCTCGGCCACGCCCGGCAGCGCGGACAGCTCGGCCAGGTCGGCGACGACCGTGCGCACCGGCAGGTCCGGGTGCCCGGAGCGGATCGCCCCGGCGACGGTCTCGAGTCCCACCGCGTCCCGGTCGAGCAGCACCAGGTGGGTGCCGCGGGCGGCGAGGCCGTGGGCCAGCTGCTCGCCGATGCCGGAGGCGGCGCCGGTGAGCACCGCGGTGGCGCCGGCGAAACGGAAGGGTGCGGACGGGGACACGGGCTGCTCCTGGGGTCGTGGACCGGGGGTGCGGGGATGAGGGGTACGGGGCTCGGGGCCTGCTGTCCAGTGTGCGGGCAGGCCACGATCGCGGCTTGACCCTCCACGACAGGAAGTTGACGCGGGGCGACACCGTCAGCCGGCCGGGACGCCCCGGCGGCGGACGTCCCGCGGCGGCGCGCCCCACCAGCGGCGGGCGCACCGGGTGAGGGCCGAGGACTCCGAGAGCCCCACCAGCCCGGCGATCTGGCCGAGGGGCACGTCGGTGGTGGTGAGCCAGCGCAGGGCGGCGCTGCGCCGGGCCTCGTCGAGGACGGCGCCGAAGGTGGTGCCCTCCTCGGCGAGCCGGCGCTGCAGGGTGCGGGGGTGCAGGTCCAGCACCCGGGCCACGGCCTCGATCTCCGGTGCCGCGGTGCCGAGCAGCTGCACCAGCACGCCCCGGACCCGGGGCGCCCACGCGGAGCCGGACCCGGGGAGCTGGGCGTCGAGGAAGGCGAGCGCCACCTGCCGGACGCCGGCGTCCCCGTGCAGCGGCCGGGCGAGCGTGCTCGTGGGGATCCGCAGGAGGACCTCGGGGCGGCCGGTGCGCACGGGCGCCCCGAAGAACTCCTCGTAGGCCCGCAGCGGCGCCGCCGGCCGGTGGTCCAGCTCGACCGTGCGCAGTCCGTAGCGGCCGCCCACCAGGGAGGTCAGGGCCCGGTGCAGCAGACCCAGGCCCAGGTCGGTGCCCTGCGGGCTGCCCCGCCCGGGGTCCTGGGCGGTCGCGGAGGAGCCGCCGTAGCGCACCGCCGTCACTCCGCGGGCGCCGTAGGGGTCCTGCACCAGCGCCAGCTCGAGGGACGGGGCGTGCACGAACAGGTAGCGGGAGGTGCACTCGAGGGCGTCGCGCACCGTCTCGGAGTGGCGGGCGGCGAGCGCGAGCGGACCGAGCACGCCCGGGTCCTGCCGCGCGGCGACCCGCAGCCCCAGGTCGGGGCAACCCAGCTCTCGTGCGGCGGTCTCGAGCACCCGCCCGACGGCCCGCTCCGGGACCAGGAGGTCGTCGGTGTCCAGGGCCGCCCGGGGCAGACCGGCGGCGTCGGCGAGGGCCTCGGCGTCCCCGCCGAGCTCCGCGACCGCGGCGCGGAAGCCGCGCAGGCCCGCGGACCGGATGACCGTCATGTCGCCCAGAGTCAAGCAATCGTCGCGCAGCGTCAAGTCTTCGCGAGCGTGCCGGGCGATGCTGGAAGCATGCCAGCACCTTCCACCGCCAGCGAGCCGCCCCGCGAGGTCCCCGGCGGGTCTCCCCGCGAGTCTCCCGGGCAACAGCCCGGCGACTCCCCCGGAGAGTCCCCCGGCGAGGCCTTCGGCGAGCCCTTCGGCGAGTTCTCCGGCGGGGGCGACCACCGGGACGTCGTCGTCGTCGGAGCCGGCCTGTCCGGCATCGGCGCGGCCTACCGCCTGCAGACCGAGCGCCCCGAGCTGTCCTACGCCGTACTGGAGGCCCGGGACGACCTGGGCGGGACCTGGGACCTGTTCCGCTACCCGGGCGTGCGCTCCGACTCCGACATGTTCACGCTCGGCTACTCCTTCAAACCGTGGCGGGACCCGCAGGCTCTCGCGGACGGCCCGTCGATCCTCGCCTACATCCACGAGACGGCGGCGGAGTTCGGCATCGACCGGCACGTCCGCCTCCGCACCCGGGTGGTCTCGGCCGACTGGTCCGGCGCCGAGCAGCGCTGGAGCCTCGGCCTCGAGGCCCGCGACGAGAACGGCACCGTCCACGAGCGAACCATGACGTGCTCGTTCCTGTACTCGTGCGCCGGCTACTACGACTACGACCGCGGCCACGACGCCGCGCTGCCCGGCTTGGCGGACTTCCGGGGCCGGGTGGTGCACCCGCAGTTCTGGCCCGAGGACCTGGACTGGACCGGCCGGCGCGTGCTGGTGGTCGGCAGCGGCGCCACCGCCGTGACCCTGGTGCCGGCCATGGCCGCCGAAGCCGCGAGCGTGACGATGCTGCAGCGCTCCCCCACGTGGATCAGCGCCGTGCCCGGCCGGGACAAGCGGGCCGACGCGCTGCGCCGGGCCCTGCCCGCGGGACTCGCCCACCGGGTCATCCGGACCAAGAACATCCTGTTCAGCACGGCCGTCTACCAGTTCTGCCGCCGCCGCCCGGCCGCGGCCCGGGTGTTCTTCACATCCCGGGCCGCGCGCATCCTCGGCTCCGAGGAGCTCGTGGCCGAGCACTTCACCCCGTCCTACGACCCGTGGGACCAGCGGCTGTGCGCGGTGCCGGACGCGGACCTGTTCAAGGCGCTGAGGAAGGGGCGGGCGGAGGTCGTCACGGCCACGATCGACACGTTCGTGCCCGAGGGCGTCCGGCTGAGCGACGGCCGGGTCCTCAAGGCCGACCTCGTGGTCACCGCCACGGGCCTGCGGCTGCTCCCCTTCGGCGGGATCGTCCTGACCGTGGACGGGACGCCCGTGGAGCTGCCCGAGCAGTTCGTGTGGAACGGCGCGATGCTCACCGGCGTGCCGAACTTCGCGCTGTGCATCGGCTACACCAACGCGTCCTGGACCCTGCGCGCCGACCTCACCCACCGGCTGGTGTGCAAGGTGCTCCGGCACCTGGAGCGCCACGACGCCGGGGCCGTGGTGCCGCGCGCCCGCCGGGGCATGGCCGAGCAGCCGCTGCTGGACCTCAGGTCCGGCTACGTCCAGCGCGCGATCGGCGCCTTTCCGCGCCAGGGCGACCGGCACCCGTGGCGGGTGCGGCAGAACTACCTGCTGGACTCCGCGACCACCCTGCGCACCCCGCTGTCCCGCACCCTCGACCTCGTCCCCCGCACCGCGGCCCGCCGCGGTGCCCGCCCGCAGGAGGCCCACGCATGACCGACCAGCAGGTCCCGCGCCCCGCCGCGGACGCCCCCGCCGGCACCCCGGACGCCCTGGAGGCCCCGGCGGCCCCGACGACGACGGTGGATCTCGCCGGCCGGCCCGTGCGCATCCGCCGCTCCGGGCCCACGGAGGCGCCGCCGCTCGTGCTGCTGCACGGCATCGGCCGGAGCCTGGAGGACTGGTCGGCCGCCCACGACCTGCTGGCCCGGGACCACCGCGTGCTCAGCATGGACCTCCCCGGTTTCGGGCTCACCCCCGCCGGCCCGGACCGGCCGGGGCTCGGGGCGTTCGCCCGCGCCGTGGTCGGCGTGCTCGACGCGCTCGGCGAGGACCGGCCGGTGCACCTCATGGGCAACTCCCTGGGCGGAGCCGTGGCCATGACCGTGGCCGCCGAGCACCCCGGGCGGGTCGCGGGGCTGCTGCTCGCCAACAGCGCCGGGTTCGGCCGGGAGGCCAACGTCTCCCCCCTGCCCATGGTCTGGGCCGGGCTGTCCCGGTTGCCCCTGGTGGGCCACCGGTTCCGGCCGCTGGCGCGGGCCGCCGCGGTGCGGTCCAACCGGAACTGCTTCTTCGACCCGTCCCTGGCCACCCCGGAGCTGCTGCGGCACGCGGCACGGGTGGGCTCCCAGCCGGACTTCCGGGCCACGTTCCTGGGCACCTACCGGAGCATCGGGCTGCCGGTGATCGGCGTGCTGCCCGGCTGGCGGAAGGCCCTGCTGGAGAAGGTGCGGGCGTCGGGCCTGCCCGTGCTCGTGGTGTGGGGCGACGCCGACGCCGTGCTGCCGGCCCGCCACGCCGAGGCCGCGGCCGCCGCCCTGCCGGGGGCGCGGCTGCACGTCTTCCCGGACACCGGGCACATGCCGCAGATCGAGCGCACCCACGAGCTCGTGGAGCTGGCGCGGGAGTTCGTGGCGTCGGTCGAGGAGTCGCGCGCCGCCCGCTGACCCCCGGACCCCACCGGAACTCCGCCGCGGGGTCGCGTTCCGGCGCTCAGCGCTGCACGCTCTCGCAGATGACGACCCCTCGGCCACAGGGGAGCGACGAGGCGTGGGCGGCACCGTCCGAACACCTGCGCACCTTCTCTGGGAAAGCGCTTTCTGGTACCGTCCTGCTCAACGCCCTCCCGTGACCCCCGTCACACGTGACCCACCCCCTCGAGGGCGTCCCCCTGATGACGGAAGAGGAACCATGCGGAAACGCACTGCGCACCTGTCCATCCCCACCGCCGTGGCCATGACGGCCGCCCTCCTCGCGGCGACCCCGGCGTCGGCCGCCCCCAGCCCCCTCGCCGACCCCGCGGCCCAGACCGCCCGCACACCGCTCGAGCGCCAGATCCTCCCGGAGAACGACGGGTGGGCCTCCCTGGGCACCGGCACGACCGGCGGCTCGGCCGCGGAGCCCGCCGACGTCTACGACGTCACGAACCGGACCGAGCTGCTGGCGGCGTTCGGGGCCGCGGGCGACCGCCCGAAGATCGTCCGCGTCCACGGCCGGATCGACGCCAACACCGCGCCGGACGGCTCCCCGCTGAGCTGCGACGACTACGCGGCCGGCACCGGCTACTCCCTGGAGCAGTACCTGGAGGCCTACGACCCCGCCACGTGGGGCCGGGACCGGGATCCGGCGGGCGCCCAGGAGGACGCCCGCCGGGTCGCCGCGCGCAATCAGGCGAGGACGATCCGCTGGGACATCCCGAGCAACACCACGATCGTCGGCGCGGGCGCGGACAGCGAGATCCGCGGCGCGGCCCTGCGGATCAACGGGACCGACAACGTCATCCTGCGCAACCTCACGTTCTCCGACTCCTCCGACTGCTTCCCCGCCTGGGACCCGGGCGACGGGAGCACCGGGGCCTGGAACAGCGAGTACGACCTGCTCCAGGTGGTCAACGGCGCCACCCACGTCTGGATCGACCACTCGGAGTTCACGGACGCCCCGAACCTGGACAGCGAGCAGCCCTCCTACTTCGGCACCCCCTACCAGGTGCACGACGGCGCGGTCGACGTGACCAACGGGTCGGACCTGGTCACCATGTCCTACAACCGGTTCACCGACCACGACAAGCTGATGCTCATCGGGTCCACCGACTCCACCAACCGGGGCGACCCGGGCAGGCTCCGGGTGACCGTCCACCACAACGTGTTCGAGGACGTCGGGCAGCGGGCCCCCCGGGTGCGCTACGGCCAGGTGGACGTCTACAACAACCACTACGTGGTGCCGGAGGACGGCTCCGTCCCCTACGTGTACTCCCTGGGCGCGGGGATCGAGTCGCACCTCTACGCGGAGGCCAACGCCTTCACGCTCCCCGCCGGCACGGACGCCGCGGAGATCATCGGCCGGTACAAGGGCACGACCATCGCGACCGTGGACAACACCGTGAACGGCAAGAAGGTCGACGTGCGGGCCGCGTACAACGCCGCCGTCCCGGAGGCCGAGCGGCTGACCCACGACACCTCCTGGACGCCCGTGCTGCGCACGAAGGTCCACGCACCCCAGGCCGTGCCGGCGCTGCTCGCCCGCACCGCGGGCCCCGTCCTGAGCACCGGCGGCGACCGGTGAGGGCCCCCGGGGCGCCGAGCTGCCGCACCGTCCTGACCGCGTTCGCCCTGGCGGCCGGCTCTGCCGCGCTGACGGGTGCCACGGCCTCCTCGGCCCTCGCCACGACGGGGGCCATCGGCAACAGCGGCGGGACGCGGCGCACCCGGCCGGCGCTGGTCGTCGTCGGGGACTCGACGTCCTCCGCGTACCAGCACTCCGAGCGCCCGCGCGCCGGGTGGGGCCAGGCCCTGCCCCTGCTGCTGGGGCCCCAGGCCGGCGTGCTCGACCTCGCCTGGTCCGGGGCCTCGTCCAAGAGCTACGCGGACGCCGGGCTGCTGGACCGGGCGCTGTCCCTGCTGCAGCCGGGAGACCACCTGCTGATCTCCTTCGGCCACAACGACGAGAAGGTCGAGGACCCGGCCCGCGGCACCCTGCCGGGCTCCACCTTCGAGGAGTACCTGCGCCGCTACCTCGACGGCGCCGCCGCGCGCGGGGCGCAGCCCGTGCTGGTCACCCCCGTGGAGCGCCGGCGCTTCGACGCCTTCGGGGCCGCGCGGGACACCCACGGCGCCTATCCGCAGGCGGTGCGCGAGCTCGCCGCGGCCACCGGTACGCCCCTGGTGGACCTGACCGCCTCGTCCAAGGACCTGTGGCAGCGCCTCGGCACGGAGGGGACCACATCCCACTTCCTGCACCTGGCCCCGGGGCAGCACCCGCAGTACCCGCAGGGCTCCGAGGACAACACCCACTTCCAGGCCCTCGGCGCGCTGGCCGTCGCCCGGCTGGTCGCGCGCGAGCTGCGGTCGAAGCGGATCGTGCCGCCGGGCTGGTTCCCGGATCCCGACGCCGTGACGGACCCGCTGGCCCGGATGTTCTGGCCGAGCGAGCGCCCCGTGGACACCCCCGTGGTGCTCGACGTCGGCCCCGGCAGGCCGTTCCGGACCGTGCAGGCCGCCGTGGACGCGGCGGAGCCGGGCGGCGCCCGCCGGACGGTGATCCGGATCCAGCCCGGGGAGTACCGGGAGGTCCTGCGCGTGCCGGCGGGCAAGCCCCGGATCTCGCTCGTCGGGACGGGCGACCGCCCCGAGGACGTGGTGCTGGTGCACGACAACGCCTCCGGCACCGGGAAGCCCGACGGCAGCGGACCCTTCGGCACGTCCGGCAGCGCATCCGCCCGGGTGGACGGCGCGGACTTCGTGGCGCGCAACCTCACGTTCGCCAACGACTTCGACGAGGCCGCCCACCCGGAGATGAAGGACCGCCAGGCCGTGGCCCTGCACCTGACGGGCGACCGGGCGGTGCTGTCCGGGGTGCGCTTCCTCGGCAACCAGGACACCCTGCTGGTCAACTCGCCGGCGAGCGGTGTGGCCTCGAGGTCCTGGTTCGACCGGTGCTGGGTGGAGGGCGACGTCGACTTCGTCTTCGGCCGCGGCACGGCCGTCTTCGAGGACTGCGAGATCCGGTCCCTCGACCGTGGCTCCGCCACCAACAACGGCTACGTCACGGCCGGCAGCCAGGACCTCAGCATCGCGCACGGCTACCTCTTCGACCGGTGCCGCTTCACGTCCGATGCGGCACGGGGCACCGTGCACCTGGGCCGGCCGTGGCACCCCAGCGGGGATCCGCGGGCCGTCGCGCAGGTCCTGGTCCGGGACTCGTGGCTCGGCGCCCACGTCTCGGCGAGCCCGTGGACGGACATGAGCGGCTTCTCGTGGCGCGAGGCACGCTTCGCCGAGCACCACAACCGGGGCCCGGGGGCGCAGGTCACCCCCGACCGCCCGCAACTGCCGGCCGGGGAGGAGGCGCGGTTCACGGTCCGCACCTACCTCGAGGGCGACGACGGGTGGGCGCCGCAGCTGGCGGGCACGGCGGCCGACAGCACGGCGCTGCTCGCGCTGCAGGACTGACCCAGGACGCGCGCGGCACCGGTGCGAGCGGCTCGCGCCGGTGCCGCACCGTGCGCGGGCCGCAACCGCGGATCAGCGCTCGGGGACGGCGGCGTGCCGGTCGGCCGCCCAGGATCCGAGCAGCCGGAGCCTCTCGGCCGAGGCCGAGCCCGGCTCGGCGGTGTAGATCATGAGGACCTGCCCGGGGTCGGCGGTGACGGCCAGCTCCTGATAGGCCAGCGTCAGCTCCCCCACCACCGGGTGGCGGAAGCGCTTGGTGCCGGTGCCGTGGGTGCGCACGTCGTGGGTGGCCCACAGGGTGCGGAAGGTCTCGCTGCGGGTGGACAGCTCCCCGACGAGGTCCTGCATCGCCCGGTCGTGCGGGTCGCGGCCGGCCTCGGCGCGCATGATCGCCACGCACATGCCCGCGAACACCTCCCAGTCCGGGCAGAACTCCCGGGAGGCCGGATCCAGGAACCGGAACCGGGCGAGGTTGGGGGTGCGTCCGCCGTCGCCGAGCAGCGGGGCGCAGAAGGCCCGGCCCAGGGCGTTGGTGGCCAGCAGGTCCTGGTGCTGGTTCCGCACGAACGCCACCCCGCCGGTGATCGCCTCGAGCGCCCACTGGAGCCCCGGCCGGGAGCTCGCCTGCCTCGCCGCCCGGCGGCGCGGGCGCCGGGCGGCGGACACGCCGTCGGCCGCCCGCGCCAGGTCGAGCAGGTGCGCCCGCTCGGTCTCGTCCAGGCGCAGCGCGGCGGCGACCGCCTCCAGCACCGAGGCCGAGGCCCCGGCAACCGCCCCGCGCTCGAGCTTGGCGTAGTACTCCACGCTCACCCCGGCCAGGGCCGCCACCTCGGAGCGGCGCAGCCCCGGCACCCGGCGGTTGCCCCCGGTCGGCAGACCGGCCTGGGCCGGGGTGAGCTTGGCCCGGCGCGAGACGAGGCAGTCCCGGACCTCGGTGCGGTTGTCCATCCCGCCAGGATAGGGCGCGGCCGGAGCCGGAGGGTGCCCTGCCGGTACACCCCCCGGCAGGGCACCCTCGCGGCGGGAGCCGGGGGTTGACTGGGGAGCATGCCCCGTCCTGCGCAACGGCCCTCCGGCCGGCGCAGCTCGCACCCGACCGTCCGCACCACGGACCACCGCACCACGGACCACCGCACCAGAAGGAGGACACCACCATGCGTGGAGTCATCATGCACGCCCTCGGCGACGTCCGGGTCGAGGACCGCCAGGACCCGGAGATCGTCGAGCCCACGGACGCGATCATCCGGCTGAGCGCGACCTGCATCTGCGGCTCCGACCTGTGGCCCTACCGCGGCGTCGAGGACGTCGACCACACCCTGATGGGCCACGAGTACGTCGGGGTGGTCGAGGAGATCGGCGCCGAGGTGAAGACCCTTCAGGTCGGCGACTTCGTCGTCGGGTCCTTCGTCATCTCCGACAACACCTGCGAGATCTGCCGCGCCGGGTTCCAGTCCAAGTGCGTGCACGCCGAGTTCGTCGCCGGCACCATCGGCACCCAGGCGCAGAAGGCCCGCATCCCGCACGCCGACGGCACCCTCGTGGCCACCCCGGGACAGCCGGACCCCGAGCTGATCCCCTCGCTGCTGGCCGCCTCCGACGTGCTGGGCACCGGCTGGTTCGCCGCCGTCGCCGCCGAGGCCGGACCCGGCAAGACCGTCGCCGTCGTCGGCGACGGCGCCGTCGGGCTCATGGCGGTCCTCGCCGCCCAGCAGCTCGGGGCGGAGCGCATCATCGCGGTGTCACGGCACCCGCAGCGCCAGGAGCTCGCCCGCTACTACGGCGCCGCCGACATCGTCGAGGACCGCGGCGAGGAGGGCGTGGCGAGGATCAAGGAGCTCACCCATGGGATCGGGGCGCACTCGGTGATCGAGGCCGTGGGCACCCAGGAGTCCTTCATGCAGGCCGTGGGCGCCACCCGCGGCGGCGTCCACCTGGGCTACGTGGGCGTCAACCACGACGTGCAGATCCCCGGCATCGAGCTGTTCTTCGCCGGCATCCACACCCGCGGCGGGCCCGCCCCGGTGCGCCGGTTCCTGCCCGAGCTGATCCAGCTCATCCGGGACCGGAAGATCGACCCCGGCAAGGTCTTCGACCTCACCCTGCCCCTGGAGCAGGCCGCCGAGGGCTACCGGGCCATGGACGAACGCCGCGCCACCAAGGTCCTGCTCACCCTCTGAGCCCCGGGGCGTCTGCGCTCGGCGCCGGCGGGCCGCGGGCCCCGGCCCGACGGAGGAGCCGCGGACAGGCGCCGCGGACGCGCCGGCGGCGGAGCGTGGAGGCCTCACGGACGCAGCTGCGCGGCGGCGGCCTCCCGGTGGCCCGGTTCCCCGGACGCCAGGGCGAAGAGGGCGTAGTTGAGGGGTCCCGCGGCCACGAGCGCCTCGCAGCGGTCGGCGAGGCGGGGTTCGTGGCGGCCGGTGAGCTCCTCGTAGGCGCGGACGGTCGCCGCGAAGGACTCGGGCGGGGCGATGAGGTGCTGGTACATGAGGTCCAGGGCCGGGTCGCCGACGCCGGCCGTCGTCCAGTCCAGGACGGACAGGATCCGGTCGCCGTCGTCGAGCAGCAGGTGGGCGGGATAGAGCTCGCCGTGCGTGAGGACGGTGCGGCGCGGCCACAGCCCGTCGTCGTCGAGCCAGGCCCTCCACCGGGCGGCGAGCTCCGCGGAGACGTCGAACTCCCCGAGCACCCGCTCGAGGTCGGACGCCCACCGCCGGCGCACCTGGTCGGGGGTCGCGGCGGGGACCCCGGCCGCGGCCGCGGCGGGGGCGTCCAGGCGGTGGAGGGACGCGACGAGCTCCGCCAGGGACCGGGCGTACTCCGGGGAGGCCGTGTCGTAGTGCCAGACCGGCTGTCCCGCGGCGTCGAGGGTGAGACCGGGCCGGCCGGGCAGCAGGGGATAGGCGACGAGCCCCGGTCCCGCGATCCGCCAGTCGGGGACGGCCGCGGCGAGCCGTGGGCGCACGAAGTCGAGGATCCGCCGCTCGTCGGCCACCTTGGCCGCGACGTCGGGGCGGCGCGGGATCCGCAGCACCCACTGCTCGCCGGTCCCGGAGACGGCGGCGAACACCACCCGGTAGTCCAGTCCCGCCTCCTCGAACCGGAGGGTGCCCGGCTCCAGGTCCAGGCCGTGCCGCGCGGCGAGCGCGCGGACGTCCTGCTCGGTCGCGGGCTCAGGCTCCACGGCGGTCCCCCTCGGGCACGGGGTCGTGGCGCGGCGGGGTGCCGCCGGTGAACGAGCGCACCCACGCCTCGTCCTTGTACTGCGCGGGCACCGCGCCGCCGAGGAGCTCCCGGCTCAGCGCGGCCGCCCCGGGCGAGCCCTCCAGCGGCAGCGGCGCGGAGGAGGCGGCCAGCACGATGTTGCCGTAGCGGCGGCCCTTGAGCATCGCCGGGTCCGCCACGGCGGCGACGTGCTCGAACACCTCGGACAGCGCGGCGAGCTCGGCGCGGGCCCCGGCCAGGTCCCGGGTGTCACCGCAGTTGAGCACGTACAGCCCGCCCGGGGCCAGGACGCGCTCCACGTGCCGGGCGAACTCCACCGTGGTGAGCGGCTCGGGGGTCAGGGCGCCGGCGAAGACGTCGCGGACCACGACGTCCCGGGTGGCAGGGCTCAGCGACTCCGTCACGGCCCGGGCCTCCCCCACCCGGATCCGCAGCAGCGGGGCGCGCGGGAGGTCGAACCACTCCCGGACCAGCTCGGCGAGCCGCCCGTCGAGCTCGACGACGACCTGCCGCGCCGCCGGGTGCGCGTGGGCGAGGAACCGGGCGAGCGAGCAGGCGCCGCCGCCGAGGTGCAGCACCCGCAGCCGCTCCGGGTCCAGGTGCGCACCGACGTGGGCGTCCACGACCGCGGCGATCCAGCGCATGTACTCGAAGTCCAGCCGCTCGGGGTGCTCCGGGTCCACGTGGGAGGAGGGGACCCCGTTGACGTGCAGCACCCAGGAGCCGGGGGCGTAGGCGTCGGGCACGAGCTCGGCGGTGCCGGTCGAGATCTCGTAGCTCCCGGCCACGGGGCCGGTGGGCCCGGCGGGGGCCGGCGCGGTGCGCGAGCGGCGGGACGCCCGGCTCACGCGGTCCCCGTCCGCAGCATGCGGTGCATGTGCTGCCCAGCCCAGGGCCCACCGGCGGGGAAGGACTCGGCCAGGGCCCGGAAGCCGTGCCTGGCGTAGAAGCGCTCGGCGCGGGCGTTGCCGTCCATGATCCACAGGTACGCGTCCGCGGAGCCGATGGCGGCCTCCTGCAGGGCGGCGCCGACGCCCGTGCCGTGGGCGGCCCCCAGCACGTAGAGCTGGAACAGCTGCAGCGGGACGAGCGGGGCGGGCACCCCGGCCCGCCCCTCCCACGCGGCGGGGGCCGGGCCGGCGGAGACCAGCCCGAGAGGGGTCCCGTCGTCGTCGACCGCGAGGAGGGTGCGCACGTCCGGGTCGGCGAGGAGGGTGCGGTCGTAGCCGGCGGTGCGATCGGCGGCGGCCTGCTGCCGGCCGGCGAAGGCGTCGCCGAAGAGCGGCCGGTAGGTCTCGTCGAGGCAGCGCAGGTGCAGGGCGGACCAGACCTCGACGTCGGACGGTCCGGCGGTCCGCAGGTGGACCGCCGCGGGGGCAGTGCTCAGGACTCGATCGCCTGCCGCTGGATCGCGGCCTCGAGGCGTTCGACCTTGCCCTGCATCTCGCCCGTGTGGCCGGGGCGGATGTCGGCCTTGAGCACGAGGGAGACCCGGGGCCCGTAGGCGCCCACGGCCTCGGTGGCGCGCTTGACGACGTCCATGACCTCGTCCCACTCGCCCTCGATCGTGGTGAACATGGCGTCGGTCTCGTGCGGCAGGCCGGACTCGCGGACCACGCGGACGGCGGCGGCGACGGCGTCGTGGACGGAACCGCTCGGGTTCTCGCCACCGGACGGGGAGACGGAGAAGGCAACCAGCATGCCCCCATCCTCCCACCCGGCGGCGCCCGGGTGAACCCCGGGGACGACGACGGCCCCGCCGTTACGCAGTGACGCGGCGGCGGGGCCGGACCCGGGCTCAACCGATCGGCTGCTCAGCCCATCGGATCGGCTCGGCGGATCACCGGTCGGCGAGCTGCTCCAGCACGGCGACCTTCGAGGGATCCTTGGCGCCCCGGTTCCAGGGCATCTTCGAGAGCACGTTGGCCATGGCGCAGGTGTTGGACAGCGCGGAGTACGCGAGCCCACCGCCGACGCCCGCGGCGACGGCGCGCAGCTTCGGGGAGACCAGCTGCCCGCCCACCACGCTCGCCAGCACGAGCGAGCCGGCGACCATGCGGACCTGGCGGTCCACGGCCCAGGTCGAGGCGCCGCGGACGACCGCGCCGCCGGCCCTCTCGAAGTCGTCGACGGTGCCGTCGACGACGTAGGTGTTCGCGGCGCCGGCCGAGGAGAGGATGCCCTGGGCGCGGGAGGCCCGGGCGCCGGAGCGGCAGATCAGGGCGACCTTGCCGCCGAGGGCCTCGGCGATGTCCTGCGCGTGGTCGGCGACGAGGTCGACGGGGACGTTGCAGGCGCCGTCGATGTGCTCGGCTGCGAACTCGGCGGCGGAGCGCACGTCGAGGACGGCGACCTCCTCTCCGGACTCGATCCAGGACTTCAGCTCGGCGGGGGCGACGTGCGAGGTCATGCGGCAGTTCCTTCCGGGGTGTCGGTGGATGTGCCATCATTCTGCACTATACCCCCCTGGGTATACAAGATCCCCCAGGGGGTATAGACTCGTGGGAGCAGACCACCCCACCCAGGAGCGCCCCGTGCAACTCGACCCCCAGGACCTCACCCCCACCATCAACCGGCTCAAGCGGGCCCAGGGCCAGCTCGGCGCCGTCATCCGCATGCTCGAGGAGAGCCGCGAGTGCAAGGACGTGGTGACGCAGCTCTCCGCCGTCTCCCGCGCCCTCGACAAGGCGGGCTTCTCCATCATCGCCACGGGTCTGGACCAGTGCCTGCGCTCGGAGGACCCGAGCCTGGACAAGGCCGAGCTGGAGAAGATGTTCCTCTCCCTGGCCTGAGCGGCCCGGCCCCAGCAGCCCGGCCCCAGCGGCCCGGCCCCAGCAGCCCGGCCCGAGCAGTCCGGGCGGAGCGGTCCCGTCCGGGTCGGTCCCGTCCGGGTCGCGGTCCGGGCCCCGGCGGGTCCTCGCGCCCCGACGCACCGCCCCGGCCCTCCGGTGGGCGGGCCCTAGACTGGGCACGGACCCAGCCCGACCGTCGGAGGACCTCGCCACCATGACCCAAGGCATCTACGTCAGCGCCATGACGCCGCAGTCCGGCAAGTCGCTCGTGGCCCTCGGCCTGGCCGACTCGCTGTTCCGCAAGACGGACCGCCTGGGCTACTTCCGGCCCGTCCACCTCGGGGGGACCCCGGCGGAGGACCCGATGGTGCAGCTGATGAAGCGCAATTTCGACCTCCCGGACGAGCGCTGCCGCGGCGGCATCTCCCTGGCCCGCACCCGGGAGCTGCTCGCCGCCGGGGACCACGACGAGCTGGACGCGATGGCCGTGACCGTCTACGGCGAGATGGCCCGGCACTGCGACGTGATCGTGGTGGACGGCACCGACCTCCTGGCGCACAACGCGGCCACCGCCGAGTTCGACATGAACGCCCGGATGGCCAACAACCTGGGCGCCTCCGTCCTGGCCGTCATCGGCGCCGACGAGTCCGAGAGCCCCGAGGACGTGCTCAACGCGGTCGAGGTCACCCGTGCCGAGCTGAACCAGGTGCGGTGCGACATCTTCGCGGTCATCGTCAACCGCGTCCGCCCCGACTGGGTGGAGCGGATCGAGCACAACGCCGCCCGCGGCGTGCGGGGCCTGCCCGTGTACGTCATCGCCGAGAACGAGGCGGTCGCCGCGCCCACCGTCGCCGAGCTGCGGGACCGGCACGGGTTCGGGGACGGCCCGTCCGCGGTCTCCCTGGACCGCGACGTCAAGGGTGTCAAGATCGCCGCGATGACCGTGGGCCACTACCTGGAGCAGCTCGCCGACGGCGACTTCGTCATCACGCCGGGAGACCGCTCCGACATCGTCGTCGCGTCCCTGGCCTCCGCCCTCTCCCCCGCCCTGCCCGTCCCCTCCGGGATGCTGCTGACGGGCGGCTTCGACACCGAGGGGCGGATCCGGGAGCTCACCGCCGCGGCGCCGTTCCCCGTGCTGACCACCGGGCTGGACACCTACCGGGCCGCCCGGGAGGTGTCCCGGACCCGGGGCACCCTCTCCGGGGCGCACCCGCGCAAGGTCGCGGCCGCGCTCGGCGAGTGGGCCCGGCGGGTGGACGGCGAGGAGCTCGTGAGCCGGCTCGACCTGCCGCGCCCGGCCAAGCGCACGCCCCTGCGCTTCCTCCACGAACTGGTCGAGACCGCCCGGGCGGACCGGAAGAACATCGTGCTGCCCGAGGGCGAGGACCCCCGCGTCCTGCGGGCCGCGGAGATGATCCACCGCCGCAACTTCTGCGACCTCACGGTCCTGGGCGACCCCGGGCGGATCACGCAGCTGTGCCAGACGGAGGGCATCAACCTCGACTTCGCCGAGGACGGGCTGACCCTCGTGGACTTCGAGCACGACGAGGCGCTGCGCGAGAAGTACGCCGGGGAGTACGTGCGGCTGCGCGCCCACAAGGGCGTGCAGAAGGAGACCGCGCTGGAGCGGATGCTCGACGGCTCCTACTTCGGCACCATGATGGTGCAGTTGGGGGACGTGGACGGCATGGTCTCCGGCGCCGCGCACACCACCGCCAACACCATCCGCCCCGCCCTGGAGTTCGTGAAGACCTCCGAGGGCGTGAAGATCGTCTCCTCCGTGTTCTTCATGCTCCTCGAGGACCGCGTGCTGGTCTACGGCGACTGTGCCGTGAACCCCAACCCGGACGCGCAGCAGCTCGCGGACATCGCGCTCGCCTCCGCCCGCACCGCCCGCCAGTTCGGGGTGGAGCCCAGGGTGGCGATGCTGTCCTACTCGACCGGCGGGTCCGGCTCCGGCGAGGACGTGGACAAGGTCCGGGCGGTCACCGAGATCGTGCGCGGCGCGGACCCGGAGCTCGAGGTGGAGGGCCCCATCCAGTACGACGCCGCGGTGGACGCCTCGATCGCGGCCTCGAAGCTGCCCGGCTCCGCCGTGGCCGGCCGGGCGACCGTGTTCGTCTTCCCGGACCTCAACACCGGCAACAACACCTACAAGGCCGTCCAGCAGTCGGCCGGCGCCGTGGCCGTGGGCCCGGTGCTGCAGGGGCTGCGCAAGCCCGTCAACGACCTCTCGCGCGGGTGCACCGTGGACGACATCGTCAACACGGTCGCGATCACCGCGATCCAGGCGCAGGGCATGTGACCCACCGCCTCCACCGTCCCCGTCCCCACAGCCCCCGGGAGTCCTCCATGCTCGTGCTCGTCGTCAACTGCGGCTCGTCCTCGCTCAAGTACCAGGTCCGGGAGCTCGAGGCCGGCGAGGACGGCGGGACGGTGCTGACCTCCGGGCTGATCGAGAACATCGGCAGCTCGCAGATCGAGGACCACACGCAGGCGCTCGAGCTGCTCGCGGAGCGGCTGGAGGCCGAGCTGGGAGGGCGCACGATCGACGCCGCGGGCCACCGCGTGGTCCACGGCGGCGAGCGCTTCTCCGCGCCGGTGCTCGCGACCCACGAGATCATCCGGGACATCGAGCGGCTGGTCCCGCTGGCGCCGCTGCACAACCCCGCCGCCGTCCTGGGCCTGCGGGCCGTGCAGAAGACGTGGCCGCGCCTGCCGCAGATCTGCGTGTTCGACACCGCGTTCCACCGCACGATGCCCGAGCACGTGTGGCGCTACGCCGTGCCGGAGGAGTTCTACGAGCGCTGGGGCATCCGCCGCTACGGGTTCCACGGCACGTCCCACGACTGGGTGACGGGGCAGGCGGCGCAGTTCCTGGGCGTCCCGCGCGAGCGGTTCAGCTGCGTGGTGGCGCACCTGGGCAACGGCGCATCGGTGACCGCGGTCAAGGACGGCGCCTCCTACGACACGTCGATGGGCTACACCCCGCTGGCGGGTCTGGTGATGGGAACCCGCACCGGGGACCTGGACCCCTCCGTGGTCACGGCCGTCCTGCGCCGGGACCCGGGGATGACCCCGGAGCGGCTCGACGCCGTGCTCAACAAGGAGTCCGGTCTGCGGGCGATCGCCGGCGACCACGACATGCGCGCCGTCCAGGAGGCCGCCGACCGCGGCGACGAGCGCGCCGAGCTGGCCCTGGAGATGGCCGCCCACCGCCTGGCGAAGTACGTGGGCGGCTACCACGTGGCCGTGGACGGCGCGCAGGCGCTGGTCTTCACGGCCGGGATCGGGGAGAACGCCTCGGCCTTCCGCGCCCGCGTCTGCGGCCGGCTGGGCGCCCTCGGGGTCGTGCTCGACGACGACGCCAACGCCGCCCGCTCGCGGGAGGTCCGCCGGATCTCCGCGCCGGGCTCCGCGCTCGAGGTGCTCGTGGTGCCCACCGACGAGGAGCAGGCCATCGCGGCGGCGACCGCGGCCCTTGTCGCGGACGGGTCCCCCGCCGCCTGACCGGCCCCGGGCGGCACGCCGTCCGAGCGCTCCGGGCGTCACGGTCCGCCGCACAGGGCGGGTCGACCCGGCGGGTGTTCGCGAAAGCGATCGAGGCGGATAGGTTCGGTGCGGGGTCCTGTCAGGGTCCCTGCCCCGTGTCCGTCCGCTGTGCCAGGAGGCGCCGACAATGTCCCAGCAGCCCTACGAGCCCCGGGGCCACGGCGGCCCGCCGCCGCCCGGCGCTGCCCCCTACGCGAAGGCCCGCCCGCCCCGGCCACCGGCGAGCGCCGACCTGCGACTGCTGCTCCGGCTCACCGTGGCGTCCTTCGGGGTCGCGGTCCTCGGCGGCGCGGTGGGGTACCTGGCGGCGCCCGAGCAGTCTTCCGGCCTGCCCGCGAGCGCGGCGTTCGGGACGATCGTCCTCGTCATCTCGCTCCTGTTCGGCTTCGGGCTCACCGCCGGGCTCTACGCCCTGGTGTACTTCCCGCTGCGCGAGCAGCGGCAGTGGGCGTGGATCCTCGGCATCGTCTTCGCGTCCATGGCGCTCCTGACCACCCTGGCCAACGCCGTGCTGGTGCTCGCGGGCCCCTTCGACGCGTCGCTGGGCCTTGCGACGGGCGCGCTCAAGGCCGTCGTGGACGCGGCCTGGCTCGTGGTGGCCGCCCGCCCCGGCGTGCGGGCCGTGCTGCGCTGACCGCCCGCGCCGGGACGTCGGTGCCGTGACCGCCCCGCCCCTCAGGGCAGGGTGCGGGCCAGCCGGCCCATGATGGCGGCCAGCCGGTCGGCGTCGTCACCCTCGAGCGCGCGGAGGAACAGCTCCTCGACGTCGCGGGCGTGGGCGGGCCGCAGGCGGCGGAAGGCGCGCAGCCCCTCGTCGGTGAGCTCGGCCTCGAGGCCGCGCGCGTCCTCGGCGCAGCGTCGGCGCCGCACCCAGCCGCGCTTCTCGAGCACGCCGACCTGGTAGCTGAGCCGGCTCGGGGAGAAGACCATCCGCTGGGCCAGCTCCCCCATCCGCACCCGGTGGTCCTCCGCGTTGCGCAGCAGCAGGAGCACCTGGTAGTCCATGAGCGAGCAGCCGTGCTCCTTGAGCCGGGCCTCGATCTCGGTGGTCAGCCGGGCGGTGGTCTCGAAGAACAGCTGCCACACGTCCCAGGGACGGGCGGCGGCCTCCGGCCCGGTCGCCGGCCGGTCGGTCACTGGCCGGCCCGGGCGAGCAGGTCCGCGAAGTCGGGGACCACCTCGAACCCGCCGCCCGGCTCGCGGCCGACCGCGCCGGCCGGGACCTCGCCGCCCGCCCGCGCGGCCGGCTCCCCGGCCGTCGCGTGCCGATGCGCGAGCTGGTGCGCCAGCTGCGCCCCGGCCCGCCGGACGCGCGACTCGAGGGAGACGCCGGCCCAGTCCTCGGTGGCCGCGTAGACCCCCAGGGGCAGCACCAGCGCCTTGAGGTGGGTGAACAGCGGGCGCATGGCGGTGTCGAGCATGAGGGAGTGGCGCGCGGTGCCCCCGGTCGCCGCGACCAGGACGGGCAGGTCCTCCAGCGCGGTCTCGTCGACGAGGTCGAAGAAGGACTTGAACAGCCCCGAGCAGGAGGCCTGGTACGTCGGGGTGGCCGCGATGAGGGCGTCCGCCCCGGTGACCGTCTCCAGCGCGCTCCGCAGGGCCGGGCCGGGGAACCCGGTGAGCAGGTGGTCGGCGATGGCGTGGGCCAGCGGGCGCAGCTCCACGCGCTCGATCCGCACCGGCGTCCCGTCCAGGGCGTCGCGGGCGGCCTCGGCGAGCCGGTCGGCCAGCAGGGAGGTGGAGGACGCGTCGGACATCCCCGCCGACACCACGGCCAGGGTGAGCGGGCGCGCCGCGCCGGGGTCCGGCGTCGTCGTGGTGACGTTCCGGGGGCTCATCGGTGGGCCTTCTCCGCGGTCTGCGCGGCACGGGCCCGGCCGGCGGGCGAGTCCTCGGCGCCGCCGGGCACCGGGTCCTGGCCGGCGCGGTGGCGGGCCACCAGCGAGGCGTGGGTCGGGGCCTCCGGCACGTGGGCGGGCTTGAGCGCGGCGAACTCCCGGCGCAGCACCGGCACGACCTCCTCGCCGAGCAGGTCGAGCTGCTCCAGGACGGTCTTCAGCGGCAGGCCGGCGTGGTCCATCAGGAACAGCTGGCGCTGGTAGTCGCCCGCGTAGTCGCGGAACGCCAGCGTCTTCTCGATGACCTGCTGCGGGGAGCCCACGGTCAGCGGCGTCTGCTCCGTGAAGTCCTCCAGCGAGGGCCCGTGGCCGTAGACGGGGGCCCTGTCGAAGTAGGGGCGGAACTCCCGCACGGCGTCCTGGGAGTTCCGGCGCATGAACACCTGACCGCCCAGGCCCACGATCGCCTGGTCGGCGGAGCCGTGGCCGTAGTGCTCGTAGCGGGCCCGGTAGAACTCCACCATCCGCCGGGTGTGCTCGGCTGGCCAGAAGATGTTGTTGTGGAAGAACCCGTCGCCGTAGTAGGCGGCCTGCTCCGGGATCTCGGGGGAGCGGATCGAGCCGTGCCACACGAAGGGGGCCACGCCGTCGAGCGGGCGCGGGGTCGAGGTGAAGCCCTGCAGGGAGCTGCGGAACCGACCCTGCCAGTTCACCACGTCCTCCCGCCACAGCCGGTGGAGCAGGCTGTAGTGCTCGATCGCCAGGGGGATGCCCTGGCGGATGTCCTGGCCGAACCAGGGATAGACCGGGCCGGTGTTGCCGCGGCCCATGGTGAGGTCCACGCGGCCGTCGGTCAGGTGCTGCAGGTAGGCGTAGTCCTCCGCGATGCGCACCGGGTCGGTGGTGGTGATCAGGGTGGTGGCCGTGGACAGCTGGAGCCGCTCGGTCTGCGCCGCGATGCTCGCCAGCAGGACGGGCGGGTTGCCCGGGGCCACGAACGGCGGGTTGTGGTGCTGGCCCGTGGCGAAGACGTCCAGGCCCACCTCCTCCGCCTTCTTCGCGATCGTGACGGTCGCCTTGATCCGCTCGTGCTCGGTGGGGGTGCGCCCCGTGGTGGGGTCCTCGGTGACGTCCCCGATGGTGAAGATGCCGAACTGCATGTGGTCCTCCTGCTCCGCGGCGGTGTCCGGCCGGACGACCCGCACACTTGCTTCAAATTTGAACTACTACCGACAAGCGGCGCCCGGCCTGGATTATTCCCGCCCCGGTCCGCCTAGGGTGGGCGCATGCCCCTCCCCCACTTCCTCCCCGCCGGAGACGGCACCGTCGACCCGGACGCCGTCGTCGCCGGCGAGCAGTACCGGATCAGCGTGCTGAGCGCCGGGCTGCTGCGCCTGGAGCACAGCCCCACCGGCCGCTTCGAGGACCGCCCGTCCGCGTTCGCCGTCGACCGCCAGTTCCCCGTACCGGACTTCCGGGTGCGGCGCACGGCGTCCGGGATCGAGCTCCTGACCGAGCGGATCCACCTCAGCTACGACGAGCGGGCCTTCAGCCCGACGGGGCTGTCCGCGCAGATCCGCGGCGGCGTGACCAGCTACCACAGCGTGTGGCGCTACGGCGCCCCCGTGCCCACCCTGGGCGGGACCGCCCGCACCCTGGACGAGGCCGACGGCCCGATCCCGCTCGAGCCGGGCATCACGTCCCGCGAGGGCTTCGGGGTGATCGACGACTCCGCCTCGGTGCTGCTCACGGACGACGGCTGGTACGCGCCGCGCACCGGCGAGGAGGGCGCCGCGGACCTCTACTTCTTCGGCTGGGGCCACGACCACCAGCAGGCGCTGCGCGACTTCTACGCCCTGTCCGGGCCGCAGCCCGTCCTGCCCCGCTGGGCGCTCGGCAACTGGTGGAGCCGCTACCACGCCTACGACGAGGCCGAGTACCGGGAACTGGTCGACGAGTTCGACCGGCGCCGGCTGCCGTTCTCCGTGCTGGTGGTGGACATGGACTGGCACCTCACGGACGAGCACGTGGAGCGCCGGCACGGCTCGGGCTGGACGGGCTACACCTGGAACCGCGAGCTCTTCCCGGACCCCCGGGGCTTCCTCGCCTGGGCGCACGAGCGCGGCTACCGGGTCACGCTCAACCTGCACCCGGCCGACGGGGTGCGCTCCTTCGAGGACGCCCACCCCGCGATGCTCGAGGCCCTGGGGCGCGAACCGGGCTCGGAGGAGCCCGTGGCCTTCGACGTCACCGACCGGGACTTCGTGGCCGCGTACTTCGAGGTCCTGCACCGCGGGCTGGAGGCCGACGGCGTGGACTTCTGGTGGGTCGACTGGCAGTCCGGGCCGCACTCCCGGCTGCCGGGCGTGGACCCCCTGTGGGTGCTCAACCACTACCACTTCCTGGACTCGGGAGCGGACGGGTCCCGCCCGCTGACGCTCTCCCGCTACGCCGGGCCGGGCAGCCACCGGTACCCGGTGGGTTTCTCCGGCGACACCGTCATCTCCTGGGACTCCCTGGCGTTCCAGCCGTACTTCACGGCGACGGCGGCGAACATCGGCTTCGGCTGGTGGAGCCACGACATCGGCGGGCACATCTTCGGCGCCCGCGACGACGAGCTGGCCACCCGCTGGCTGCAGTTCGGGGTGTTCTCGCCGATCCTGCGCCTGCACTCGGGCGACAACGACTTCATCGCCAAGGAGCCGTGGCGCTACCGCTCCCCCTGTGCGGAGGTCATGGAGCGCGGCCTCCGCCTGCGGCACCGCCTGGTCCCCTATCTGCACACCGCGAACCGGGCCGCCGCCGTGGAGGGCGTCCCCCTGGTCCGGCCGCTGTACCACGAGCACCCGGAGGCGGAGCAGGCCTACCGGTACGGCCACCAGTACCTGTTCGGGGCCGAGCTGATGGTCGCGCCCGTCACCTCCCCCGCGGACCCCGTGGTCACCCGCGCGGCGGTGCCGGTGTGGCTGCCGGAGGGGTCCTGGACGGACCTGTTCACGGGCACCGTCTACGACGGCGGGCGGGAGCTCGTGCTGCACCGCGGCCTCGACGACGTGCCCGTCCTGGCCCGGGCCGGCGCGATCGTGCCCCTCGCCGGGTCCGACGACGACGCCGCCCCGGGCTTCGGCAATCCCGCCGAGCTGGAGGTCCTGGTGGTCGCCGGCGCCTCGCACCGCACCGTCCTGGATGAGGACGACGACAGCGGCGACGGCCGCGACGCGGCCCGCTGGGCACGCACTCCGCTCGCCCTCGACGCCGCCGCCGGGGAGTTCACGCTCGGCCCGGCCCGGGGCAACCTCGGCTGCCTGCCGGCGGCGCGCACCTGGACCCTCACCTTCGTCGGCTTCGAGGAGGTGGCGGAGCCGACCGTGACCGTGGACGGGGAGATCGTCCCGGTCCGTGCGGTCCGGCGCGGGGACGGCGTGCGCGGGCACCGCACCTCGGTCACCGTCGAGGGGGTCGCGTCCGGGGCACGGATCGTGGTGCGGTCGGCGGGACTGGGCACCGTGGCCGCCCAGGATCCCGCGGACCGCGTCTTCGACCTGCTCAACGACGCCCAGATCAGCTACGAGGTCAAGCGGCGGGTGCACGAGGCCGTGCGGCGCGATCCCGTGGGGACGCTCGGACAGGCACCCGCCCTGGGCGTCGAGGGTCCGCTGCTCAGCGCGCTCACGGAGCTGGTGCTGGCGACGCGGACCTGACCCCGCGGCACCCCCGGCCGGACCTCAGCGCGGACATGGCGCCTCCGCTCCCGCCGGCTGCGACGGGCGTCAGGTCTCGAGGGTCCGGCGCGGGGTGACCCCGTAGGCGTCGGGGCAGGCGCGAAGTGGCCCGGGTGGGGAGAACCCCACCGGGCGGCGATCGCGGTCACGGTGTCCCCGGTGGTGGGGTCCCCGGCCACCAGTCGGCGTGGGCCTCGGCCGGGCGGACCCGGCGCAGGTGCTGGCCGGGAGTGCGGCCCAGGGGTGGTGGGCGCGGAAGACCCGCACCAGGGCGGTCGTCATGGCGCTCGCGGCCCGGGCGGCGTCCTCGACGGTGACGGGGAGCTGGGCGTTGTCGTCGAGGAACGCCACGGCGATCCGGTAGCGGCGGGCCTGCGCGGCCGTGGACAGGGAGCGCAGTTCCCTGTCCCCGATCAGCGGGAAGCACTCGAGCATGCCCACCGCCAGGCGGCGGGTGAGATCCGTGCGCACCGCCTGCCACCGCCCCGGATCTCGTGCGGGGTCCCACCCGGCGCCGCGCCGGAGCGCGTGGTCGTGCCGGTTCAAGCGCGCCCGCCGATGGGGCTCCCGGAGCACGTCACAGAGGGGTCATCGATGCCCCGCGCGGCACCCGTTCCGGTTCCTCCGGACCGGAGCCGTACCGCACGGAGCGGGGATCAGCACCCCGCCGCGGGTCCGTCCTCGTCCAGGCCGAGCTCCACGACCAGGATCGGCAGCCTCAGCCGTTGGGCGGTGAAGGACACCACCCGGGCGTGCGGGATGCCCTTCTCCCGGACGAAGCGGCACGCGACCAGCCCGTGGTCACGGTTCTGGCCGATCATCAGCAGCCAGTGCCTGCCGGCGGCGTCCAGCGCGTGCGCCTGGCGATCCAGGTCTCGTCCCGCCGGGTCCGTCTCGGTGCTGCGCCGGGCAAAACGGGCCGCGTAGGCCTTCATGTCCGCCTCGGTGCGCAGCAGTCCGGCGGCGACCCGCCGGACGTCCTGGGTCCTCAGCTCGGGGGCGATCTGCTCCTCACGGATCTCGCCGGCACGGGCCCCGGACTCCTCGTCGTGGACCCGGTGCCCGGTGTGGATGATGCGCTCGATGCGACGCAGGCGCGCGTCGTCCTTGTGCAGCTCCTGGTAGTCGCTGATCAGCGACTCGATCTCGGCGTCCCAGCGGTTCTGCTCGGGCTCCGGAGGATCGTTGCCGTCGCGCTCCGGTCGTGATGGGGACAAACCGGCCTCCTGAGCGCTGGACACTGACGTTCCCACGTCAACAGTGTCGCCCACGGGGCATATTCCGCCATGGACGCTCCCCCGGCGAGCCGCAGCACCCCGTGCCGCGCCCCTGTTCCGGCACGGGGGGACGTCGGTGTGGAGCTGGTTCTGCGGAGCGGTGGCATTTCGGGGTCACCGATCGGGGGTGTGCTTCGGGGGGGGGCACCGTAGGTGGCTCGGTGGGCCGCCCGCCGCTTCTGCCGGACCCATGAGGGGGAAGGGGCTGGGACGGAGCGGCGTCACGACCCGCCCGGACCGGGTCCGCCGTGCTCCGCGCCGGAGAGCGCTTCAGGCCTGCTCCGACCCGGATCCGCCGGAACAGGCCCACCCAGCAGCGCTGCGCCGGGCGATCACCTTCATCGAGGCCCACCTGGCCGATCCCGTCGGCCTGACGGGGATCGCCGCCGCGGCCAGGATGAGCCCGCGGGGCCTGCAGGCAGCCTTCCGCCGCCACCTGGACACCACGCCACTGGGATACCTGCGCACGGCCCGGCTGGACGCCGCCCACGCCGACCTGCTGGCCGCCGATCCCGCGTCCCGGACCACCGTGGCCACGGTGTCCGCCCGGTGGGGATTCACCCCCCGGGTCGCTTCGCCGCCGTCCACCGCACCCAGTACGGTGAAGCACCCACGGACACCCTGCCCCGCTGATCCCTTGCGCCCGATCCTCGGTCCGGAACCTCGGCGGACGCTCTCTCACCGTCCTCGAGCAGCGGCGCCGTCCGGGGACCACCTCGCCGTGACCGCACGGATGCGCTGGGGCGCTGCGGGCGGGTCAGCGTCGGTAGGTCCGGATCACCTGGGAGTCGTCCTTCCGCTCCCAGCCCGCCTCGGCCGCGGCCTGGTACTTCGCCTGGGCTGCGGTGAGCATCGGGGTGTCGAAACCGATCTCGTCGGCGATGTCCTTCACCAGGGTCGAGTCCTTCACGAAGATGCCGATGGTGCTGGTCACCTCGGCATCCAGTCCTTGCAGCATGCGCGGGCCCCGGTCGGAGAGCATCCAGGAGCCCCCGGCGCCGCCGGAGACAGCCGGAAGCACGTCAGCAGGGTCCAGGCCGAGCTCTTCCGCGAAGGCGAGCGCCTCGGCCGCGGCGACGATGTGGACCGAGCACAGCAGCTGGTTGACCGCCTTGTAGGCCTGGCCCTGGCCGACCTCGGGGCCGCAGTCGATGACCGTGCCCAGCGCGCCGAGGACCGGCCGGACGTCGTCGATCGTCGTGGGGTCACCCGAGGCGAACAGACTGAGCTCCCCGGTGAGCGCGCGGGCGACCCCTCCGGTGACGGGGACGTCGAGCACGCGCACACCAGGTGGGGCCGCATCCGCGACCACGCGCACCGCGCGAGGTCCGACAGTGCTCATCACCACCAGGACGCTGCCGGCCGGCATCTGTTGGAGCACGCCGGCCTCGCCCAGGGCGGCCGCCCGCAGCTGCTCCGGTGTGGCCACCATGCACACGACGACGTCGGCCTCGGCCGCGGATCCCGGTGTCTCTTCGGCGCGCAGTCCTCGTGCCGCCGCCTTCGTCCGCTGGTCGGCGAACGGGTCCACACCGGTGACGTCGAACCCGGCTCTCAGGAGCTGCTCGGCCATCGGCAGGCCGATGGCCCCGATGCCGATGAAGGTGATCCGGCGCGGTGGAACGGGTGGCATGAGGTCTCCTGAGGATGTGAGGGGCGGGCAGTGCTCAGATGATCGGGCGGTGCTCAGATGATGAGGTCGAGCAGCAGGCACACGGCGAGACCGATGACGGCGAAGGTCGACTGCGCGAGTGTGTAGATCTTGAACGTTCCCTTGGTCGTGAATCCGAGCATCTGCTTGAAGATCCAGAAGGTGTTGTCGGTGACGTGGGCACCGAACGCGGCGCCGGTCCCGGCGGCCAGCAGGATCAGGATCGGCGGGGCGTCGATGGAGCCCATGATCGGGGCGAGCAGGGTGGCGGCGGTGATCGCGGCCACCGACGCCGATCCCTGGGCGATGCGCAGGACCGCGGCCACGGTCCAGGTGAGCAGCACCGGGATCGCGGCGTTCGCCTGGAACAGGGCTGCCATCATGTCGCCGATGCCGACCTCGGTGATCACCTGCCCCAGGGAGCCGGCCACACCGGTGAACAGGAGGATCGAGCCGGAGGTCTGGGCTCCACGGGTGAGCAGGTCGTCGATGCCGTCGCGGGTGACGGCCGGGATCGCCAGGACGATGCCGATGAGCAGGCCGATGAGCAGGGCCACGACGGGGCTGCCGAGGAAGCCGAGGACGGCGATCTCCTGGCCGATGAGTCCGGTGACGGTGTCCAGGATGATGAGGAGGATCGGCACGATGACCGGCAGCATCGCCACGAGCAGCGGCATCTGACGGGTCGGGGTGGTCACCACCAGGGCGCCGGCCGCACTGCCGGCGACCTCGGAGGTCCCGCGGGTGGTCAGGCCCGTCTCGCGCTGGGTCTCGAGGCGGGCGCGCTCCTCCTCGATCGACTCCCCGAAGATGGAGTCGTCGAAGCTGTGGTCCTGGTCGGTGGCCGGGTTGAAGAACTTCCGCATCATCAGGTCGTGCACGAAGATGCTGGAGACGATGAAGAAGATGCCCAGGGGGATGCCCCAGATCAGCATGGTGCCGATCTCGACCCCGAGAGGGCCGGCGACGGCGATCGCCGCGACGCCGGGGACCACGATCAGCAGGCCGACCTCGAGGCCGATCGCCAGGGAACCGGCCAGGGTCGCGATGCTCTTGCCGGTCCGCTTGGCGATGGCGCCGGCGATCGGGGCCAGGATCACGAGGGCGACGTCGAAGTAGATCGACGGGAAGATGATGCCCGAGGTGAGACCCAGCACGTACGGGGACCGCTTGGGCCCGACGAGTTTCAGCAGGCCGTCGACAACGCGCTGCATCGTGCCGGTCGCCGTCAACGTGGTGCCGATCATCACGCCGAAGCCGATGATCAGACCCACCTCGGCCATCAGGGCGCCGAAACCGGTGTTGACGGCTGTCACGGAGGCTTCGAAGCCGAGCCCGGCAGCGACACCCAGGTACAGCGCGCCGACGACGAGCGCGACGACGGGATTGATCTTGGCCCAGACGATCATCAGGACGATGCCGATGACCGCGATGGCGAGATGGACCAGAACGATCGTGTCCATGTCTTCTCCAATACGGGTAGCGCCGGGTGTGCCGGCAGTCGGAAGGTGGTGGCAGGAGTCGGGCGGGCGGTCGTCCATCTGGGGCGACCGGTCCTCAACGGGCGGTACCGACCCGGTGATCGGACGTCGTTCGCCCGGGTGCCCGCGCTGTGTCCGGACGGTGCGGGGCGGAAGACCGCGGGGCGCCGGCCCGGCCCCGTGGACGGGGATGAGCACCCGTCCGGGGTCCGGCCGGATGCCGTACGACCCGCCCTCACAGTTGACTGTTAACAGTCAACTGCTCGTATCGGGCAGTGTGTCACACGACACATGCGGGGCGCAATGGTGGGCCGGAAAAGTGGGTCACGGCGACGAGGCGGCAGGGATGCAGGACCTGGGGCGGGCTGCCCTTGCGGGCGGGCAGGTGCGGCAGGTCGACGACCAGGGCCCTGTGCTCGGCCGGAACCCAGGGCACCGCACCGGGTCTCGGCCGCACCGACGGGCAGTCCACCAGGGACCCAGGCCGGACGGCGCCGACCCGGCAGCCTGGGTCGCCGCCCTGAACCGGCGGAAGCCCGGGGCCGTGGGCGGTCGTTCAGGCGATCAGGCCATCAGGCCATCAGGCCATCAGGCCATCAGGCCATCAGGAGACGAGGTTGGCGGCGGCCTCGTCCATGTGGTCGAGCATGTAGTCGGCAGCTGCCGCAGCGTCTCCGGCGGCGATGACGTCGACGATGGCGGTGTGCCGATCCACGCGCATGTTGCCCACCGCCCGATCCATGCCGGCCCACATGAACGACATCCGGATCGAGCCTTCCAGTGCCTTCCAGGAGTGCAGCAGCATCGCGTTCCCCGTGAGCCGGCACAGGGTCCTGTGGAAGTTCAGGTCCGCCTCGATGCGCTCCTCCAACGTGTGGTCGACGGCTTCGTCCATGGCCCGCACCGCCTCGCGCAGGGTGGCCACGGCCGCATCGCGGTCCTCCGCCTGGCTCAGTGCCCGAACCGCCAGGGCCTCCAGGGCCGCTCGGACGGCGAAGATGTCCAGGATCTCCTTGGCGTCCAGGCTGCGCACGGACAGCCGGCCGCGGGCGCCGGCGGCAATGAGGCCTTCCTGCTGGAGCTGGCGCATGGCCTCGCGCAGGGTGCCACGGCTGATCTGCAACTGTTCGGACAGTTCCGTCTCCACCAGGTGGGTGCCCGGGGGCAGCTCCCCGGTGGTGATGGCCCGGCGCAGTGCCGTCAGCGCCTGCTGGCGCAGGTTCACCTTGGCCAGTCCGGCGAGGGCCGCTGTCCGAGTAGTCATTGAGGCTGTCCTTCATGAGCTGGGGAGAGGGAATGGCTGCGGCACCGCGCCTCGGGCGCGAGGGCGTGCTCGCCCTCCTCCGAGGATGGCGACAGAAGGCTCGAAGCCCTCCTCACCCACCGAGTCAGCACCAGGGCCACTGGCAGGGACAACACCAGACTGGTCCGGGCGGGTCCGGCTGTGCCTCGATCATACGTGGCGGTTAACCGTTGACGGCGTGCGGCCCCAGGGTGGCAACCGGATGCGGTCCACGAGCTCCCCCTCCGCAACCAGCCCTCGGGGCCCTTGCGGCGGACGACGTGACGTGCTTCACTGTTAACAGTCAACTGTGGAGGTCCGGCCTCGATCTCACCGCGATCCCGGCGGTTGGACAGCCCCGGAGCGGCATGAGCCGACCCGGGCAGGAGGGCCCCGTCAGTGCCGAACGGCGTAGCGGAGGCAGGTCCCTGCCGTCTCCCCACGACCCATCACTCGCCCACACACCCCACGTCACCCGAGGTGAAGCTCATGGCAACAACCACCGAACCGGCCCCGGCCGAGACCGAGCGTCTGCAACGGATCAAGGAGGCGGCCTTCCGCATCCGGACCAACGCGCTGATCCAGGGCGAGGTCCAGGGGCAGGGCTACATCGGTCAGGCTCTGGACATCGCCGACGTGCTGGCGGTGCTCTACGCCGACCAGCTCAACCTTCGTCCCGAGGACCCGGAGTGGGAGGGCCGGGACCGCTGCCTGCTCTCGATCGGCCACTACGCCATCGCTCTCTACGCCGCCCTGGCCGAGGCGAAGTTCCTGCCGCTGGAGGAGCTGGAGACCTACGCGACCGACGACTCCCGGCTGCCGATGTCGGCGATGGCCTCCTACACCCCCGGAGTGGAGATCTCCGGCGGGTCCCTGGGCCACGGCCTGGTCGTCGCCAACGGCGTCGCCCTGGGCCTGAAGCGCAAGAAGAACCCGGCGTTCGTCTACAACATCCTCTCCGACGGGGAGCTCAACGAGGGCTCCACCTGGGAGGCCGCCGCCGTGGCCGCCCACCACGAGCTCGACAACCTGATCGCGATCGTGGACTTCAACGACCAGCAGGCCGACGGCAAGAGCCAGGACATGCTGGGCATGGAACCGATCGAGGGGAAGTTCGAGGCCTTCGGCTGGATCACCCGCCGGGTCGATGGCAACGACATCGCCGCCGTGCTCACCGCCCTGGAAGAGCTGCGCGGCCTCGAGGCCGGCCAGCCGCGGTGCCTGATCGCCAACACCAAGCTCGGCAAGGGCGTGGACTTCCTGGAGAACCGCGAGAAGCTGCACTTCATGACCGTCGCCGCCGACGAGTGGCAGCAGGCCCACGACCGACTGAAGGAGTCGTCCCAGGCATGAACACCTCCCCGAACCCCACTGCTCAGAACAGCCCCGCCCAGAAGAAGCGGCTGACCTCGGACGCGATGAGCGCCTCCCTGGCCCGGGAGGGACAGCGGACCACCGCGGCTCCCCTGGGCCATGCCCTGGTGGAGCTGGCCGAGCACGACGAGCGGATCGTGGGTCTGTCTGCTGACCTGGCCAAGTACACCGACCTGCACATCCTGCGCGACGCGATGCCCGACCGGTTCTACCAGGTCGGCATGGCCGAGCAGGCCCTGCTGGGGGCCGCCGCCGGCCTGGCCATGGAGGGATTCGTGCCCTTCGCCTCCACCTACTCGGTGTTCGCCACCCGCCGGGCCTACGACTTCCTGTGCCTGGACATCGCCGAGGCGAACCTCAACGTGAACATGGTCTGCGCCCTGCCCGGGCTCACCACCGGTTACGGGCCCTCCCACCAGGCCACCGAGGACGTCGCGATCCTGCGCGGGATGCCCAACCTCACCATCGTGGACCCCTGCGACGCGGTGGACATCGAACAGGCCGTCGCCCAGCTGGCCGCCCACGAGGGGCCCACCTACATGCGCATCCTACGCGGGAAGGTCCCGCGGGTGCTCGACGAGTACGACTACACCTTCGAGCTCGGCAAGGCCAAGCTCATCCGCGACGGGGCCGAGGTCCTGCTGATCTCCACCGGCCTCATGACCGAACGCGCACTGGAGGCCGCCCGGGCCCTGGAAGCCGACAAGGTCGACGTCGCCGTGCTGCACGTGCCCACCCTCAAACCCCTCGACGAGGCCACCATCCTGGCCGAGCTGTCCAAGGACCGGCTGGTGCTGACCTGCGAGAACCACACCGTCATCGGAGGACTCTTCGACGCGGTCGCCCACACCGCCGTCCGCGACGGGGTGCTGCGCCAGATCACCCCGATCGGGCTGCCCGACGAGTTCCTCGACGCCGGCGCCCTGCCCACCCTCAACGACCGCTACGGGGTCTCCACGACCAAGATCGCCGAGAAGGTCCGGTCCCTGCTCCACCCCCGCCACACCGAACGCGTGGACTGAACTCGGCAGGTCGAGGCACAGAGCACCAGTGAGGGCCGGACGGAGAAGTTCTCCGTCCGGCCCTCACCGCTGTTCGCCGCCGACCGGTCGTCGGGCCGAGCCCCGGCGCCTCACGAGGCGCGCGCCCGCTGTGGCACCCTCCAGATGGAGCACTCGGAGGCATGGACCAGTGTCCGGTCGCGCAGGGGACCGTCCAGGATCCACAGCACGCCCAGGCGAGGGCAGGCCACGTCGACCACCCCCCGGCGTTGCACCGTGTCCCAGCGCCGGACCTCGACGACGTCGCCGGCCCGCAGATCGGTCAGGTCGTGGACCCGCACCCCCGTCGATGCCGAGGCACGGGACGGAACGGAGGAGAGGGATCGAGCAGAACGGTGCATGGCGTCTCCTGGGATGTGATGGTGCCGCCGCCCCGCGGGTGCGGGGCGGCGGCGGACACGAAGCGGATGAACCGCGTCAGTGCATGTGGCTTCCGCCGTTGATGTCGAGGGTCACCCCGGTCAGGTAGGAGGAGTCCTCGGAGGCGAGGAAGGTGATGGACGCGGCGATCTCCTCGGTGGTGGCGGTGCGCCCGACCGGGATGCCCGCCGCGATGGCGGCCTCCTGCTCGTCGGTGCTGCCCACCCGGATGTTGGTGTCGACCGCGCCGGGAGTCACCGCGTTGACCGTGACACCGGTCGGGCCCAGCTCGCGGGCCAGCGCCTTGGTGAAGCCCAGGATGGCGGCCTTGGCCGCGGAGTAGGGCACCTTCCCGAAGACCCCGCCGCCACGCTGGGCGGACACGGAGGACATGTTCACGACCCGGCCCCAGCCGGCCTCGATCATCTCGGGCAGGAACGCCTTGGTGACCAGGTAGGTGCCGGTGGCGTTGACGTCCATGACCTTGTGCCACAGCTCCAGCGTGGTCTCCAGGAACGGGACCGGCGAGGTGATGCCCGCGATGTTGACCACGGCGCCGACCGGCGGCAGGGTGCCGGCGGCGACCTCGGCGGCCACTGCGTCGTGGGCGGCGGCCACGGAGGTTTCGTCCGCGACGTCGACCGCGTGCCCGAAGGCGGGCCCACCGTGCGCCTGTCCGATGTCCTGGGCGACCCGGGCCGACTTCTCGGCGTCGAGGTCCAGGATCACCACCCCCCATCCTTCACGGGCGAAACGGTGGGCGGTGGTGACTCCGATGCCCTTCTCGGAGGTGGCTCCGGTGATGACGGCGGTGCGCTGGGTGGTGGTCATGGTGCTCCTTGGGTCGGGTGATGGTGGTTGGTGAACAGTTTTGACAGCAGGGACGAGTTGTACTGGGCGGCCGCCGGGGGCTGCTCGTGGGTGACGCCCCGGGTCTCGGGCTCGAGCGAGAAGTGGCCGCCGTATCCGGCGCGCTGGAGGCTCCGCAGACCGGCGGCGAAGTCGGCCTCGCCGTTGCCGATGCTCAGGTTGAGGTCGCCCACGTCCCCGTTGACCGAGCGCATGTGCAGGCCCGAGGCACTGACGTCGGCGGCCATCTGATCCACCGCGGTGCCGTCCGGCACGGAGGGGACGTGATCACAGACCTCGGGCAGGGCCCCCAGATCGATCTCCTGGAAGCCGATCTCACAGATGGTGCGCTGAGCCTCGGGCAGCGGCCGGTGCCGGACGCTGACGGACGACCAACCCAGTCGGGAGGAGAACATGCAGTGCGGATCCTTGCTTCAGGCCGGCGGGAGGTTGTGCTTCAGATCACGGTACTGCGGCTGACTGTTGACAGTCAACATATAGACTTCAATGAGTGCCTCGGCACCCCGAACCGGAGGCGCATGTTCGACCCGCCCAGGGAGCCGAGATCACAGCACGGACGGCGACCACCACATCCGCGCCGAATGCCCAACCCGTCCCGCTGCGAGGCCGACGCCTGCAGGGACCGCAGCTCCTAGGATCTTGAACCCATGACCCCACCACAGCCCTCAGCGGTCCCGGCCCTCTCGTCGAGCTGCGGCGTCACGCGCTCAACAGACCCGGACACCGTCATGCACGTCGTCGTCCTCCCCGGAGGCGGGTACGCCGCTCATGCCGACAACGAGGCAGAACCGATTGCCGAGTGGCTCGGGCAGCTCGGCCTCCCAGCAAGCGTGTTCCGCTACCCGGTGCGCACCAGGCACCCTGCTCCGCTGGAAGCGGTACGGGACGAGATCCGCCGGCTCAGAAAGAGCGGCGCTGAGCGGATTGCCCTGCTGGGGTCCTCTGCAGGTGGACACCTGGCCGGTCAGGCCGCCCTGACCGCCTCGCCGTCGGGCCCCGACCGGGTCGACGCGGTGATCCTCTGCTACCCGGTGGTGTCCATGGAACTCGACACCGACAAGGGCAGCCAACGGGAACTCCTGGGCACCACCCCCAGCGCCGAGGCACGAGCCGCCACATCCCTGGACCGTCTGGTGACCGCGGCGGCCCCGCCGTTCTTCGTCTGGCACACCGCCGACGACCCATCGGTGCCGGTGCAGCACTCGTACCTCCTGGCCCAGTCGCTGGCACGCGCGGGCGTACCCCACGCCCTGCATGTCTTCCCGGAAGGAGCGCACGGCCTCAGGCTGGCCGAGGGCACCGGCGAGCCGGAGGCCTGGCCGGCGCTGTGCGCCTCCTGGTTGTCCGCACGGGGGTGGCTGACAGAGCCCGGGAGGCGCCGCGCAGTGGACGCCTGAGCACATGTCCCGCCTACCCCTCCGGCCCATGAGCCCCAGGACGCCCAGCCAGTCGATGCCCGTCGAACACTGACTCCTGATCGCCGCAGGGGCATCGATCGGCAGAGTCCGGGCAGCACGATCAGCGGCGGGACCGGAGGCCGGCCCTGTGCTTCCGCGCCGCGGGAGGACGGAGCGTCATGGCGCGTCTCCCGCTCGTGCCCGTGGTGCTCGCCCGGCTCGGGGCGCCGCTGCGGGGACCGGCCTCAGGACCATCACGAGCACCGCGATCGCCGCCACGGCCAGGGCCACGAAGCCGATCATCGGTCCGAGGATCTCCGGCAGGGTGAGGGTCACCCCGGCCCGCAGCTGCAGGACCGTCTGGGCGATGATCAGCGGCGCCAGCAGGATCTCCTGCACCAGCAGGGACACCGCGATCAGGTACCCCTGCGGGTCACGGCGCAGGGTCAGCACCCCGGCCCAGACGGTGGCCGGGGTGATCACCGCCAGATCCAGGGCCTCGGTGAACTCGGTGGAGTACGGGCCCAGTCCCTCCGGGGCCACCCCTGTGAGCGCGGCCGCCACCAGCGGGGCACCCCAGACCACCACCAGCACCACAGTGCCGGCGAACATCAGCGCCGCCGGTCCCCGCCGGGGCGTGCCGGGCGGGAACAACCGGGCCGGGTCCTGCCGGAAGAGGGCCGCGAAGACCAGCACGAAGGCGTACAGGGCCGCGGAGAAGAGCACCACGTAGAGCAGGAACAGCTCGTGGTAGGCGATCGCCCCCCAGCGCGCAGCCGGCGTAGACGTAGAGGAAATACCCCAGGGCGCCCAGCAGCACCAGCCCGGCCCGGGTGCTGCCGCGCCGCCACCGGGCTGCGGCCCCCACGAGCAGGGGCACCCCGATCAGCAGGGTTACCAGCGGCATGGCTCTCGTCGTGCCGGAGGCGGTGGTCGGGATGCGCGCGCATCGGGTCACATGCCGTCGGCGACCGGTCGCGCGTCCAGCTCCCGGGCGATCTGCCGGGCCCGGGCCTCGATCGCCGACCAGCCACGATAGTCACCGAAGTGACCGCCGAGGACTCGGAACGCCACACCCACCCCGCGGGGCAGCCGCTCGGGCCGGCACACGCCCGAGATCACCCGATGACCACGCGGTTGCACATCCTCGCGCAGGGCCGCCGCGATGCGCTGGTCCTGGGCCGTGCGCGCCCTCCGGGGCAGCGGCCGGGAGAGACGATCCGTCCTCGGCAGACCTGGACCCGCTGCTGCTTCTCGATGACACCCATCGAACACCTCATCTTGTAGGTGTTGCCACGACCGGTGGGATAGGTCCGGTGTCGAACCCGAGAGGTCGTGCACGAGCTCACCCGTCCCGGCCTCGTGGGTCCATGGGACGGGTCGCAGCGTGCGCCGGCAACGACGTCTCGGTCGTCGGACACCAGTGGAGTTTGCGACCATCGACCACGGCCACCCAGCGGCCTGAGAACGATCACCCCCCGAGAGTGAGCCAAACTGGAGGCAGTCCCGGCCACGTTGCACCACTCAATTGATGGGAGTCGAACAATGGGAGACGACAGGACAGTTCTGGAGGCCTCCACGGATGTGTTCCGTGCTCACGGAATGACCACGATCTTCGGTAACCCGGGATCCAACGAGCTGCCCTTCCTGGCCGGGCTGGGCGAGGACTTCGACTTCGTGCTGGGACTGCACGAGCAGGTGGTGGTGGGCATGGCCGAGGGCTATTCTCGCGCCACCGGCAAGCCGGTCCTCGTGAACCTGCACGCCGCGTCCGGAACCGGCAACGCCATGGGCGCGTTGACCAACGCCCGGTATGCTCACATGCCGCTGGTGCTGCTGGCGGGGCAGCAGGTCCGGCGCACCGTCGGGCAGCAGGCCATGCTCGCCAACATGGAGGCGGGAATGCTGACCTACCCCCTGACCAAGTACGCGCACGAACCGCTGTCCGCCGCCGATGTGCCGCGCACGCTGTCCCAGGCCGTGCTCGAGGCCACCACCCACCCACAAGGCCCGGTCTACGTGTCGGTCCCCCTGGACGACTGGAACGAACCGGCCCTTCCCGATGACGCCCTGCTCATCGAGCGCTCGGTGACCACAGCGGGTACGCTGCCCGACCAGATCGCCCGTGAGCTGATCGCCGCCGTCGACGACGCACAGCGCCCGGCGCTGGTGCTGGGACCCCAGGTCGACGCAGCCGCCGTCGCGGATCCTGCGGTTCTCCATGCCGTGGTCCAGCTGGCCGAGCACGCCGATGCGGCGGTGTACGTGGCACCGTCACCGTCGCGTGCCCCGTTTCCCACCACCCACCCCAACTTCGGCGGCGTCATGGTCCCGGGCATCGAGTCGGTGCGCCGCCGACTGTCCGGGCACGACGCGGTGCTGGTGCTTGGTGCACCCGTGTTCCGGTACCACCGGTGGGAGCCAGGGGCCTACCTCGAGCCGGGCACGCAGGTGTGGCAGGTGACCCAGGACCCGGCCGAGGCCACCCGCGCACCCTTCGGCCGGGCAGTCATCGCCGACGTCGCCGACGCCGTCACCGTGCTGGCCCAGGGCGTGCGGGATCGCGGTGCTCGGCGTCCGGAGCGCCGGCTGCCCGCGGCGAGGACCTCCCCGGAAGGGATGACGGGAACAGAGATCCTGGAGGTTCTGAACCAGCACGTCGACGACCGCGTGGTCTACGTCAATGAGACCACCACCCTCGACCTGGAATATCTCGAGCGGGTCGCGATCGACCGACCGGGCGGGTATCACTTCCCGGCCTCCGGCGGTCTCGGCTTCGGGCTGCCGGCCGCCGTCGGGATCTCCCTCGCCAGGCCGGAGGCGACTGTCGTGGCCACTGTCGGCGACGGGTCCGCCAACTACGGCATCACCGCGCTGTACACGGCGGCGCAGCGGGGCACCCGCACCGTGTTCGTGATAGTCAACAACTCCGGATACGGCGCACTGGCCGGATTCGCCCAACGCATGGGCGTGCCTGACGTGCCGGGCCTGGTCCTGGGTGAGATCGATTTCGTGTCTCTCGCCCAGGGATACGGGGTGCGCGCCACCCGCACCACCACGCGGGAGGAGTTCGAGCGCGCCTACCAGGACGCTCTGCAGGCGGACGGCCCCGCCCTCATCGACGCCCGGGTGGTGTGAGGTCGGACGGCTCGGGGCGCGACCGCACGTGGAGGGAGCCGGCGAGGAGCTCCGCCCCACGGCGCTGGTCGGTCCGGCCGGAGTGCCGGGATCAGCTCACGGTCACCTCGGAGACGTCGATGGCGGGAGCCGCGGGCGGAGCCTGCCGCGACCGGTCAGCGGGTGAAGATCGGCGTCAGGAAGTCCGACAGCTCGGAGGTCGCGGTCAGCGGCAGCACGTGGGCGACGTACTGGTCCGGGCGGACCACCACGACCACGCCGTCCCTGCTCAGGCCGCGGGCCTCGTAGATGTCGTCCTCCGGGTCCGTGCCCCACACCTTGTTCAGGTTGGAGATCTGGAACTTGCCGACCTTCGGGCGGAACACGGAGGGAACCTTCATCAGCTCCACCCCCTCGTGCGGCTGCTGGTAGACCACGTTGAGGTCGAACAGGGCGTCGAGGTCCTGGCCTCCCGGAGTGAACCGGCGCACCGGTGACTCCGCGGAGTCCATCCACTCGGCCCAGGTCCGCAGCTTCGAGTCCTCAGCGGACGACACGGCGGCGTCGGCGAAGGCGTAGACACGCCACCGGCCGTCGGCGGTGTGCTGGTGGCCCAGGAACTTCGGGTTGGTGTCCGAGACGCGCTTGACCGGGTGGGCCTTGAAGCGCTTGCCCAGCGGGAAACCTGTGGCAAGGTCCTGGTACGTCGGCTCGCCCACGAGCAGCCCGGCCGGGTACTCCGTCATGAAGCCCGCCGGGAACTCGGCGGTCTTCTGGTAGAAGTCCTCCAGCGCGGACGCACTCTCCAGCTCCTCCGGCTTGGCGGCCATCATGGAGGACCATTCCCGGTCGAAGTCGATGAGGTTCTGGGCCACCGGCTGGCGCTCGGCCGAGTAGGTGGACAGCAGCGACTCCGGGCTCAACCCGGTCAGCACGTGGCCCAGCTTCCAGCCGAGGTTGAACGCGTCCTGGATGGAGACGTTCATGCCCTGGCCGGCCTTGGCCGAGTGGGTGTGGCAGGCGTCACCAGCGATGAACACCCGCGGGCTGCGCTGTCCCGCTTCCTCGGTGGGGATGTCGTCGAAGCGGTCCGTCACTCGGTGGCCGACCTCATAGACGCTCCACCACGCCACGTCCTTCACGTCCACGGTGTAGGGCGTGACGATCTGATTGGCCTGGGCGACGATCGACTCGATCGGGGTCTTGCGGACCGCGCCGGCGTCGTCCGCGTTGACCTCGCCCAGGTCCACGTACATGCGGAACAGGAAGCCGCCCTCGCGCGGGATGTGCAGGATCGATCCGTGCTTGGACTGGATGGCGCACTTGGTGCGGATGTCCGGGAAATCGGTCTCGGCCAGGACGTCCATGACGCCCCACGCGTGGTAGGACACCGCGCCCACGTGCTGGGCACCGATGTCCCGGCGGACCTTCGAGTGCGCGCCGTCGGCCCCGAGGACGTACTTGGTGCGCACGACGCGCTCCTCGCCCCGGCTTGCACCGCCCTCCGGCTGGTCGCCGGTGCGCTTCAGGGTGACGGCGACCGGGTGCTCCCCCTCGCCGACCTCGAGCTTGACGAACTCCCAGCCGAAGTACGGTTCGGTCCGGGACGGGGCGTTCCTCGCGAAGCGGGCGAAGTAGTCCAGCACGCGCGCCTGGTTGACGATCAGGTGCGGGAACTCGCTGACACCCGTGGGGTCGTCCACGGCCCGTGCGGTCCGGACGATGTGCTCCGGGTTGGCCGGGTCCGGCTTCCAGAAGTTCATCTCGCTCAGGTGGAACGCCTCGGCGATGATCTCCTGGGCGAAGCCGAAGGCCTGGAACGTCTCGACGCTGCGGGCCTGGATGCCGTCGGCCTGGCCGATCTCCAGTCGGTAGGGGCGGCGGTCGACGAGGCAGGTCATGACCTCCGGGAAGCTCGCCAGCTGGGCGGTGGCAGTCATGCCGGCGGGGCCCGCGCCGACCACGAGCACGTCCATGGTCTCGGGCAGCTCCGGGGAACGGTCGATGCCCACACCGGCGGCGGGCTGGACACGGGGGTCCGTGGATACGTACCCGTGGTGGTGGAACAGCATGGGGTCTCCTAATGCGGGGAGGTGGTTCTGCGGTCTATTCGGTCGGCGCGGCGGTGCCGCACCAGGTGTCGGCCAGGGTCTCGGTGGCTCGGGCCAGGAGCGCGACGTCGGCCCCGACGTTCACGAAGTCGGCCCCGGCCGCCACGTAGTCGAGGGCCCGGTCGGCGGCGAAGGCATTGACACCGACGAACTTTCCGGCCGCCTTGACCTGGTCGATCACGGTCTTCACGGCCGCGACCACGTCCGGGTGGTCCTGCCGGCCGATCAGGCCCATGGAGGCGGCCAGGTCGGAGGGACCGATGAAGATGCCGTCGATGCCGTCGACTGCGGCGATCTGCCGGGCGTTCTCGACGGCGGCCGCCGACTCGACCTGGACGACCAGGGTGACCAGGTCGGCGGCCCGGTTCAGGTAGTCCGGGATCCGGTTCCATCTCGCCGAGCGGGCCAGTGCGGACCCGACGCCCCGGACCCCGTGCGGCGGGTAGTGCATGGCACGCACCGCCGCCTCGGCGTCCGCGGCGCTGTCCACCATCGGGATGACGAGGGACTGTGCGCCCAGGTCGAGGTACTGCTTGACCAGCACGGTGTCGAGGGCGGGCACGCGCACCACGGGGACGACCGGGTAGCCGGCCATGGCCCGCAGCTGGGACTGGACGGTCTCCAGACCCAGCGGCGCGTGTTCGCCGTCGAGCAGGAGGTAGTCCAGACCTGCGGACGCGCAGATCTCGGTGCTGGACGGGTCACCGGAGCTGATGAACATCCCGGCGACGGGCCGGCCGTTCCGGTCGGCGCGCGCCGATGTCGTGAACAGGTCCTTGAGGCTGGGCTGCGGTTCTAGGCGAATCGGCATGTGATGGTCCCTAACTGTCCGTAGTCGGCGTACACGGTGTCCCCGGCGTAGACCCACATGGGGCGGGTGAAGGACCCGGCGAGGATGATCTCCCCGGCCTCCAGCCGGTCCCCGTGGCCGGCGATCCGGTTCGCCAGCCAGTGCACCCCGTTGGCCGGGTGGTTGAGCACCCCGGAGGCCACCCCGGTCTCGATGATCTCCTCGTTGCGCCACAGCGCCCCGGCGACCCAGCGCAGGTCGACGGCGTCCGGGGCGACCGGGCGGCCCCCGATCACCATGGAACCGAGCGCGGCGTTGTCCGAGATGGTGTCCGTGATGGTCCGGCCCTCCATCTCGATGCGCGAGTCCAGCACCTCGAGGGCCGGCACCACGTACTCGGTGGCGCGCAGCACGTCGAAGAGGTTCACGCCGGGGCCGGCGAGGTCCTCACTCAGGACGAAGGCCAGCTCCATCTCGATGCGTGGGTGGGTGTACCTCGCCCACTCGTAGACGTGGCCGGACTCGACCACCTGGTCGTCGAAGATCACCCCGTAGTCCGGCTCGTCGATGCCGGTGGCGTCCTGCATGGCCTTGGAGGTCAGCCCGATCTTGTGCCCGGCCTTGGTGCGGCCGGCCTCCTCCTGCCGCTGCGCCCAGATCCTCTGCACCGCGTAGGAGTCCTCGATCTCCATCTGCGGGTACCTCTGCGTCAGCCGCGGCACCGGCGTGCGGTCCAGCCCCGCCCGGTGCAGCTCATCGGCGATCTTCACATGGGTCTCGTGGTCCAGCATCGTCCCGGTCCCCCGCTCAGAGCTGGTTTCCGAGCTTGAAGCCCTTGGCGGCCTCGCCCTTGTAGGTGCCGTCCTCGTCACCCTCGCGGGTGTAGGAGAACCCGTCGGCGCCGATGGTCACCTCCATCTCGGAGTTCTGGGTGCGCTTCACGACCTCCTGCGGGTTGCCGTCCAGGTCCAGGACCAGGGAGGCCTCGGTGTACCAGGACGGAACGACCGGGTTGCCCCAGAAGTCACGGCGCTGGTTGTCGTGCACGTCCCAGGTGACGACCGGGTTGTCCGGGTCTCCGGTGTAGTAGTCCTGGGTGTAGATCTCGATCCGGTGGCCGTCCGGGTCGAGGATGTACAGGTAGAACGCGTTCGAGACCCCGTGCCGGCCGGGTCCGCGCTCGATGCGGTCGGAGATGCGCAGGGCGCCCATCTTGTCGCAGATCGCCAGGATGTTGTGCTTCTCGTGGGTGGCGAAGGCGACGTGGTGCATGCGCGGGCCGTCGCCACCGGTCATGGCGGTGTCGTGCACGGTCGGCTTGCGGCGCATCCAGGCGGCGTACACGGTGCCCTCGTCGTCCTGGATGTCCTCGGTGACGCGGAAGCCCAGGTCCTGCATGAACTTCGTGGCGCGCGGCACGTCCGGGGTGACCTGGTTGAAGTGGTCCAGGCGGACCAGGGCGCCCGGGGTGTACAGGTCGTAGCGCCAGGCCAGCCGCTCGACGTGCTCGACGTCGTGGAAGAACTCGTACGGGAAGCCCAGCGGGTCCTCGACGCGCACCGAGTCGCCGATGCCCTTGGTGAAGCCCTCCGGACGGCGCTCCACGCGGCAGCCGAGCTCCTCGTAGAAGGCCACGGCCTTGTCCAGGTCCTCGGGGCTGCGCACGCGGTAGGAGAAGGCGGCGACGGCGGCCACCGGGCCCTTCCGGAGCACGAGGTTGTGGTGGATGAACTCCTCCAGGGACCGCAGGTAGACGGTGTTCTCGTCCTCCTCGGTCACGGTGAGCCCCAGCACGTCCACGTAGAACTCCCGCGAGCGCTTCAGGTCGGTGACGACGAGCTCCATGTAGGCGCAGCGCAGGATGTCCGGCGCGGGGGCCTGCGGGGTGGGGACCGGGTTGTCGGAACGGATCGGGGCTTCCTGCGAGACGTAGAAGCCGGAGGACGTCATCGTCCGGTCGTCGAGGTGGGTCATGGCTGTCCTTGCTCTGGTCGGGGTGCGGGGTGACGGTCGGGCTGGCGGACGGACGACGCCGTGGCTCAGGCGTCGCCGGTCCGGGCGGAGGCGGCGGCCTCGTCCTTGCCGAAGACGGGGTTGTGGACCTCGCCGAGGTTGATGTGCACGGCCTGCTGGTCGGTGTAGAAGTCGATCGAGCGGTAGCCGCCCTCGTGGCCCAGCCCCGAGGCCTTGACGCCGCCGAAGGGGGTGCGCAGGTCGCGGACGTTGTTGGAGTTGAGCCACACCATGCCGGCCTCGACGTTCTGGGCGAAGTTGTGGGACCGCTTCAGGTCGTTCGTCCAGATGTAGGCGGCGAGTCCGTACTTGGTGTTGTTGGCCAGCGCCAGGGCCTCCTCGTCCGTGTCGAAGGGGGTGATCGCCACGACGGGGCCGAAGATCTCCTCCTGGAAGATCCGGGCGTCCGGGGCGACGTCGGCGAAGACGGTCGGCCGGATGAAGTTGCCCTCGGGGAACTCCTCCGGGCGGCTGCCGCCGGCGGTGAGGCGGGCCTCGCCCTTGCCGATCTCCACGTAGGACATGACCTTCTCGAAGTGCTCGGGGTGCACCAGGGCACCGACCTCGGTGGCCTCCTCGTGCGGCAGGCCGACCCGCACGCGCTCGGCCTGGGCGGAGTAGCGCTCCACGAACTCGTCGTAGATGCCGCGCTGGACCAGGATGCGCGAGCCCGCGGTGCAGCGTTCGCCGTTGAGGGAGAAGACCCCGAAGATCGTCGCGTCGATCGCGGCGTCCAGGTCAGCGTCGTCGAAGACGACGGCGGGGGACTTGCCGCCCAGCTCCATGGACAGGCCCTTCAGGTACGGCGCGGCGTTGCCGAAGATGATCTGGCCGGTGCGGGACTCGCCGGTGAAGGAGATCAGCGGGACGTCCGGGTGCTTGACCAGGGAGTCGCCGGCGAAGCCCTCCTCGCCGTAGCCGTGGACGATGTTGAACACACCGGCCGGCAGGCCGGCCTCCTCGAAGATGCCCGGCCACAGGGAGGCGGACAGCGGGGTGAACTCGGCCGGCTTGAGCACCACGGTGTTGCCGGTGGCCAGCGCCGGTCCCAGCTTCCAGGACTCCAGCATGAACGGGGTGTTCCACGGGGTGATGAGCCCCGCCACGCCGATCGGCTTGCGATTGACGTAGTTCACCTGGCGGCCGGGCACCTTGTAGGTGTCGTCGTGCTGGGCGACGATCAGGTCGGCGAAGAAGCGGAAGTTCTCGGCGGCGCGCTGGGCCTGACCGAGCGCCTGCTTGATCGGCAGGCCGGTGTCGAAGCACTCCATCTCGGCGAGGTCCTGGCCGCGGGTTTCCACGATGTCGGCGATCTTGTGCAGCACCCGGGAGCGTTCGCGCGGGAGCATGCTGGGCCACGGGCCGTTCTCGAAGGCGTCCTTGGCGGCCGCGACGGCGGCGTCGATGTCGGCGACCTTGCCGGAGGCGGCCTTGATGTAGGACTGGTTGGTGACCGGGTCCAGCACGTCGAAGGTGTCGCCGTCGATCGAGTCGACGTGCTCGCCGTTGATGTAGTGCTGGATCTTTCCCGGCAGGTTGGCCGGAACCCAGCGCTGTGCGGTGTCGGGGGTGGTCTCGGTGCTCATGGTGTGTCCTTTCGGCGTGCAGCGTCTTGAGGTGGAGTCCGTGAGGCCAGGTAGGCGTCGAGCGTGTTGAGGCGGTGCTGTCTCGCGGCGGTCTCGACGACGTCGAAGGGGGCGCCCTCGGCGATGAGGTCCAGCAGGTGGTCGTGTTCGTCCACGGAGGCACGGGCCCGGCCGGGGACGTAGGCGAAGGTGGACGAGCGCAGGGCGGCCAGCCGGTTCCAGCCGCGGTGCACCAGGTCGAGGATGTGCGCGTTCTGGTGGTGCTCGTAGAGCGTGGAGTGGAACTGCTTGTTCAGCGAGGTGAACTGCACCGGATCGAACTCGTCCAGCACTCGGCGCATCTGGTCGTTGATCCCGCGGGCCCGTTGCAGCTCGGCTTCGGTGATCAGCGGCGCGCACTGGGCCGTGGAGAATCCCTCGACCAGGGCCAGGGTCTCCATGGTGTTCTGGTACTCCACGGGGTCGATGCCCACCACGGTGGCACCGACATTGCGTTGATAGGCCACCAGGCCGTCCTGTTGAAGCCTCCGCACGGCCTCGCGCACCGGCACCACGGACATCCCGAGCTCGGCGGCCAGCTGGGCCAGCACCAGGCGGCTGCCCGGGGCGAAGCGGCCCTGCTGGACACCCCCGAGGATGGCCTGGTAGGCCTCCTCCGACTTGGACTGGAGGACCTCGGTGCTCACCGGTCGTCCCGGCCGGCGCGCAGCTGCTGGTACTCCAGGTACTTGCGCTTCCATTCGGCGTTGGGCGGGAACAGTCCGTCCACCGGGTGGCCTTCGGCCACCCGGTCATACACCCACGCGTCCTGTTGTTCCTGCTCCCAGGCGTCGGCGATCACCTCGGCCAGCAGCTGCGGGGGGACGACCACGACGCCGTCGTCGTCGCCGATGACGATGTCGCCCGGCTGGACGGTGGTCCCGCCGCAGGCCACCGTTCCGCCGACCTCCCAGGGGATGTGGCGGCGGCCGAGCACGGCCGGGTGGGCGCCGTTGGAGTAGACCTGGATGCCGACCTCCGCGACAGCGGCACTGTCCCGCACGCCGCCGTCGGTGATCACCGCGTTGGCACCACGCACCTTGGCGCGCAGGGCGAGGACGTCGCCGAGGGTGCCGGTCCCCTTCTCACCGCGGGCCTCCATGACCACCACGTCGTCCGGCTGCACCGTGTCCATGGCGCGCTTCTGGGCGTTGAACCCGCCCCCGAAGGCCTTGAACAGGTCCTCCCGGTTGGGCACGTAGCGCAGGGTCGCGGCGTAGCCGAGGATGCGGCGGCCGGGATGGGTGGGCCGCACGCCGTCGATCGTGGCGTTGTCGATCCCTCGCTTGCGCAGCTGCGCGGTGATGGTGGCCACGGCCGTCTCGTTGATCTTCGCCGAGAGCTCGTCGGTGAGCAGGCTGCGATCGGGGGCCGGCGAGGCGGGCACGTAGTGGTACGGCTCGGCGTCCGCCGCGGCCGGCGGCAGTCCGGCGGCCTCGCGCGAACCCCAGGCCTCCTCCCGCTGCGTGTCGTCCACCTGCGGGCCGTGTCCGTAGGGCGCCATCGGCTCCTCGCCGGCCACCACGCGGGTGACCAGCCGTCCGCTGGAGGGAGCGCCGGGCGCGCCGGGGGCGTCCACCTCGACCTCGACGACGTCGCCCGGCTGGGCCACGGAGGAGCCGGCCGGGGTGCCCGTCAGGATGACATCGCCCTCCTCCAGCGTCATGAGCTGGGACAGGTCCGCCACGAGCTGGCCGAAGGGGAAGACCAGCGCCTCGGTGGTGTCGTCCTGGACGAGGTCCCCGTTGACCCAGGTCCGGATGCGCAGCGCGGCCGGATCGAGCCCGGCGGCCGGGATGACGTCCGGGCCCAGCGGGGTGTAGCCGTCCCCGGACTTGTTCTTGACGTTGGAGCCCTTGTCGGCATGGCGCAGGTCGTACAGGCCCCAGTCGTTGGCGGCGGTGACGCCGGAGACCTTGGACCAGCCCTCCTCCGGGCGCACCCGGCGGCACGTCTGCCCGATGACCAGGGCGATCTCGCCCTCGTAGGCCAGCAGCTCGGTGCCGGCCGGGCGCTCGATCGTGGCGCCGGTCCGGGCGACGGAGGTCCCGGCCTTGAGGAAGTAGCCGGGGAACTTCGGGGAGCGGCCCCGCTGAGCGATGCGGGAGGGGTAGTTCAGGTGCAGGGCGATGATCTTTCCGGGGCGGTTCGCCCGATCGGTGAAGTCAACGGGCCCGGTAGCCCCGGGAGGAGCCGGTGTCGTCTCTGCCATGCCGTCCTGCCTTCGTGGTCCTCGGAGGTGGCCCGGGTCCAGCACGTCCAGTGGTGTGGCCCAGGTCTCTTGATTAATATCGTATATGATACGAAGTGGATTGCGCCACCCCCACCATGACTACCGCCGGGCGGGTGGTCCGGTGCTTCGCCGGGCCCGGTCTGAGCGATGACGCGCTGCGTGGCACCATGGGCCGGCTCATCGACACCACCCGCGAGAGCAGCGACCTCAGCGCCGAACTGTCCCGAGGACGCCGTGCCGTCGAGGACCAGACCGGGCGCCTGCTGCGGGCCTGCGGACACGGCAGCGTGCCGACCGGGCTCGTGGTGGCGCTGACCGGGGGCGCCATTCTGAACCTCGTGGTGCAGCACTGGTGGAACAACGCCGACCGGGCGGTCGGAGCTCTGGTCCTGCTGGCTTTCTCCTCGGGCGGATGTCGACCGCGGCAGGGCTTGTCCCGTGCACATCCTCGGCGGCACCCGGCCGACCGTGCCGTTCAGGACCCGGGGTCAACGACGGCGCAGTCGAGCGGCTGCCAAGCCCCCTGCGGTCAGCTCGAGCACGATGACCAGCATCATGGCGCTGAGGTCCGCTCCGCCCGCGGACGAGGCCACAGGAGCCGCCCCGGGGCCTCCCCCTCCGTGATGCGCATGATGATGCGTTGCTCTTCCTGCGGCACCTGCCATGAGCGGAATCATCAGGACGTGGAGCAGCGCCATGGTGAGCGCCATGACCATGGCCATGCGCACAGGAGCCACCGCCAGCGGCCGGCGCATCAGACCCACCACGCAGAACGCACACAGCACAGCCATGACGGCCATGGCCAGCGACCACCCGGCACCGTGTCCACCGCCCACCGCCATCCATCCGTGAGCCGCTGTCGAGCCGGCGACGCACAGCACGAGACAGCCGTGCAGCAGCCCGACCGCGACGGGCACAGGCGGCATTGCACCCCGCCCTGGCACACCTGCAGGAGCAGGTCGCCGCGCCTCAGTGGCGGACATCGCCGGCAGCCTGGTGAGCCGGGACCGCGGCGGTGGCCTCGTCGACGGTCCGACCGGAGCCGACTCCGGTGAAGACCTCGGGCCGGCGGCGCCGGAGGTACTCACCCCACACGAGACCGGCCGCGCCGGTGAGCAGGATGATCCCGGGCATCACCACCGCCAGCGGACTGGGGCCTTCGGCGCCGATGAGGACGTCGAAGTTCACCAGGATGAGAACGAAGACCGTGCCGAGGCCGGCGGCCGAGAGCACCGGGGCGATCCAGCGCACCCAGGCCGAGTGCCCACCGGGATCACGGCGGAAGTGGCCGATGACGGCCACGGAGGTGACGGCCAGGAGGAAGATCAGCCCGAAGGCCCCGGCGTTGGTGAGCCAGGTGAAGAGCGTGAGCACCGGGAACAACGGGCCCAGTTCCGAGCCTTGGCCGGCGATCGCGAAGACGGCCACCAGGACCACCGCGAAGGCGCTCTGGGTCAGGGATCCAGCCACCGGAGCGTGGTTGCGAGCGCCCACCGCGCCCAGCCAGGACGGCAGCACGCTCTCACGGCCCAGGGAGAAGAAGTAGCGGGCCACGGCGTTGTGGAAGGCGATGAGTGCGGCCAGCAGGCTGGTGATGAACAGGACCTGGGCGGTGTCGGTCAGCAGCACCCCGCCGTGCTGGGCGAGGAGGACGAACACGAGGTCGGGCCCGTGCTCCCGGGAGGCCGCGACGATCTGGCCTGGGCCCACGCCGACGGCCAGGGCCCAGGCGGAAACGGCGTAGAACACGGAGATGATCGCCACGGCCGTGAACGTGGCCTTCGGCACGGAGCGTGCGGGGTCCTTCACCTCCTCGCTGTAGATGGCGCCGGACTCGAAGCCCATGAATGCGGCGATCCCGAAGGCCAGGACCGCGCCGATGCCGTAGGTGAACAGTTCGGTGGGGATCAGCGGCTGGGCGCTGATGCCCTCCGGGGCCACGGCCAGGCAGAGCACGTCGACCACGATCACCACCACGAATTCCAGGGCGACCAGCACGGCGATCACCTTGGCCGAGAGGTCCACTCGGCTGATGCCCAGCAGACCCACTACGACGAGTCCTACCAGGGCGGAGATCCACCACGGCACCCCGAGGCCCAGGCGCGCTTCGAGGAAGGACGACAGGGCGAACCCGAAGAGCCCGTAGATGCCGATCTGCATGGCGTTGTAGCTGATCAGCGCCAGCCAGGAGGCGCCGATGCCCTGGCGCCGGCCCAGCCCGTCGGCGATGTAGGCGTAGAAGGCGCCGGCGTTGGTGATCCGGGCGGACATCGCCCCGTAGCCCACGGCGAACAGGGCCAGCAGCACCCCGAGCAGGACGTAGCCCAGGGGCACCCCCAGCAGCCCGGCCACGGCGTAGGTGGAGGTCACCCCACCGGCCAGGACGGTCAGGGGTGCTGAGGCCGCGATGATGAGGAAGACCAGGGAGGGAACGGTCAGCGTCCGGCGGTCCAGTCCCCCGCCGGCATCGAGGTGGCCGTGGGACGGGGGACCACCGGGGGCGGGCAGGTTCTCGGACGGTGTGGTGCTGGTGCTCATGGTTCAGCCCTCGCAGCGGCAGTCGTGGGTGGGGTGGTCGCCGGTGCCGGTGATCGCGTGGGCGCTCTCCGCCGCCGGGACCGCGTCGGCGTGGCCGACCTCGGTGCCGCAGCAGCGCCCGCCGGCGGTGGACCAGTCCGGCAGGTCCAGCGCCGGGTTGCGGTCCAGGAAGCCGTAGGGCTTGAACCAGAAGCCGTAGTAGTCCACCGGCATGATCGGCCAGTCCTCGGTGCGCGGGATGTGGGTGGGCCCGAAGGTGTGCCACAGCACCACGTCCGTGCTGACCAGGTCCCGGTCCTGCTTCACCCAGTCCCCGAGGCCCCCGCCGGCGTGCTGGTTGGGGAAGTCCCCGGCCGGGAACCGCTCCTCGGCGTCGAAGGCGGTGACCCACAGGTGGTGGGTGGCGAACTCCGCCCGCTTCCGGGCCGAGGAGCCCTCCGCGGCCAGCAGCCGCGGGCCCGGCATGGGGATCAGGTGGTAGGCGGTGGGCTCGCCGACGTGGTTGCGCCGGTGGGGATTGGTGACGAACCACTTGCGCCCCGTCTCGGTGTTCGCGTCCCGGACGCCCTCGGACTCGCGGGTCACGTCGGTGCGCGACCACGTGAAGGCGTTGCCGTACGGGTTGTCGTCGCCCATGGGCAGGGCCACCAGGTTCTCCTCCTGCACCGAGTTCTCCGTGCCGTCGACGGCGACGTCGAGCCGGGCGCAGAAGATGTGCTGGTGCACCGGGGCCTGGATGCCGGGGGCGATCTCGGCCGAGTGACGGTTGGGCTGCCCGGGCAGGCAGGCGCCGGCGAACACGATGCCGGTGGCCTTGGCCTCCACCTGGATGGAGCCGTCGAGGTAGAAGTACCAGAAGAAGCCGTACTCGTAGTTGCCGATCGTGGCGAAGTAGCTGATCACCAGCCGGCGGGAGCGGCGCACCTGCGGGGCCTCCCCGGGCTCGGTGTGCTTCCAGAGGATCCCGTAGTCCTCCTCGTGCATGCACACCGCGTGCGGGATCTCCATGGGGTGGCCCTCGTCGTCGGCCACGAACGCGTCGAAGTACCGGATGACCCCCAGGCAGTCACAGCCGAGCTTCAGGGAGTTCGCGTTCTTGCCGAGCAGGTACTCCCCCGCGTCGAAATAGCTGATCCAGAAGCGGGTGCTCGTGGTGTCCCCGTAGGGCACCACCATCTCCGGCACGGAGCCGCGGTAGAGCACGGAGCGGTCCTCGGGCTGCTCCCCGGTGTCGTCGCGGAAGGTGACCTGGTTGAGCACCAGGCCCTCCTGGGCGTTGAACCCGATGCGCAGCTTCCAGTTCTCCCAGGTGACATGGGTGCCCTCCACCTGGAAGGACGGGCCCTCCGGCTGGACGATGTCCAAGGGCTTCAATGTCGTGCGCGCAGGGCCGACGTGCTCGGGGGTGTAGTTGGCGTCGGCCATGGGCACCGGCACGTCGCCCTCGTCCTCCAGGCGGAGGACCTCGCCGGCCGTGAGGTCGACGTGGGCGATGAGCCCCTCGACCGGGTGGCCCCACGGGTTGTCACCCTCGAAGCGGCGGTGGAAGGTCAGGGAGCGGATCACCCGCTTGCCGGTCTCGTCCTCTCGCGGGAAGAATCCCGGCGCCAGCGGGGAGACGAACGTGTGGGTGGTGTCCTCGATGCCGCGCCGGGCCATGGCCGCCTGCCAGCGCGGGTCCGCCTTGACGATCGCCGCGGCCCGGTCGTACTCCTCGAACAGGTACTGGGCCTGGCCGTAGGGGTGCTCCCCGGTGGGCAGGGTCTCGAGCGAGCGGACCTCTCCCGCGGTCACGGACACCACGGCCCGGCGCGTGCGGCCGGTGTCGGTGTCCAGCAGAGTGATGTCGAGCGAGCGGTCGAACTCGTCATCGCCCTCGACGTGGCGCAGGACCACGGACTTCGACGGCTCCACCGGCAGCACCCGGGGGAACCGGGTGCTCGGGAGCAGCAGGCCGGCCTTCTCCAGCACGGCGCGGGCGGCCGAGATCTCGGCAGGTGTCAGCAGGTCCAAGGGGTGCGTGACGCCCAGTGCTGACGGGCGGAGGGTGTGGGTGGTGTCGCTCATGGCAGTTCTCCAGGTGTGACGGAGCGGACCGGGGTTCCGGCGGAAACGGTGATTTCCACCCATGGTGACGTGCATTACACCGCTTGTCCTCGGGCCGGACGGGTTCGTTCCCGGGATGGCGGTCGGCGTGCACGGAAAGTCAAGAACGGTGGTCTCCGACACCGTGGCCACCGTGGCCACCGCGGCTGCCCCTCCCTGCCGCGGTGTCCGCCGCCCTCCGATGTCGATCACGGTCGTGCACGCAACGTCGAGAGCCTCGGCACTCGCGTCCTGCCCGGAGGGGCGCGACGACCAGCACAGTGGGGGAAGTACTCGGAGAAGTCCGCCTCCGACCACACCGGGACTCCGCAGTCACCCACGCACCGGCCTGACAACGAGGAGACGCACCATGACCGCTGACTCCCCTGCCCAGCCCACCTGCTCGAGCGCGGCGGACCTCCTGGCGGCGATCGAGTCGGCCGAAGGCGGGCGCCCGATCATGGACCCCGCCACGGGCGAGCGCGTGGGCCGCGCCCCCGAGCACTCCGTGGCGAACCTCGAGGCGGCCCTCGACACCACTCGGGCCGCCCGACCCGGGTGGGCCTCCCGCGGCCACGCCGAACGCCGCAGCCTGCTCATGGCCGCCGCCGACGCTGTCGCGGCCAGCGCGGAGGCCCTGGCCGCGCTGCTCTCACGGGAACAGGGCAAGCCGCTCAACGGCCCCAACGCCCGCTTCGAGATCGGGGCGTGTGCGGGGTGGCCGCGCACCGCCGCCCTGGAACTCGAACCCGAGGTCCTCGTGGAGGAGGACGGCACCCGCGCCGAGTTGCACTACCGCCCCCTGGGCGTGGTCGGAGCGATCGGGCCGTGGAACTGGCCGATGATGATCACCGCTTGGCAGCTGGCTCCGGCCATGCGCATGGGCAGCACCATGGTGGTCAAACCGTCGGAGTACACCCCGCTGTCGGTGCGGGCCCTGCTCCACGTGCTCCACCAGCTGCTCCCGGATGTGGGCCCGGCCGCGATCGCCAAGGACCTGTTCTGGAAGCGTTCATCAACACCGGTCAGACGTGTGCGGCGCTGAAGCGACTTTACGTCCACGAGGACGTCTACGACGCTGTCTGCCAGGCTCTCACCGAGGTCGCCGCGAAGACGCCGATGGGCATCGGGCTGGACGAGACCAACGTGCTGGGCCCGTTGCAGAACCAGGCCCAGTACGACATCGTCGCGAACCTGGTCGAGCAGGCCAGGGCCGGCGGCGGCCGGGAGTTCAGCGTCGAGGGCCTCAAGCACTTGGGCGCCCCCCAGGTCATCCACGGCTGAGCGACGATCTGCCCGCGGGCGGGCGGGTCAAGCCGCCAGTGCGCGCGTCCGGACCTGCGAGGGCGTCATGCCGTAGGCGGCCCTGAACACCCGGGAGAAGTGTGCGCCGTCGGTGAAGCCCCACCGGGCCGCGACTCGAGCGATCGGCACACCGGCGCTGACGGGGTCCTCCAGCGCCCGGCGGCACCGTTCCAGGCGACGCGTGCGGATCCAGGCCGAGACGGTGGTGCCCTCTTCATGGAACACCTGGTGCAGGCGTCGCACGGAGATGTAGTGGGCCCGGGCGATCATCGACGGGTCCAGTTCAGGGTCCGCCAGGTGCGCCTCGATGTAGTCGTGCACGGTGGCGCGCAGCCGATCCTCTTCGTCCAAGGAGACGGAGACCTGGCCGTCCAGCTCTCGGTTGAAGGACGTGGTGAGCAGGTCCAGAGCAGAATTGCCCATGCGCTGGCCGGTCATGCCCGTCAGTTCGTCCATGTGGTCGGCCAAGGATGAGAGGAAAGACCCCACCATGCGGTGGACGGGATCCTCCGGCCCGAGCCGGCAGGCCCGTATATGGGTCACCGCGTTCGGGGGCAGATCCAGAGAAGCGTGGTCGAACATCAGCACCAGCACCCGCGCGTCGTCGGGGAACTCCAGACGGTAGGGCGCAGAGGTGTCGTAGAGGGCCATGTCCCCGACCCCCAGCACCGCGGTGCCGTCCCCCTGTTCCACGATTCCACGCCCCTCCAGCTGCACCCCGACCTTGAATCGGCCCGCTCCGAGGTCACCAGGCGCCGCGGGAGTCCGTTCGACGACGTGGGGGCTGAAGCGCAAGTGGGTGACGTGCACCTTCCCGGCCTCGCGTGCCGTCATGTCACCCCGGAAGGTGCGGGGGGATGTCGTCGTGCAGGTCAGGGGCACGAAGGATCGGGAGGAAAGCCGCGTCCAGTCCTGGATCGACGTGACCAGGGCCGGAGCCGTGGGGGCACTGGCGGGAGTACGCGATGTCGACACCATGTGACGCCCTTCCCGTCCGTCGTCAGTGCGCGTGACGTGTCGGCCGTCACACTGGAGGTGCATTCTAGTTCACCCCCCTGGAGACACGTGGCTCCCCCTGCAACGGAGGACGCCTCACGGCCCGGCAGGACCGGTCATCTGCAGCTCGAGCAGCCGGTCGCCCGGCCCTCGGATCGCCCTGAACAGGACGGCAGATGCGCTCGGACCAGCTCGCCGGCAGCCGGCGATCCACCGGATCCGTTGAGTATTGCTCGTCCTCTGCGGACCCGAGAGACTGTGACGAGACCAGGAATTGGGGGGCAGGGTGTCTGATGTGGATCGTGATCTGCCGTGGACGGCGCTGCCGCCGTCACTCACTCCACTGCTGGTGGGGCACGTGCCCGTCTTCACGCAGGAGTTGCTGGCGGCGGTGCACCGGGACGTCCCGGTCTA